>NZ_JAIQDF010000014.1:0-310492 GCF_020037055.1 Myxococcus sp. AS-1-15 | reverse complement strand
CCTCCCCGTCTTCCGGAGCTGCGCCTCCAGCCTCTCGTGCAGGTACAGCTGGGCCTTGTTCAGCTTCAGCCGCGGCAGCTCCGCCCCGGACACCTCCTTCGGGCGAATCCGCAGGCACTTCTCCGCGTAGTGCGGGAAGTCGTCCTTCAGCCGCTGGCGGATGGCCTTCTCACGCGGCGACAGCTCCTCCTGCGCGTCCTGCACCACCAGCCGCCCGCCACGTCCCCTCAGCTCGCGCGGCTGACGGCGCCGAGCCACCTGCGTCCGGAGGGAGGGCTCCTTCCGCGCCTTCCGCGCCGCGCTCACTCCAGCTCCCCCAGCGCTTCCTCGTGGCTCTTCTTCACCTCCGTCAGCTCCAGCTTGTCAGTGAAGAGCTTCAGGTACTTGCCCAGCAGCTCCAGCGACTTGTCCTTCGGCCAGAGCTTCACTTTTGTCACGGTGCCGACCTGGACGCGCTCCTCGCCCTTCCCCGCGAACAGCGCCTCCACCTCGATGCTGGAGATGGCCCGGCGGAAGTCCTCGGGCATGTCCTTCAGAGGCAGCACCGCCCCGCCCTCTCCCACCCCCTGGCCGATGTCAGAGAAGGCCAGCCGCTTCAGCTCGCGCAGCACCTCCGCCACCTCGACGACGACTTCGTCCTGGACCGCCTCCTCGATCGCGGCCTGACCGGCCTCCACGGCTGCCAAGACCTTGGCATTCCTCAACAGGCGGGAGCCCTGCGACTCCGCCGAGGCCTTGGAGTACCCCGCGCGGATGGCGGCCTGCGTCGAGTTGGAGTCCTTCAGGAACTCCCGGACGAAGGCCCGCTGCTTCGGCGTCAGCTCGCGCGACTCTTCATCCGGGGCGTGCGTTTCCTCGGACGGGGTCAACCGACTGGTGCTCTTGCGTGCCACTGGCCGAAGTGTCGGGGCGTGTGCGGACCGCGTCCGGGCAGAAGGAACTTGCACCTACACCTACCGCAGCCCAGGCCCTACACTCATGGTGTCAGATGACGGTCCCATCAACAGTCACACGTGGCAAGCCAGCTTCCAACCTTGAAAGGCGGAAGCAGCTTCGCGTCGAGGGTACAGGATGAATACTTTCGTTCACCAAAATGCACAGGGGCCGTGCCCCCACTGCGGCGTTACGATCCACGTCAAGATCAATGAGAGCCATTGGGTCCTGCCCCTCAAGAGAGTTACTGAAGAGGACGGCACCTCGAACGGGCTCGATGTGCACGCAGGGCTCTGTCCAAGCTGCGAGGAGCCGATCCTCGACCTCGTCTATTGGGAGAAGCAATTCTACGACGACCCGGCCTGCGTCCGTAACTGGACCAGGGCATATCCGCAACTGCGACGCCCTCGCGCGCCGCCCCCAATCATTGTTCCTCCGCACATCCGTACGGAGTACGCAGAAGCAGCCGCCGTCGAGCACGTGAGTCAGCGAGCCGCTGCCGCACTTCTTCGCCGGTGTCTCCAATCCACCCTGCGGGACAACGGGTTCAAGCGAGCCGCTCTGGAAGCAGAGATCGAGGCGGCAGCTCAGAATGGAGCCATCGACTACCAGCTTCGAACAAAGCTCCACATCGTGCGGCAGGTCGGCAACTACAGCGCTCATCCAATTCCAGATGGGGGAGGCGACATTCTGCAGGTTGAGCCAGGTGAGGTCGACGCGCTCTTCGGAGCCTTAGACCAAGCGTTCGAAGTCTTCTACGTGAACCCAAATCGCGACCGCGAGATGCTTGACGCAATCAACAAAAAGCTCGTCGCAGCCGGGAAGCCACCTATCCTCGAGATGCCAACGCCTCCAGTCCCGCCCCAAAGCCCCACTGGAACATAGCGAAGAGACAATCACCTTCAGCACGCGCACCCCGGCCCCTGACGGCACGTGTTCCCGTTCGGGATGCAGGAGTCGCCACAGGGCTTGCTGGTGCTCCCGCAGCGCCTGCAGCACGTGCCTCCGCCACCACCTCCTCCCCCGGCCGAGGAGGATTCACAGGTGTAGGAGTCGAAATCGCACTTGGAGCCCCGAGGGCAGTCCTCGAGGAGCTCCCAGGAGCCGCCGGCCGACGAAGGTGCGCACCGCAGTACGTCCCCGTCACCGCACGTCCGAGAGCCCACGCCCTCTGACTTGCAGGTGTCTCCGACCTTCGTCTCCATGTCGCAGCCCTGCAGCGTCAGCGCGGCCACCAGCAACACCAACAACCTGGTCATGTTCCCCCCCCCCGTCAGAAGTGGACGGGGCATGCTCCCAGTGGAGAGCCCACCTCACAAGCCCTAGCTTTCACCTCCAGGCCACAGCTCGAGCTGACCTGCCGTCGGCGCCTTCCGTGCCCGCGGAGCCGGCTCTGGGTGAAGCAGCAGTCCGCGGGAGTAGGAGATGGAGGCCTTCCGGAGCCGGTCCTTCGCCCGCGCGAACTCCTCCTCGTCGTCTCCCGCGTCCGCGTACGCCAGAGCGGCGGCGGTGAGCCTGTCCCAGGGGTTGGCGTACGTCTCCGCCAGCGGGGTGGACAGGGGCTGGCCCCGCGTCGCGCGCTTAGCATGGGCGTGGCATAGCTTCCGGCGTAGCGCAGCCTCGCGCGTGCATCCGTCCACCGTGCAGGGCTCGGAAGGACACGGCGTCATGCCCCATGGCCCTCCTGGGCAGTCGACATCTGGCGCACCGGCACCTCCGTCAGGAAGGCGAAGGACTCCTGGACCTGCCTGGGGCGTGGCGACGCACGACGCACGGTGCGGCACTCCCCGGGCTTCGGTGCCACCCGCGGGGGCCGGGGGCACGGTGCCACCTCGAGCAGCGCCAGCTGCGTCCACACCACCGGGCCCTGTGGCACCGGCACGGGCGCGGGGCACGGCGGCGACTTCGGCTTCCTCGCGGCGACGGTGGCAGGACGCGCACGCGCCGGGAGGCGGATGCCCTCCGACTCGTTGACGCTGTACCCGTCGCTCCCCTGCCCGCGCAGGTACTTCACCACCGTGGGGATGGAGACGCCCAGGCGCCGGGCGATGACGGTGTTGCTCTCCCCCAGCTTGTGGAGGTGCATGGCGCGCGCGGCGTCGGCGGCCTTCTGGCGCGCACGGAGGTCCGCCTCGTCGGCGAGGACTCCCCGCAGGCTGTCACGCTGGCACGCCATTCTCACCCTCACTGCTAGATGTTTTTGAAACGAGTCAAATACGGTGGCCGGTTTGCTCGCTGACAGGGGTGCCCGCCAGCATCTCTCGCAGCACCCGGACGGACTCCTCGCTGCGGCGCCGCGCGTCGCGGAGTTCCTCGGCTGCCTCGGCCACCACGTCCAGGACAGGTGGAGGCACGTACCCGCGGGCCTTCGCCCACTCCTCGAGCGCGTCCCCGACGACGTCACTCCTGGCCACCCGCCTCTGAGCCGCATGGCTGTCCAGGAAGGCGACGAGTCCTGGATGGACCCGAGCCCCCACCTCCGGCCAGTCCCTCACCGTCCTCGTGGTGCGCTTGAGGGCCGTGCCGCCAGCAGTCCCTCGGCGGGCTTGCCTCCTCCGGTGGGTGTTGCAGAGTCCACGCGCGTCATGCGGCCTCTCGCACCCCTCGACGCTGCACCTCTTCTCCGCGCAGTCGGACATGGCGTCACCTCGCGGGCGTGCCGAACGGCGGGTTGCGCGCGGACTGGCACGGGACGGCCACCTGGTGACGGGCGGCGACGGCGCGGACCACGCGCGACGTCACGGCGAAGCGCTCGGCCAGCGCCTCCACGAGGACACCTTCGCGGAGCGCCTCGACGACGAGCCGCTCCATGCGCGCCTGGGCCAGCTCCTCGGTCCACCCGTTCAGCGGCACATCGGGGCCCTCGTCCTGGCCCACCTTGGGCGCGGTGCTGCTGCTCTGCTGGAGTGCGCGCTGCTTCGCCCGGTTGACAGCCTGGTTGCAGGCCTGGGAGCAATACTTGGCGTAGCCCGGCCCCGTCTTCTTCTTCGGCCTGGGGTTGGCGCACCCGGGCCGCGGGCACATCCTCGTTTCGCACGTCACGATGACCTCCTCTCCTGGTGTCCAACGCGCAGCCCCACGGCCGCGCCGAAGACGGCGAGCCCCGTGGCCATGGTGCCCAGGCGCTGCCACGACGGGGCGGGCCCGAGGGCCACCCAGCACAGGCCGGCCCCCGTGGCCCCGAGCAGCACCACCAGCGCGAGGCGCCACCTCCGGCGCCGCACCTCCTCGGGGCGCGTCAGCAGCGTCACGTCGGCACCTCGACGAGCGCCGCGAACCTGGGCGCCAGCTCCGGGAAGTGCTCGCGCGCGGCGGCCACCACCGCGGCGAAGTCGTGAGTGCCACGGACCAGGATGGCGCTGTTGCTGTTCATCCGCCGGTCGGAGCTCCGGTCCCACCACGCCAGCACCGTCCACCCATAGACGTGATGGAGGCGCGCGCGGCCCTCCACCTGGTGCGGGTCCTTCGGCGCGAGCTTCGCGTCGATGTGGCGTGGATGGAGTAACGCCGGAACGAGGCGCTCGCCGAAGCCAAAACCGGGCGTCCAGAGGCAGTGCCCCATTCCCCGCTTTGCGCCGAAGAAGAGGACGTCGGTGCTCATGGGGCGCTCCCCTCTTCGGCGGCCGTCGGCGACACCGGCTGCGGCGAGCAGCTCCGCCCGAGGTGGGCAAGCCCACCGAGCGCGAACAGCACGAACATCATCGGCACGAACCACTTCTTCCACTTCAGCGTCGCCTTCTCGTTCATCACTTCCTCCTCGTGCTGTTGCTGCTGGGGTAGGTGGCGGGCGTGGCCAGCGCCCGGACGTCGGCCGGTGACTTCGGGCGCCGCTCGGCGCGGACGACAGCCGGCGGGCCGCTCGCGTCGGTCTGGCCGGCGGGCAGCGCCTCAACCACCCGCGGCTCAGCCGCCAGCAGCGCGTCACCCTGGGCGGTGAGCCGGTGCAGCAGCTGCCCGAGGAGCGCGCCCGGGGCCTCGCCCCAGTGCAACTCGACGCGGACGCACTCCGGCCCCTGCTCCTGCCGGTACTCCCAGCGCACCAGCGGCGTGGCGTCGTCGATGCGCAGGCACGCGCAGAGCTCGTCGCGCACGGACTTCAGCGCGGCGGCCAGGTTGTCCGAGTCCAGGGCGCGCGGTGCCACGCGCGTGAGCCGGAACACCACCAGCGGCCCGCCGTCCCAGCCCGGCCACCGCGTCCGCGTCGCGCGCCGTTGCGCGTCCGTCCTGGCGTGGCGCGCGCGGAAGTGCTCGCGCTGGTTGGTGAGCGACGGCGCCTTGATGGGGATGTCGAACTTGATGCACGTCACGGCTTGAGCCCTCCCTCTCGAATGCGCTGGTGCAGCAGGCAGGTGCATGCCTGCCGTCCGTTGGAGCGCGAGAAGCGGCACCCGCGCTCATGGCGCCCGTACCTGTCGAGCGCGATGGCCGTCTGGCGGCGCGACTCCTCCAACTCGGCGATGCGCGCCTGGGCGAGCCGCAGCGCCTGCTCCATGTCCGGGTGCTTGCGGCACGTCATGACGGCCTCCTCTTCTTTCTGGTCACGCGCACCTCGTAGGGGCCCGTCGTCGTGTCGACGCGAGCGCGGCATTCCGGAGAGCACCACACGGGCCAGCCGTCACCACCGTTCTCGTCGGCATGCAGGCCCGTCTCGTCATCGAGCACGCTCGTCCACCGGCCCCAGGTCGGCCCCCAGGGGTTGACGAGGCCGCATCCCGCGCAGCGGTAGGCCTTCCGTCCGACGGCCGGGTAGTCGCCGACAACGCCACCAGCGAAGGGATTCCTCACGGCGTCGCCTCCTCGGGGCGGAGCGCCCCGGTGTACTTGTCGAGCAGCAGCACGCGCCCCTTCCAGCCGGCGGCGCGACACAGCGACGTCATGTGCTTCGTCCCACTCCCCAGGCCCGGGTCCGTGTGCGCGGCCACCCAGCGCACCGTCCAGCCCTGGCGCACGTAGCCGTGCAGCGCGGCGGCCATGGTCTCGTTGCGGACGGGCCCGGCACGGCGGCCCAGCCGCTTCCACTCGGCGGGGAACCTGTCCACGCGCGAAGGCGCGAAGTCGGGCCACTCGAGGTGGCACGCCACCTCCCACAGCCGGTCGGCGCCGAAGGCTCCGGGCTCGTCGGCCTTTCGCGGGTCTCCAGCGCCGTGCATGAGAACGGCACCGCGGATCTGCGCGAACTGGGCCACGTAGCGGCGGAGTTCCGGCAGGTGCGCCAGCGTCAGCCCGGAGGCGCCACAGCCCAGTAGGACCAGCTTCGTAGCGCAGGTCATGGATCCACCCCCTGCTCCAACTCCGGCGCGGTGAAGCGCAACTCGCAGAGCCCGAAGCGGTCCGCGTTGTCGCCCAGCCACCGGGACCACTGCTCCTCGACCCAGTCTCGGTTGAAGCGGTCCAGGCACTCGACGGTGAGGACGCCGTCCACGAGTCCGACAGGCGTCGTGCACGCCGCGAGGCTCGCGCCGTTGTACGGCTGCAGCGCGCGCGCAGCCTCCAGCACCTGCCCCCAGACGCGGCCCGCGGGCGTGTCCGGCAGGGGCTGGGGCTCGGGCATGGTGCCACCGCCCACGGAGTGCGCGCCGCGCCGCTGCTCGACGACGGGCTCGCCCTGTCCGGGCACGTGGCGCGGCCACACCTCGGGGGCGATGAAGGCGCGCGCGGGGCAGACGGGCTGCCGCGTCCGGCCCCAGTCGTCCTCGAGGTACGCCAGGCACGCGCCCCAGAGGCGCCCCTCGTCCCCTCCCACTGCAGCGAGCGCCTCCTCGTACCAGGCGGCCCAGCCCGGCGGAGGCCTCGGCTCGGGCACGGCGCCGCGGTGCCGCGCGCACCGGGCATCCTGGAAGCGCGCGAAGAAGGCCTTGTCCGGGCTGGGGGTGGTCTCCTCCATCCACTTCGGCTTCGCGGGGGCAGCCGCCGACGTGTCCACCCGGTGGACGTGTCCGAGGTGGACATCGGCGGTGGACGTGGTGGACGTGTCCGAGGTGGACATCTCGCGCGCGACAGCAGCAGCAGGCTTCTTCTTCCTCTGTCGCCTCTTGTCGTTCCGCCACTTCTCCCTCTTCAGCTCAGCCTCCGGCTTCGCTGCTGCTGCTTCCCCCCTACCCCCCTTCATGTCCACCGGAGACGGGTGGACATCGGTGGACACGTCCACCTCCGTGCGGTGGACATGCTGGTGGACATCCGGAGCCGGCGACGGGTGGACAGAGCCTCCAGCAACCGGCGCGGGAGCCCGGGCGGCCAGCACCTGCGCGAGCGCGCGGGCCTGGTCCTGGACGACGTCGAGCAACTGGCCGGCGCGGACATCCGCCTCCGCCCGGGCCTCGCGCTCGGCGGCCAGTTGGGCGCGCAGGGACTCCAGCTCGGCGTAGGCGCGCGCCAGGTCGGACGCGAGCGCCTCCACCTGGGGCGCGGCCAGGCCGGTGGAGCGCGCGCGGGTGCCGCTCCCCGGCGGGGGGAGGACGGAGTCCTGCGCGGTGGGCGTGGGGCAGTCGGCCATGGGCTACGTCTCTCCGTTGGTGGTCTGGCCATGATGGGGAGATTCCTGACAGCCCAAACACCTCTCGACTGCCCCCGGCGCGTAGCAACACGAGGGCAGGACGGGCTGGATACGGCAGTTGGCGCCGAACAAGTTTCCGTGCTCGCAGGTGGGCCACTCGCCCGGGTGGGCGGCGCGGACGCGCTCGGTGGGCGCCGTCGGCGCGTGGGGTGCCAGGGCGCCCAGCTCGGTGACGTCCTCTCCGAGGCGGGGCGCGCCGCCGACGCTGCAGGTGGTGGCGAGCAGGAGGCAGCGGCTCATCGCGGGCTCCCCAGCATCAGCCACAGGGAGCGCCACGCCCCAAGCCGGGCGCGAGAGCGGCGAATGCTCGCGCTCATCGCGCCCACCATCCCCCAGCCCTTCCCCCTGGTCCACGACCGGTGCCCACGAAGCTCATGGACCTCTGCCGCAACTTCAATGGCCACTAGCGCATCGACTAGCGCGAAGAGGAACGGGCTCATGGGCGCGCCTCCGCGGGGCACACGTGCGGCGAGCAGCTGCAGCGCCAGCCCTGGCACGGGCGGCACGGGGCCATGGCCTTGCGGCAGGCAGGGCACTTCGCCAACACCCGCTCCTTCAGCCCAGGCCGGTGGATGGGCTCCGAGCACCGCGCGGCGAGCGCCGCCTCCGCCTCGCGCCGCTCCTTCGCCGTGCGCTGCGCCTGCTCGTAGCCCGCGCGCACCGCGGTGAGGATGTCCTCGGGGAAGGCCCACACCTCGCCCTCGGCGCGCAGCTCGCACGGCACCCACTCGGGGAGGGCCACGTGGTGCTCCAGCCACAGCCCGTACGGGCCCCGGTACCAGGGGCTGGAGGCGAAGTGCTGGAGCCGCGGGTGCCGGGGTGCCTCCGGGAAGCGAGTCACCGCGACGACGCGCGCCACCACGGTGACGTGCCGCTGGGGCAGCAGGTCCAACTCCGGCACGCCCTGGCCAGGCCCGTCGCTCCGGGCAAACCACGCCACCAGCCGCTCGTCGCGCCCCTCCCCGCCGCACACCGCGACGTAGGCCCCGGGCACGAGCTCCGGCGGCGCGCGGTGCAACTCGATGACGTCGGCGCGCAGCTCCGCCGCACGCGCCAGGGCGGGCGCCACCGTGAGGGCGTGCAGCGGGAGTCGGGCGGGAGGGCACGTCGTCATGCCGCGCTCCTGTCCGCCAGTTCGTCGCCCATGTTGGCGCGGACGAGAGCCTCGGCCACCTCGGGGCACACGGAGTTTCCGATGAGCCTCACCTTGGCCGCCTTGGACTTCGCGGCGCGCATGTCGAAGGTGTCGGCGAAGCGGCCGAATTGGGCGCGGAGGAGCTCGTGGGGCTCGAGCATCCTCATGCCGATGTCCACAATCTGGTGCTCCACACCAGCGACCGTCACCAGCCCCATCCGCGCCTTGGCGGTGATGGTCCGCATCGGCCTATCCACGCGCTGCCCACCGGTGGCGTCCTCGCCGTAGTACGACGTGAGGAAGGCGCGGACCTCCGCGATGTGGTTGCCCTGGCCGGTGACGGTGGGCATGGGCCCGGAGACGTCCGCGCCCGTGCAGTCGCCGCGCAGCTTCACCAGCGTCGCCGCCGTCACCGCGTTGTGGTCCGTCGCGGTGATGGTGTCGATGGGGCGCGTGAGCGGCGAGCCCGGCGTCATATGCCCGCCGAAGTGCTTCGTCACGAAGGCACTGACGAGCGCGTGCTTCTGGCCGTCCGCCACCACCGTGCCGAGCGGTTCGTGCAGGTCCAGGTAGCGCGCGCGCTGGCCCGGGCGCTCGCCGTATCCCGTCTGGATGAGCGTGGGCGCGACCACGGCGTGGCCGCGCTGGCTGGCCGTCACCGTAGAGAGGGGCGCGTCGATGCGCTCACCGCGCGCGTCCTGGCCTCCGTGGTTCACCTTGACGAGCGACGGCACCACGAGGGCGCGGTCGTTCTTGGCGGTGATGGTGCCGACGGGCGCACCGACAGGTGTGGGCGGAGTCTGGCCAGCTCGCCCGCCGCACCCGACGATGTAGGGCTCCGGGTTTTCGAGCACGAAGCGGCGGAGCCCCTCAGCGATGCGCCACATCGTCTTCTCGGCGAGCGGCTTCTTGCGCTCGAAGATGCTCGGGCAGGGCAGCGACCAGTCGATGCACTCCGCGGCGGTGCGCAGCGGCTTCAGCCCGGGGGCCGTGCCGTGCGTCTCCTCCGGCCACCGGATGGGCAGCCCGTCACACCGGGCCACCAGGAACAGGCGGCGGCGCTTCGTCCGCGCGCCGAACTTGCTCGCGTCGAGCACCTTGTAGGCGACCTGGTACCCCAGAATCTGGAGCGCCCCCATCCACTGGTCGAACGTCTCCCCGGCGCGCGCCTTGTCCGGGCGCCCGTCCGCGTCGAGCGGGCCCCAGGTGAGGAACTCCGCGACGTTCTCTAAGAAGATGCACCGCGGGCGGACGCGCCGCGCCCAGTCCACCACCACCCACGCGAGCGAGCGGATGCCCTTCTCCCGCGGCGCGCCGCCCTTCGCGACGGAGAAATGCGTGCAGTCGGGCGAGGCCCAGAGCACGTCCACCGGGTGCCCGTTGACGGCCTGCTCCGGGCTCACCTCCCAGACGTCGGAGATGTAGTGGGTTGCGTTCGGGAAGTTGTCCCGGTGGACGGCGATGGCCGTGGGGCTGTGGTTGATAGCGATGTCCATCGGCCCCAGCACGGCCTCGATGCCCTTGTCCGCGCCGCCGCAGCCCGCGAACAGCACCACCTTCTTGGGGGGCTTGTTGCACTTCATGAGGCGCTCCGGCGGAACGCGGCGACAGCCAAGCAGGCGCCGCCGATGAGAAGGACGAGGGACAGCAGGCCGAAGGCCACGGCCCCGGCGTAGGCGCAGGCGTGCCACTCGGACTCGGTGCGCGCGACTGCCGCGCCGAGCAGCGCGCCCACCAGGGCGATGAGGACGAGGCGGCTCACCACCGTCCCTCCGCGAGCCGCTTCACCTTCTCGCGCTCCTCGCGGAGCTTCGACGCCCAGTGCTGCTCGAAGCGCTCGACGCTCCCCCTGAATTTCTTCAGGAGCGCATCCCTGGCCATCGCGACAAGGTCTGCGCGCGCAGCCGTGACGTGTCCGCATGCCGCGCACGTGAGCCCGGACGTCTCCGGCTTCGGATAGAGCGCCTTCTGTTGGCACCTCGGGCAGCCCGGGAAGTCACTCATCGGTGGCGTCCTCCACCGGCTTCTCCCTCAGCCCCTCGAAGACGTTGTCCTTGGAGATGCGGGAGTGGCCCTCCATCTCCCTCTCGCGCATGACCGCCGCGAGCCGCCCGGCAATCCACTCGCGGTCCGTCTGCTTCGCGCGAATCTCCTCAGGCGTCAGGTGGCACGAGCACGGCGGCTCCTCTTCAAGCTCGAAGCCGGTGAAGCTCCGGCGCGGTTTGACGCCGTCGCAGCGCTTCTTTTCCTGGTGACGCTTCCCCTTCTTCTCCTCGTCCTCCATCCCCCGGCGACCGTGCTCGTGAGCCAGGTGTCCACACCGGTTGCAGCGGAGCACGGCGACAGCAAGGACGAGCGCAATGGGCGTCTTCTCGATGATGTCTTCGCCGTCGTGCTCGCCGCCGAAGCGTGCATGCCAGTCTCCATTCGGCTTGCGACCTCGGAAGCGCCCACCCTTCACGGCACGCACGAGGAGCTTCGTCCTGTCGTGCTCGGCCTGGAGCTTGTCGAGTTGCGACCACACCGTGTCCGGCTTCTTCACGGCCAGCTCCGCGCACGTCTTGCTACCCATGGGACACCCCCTTCTTCAGCTCTTTCGTGGCGACGGCGCTCTGGCCCTGGGCGACGAGCTCCTTCCCGGACTCGGTGAGCACGAGGCCACGCGCCGTCACCGGGCCGCCGTCACCGGGCGTGAGGCAGCGCTTCTTGCGCAGCGCCTTGACGTGGTCCTGCACGCCGTTGGTGGACCGGATGTCCAGCGCGTCGGCGAGTTCGCGGTATGACGGCGGGCGCCCAGTCTCCGCAGTGTGCGTGGCGATGGTGACGAGCACCTCCAGCTGGCGCGCCGTCACCGGCTCGTCGGAGGTGGGGCCGTGCTCGGCCTTCGGGCGGTGAATCGGCGGACGGGGGTTGGAGCAGTGGCGGCTCATGAGAGGACCTCCTCGGGCGGAAACTCCATGGTGACGGTGAAGTCGTTGATGCCGAGCCCCGCGGCGTCGGCGTGCTTGCCGACTTCCGCGAAGGCCTTGGTGCTGGCCGCGTCGGACGTGGCCGCGTCCACAAGGACGGACGGCAGTCCCTCGGCCTGGATGGTGACGCGCCGGCCCTCGGGACCCTTCGTCTCGCGGTACAGCAGGCGCCGTGGCGCGCGGCAGGTGGTCATGCCGCACCTCGAGTCCACTTCGGGTACGGGAGGGACGGCGGCAGGCGTCGACGGATGGCCGGACGGAGCCCCCACAGGTAGCGGTGGTTCCCCTGGTGGCGTTGGCGGCGCGTCACCTGTGGCAACCACGCCCGGAGCCACACACGCAGGTCCTCGCCGGGAGCGGGTACTTCAGCGCCAGCCCCCACGAGCTGCGCCACCGCGTACCGCCAGCCCTGTTCTCTCGCTCGAACCTTCTGAGCTGCGCGGGCACTGAACACCGTCCCGTCGGGGAGCAGGTGCAGCGTGCGCGGCGTAGCGCGCCCCCGGTACACCGCGTTGTGCGCTTGATAGATGGTGCCGATGTGCCCGGGGAACACGAGCGCGCCGCTCGATGTGGTGCGTGCTTCCGGGTCCGCGAAAGTCAGGACGCCTGCCACTCCGTCGCGCGCCAGCACCTCGAAGGCCCGCGCGAGGAACCACGTCTCACCGTTGGCCGGCACGTCGTCGAGCAGCACGAAGCGCCCCAGCTCCACGCTGGATTCCGCGCCGCCGGGGAACACGGCAAGTGCCTTGTCGTTGACGGGCTGGGAAAGCACAGCCACGCCCACCAACTCGCCGCGCCG
Organism: Myxococcus sp. AS-1-15; assembly: GCF_020037055.1. Lineage (NCBI taxonomy): Bacteria > Pseudomonadati > Myxococcota > Myxococcia > Myxococcales > Myxococcaceae > Myxococcus > Myxococcus sp. AS-1-15. The sequence continues at coordinate 298,103 of NZ_JAIQDF010000014.1, read as the reverse complement.
GTGAAGGCCGAAGCGCCAGCGCGCAGCCGGGTACGTGCCGCTGTAGTGGTGCGCCTCGACGAAGGCCCGCGCCTCCGTGTCGCGCGACAGGCGTGCCACTTCGTAGTCGCTGGCGCGGATGGGCTCGCTGGCCGGCCGGTACGTGGCCCGCCGGTCGCGCCATCGCTGGACGCAGGACGTCATCATGGCTTCCACTCCGCGGCGCGGCCGTCCTGGATGGCGGCGTGCTCGGCGCGGGCGTCGGCCTCGGTGGCCTTCCGCGTCCGCTCGGCGCGGTGGAGCCGGATGCAGCGGACGGTGGTGTACTTGTCCGTCTCGACAGCGCCGGCAGCGACGGCGGCCGCACGCCGGGCCTTGTTGAGGTCGTAGTGCGGCAGGTCGCCCTCAACCTGGAACCACGAGCGACGCATGCCGATGCGCGCCGCGAGGGCGTGCAACTCGCCCAGGTCCAGGCTGTCGGTGAACAGGTGGCACGAGCCGCCCGCGAACACGCGGCGCACCTGCGCGGACTTGCCCGCCAGCCCGTAGTCCGTGAACACGTCGACGTAGACGGTCATGACTGGGCGCCTCCGGCCTGGGTGGCCAGGGCCTGCTGCTCGGCGGCCAGCTCAGCGCGGATGGCCAGGACCAGCGCCGGCCACACCTGCTCGGAGAAGGCGAGGTTGAGCTTGTCCGCGATGTAGTCGGGCGTGAGGCGCGTGAGCCATGACCGGAAGCAGCCACCGTCCGTGGCCCACCACCGGTAGGCGAATCCGCCCCAGTCGGAGAGGGCGAAGAGGGTGCCGTCGGCCCGGAGGACGATGTCGCCAAGCCAGCCCCCATTCGCGGTGCGGAGGGCGTACTGCCACACGGTGGGGCCGATCGCGGGCGCAGACTGAGCCAGTTGCGCCTCGAGCTCGTCGACGCGCGCGAGGAGCGCCGCCACGTCCGCCCACGAGGCCGCGATGAACCGGGCGTCCGGGTGGTTGATGTCCGTGACGCGCCCGCGCCCCGCCGCAGTATCCGGGACCACCACCTCCGACAACTCCTGGAGGTAGCCCGCGGTGCAGAACATCGGCTGCGCGCCTTGCGTCCCCCAGCGGTGGAACTCCATGACCGAGCGCATGCCGGGCGCGTGCAGACCCACCTCGCGAGTACGGAGGTAGCCGAACCACCTCCATGGACCGCGAGTCGCGGCGGCGTGGCGAGCGCGGATGGCCTCCAGCCTCTCCGCCCAGTCGGGCGGGCTGGTGGGGCTGTCCTCGCGGAGGGTCCGGGCCACGGCTTCGAGCTGCGCCACCTGCCGGGTGGAGAGCCCGTGGTTGCGGATGACCGCGATGAGCCGCTCCAAGGCCGGGCTCAAGGGGAGCGTGCTCATCGCGTCACCTGGGCCAGGTAGGTGGTGACGTAGCCGTCGCAGGCGTAGCGCGCGCCGTCGGCCGTCATCGACCAGGCGCTGGCCACGGGCTCATCGGCCACGGTGTACGCCACGGCGCGCCAGCCCTCGCCGCTCGCGCGGACGAAGATGGCCGGCCGGGGCTCCGTCGGCGCCGGGGGCGCGTACACGGGAGGCGACAGCGTCGACCACTGGCGGACGTCGCTCACGGGGCACCGCCCGTCTTGCCGGACTGGGCGTCCCGCGCGCCGGACTGACGGGCCAGGTTGCGGAGCGCGGCGACGTACGCCTCGAGCAGCGAGTCCGCCTCGGCCGGCTCCGCCACATCGTGCTGCACGCGCCACCGCCCGTCCGGCAGCTTCTGCTGGGTGGTGGTGAACCGGTCGGGGACGGTGCCCGTGGGGGCGTCACGCCGTGTCCCGTCAGTGTCCCGCACTGGAGTCTTTCTGGCGGCGGCGCGCGGCGGCGCGCGGAAATCGCCCTCTCCTGCCGATGACGGCGCGGAATCTCGCGGAATCTCGCGGACGTCGGCGGAGCCAGCGCCCGCAGACCTGCGCAAGGACGGCGTGGCGTTCGAGCTGCCCATCGCGTTGGGAGTCCTCGCGGCGGCGAAGCTGCTCGAGGAGGCCCCCCTGGGGCGCTATCTCTTCGGCGGGGAGCTGTCGCTCGACGGCACGCTCAAGCCCATCAAGGGCGTGCTGCCGCTCGCGGTGGCCGCGCGGGACAAGGGCTTCGAGGGGGTCATGGTGCCCGCGGCCAACGCGGCCGAGGCCGCGCTCGTCGAGGGCTTGAGTGTGTTGCCCGTGACGAGCCTGCGCGAGGCGGTGGACCACCTCACCGGGACGCGCGTCATCCCTCCCTTCTCTCGTCAGGGTGTCTCGCATCCAGTGGGCCGTGGACGCGCGGAGCCGGACATGGCGGACGTGAGGGGACAGCCCGACCTCAAGCTGGCGTTGGAGCTGGCGGCGGCGGGCGGGCACAACGTGTTGATGTGCGGCCCCCCCGGCTCGGGCAAGACGATGCTGGCGCGCAGGCTGCCCGGCATCCTTCCGGCGATGACCTTCGCCGAGTCACTCGAGGTGACGAAGGTCTACTCGGTGTTGGGGCTGCTCAACGAAGGCCACGCCCTGGTGCGCGAGCGTCCGTTCCGCGCGCCCCACCACACGCTGTCCGACGCGGGGCTCGTGGGAGGTGGCCCCCTGGCCCGTCCTGGAGAGCTGTCGCTGGCGCACCACGGCGTCCTGTTCCTCGACGAGCTCCCGGAGTTCCGTCGCAACGTGCTGGAGGTGCTGCGACAACCGCTGGAGGAGGGAATCATCCACCTGGCGCGCGCCAACCAGAACATCAGCTACCCGTGCCAGGTGATGCTGGTGGCGGCGATGAACCCCTGCCCTTGCGGCTACTTCAACGTGCCGGGACACACCTGCACGTGTCCGGAGCACCGCGTGTTCGACTACCACGCCCGCGTCAGTGGCCCGCTGTTGGACCGCGTCGACATCACCTTGCAGACCCGTCCGGTGGAGTACCACCACCTGGCGCGCGCGGAGGCGAAGGAGTCCTCCAGTCGCCACCATCGGGAGCGCGTGGAGGCCGCGCGGCAACGTCAGCGTGAGCGGTACCGGGACGAGCCGAGCGTGCACTGCAACGCGCAGCTGCCGTCCCACCTGCTGCGGCGTCACTGCGTCCTGAGCCCCGGCGCCGAGCGGATGCTGGAGCTGGCGGTACGGCGCCATGGGCTGTCCGCGCGAGCCCATGACCGGCTCCTGAAGCTCGCCCTGACTCGCGCGGACCTGGAGGACCACGGACGCATCGAGGACGTGGACATGCGGCTCGCCATCGACTCCAGGGCGCTGGACCGACGAGGCTGGCTGCACTCGAACACCCAGGGAGGCCCCCCTCCCCTTCGTTCAGGCGCGGGCGGGCGGTGGAGACCGCCCGCCGCCGATGGGTCCCTGCCCAGTGCCCGAGGCGTCAGGCCTCAGTGGGTCGACGGAGGAGACAGCTCATTCGAGGAGGAGACGAGGCGCGACGCCCCCTCCGTGTCATCCGTGGGGGCCCCCTTCCCGTCCGGCGACGAGGCCACGAGCGTGAGCTGATCCAACCTGGGCGCGGGGCCGGTGATGATTCGGGCCGACTTGCCGAACGTCAGATAGGAGTAGGCCCAGTTGAGCATCACCGCCAGCTTGCTCCTGAAGCCGATGAGGAACATCAGGTGGATGAACAGCCAGGCGCCCCACGCGGGCAGCCCTGTCTGTTTGAAGCGCCGGAAGGCGATGCCCACCGCGTGGCCACGGCCAATCACTGCGTAGGAGCCCCTGTCCCAGTACTTGAAGGGCACCATGGGTTCCCCGCGCAGCCGGCGCAGGATGTTGGCCGCCGCGTGCTTGCCCTCCTGCATCGCGGCGGGCGCGAGCCCCGGCACGGGCGTGCCGTCCGCTTGATTGAGCGAGGCCAGGTCCCCCACGACGAAGACATCCTCGTGACCGGGGACGGTCAACTCAGGCGTCACATGCACGCGCCCCGCGCGGTCCAGCGGCACACCGAGCGAACGAGCCACCGGCGAGGCGGCGACACCGGCGGCCCAAATCACGGTGCGGGCCGCGATGAACTCCGTGCCGATGTAGACGCCCGTCTCGTCGATGTTCGTCACCCGGGCGCCCGTGCGGACCTCCACCCCAAGCTTCTCCAACGTGCGACGCGCCTTGTCCGTCAGGTCGTCAGGGTAGACAGGCAGGACCTTGCCCAGGCCCTCGATGAGGATGATGCGCGCATCGCGCGGGTCGATGTTCTTGAAGTCGCCCGACAGGGACTTGCGGCTGATCTCCGCCAGTGAGCCCGCCATCTCCACGCCTGTGGGCCCCGCTCCGATGATGACGAAGTTGAGCAGGGCCTTGCGGATGCGAGGGTCCGTCTCACGCTCGGCCAGCTCGTACGCCAGCAGGACCCGGCGTCGAATCTCCACCGCGTCCTCGATGGACTTAAGACCCGGTGCATGGCGCGCCCACTGGTCATTGCCGAAATACGAGTGCGTCGCCCCCGTCGCGATGACGAGGTAGTCGTACTTCAGCTCTCCATCCGAGAGCAGCACCCGCTTCCCCGCGGTGTCGACACCCGTCACGTCCGCCAGCACCACCGCGACCCCCTGGGGTCCGAGCAGGGCCCGCAGCGGCGCGGCAATCTCGCTGGGGCTCAGCGTCGCCGTGGCCACCTGGTACAGCAGCGGCTGGAAGAGGTGGTGGTTGTGCCGGTCCACCAGGGTGAGACGGACCGGCGCCTTGGCGAGCTGCTGCGCGGCCCGAAGCCCGGCGAACCCGCCGCCGAGGATGACCACATGGGGCATGTCTTCGCGTTGGGTTTTCACGAGCGAAAGGTCATGCCGCCCCCTCCAAACTTCAACGCAAAGCGCCGTGAATTCAGCAGACGGACGAGCAGCCGCTCGCTCATCCTGGAAATCCAGACGTGGGCTCGCCCTCCACCCCGTGAGACGCCCGCAGTCCCTCGCGGACGCCTCTCTTCATGTGTTCACAGGGAGTACCTCGCGGCATGCCTGTTGCTCTCTCCCGCGCCGATGCGTCGGGCGCCCCGCTCCGGGGCGACAGGGCGCAGCACGGACTCAAGGACAGGGCGGCGAGGGAGCGATGAGCAAGCTGACGGAGAAGCTGAAGGCAGTGGCGGCGGCGGTGGCGTCCATCGAGAAGCAGTTCGGACGTGGCTCGGTGATGACGTTGGGCGGGGACACGCAAGAGCACAAGGTCGCGGTGATTCCGTCCGGCTCGGTGGGGTTGGACCGGGCGCTCGGCGTGGGAGGCTATCCGCGGGGCCGCGTGGTGGAGGTGTTCGGCAACGAGTCGTCCGGCAAGACGACGCTCACGTTGCATGCGATTGCGCAGGTCCAGGCCGCAGGCGGCGTGGCGGCGTTCATCGACGCGGAGCATGCGCTCGACATCTCCTACGCGCGCAAGCTGGGGGTGCGGGTGGAGGAGCTGCTGGTGTCCCAGCCGGACACGGGTGAGCAGGCGCTGGAAATCACCGAGCAGCTCGTGCGCTCGGGAGCGGTGGACCTCATCATCGTGGATTCGGTGGCGGCGCTGGTGCCTCGCGCGGAAATCGAGGGTGAGATGGGCGACGCGCACATGGGTGTGCAGGCGCGGCTGATGAGCCAGGCCCTGCGCAAGCTCACGGGCGCGGTGAGCCGCTCGGGGTGCTGCATCGTCTTCATCAACCAGATCCGGATGAAGATTGGCGTGATGTTCGGCAACCCCGAGACCACCACCGGAGGGAACGCGCTGAAGTTCTACTCCTCGGTGCGCATGGAGATTCGGCGCACGGGCAACCTCAAGGAGGGAGACGCCGTGGTGGGCTCGCGGGCCCGGGTGAAGGTGGTGAAGAACAAGCTGGCCCCGCCCTTCCAGGAGGCGGAGTTCGATTTGTTGTACGGCAGCGGCATCCACCGTGCCGGGGAGGTGCTGGACCTGGGCGTGGCCACGGGACTCATCGACAAGTCCGGCAGCCACTTCAGTCTCCGAGGCGAGCGCATCGGACAGGGAAGGGAGCGCGCCGCGGAGTGGCTGCGTGAGCACTCCGACACGATGGAGGCGCTGGCCCGGGAGCTCGCGGGGACACCGCCGCTCCCCTGCCCCTCGCCCGCCCTGGAAGCCGCCGCCTAGACGGAGCCGGTCAACGACTCCAGGGAGAGCGCCACCGGGTGCTGGCGCTCTCCGGCGCGCACGACCAGCCCGCCATCCGGGCCCGACTCCAACAGCGCTCCGAACTGGTACTGGCCATCTCGCGAGAAGCGCGCCTTGGCCCGGCCCTGCTTCACCCGACACGACAGGACGCCCGCGCCATCCACCTGGAGCGAGTCCAGCTCCAGGGCCTCGGCGGTGCGGTCACTCAAGCGGATGGACACACGTGCGTCCGGCGTGACGTCCACGGTCCGGACTTCGTACGCGGCGTCCTCGACCTGCACGTAGCACCAGTCCTGCCCGATGCGCAGTTGGTAGCGACCCTCGTCGTCCAGGATGAGAGAGGCGTTGAAGAGTTCGATGATTTTCGGGTGCTCGATGGGCTCGTCGTCATGCCACCAGCGCAGGGCGGCATCGAGGCGGATGCCGCTGTCCTCGCGAGTGTGCCAGCGCTTGCCGGCGGGGGGCTGTCCGGTGGGAGGTTGCATGGCTCTTCTCTATCTGCGCGCCCGGCCCGGGGGTTTCAACCCCTCGGGAGGCAGCGCCCTACCAGTTCCGGACAAGCTCCGTGTAGCCACGGAAGGCCACCGCGCCCCAGAAGTTCACCAGCACGCCCAGCACCAGCGTGCCCATCACCACGCGCTGGCGGAGCGACCACCCCCCGATGGCGAAGAGCAACAGGAGGTAGGGCGTGTAGTCGAGGCTGAAGCGGAAGCCGAACTGCATGTAGCCCGTGTTCTGGTAGAACAGACCGGGCAGCGCGCACACGGCCACGGTGAGCCACAGGGGCCAGTGAAGGCGAGGCCGCAGCTTCGGCACCAGCAGGAAGACGAGCAACGGCAGCGTCAGGAGCAGCGTGAGCCCGCGCGGGTCATACCCGAGCTTGAGCGGCGACAGCGACAGGGAGGGCCACTTGAGGAAGGCGGCCTCCAGGTTGCGCCCCAGGTATTCCCAGTGGAAGAGCCCCCACCGGTCGATGTCCACGTTGACGCGGTTGTTGAAGAGATACGCGTGGCCGAACTCGCTCAGGCGACCGAAGCGATACACGTTGTAGCCGGCGGCGAGCAGGCCCAGGGGCGCGGCCCCCAGGGCGAACAGGCCCACCTTCCTCGCGGCCTGCTTCCAGTGGCGCCCCAGTTCCTTGAGCTGCTGCAAGCGGGGCTCGGGGCCCGGACACAGGGCCTCCAGCACGAAGAAGAGCCCCGCGAAGAACAGCGGCGTGCGCGTGAGCGTCGCCATGGAGAAGAACACACCCGCCAGGACAGGACGGCGGGCCCGCAGTGCATTGCGCACATAGAGGCAGGTGAGGGCCACGCCCATGACCTCGGCGCTGAACCACACCTCGCCACGGATGGCGCAGTAGAAGAACAAGGTCCCGAAGGCGAGCGTCAGCGCGAGCACGACGTTCTCGTCGCGGGTGCGCGCCGTCTCGCCTTCCCGGGCAAGGAAGCGCAGCAGCGAGTAGAACAGCGCCACCGCCAGCGCGCCGATGATGACGCCGAAGGAGGTGTCGTTGAACTGGTACCCGTGCAGCGCGACGAAGGGCAGCATCGCCACGGCGGGGAACGACGGGAAGCTCACGAACCAGCGGTCATCGGGCAGCGGCCGGCCCTCGCAGCGGACCTTCTGGCCATTCACCTGCCGCACACAGGCCCAGTCCTCCAGGTTCGGAAGCACCTGGGGGTCCACGTCCAGCCGCCCCTCCAGCCACCCCTGTGCCTGGTAGATGAAGTGCGGCGCGGCGCTCTGGCGCAGGAAGCGCTGCGAGCTGAAGCTGGCGAGCACGACGAACGCCACCAGGAACAACAGCACCTCCACCCGGTAGGCCGCGAACCACACGCGAAGGACGGCGCCGACCGAGCCTCCACTGCCCACGGGCCCGGCCGCCCCTTCGGTGACGGCGGGAGCGGCGGGCTCCACGGGCGCGGTGGCGGCGGGCTCGACCGCGGGCGCGGGCCGAGGCTCGGGCATGGACGGCGCGGGGCGCTTGGACTTGGAGCGGCTCATGATTGGGCGGCGGTCAGCAGGTGCTGCCGCAGCATCTCCAGGGTGTGGGAGGCAGCGAAGAGGCGCACGCGCTCCCTGTCTCCGGAAAAGGACATGCGCTCGCACCGCGTGGCGAACCCCGGCCCCGCGAGCGCGCAATACACGGTGCCCACCGGGTCATCGGGCGTCCCGCCTCCGGGCCCCGCATACCCCGTCACCGCCAGGCCATATGTGGCGCCGCAGGCGGCACGCACACCCTCGGCCATGGCCACGGCCGTCGGAGCGGAGACCGCGGTATGACGCTCGAGCACTTCGGTGGGGACGCCCACCCAGGCGGTCTTCATCTTCTCCGAGTAGACCACCGCGCCACCGATGAAGACGGTGCTCGACCCCGGCACCGCCGTCAGCCGCTGGGCGATGAGGCCTCCCGTGCAGCTCTCCGCCGTGGCCAGCGTGGCCCCGGCGCGCCCCAGCGCCGACAGCAGCGCGGGCGCGTACTCCTCGCCGTCCGCGGCGAAGACATGCCGCCCCAGCACGCGACGACACTCGGCCTCCACCACGGCCAGGGCCTGGTCGGCCTCGGCCTGCGTGGGCGCCTCCGCCATCAGCTTGAGGTGGTTCTCCGGCGCGTGCGTTCGGAAGCCGAACACCACCCTGGGGTGGCTGGGCACGAGGGGCGCCACGGCCAGGTCCAGTTCGGACTCGGGGATGCCGACGGTGCGCAGCAGCCGGAAGGCCCGGAACAGACGGCCCGGCCTCGACTCCAGCTCCGCGCGGATGCGCGGCAGCACCTCGTTGTCCAGCAGGGCCCGATATTCGCGCGGCACCCCTGGCAGGAAGAACAGGCGACAGCGCCCCAGCGTGAGCACGACGAGCGGCGCGGAGCCCGCGGGATTGCGCACCGGCTCGGAGCCACGGGGGATTCGCGCCATGCGCAGCGCGCTGGGATTGATGGGGATGCCCCGCGCCGCGTAGCGCTCGCGCAGCCACTCCAGGACCCGGGCGTCCTCCTCCAACGGAACCCCCGCGGCGGCCGCGGCACACTCCAGGGTGAAGTCATCCGCCGTGGGGCCCAGCCCGCCGGAGACCACCACGACATCCGCTCGCGCCGCGGCCTCGAGCAGCGTCTGGGTGATGTCCGGTCGGACGTCCCCGACGAGCACCACCCGCTCCACCTTCACGCCCAGGTCGAAGAGCCGGGCCTCCAGGTAGGTGCTGTTCGTGTCCGTGATGAGGCCGGTGACCAGCTCGTCACCCGTGCACAGCAGTTCGACCCGCATGGGGCGCGCATCCTAGCGACAGGCGAAGACCTCGGCACGGACGGATGCGTCTTCGGGCCCTGCCCTCCAGGCGGGAAGCCGGCCGGGTGTCTGGCAGCCTCCACCCTGGACCCGGCTGGCGAGCGGCCCCCCCCCGGGACGGGCCGGGCAGGACGTGCTGCCCGGCGGCCCGGGGGCTTCAGCTCAGAGGAAGGCGGGTCCGTTGCTGCGGGGACCTTCGCCGTCCTCGGACTCCTCGTCGTCGTCCTCGTCATCGATGACGCCAGCGACGGCCGCGGAGCCCGCGGCGAGCTTGCGCGCGGCCAGGTGCGTGCGCACCTGCACCGCGGACTCCACCAACCCGAGCGCGAGGTAGGCGCCACAGCAGGCCACCAGCAACCAGGCGGGATGATACTGCGTCGCGATGGCCACACCGGCGGCCACCATCAACATGAACACGGCCGCGCTCTTCCGGTTGGGGCGGGTGTCCTTGAAGGTGCGGTAGCGCACCGTCGACACCATGAGCAGCGACAGGCCCGCCACCGCCACCGCCACCGGGACGTAGGCAGACTCGCGCAGAGACTCCCCCTGCGAGGCCACGTGATGGGAGATGATGACCGAGACGAGCATGCCCGCGGCGATCGGGATGGGCAGGCCCACGAAGAAGCTCCCGCCCCCCCCGTGGGGATTGCGCGCCGCCAGCACGTTGAAGCGCGCCAGCCGCAGCGCGCCGCACGCGGCGAACGCGAACGAGACGAACAGCCCCGCGAAGCCCAGGGGCGCCAGCGCCCACTTGTAGACCAGCAGCGCGGGAGCCGCCCCGAAGGAGACGACGTCCGCCAGACTGTCCAGCTGGACACCGAAGTCGCTCTGCGTCTTGGTCAACCGGGCGACGCGGCCGTCGAACCCGTCGAAGAACATCGCGAAGAAGATGGCCAACGCGGCCTGGTAGAGGTGGACCGGCTCCGCCTCGCCCGCGCACAGCGTGATGGCATAGAAGCCACAGAAGATGGACGTGACAGTGAAGAGGTTCGGCAGCACGAACATCAGTTTCCGTAACTTCATCGATCCCTCGACTTCCTCTGATGCCCATGAGTTCCTGGCAGCAGGACGGCCGGAGAACGAACCTTAGCAGGGTTTTATTCGAGGAACCGTCAGACCCAGGGGTCGGCAAGGAGAGCAGGCGCGATGGGAGACGGGCGCTGGGTCGTGTGGGTGCTGGTCGCTGGCCTCGTCGTGGTGCTGGGGAATGTCCTCTGGGTGGCGCTGGTCCGGCGGTGGTACCGTCTACGCACGCCCCTTCCCCAGGCCTTCAAGGCACGGTGCGCGGACGGGTGGGAGGTGGCGGTCCATGTCCGGCGCGCGCCGGTGAGGCGCTTCGAGGAGCCGGTGCTCCTGTGCCATGGGCTGGCGGCCAACCGGTTCACGTTCGACTTCGAGCCCCCCTACTCCGTGGCCCACTACCTGGCCGAAGCGGGCTTCGACTGCTTCAGCGTGGAGTGGCGGGGCACCGGGCACTCACGCCTGCCACCGCGAGGGCGGCGGTACACCGACTTCACCATCGACGACCACATCCTGCAGGACGGGCCCGCGCTGCTGGAGCTGGCGCTGAATGAGACGGGCGCGAAGCGGGCGTTCTGGCTGGGGCACTCGCTGGGCGGGCTCGTCGGTTATGGGCTGGCCCAGGGGCCGGAGGGCAAAAAGCTCGCGGGGCTGCTCACGCTCGGCGCGCCCGTGCACTTCAAGTCCGAGCCGTTCCTGCGCACGCTCATCTCGCTCGGCGTGCGCGCCGCGTGGCCGGCCCGCTTCCGACAGGAGTGGATGAGCGCGAGCCTGGCGCCGTTCCTGGGCTACGTGACGCTGCCCCTGTCCGACCTGGTGGTGAATCCGCTGCACATCCCTCCGCGCATCCAGCGGCAGGTGTACGCGAACATGATGTCGTCGATGAGCCGCAAGGTGCTGCTCCAGTTCCAGGACTGGATCGAGCACGATGCGTTCCGCTCGTTCGACCGCACCCGCGACTGGCGCGCGGGCATCGCCGGGCTCCAGCTGCCCATCCTCGTCATGGGCGGAAGCGCGGACCGGCTCGCCACCGCGGAGAACGTGGAGAGCCAGTTCGCCCTCGTCACCGCGCCGGACCGCACCCTCCACGTCTTCGGCAAGGACCGCGGCGACGCGATGGACTACGGCCACGGAGACCTCGTGTTCGGCAAGGGCGCTCCCACGGAGGTCTATCCCGTCATCCGTGAGTGGCTCGAGAAGCATGCCACGCCGCTCGGCGCCTCCGCCGCGCCCCCGCCGCCCGCCTGAGCCGCCGCGTGCCCGCGGCTCAGCGCGGCCCCGGTGCGGGCTCGACCGTTCGCTTCACGCAAGGCAGCTCGGTGCCACGCGAGTCCTCGCTGTCCACGCGCCCCAGATGGATTCGCGTGGCCCCGGTGCACTCGGCCCCGACCAGGCCCTGGCCGCTCTTTCTCGAGCGGAGGACGTCCACGCGGAGGACACCGTCGCCCATGGCCGACAGGGCCGTCCGCGCGCTGTCGCGCACCTCCACGCTCCGGGCATCGAGCGTCGCGAGCGTGTCCGCGAGCAACGCGGCCTGACCACAGCGTTCGAGGTCCGCGTCACGCAGCGCCACCCGTGCGTTCTGCGTCGCCAGCACGCAGGCGCCCGAGGCGCCCCGCACCACCACGCCCTCCACGTCCGCGACGACCTGGCGCAGGTGCAGGGCGTCACCCGTGATGCCGTCCGACGAGTGCACGCGCGACACGATGGCATCTCGCAGCCGCAGGCGACCTCCCACCGCGAGCACCCCATACTCCTCCGCGGCCTCCACACGCAGCCGCCGCACCTCCACCTGCGAGCCCGTGAGCTGGAGCGCGCCGTGGCTGCCGCTGCCCCGCACCACCACGTCCTGCAACACCACGTTTCGCGAGGCGACCACGGCGAGCCCCGCGCGCCCGGCGCCCACGGACTGGAAGCCGCGGACCTCGAGCCGAGGTGACTGCACCACGGAGAGCGCGAGCTCGTGGCCCGCCACACTTACCTCCCGCAGCACCAGCGTGCCCTCCACCACCGAGAACGCCGCGCCTGTTCCCGCCTGGGCCGACGAGCGCCGTACCTCGGCGTGGCCGCCATCCATCCCCAGGGCCGACACCGCGCCCGAGACGACCACCTCCTCCAACAAGGCGGAGGCCTGCGCGCCGCGAACGCGCACGGCCCGGCGGAAGGGGCCCGTGAAATGGATGTCCCGGAGGCGCGTGGTCCTCGGTGACACGGGCGCCACCGCGGCCTCCGGCGGGGCCTCCAGAACCACGCCCACGGTCTCCGGAATGCTCGCCTCGAAGCGCGAGGACTCGGCGTCGAATCGGCCGGCGCGGACCTGGACGCCGCCTCGACGCTGCCCGGTGAAGGACACCTTCTCCGCGCGCACCTGCCGGCCACGCGTCACCTCCACCCCCCAGGCCCCCCCTCGGATGGACAGGTTGCGAAGGAGCGTCACGCCCTGCTCGGCAACGAGGGGGTGAGCCGCGTCCGCGGCGCTTCGTGATTCCGGGCTCGGCGCGTCGAGGACCGGGGGCAGGACCTTCTGCTCGGCTCCCTCGGCTCGCAGCACCACGGCCTCCGGGCCCTCCGCCACCAGCACCGTGGCGGGCCCCTCGCCCTCCAGCCGGACACCCTCGGGCAAGGTGAAGCTCCCCCGGTACTCCCCCGCCGCCAGGTGCACCGTCACCACCCCTGGCCGCCCCAGGGCCTCGGCCAGGGACGACCACGGTCTCTCGCGCGTGCCGTCCCCTGGCCCCGGGGTCGTACCGTCCACCCAGAGCTCCGTCCGCCCGGACTCCGGCCTGGAGACGACCGCGGGCGCCTGGGCCGAGGGGCCCGGACTCCGGCAGGCGCCCAGCGCCAGGATCACGACGGTCGGAAACGTTCGGAAACGCACGAGAGGCAGCAGCCTACCCCATTCCGGCCCCGCCCCGCCCGGGCGCGATCAGCCACACACGCCAAACGATCGGAATCTCAAAGACTTTCTTCCAATCACGATCAGCCAGAGTGCTTTTGGCGTGTGATTTCCGCGCGGTGTGTCGGTGGCTCCGACGTGGATTCCCCACTCTGTCTACGCCCGGTGTTTCACCGAGCCAACTTTTCGTCCGGAGGCCGATTTTCCGGCCTCGGAACGCGGTCAGCATTGACAGGGAAAAGAACGATTTGTTACCACCGGTTGGCTTTCGCGCATTCAAGGCCAGACAACGCAGGACGGAGGGGCGTAATGACCAAGGCAGAGCTCGTCGAGGTGGTGGCGGCGCAGACACGTCTCACCAAGAAGTCGGCGGCGCAGATCCTCGACATCGTCTTCACGAACATCGGCAAGGCCGTGAAGAAGGATGCGCGCTTCAGCTACCCCGGCTTCGGCACGTGGTCCGTGCGCTCCCGCAAGGCGCGCAAGATCCGCAACCCCCAGACGAACGAGATGATGAAGCTCAAGGCGTCGAAGACCATCGGCTTCCGCCCGGCCAAGGAGCTCAAGAACTCGCTGTGAGCTGACGCCACCCCGGTCCAGCCCGCGGAGTCCCCGGGACTCGCGCTGGGCCGGGCTCCTCCTCAGGGGCGCTGCCTTCGTGGGTGGCGCCCCTGATGCGTTGCGGGCCTCAAGAGCCCGTCGCGCCGCGGGCCACGGGCGGCGCGCGAGGGCGCTCGTCACCGGCGTCCTCGAGCGCGTCCAGCGGGTCCACCACCTCGCTGTCCTTCCACAGCTCGAAGTGCAGGTGCACGCCCGTGGCCAGCCCCGTCTCGCCCGCGAGCCCCACCGCGTGGCCCGGGTCCAGTATCTCGCCGGGCTCCACCAGCACGCGGGACAGGTGGCTGTAGCGCGTGAGCCAGCGGCCCTCGTGCTGGACCTCCACCTGGAGGCCATGGTCGCCGTTCCAGCCCGCTCGCAGCACCACGCCCTTCGCGGCGGTGTAGATGATCTGCCCCTGCTTCGCCGCCAGGTCCACGCCGAGGTGACGGCGCTGCTCGCCCCGGATGGGGTGCCAGCGCTGACCGAAGACGCTGGTGATGGTGACCGGGTCCACGGGCCAGGCCAGCCGGGGCAGGCCGTCCGCGTTCTCCGGGTGCTCGAGCCGGCGCAGCTCCGCCATGCGGACCGCGAGCCGTCCCACCCTCAGCACCACCGCCTCGGCGAGCGCACCCGGCATGTCGCCGTACGTCCTGCCGTCCTGCTCCAGCTCGGTCTCCAGGACGCTTCGGGCCTTCGCCACGTCGCGGGCGTCCGTGCGCTCCAGGGCGCGCTCCAGGAAGGCGTCGAGGACGCCGTTCATCACCTCCCAGCCCTGCACCTGTGCCAGCGGCATCGGGCCGCCCCGGGCCACCTTGCGGCGATGGGCGCGGGCCCGCTCCGCGAAGGTGGAGAGGGCGCCCTGCAGCGCCTCGGAGGGCTCCGGCGAGGCCATGCGCGAGAGCGTCCGCGCGGGGGCGGGCTGGGGCTCGCGGGGAGCGACCGGGGCGGGCTCGGTGTCGACGTACTCCGAGGTGTCGTAGACCTCGTCAAAGCTCATCTTCTGCTCCGACCGGGTCGAGGAGCAGGCACAGAGACCGACGAAGGCGAGGAGGGGCAGTCGACGCACGGCCCGGCGAGCGTACCACGCCCCTGCCGCGAGGCATGCCCACCCCGCCCCCCGGTGCAGCAGGCAAGGGAGCTCGGCCGAGGGGCTCCATCCGTTGGCGCCGAGCCCGCATCCGCGTTGCGCCCAGGGCACACCAGAGTCGCCGCGGGCCCTGCCCTGCGGCGCTGCGTCCCGCGGCCACCGCGCGACATGCTCACGGATTGAACGCCCAGGCTGCCCGGCGGCGACTGCCGGCACAGCAAGCGCGGATGCCGTGTCCACGATGACGGCAACCCATCGCATCGAAGTGAAACGAGAGGGGCCTGACCTGAGCACGCGGTGGACGCAGGCAATCGCCTTGTCGATGCCGGTGGCGGACGTGCTCCGCGGTGTCACCCCACGGCACAGCTCGCGCTGCCGGGCACTCACGCGCGACGGCAGCGTGCGACGTACGCACGCCGTGGCCTTGTCTCGAGGCCCGTGGCGGACACCTTCGCAAGGTGCGGCCCTCCACGGTCCAGCTCAAGCCGCCGGGCGCGGCACGCGCGCTACTTCAGCGCGCGACGCACACGCGCCACGGCCTCGTCGATGTCCGCGGCGGACACATCCAGGTGCGTCACCAGGCGCACCGTGTGGGGGCCGCCCGCGGGGTTCGTCAACACACCTTGGGTGCTCAGCAGCGGCACCACCTCCCGGGCCGGACGCGCGAACTCGGCGAAGACCATGTTCGTCTCCACCCGCTTCACGTCCACCTTCACGCCCGGCACCTCCGCGAGCCCCGCCGCGAGGCGACGCGCGTTCGCGTGGTCCTCCGCGAGCCGCTCCACGTGATGCTCCAACGCGTACAGCGCCGCGGCCGCGAGGATGCCCGCCTGACGCATGCCTCCGCCCAACCGCTTGCGAAGCCGGCGCGCCTCGCGGATGAGGTCCGCACGTCCCACCAACGCCGAGCCCACCGGCGCTCCCAACCCCTTCGAGAAGCACACCGCCGTCGTGTCCGTCAGCTTCGCCCACGACGACGCGGGGACTCCCGCCGCCACCTCCGCATTGAACAACCGCGCGCCATCCAGGTGCACCGCCAGCCCCGCGTCACGCGCCACCTTCACCACCTGGGCGAAGCGCTCCACGGACCACACCGCGCCACCGCCCCGGTTGTGCGTGTTCTCCAGCGACAACAACCGCGTGCGCGGATTGTGGATGTTCTCCTCGCGCACCGCCGCCGCCACCACCTCCGGCGACAACACACCCCACTCGCCCGGCAAAGGCTGCGGCTGTACGCCCCACAGCGCCGGAACCGCGCCGCCCTCGTAGTGCAGGATGTGACTGCCCGCCTCGGTCAGCACCTCGTCCCCCTGCCGGCAGTGCGCGCCGATGGCCAGCTGGTTGGCCTGCGTGCCGGAGGGCACGAACAGCGCCGCCTCCAGCCCGAGCCGCTCGGCCACCTTCGCCTCCAGGCGCAGCACCGTGGGGTCCTCGCCATAGACGTCGTCGCCGACCTCCGCCTCGGCGATGGCTCGCCGCATCGCCGCGGTGGGCTTCGTGACGGTGTCGGAGCGAAAGTCGATGGGCTTCATGGTTCTCCCGAGAGTGGACACAGCCGGTGCTTGGGGACCCGGCAAGGGTGACATACAACGGCCGCGTGCCCGGACGTGAGACAGCGGCGGCGAAGCGCGAGCGCGCGGTGAAGGTCATGGAGCGACTGGAAGCCTCCATGCCCGACGCGCGCATCGAACTGGACTACCAATCCCCCCTGCAGTTGCTCGTGGCGGTGATGCTGTCCGCCCAATGCACCGACAAGCGCGTCAACATGGTGACGCCCGCCCTCTTCCAACACTTCCCCGACACCCAGGCGTACGCCCAGGCCAAACCGACCGACGTGGAGCCGTTCATCCGCACCTGCGGCCTGTACCGCGCCAAGGCGAAGAACATCGTCGCGGCGGCGAAAATCCTCGCCGAGAAACACGGCGGCAAGGTGCCACTCGAGCGTGACACGCTGGCGGAGCTCCCCGGCGTGGGCCGCAAGACGGCGGGCGTGGTGTGCATCCATCTGGGCGGCGACAACGCCTTCCCCGTGGACACGCACGTCAAGCGGCTCGCGTACCGGCTCGGCTTCACCCTCCAGGAGGACCCCGACAAGGTGGAGGCCGACATGCAGGCCGTCCTGCCCCCGGAGCGCTGGATGATGGGTCACCAGCTCCTGGTGTGGCACGGACGACGCACGTGCTTCGCCCGCTCGCCCGAGTGCGCCCGCTGCGTCGTGGCGGAGCTGTGCCCGAAGAAGGGCGTCGATGCGCGTGAGGCGGGGCCGGAGAAGTCCCCGGCTCGCGTGAAGAAGACGGCTACCGCGAAGCGCCCAGCTCGTTCTCGCGCGAAGCCTTGAGGCGCTTCATCCGCTTGCGGATGAACTCGCGCTTCAGCGTGGAGACGTGGTCCACGAACACCGTGCCGTTCAGGTGGTCCGTCTCGTGCTGCACGGCGATGGCGAGCAGTTCGTCACAGCGCAGCGTCTGCTCGTTGCCGTCCACGTCCAGGTACTTCACCGTGACGACGGCGGCGCGGTCCACGTCCTCCGACTCACCAGGGATGGAGAGGCAACCCTCGGTGTAGGTCGTCTCGCCCTCCAGGGTGATGATTTCGGGGTTGATCATCGCCAGGGGCTTGGACTCGGGCTGGCGGGGCGTGGTGTCCAGGACGATGACGCGCTGGAGCACGCCCACCTGCGGCGCGGCGAGCCCCACGCCATCGGCGGCGTACATCGTCTCGAACATGTCCTTCACCAGCGCGCGGACGGAGTCGTCCACCTTCGTCACCGGCTTGGCCTTCTGCTTCAGGATGGGGTCGGGCCAGATGAGGATTTCACGAACCATGCGGGCCGTCTTAACGCCCCCCGCGCGGACGGGCAACCCCGCCCCGGCCGCCGCCCGCCCTCCCTTCGCGCAGGACGTCCACCCCACGTCAGTCAAGCAGGCTCCGTGCATACTCGGCGCGCAGTCGGTCATCCCCCAGGGCCTGGGCCGCCTCGGACAACACGCTGCGAATCTGCTGCGCGCGGTGCTGGAGGGCCGGGTCCGGATGACCCGCGAAGCGCAGGGGGTGGAACTCGGCGGTGAGCAGCTCGTAGGCCCGCTTGACCTCCTCGCCGCCCGCCGTGCGCGCCAGCCCCAGCACGGTGAAGTAGTCCGCGTCTTGAATCTCCTCGAACTTCGACTCCAGCCGGCGAACGTCCAGCTCGGGAGGCAGCTCGTCGGAGTCCTCGGTGCTCGCGGGCTGGAGGGTGATGAGGCCCAGCGTCCTCGCCACCGAGAGGGCCTTCAGCGCCGAGTCCTGGGGCAGCCCCGCCCCGAGCAGCAGCGCCTCCAGCGTGTGCTCGCCGTCCACCTGGGAGAGCAGCTGCAGGTCCCTGGCGGGCAGGCCGAAGTCGTCGGGCGCGAGGTGCAGGTCGCCACGGGTGACGCGGGCGCGCAGGCTGCCGGCGGCCTCGAGCAGGGACTCGGCGGTCAGCGTGTTGCGCAGGGACTCGGCCAGGAGGAACAGGGGCGGCCGGGTGGCGGCGGCGAGCGCCACCTCGTGTGGCACCGGCTCCTGGACCAGTCGGTACAGCGTGGAGGGCTCGGAGAGGGCGTCGAGGAAGACCTGCTCCGTGTAGCGCTGGACCAGGGGCACGGACTCGGACTCGCGCAGATAGCCGCGTCCCCGGAGCGCGTCGAGCAGCGCGCCGGTGGTGGCGCTGCGCACCAGCCGCAGCTCGCCTTCCTGCCGCGCGTCGATGAGGCCATCCG
Organism: Myxococcus sp. AS-1-15; assembly: GCF_020037055.1. Classification (NCBI taxonomy): domain Bacteria; kingdom Pseudomonadati; phylum Myxococcota; class Myxococcia; order Myxococcales; family Myxococcaceae; genus Myxococcus; species Myxococcus sp. AS-1-15. Next base: position 279,416 of record NZ_JAIQDF010000014.1, on the reverse strand, counting down.
CACGGGCGCGGTCGATGAGCGACTCACCGGGAGCCGATGAGACGGCGCCCACGAGCAGGCCGTCTCGCAGCCACAGCACGCGCAGCGCGTTCATCACCTTCAGCTCCAGGCGCACCTCCATGCGCGCCTCGCAGAGCCGGAGCACCAGTCGGGCGAGACCTTCCTGTGTGACGCTGCCGCTGCGCGAGACCGCGAGCTCCGGACGTCCTGGAGGTGCCTCCAGGGGGAGCAGCGCCGCTCGGGCCTGCGCGGCGGCCTCCTCGGCCTCGCGACGCCCCCGCTCCTCGAGCTCCAGTCGCTCCTGCTCGGCGCGGACACGCTCCTCCGCGGAGTCCTTCTCCAGGCGGGCCTTCTCCTCGCGCAGCGCCTCCAGGGCCGCGCGGGCCTCCTCGTGCTCCGTGCGCAGGCGCGCGAGCTCCGCATCCGTCTGCTCGAGCTGTCCCTGAAGCTGGGTGGCGCGGGCCTCGGCGGCGCTCAACGCCTGGGCCTGTTCCTCGATGCGCGTCTCCACGGCGGCGCGCTGACGGGCTTCCGCCTCCAGGCGCACTTCCAGGGCGGTGCGGTGACGGCCCTCCGTCTTGGCTCGAGCCTCCGCGTCGACCAGGGCCTGCTCCGCCTTTCGGGCGCGGGCCTCGGCGTCCGCGCGGACCTCGGCCTCGGCGGCGGCTCGCGCGTCCGCCTCCGCTCGCTGACGGGCTTCTGCTTCCGCTCGCGTCTCCGCGACGACTCGCTGCTTCGCGTCCGTGTCCGCTCGGGCCTCGGCATCGGCGCGCTGACGGGCCTCCGACTCGGCGAGCGCCTGGGCCTGCTTCGTCTCGGATTCGGTTTCCTCGCGCCGCTTCGCCTCGGCTTCGATTCGGGCCTCGGCCTCCTCGCGCAGCTCCACCTCGAACGCGGCCTCGGCTTCGGCGTCCTCGCGCCGCTTCACCTCGGCTTCGATTCGGGCCTCGAGTTCCGCGCGCTGTCTTGCCTCGGCCTCCGCCCTCGCTTCGGCTTCCTGGCGCTGCTTCGCTTCGGACTCGGCTCGCGCCTCCGCGTCCTTGCGCTGCGACTCCTCAATCTCCGCACGGGCCTCGGCTTCCTTGCGCTGCTTCTCCTCGGCCTTGGCGCGAGCCTCGAGTTCCTTGCGCTGCGACTCCTCAATCTCCGCGCGGGCCTCGGCCTCCTTGCGCTGATTCTCCTCGGCCTTGGCGCGAGCCTCGAGTTCCTTGCGCCGTGATTCCTCGGCCTTGGCGCGGGCTTCGAGGTCCTTGCGCTGCTTCTCCTCGGCATTGGCGCGCGCTTCGAGGTCCTTGCGCTGCTTCTCCTCGGCCTTGGCTCGGGCCTCGAGTTCCTTGCGCTGCTTCTCCTCGGCCTTGGCGCGCGCTTCGAGGTCCTTGCGCTGTTTCTCCTCGGCCTTGGCTCGGGCTTCGAGCTCCTTGCGCTGTTTCTCCTCGGCCTTGGCTCGGGCTTCGAGGTCCTTGCGCTGCTTCGCTTCGGATTCGGCTCTCGCTTCCGCCTCTTCGCGGCGCTTCGCTTCGGATTCGGCTCTCGCTTCCGCCTCTTCGCGGCGCTTGGCTTCAGCCTCGGCGCGTGCGGTGGCTTCCTCTCGCTGCTTCTCCTCGAGTTCCGCTCGCGCCTCGGCCTCCTCGCGCGCCTTGGCTTCCGCTTCCGCTCGGGCTTCGGCCTCTTCACGAAGCTTCGTCTCGGCCTCGACCTTCGCTTCGGCTTCGGCGCGAGCCTGCTCCTGGGCTTCGGCCCGGGCTTCCGCCTCTTCGCGCGACTGGGCCTCCTGCGCGAAGCGCTCTCGTGCCTCAGACGAGGCTTGGGTCTCCAGTTGCGTGAGCGCCTGGACCTCGGCCCTGGCGCGCGCCTCCGCCTCCTGGCGCGCCTTGGCTTCCGCTTCCGCTCGCGCCTCGGCTTCGCTCCTCGCTCGCGACTCCAGCTCCGCCTGGGCTTCCGCTTCCGCGCGAGCCCTCGACTCCGCCCTCGCTCGAGAGTCCGATTCGAGCCGGGCCGCATCCGCGACCTCCGCCCGGGCCTCGGCCTCTGCTCGGGCCAGGGCCTCCGCGCCCGCCCTCGCCTCCGCTTCGACGAGCGCCACTTCCGCGGACTTCACTCGTGCCTCGAGCGCCTGTCTCGCACGGACCTCCGCCTCGGCTCGCGCCTCCGCGTCGACACGGCCCGCGGCCTCGTCCTCGAGGCGGAGCTCGACCTCCTTCATCGCCTGCGCCGACGCGGCCTCTCGCGTTTCAGACTCCGCGAGCTTCGCCTCCAGCTCCACGAGCCGGGCCTGCGCCTCCGCCCGGGCGAGCGACTCACGGTCGGCGCGCTCCTGCGCATCATCCCGGGCGATGAGCGCCTCGCGGACCTCCGCCTCCGCGCGCGCCAGGGACTCGGCCGACTGCTTCGCCTGCTCGCGCGCCTCCGACGTCGAGGTCTCCAACAACGCGCGCAGCTCGATGAAGTCCTGCTCTCGCGACTCGATGCGTCCGAGCGTCGCCTTCGCGGCCTCGTCCACGGAGGCCCGCGCGCGCGCCTCTGATTCCGCGAGCGCCTCCGCCTCCACCAGTCGCGCCTGGAGCTTCGCGAGCTCCGTGCGCAGGGTCTCCGCCTCCGAGCCACTGCGCACACCCTGCTCGGACTCACGCTGGCGAAGCAGCTCCAGCTCGGCCTCGATCTCCCGCCGCGCACGCGCCTCCCGCGCGAGCGCCGCCGCGTTCTCGTCTTCTCTCGCTCGGGCTTCCTGGAACTGCTGGTCCACCTCCGCCAGCAACGTCGCGTCGCCAGAGCGCTCCTCATCGAGGACCTCGAGCCGCGTCTGGAGCGATTGGAGCTGCTCCGTCTGTCGGTCTCGCGCGGTCTCCGCGTCCACGCGCAGCGCGGCTTCGCGGTCCAGGATGGTGCGCAGGGACTCGCTCAGCTCGCGGGCCTCCTGGGCCTGTCGCTCGGTCTCCTGGCGAAGCGCGCGCTCCTCATCCAACGCGGCCTTCAGCGCGTGGACCCGCTCGTGCGCTTCCTCCAACTGGCGCTCGAACTCCTCCCAGCGCGCGCGCAGGGTCGGGTCGTCCACGGTGCTCGCCGACACCGCGTCCGCGGTCTGCTCCGGCGCGGTTCCGACGGAGGGCTCATTCGGCCCGGGCTCGTCGGGAGAGGCGGTCCTCGCGGTCTCATCCGGAGACTCCGTGTCGGCGTCGAACCACCCTTCGCTCGCGGAGGGCAGCGTCGAAGCAGGCAGCTCGGGCTCCGCGTCGAACCAACCGGAGGAGGCCTCGGGCTCTTCGGGAGACGCGACGGCTCGCGCGTCCGCATCCGCTCCCGACGCGGTGGGGTCGGAGGGCTCGACCGTGTCAGCCCAGCCCGCGGCGACGTCCGCCATCGAGGTGTCGGCGTTGGCTCCCGCCGTCCCCCAGCTCACCGCCACGCCGGATGCCGAGGCGTCCGCCCTGGCGCTGGTCCAATCGTCGTCGTCCCCTGGCTCCGACTCTCCGAGGGCAGCGGGTGGAGTCGTGGACTCGGCCGACTCCGGTGCATCACCGGAGGGCTCCGGATGCGCTGCTTCCGTCGTGCCCTCTCGAGTGTCGAGGGCGGGCGCCTCGAGGTCGCTGCCGCTCGAGGCCGTGACGTCCGGAGGCGACTGCTTCTCGTCGGACTCGGAGTCGAACCAGTCCTCGCCCACCTGGCGGTTGTTGGCGGACTCGGGAGGCGTGCTCGCGGGGTCTTCGTCCTCGGCTCGGACCTTGGCTTGGAGCTCGGCCTCCAACACGTCCCAGGGCGAGGCAGGCAAGGCCTCTTCTTCTTCGCCTGTCGCTTCGGCGGAGGACTCGGTTGAAGGTGCATCCGCGCTCGCGTCGATGTGCGCGGGCAGGGTCGGTTCATCCGACGTCGTGAAGCCCTTCGCGGCGTTCTCGACCTCGGGGTCGGGCGGAAGCTCGGTCCAGGCAGACGCGTCGACCGGCTCGGGTACGCGTTGCTCGGCATCACGCATCGCGGCCAGCTCCGCCTCGGCCGCCGAGAGCGCATCGCCTTGTGGCGCGGGAGCGTCGACGTCGAAGAAGCCTTCTTCACCGAGCTGCGGCGACTGGGTCTCGGGCCGAGTGGCGGCGGAGACGGGCTCCTCCGTCCAGGCGAGCTTGCCCACCGGCAACGGGGCTTCGTCCCCCGCCGAGGACGCGGCGGACCACTCCGCGGAGACGGCCCCCGTGTCGGAACCACTCACGCCATACAGCACGGTCGCTGGACCGCCTGAGGCGCCACTCGTGCTCCCGGCGTCTGACGCGGGAGGCTCGAAGCCAGCCGAGAACGTGTCGTCTCCCGCTCCCTCCACCATCGCGTCGGGGCCCGGAGCCATTGCGTACCCCGTGTCGGTTCCCTCCGCGGGAGGCGCATCCGCGCCGTCGGACAGTTGCGCGTCAGCGGGTGACGTCGTGGCCGCCGTGAAGCGGGCCTCCGCGGACTGGGGCGACGTGGCCTCGAACGCCCCCTGTTCCGTGGGCTCGCTCGTCCACTCGTCGCCGATGGACGCGTCGTCAGCGCCCTCGCCCAGGAGGTCGCCGCGCTCGTCGGTGACGGCTCCCGTCCACGGCGCGTCGCCGTACACGCGGGTGTCTCTTCCGACACGAGCCACGCCTGGCGGTGTTCCCCATGCATCGGCGCCGTAGTCATCCGACGCATCTCCCTGCTCGGGAGCGACACCTGTCCAATCCGTGCCGTCGTTCGTGCTCACGGAGTCCAGGCCGGGTGTGGTGCCGTGCTCCGGAGTCCCCTCCGTCATTCCATCGCCACCGTAGGCGTCCGCGCCCGAAGGCGTGCCCTGTTCCGCCGCGTCGTCGAACCAGGTCTGCGGACCGTGGGCTGCTTCCGGATTCGCAGCGGGGGCCGTTTCCTGCTCGGTCCATTCAGCGTTCTCCGTCGCCGGAGCCTCGCCCTCCCACGACGGTGCATCCGCCTGGGGCCCCGCGGCGCCATCGCCCGGAAACGCGGACTCGCCCTCGCCCCGGAACACCTCGTCCGCGGGCAGCGCGCTCTCGTCGAACGCGCCCTCCCCCGCCACCGCCGCGCCCCAGTCCTCGCCGCCTCCCGCCAACGCGGTCTGCGCCGAGGCCAGCACCGCGGCCTCCTCCTCCTGCTGAACCTTCTCCAGCGTCGACTGCACGTCGAGCGGCGCGCGCCGAGCCTGCTCCTCGTGCTCGCTGCGCTCCTCGCGCGTCATCGCCGCCAGCTCCCAGTCCGTCTGGTGCAGCGGCGCCAGGTCGCCGAACAGCGCGTTCGCCAGCGTCGGGTCCCCACCCACCGCGGACCCGGGCGCCGTGGCGTGCCACGTCTCCGCGTCCTCCGCCCCCTTCGCCTCGGGCATTCCCGGCAGGCTCCGGTTCTCCAGCACATGCCACGCGTCCGCCGCCGACGGCGCGCGGATGAGCGAGTCCACCAGCTCCACGAAGCTCGTCCCATCCAACGGCAGCGGCGCCACCGGCGCGCTGAACCCCGCGATGGGCTCGCCCAACAACAGCACCCGGGCCACCTTGCCGTCCGGATGCTGGAGCAGCTCCTCCAGCACCAGCCGACCCCGGCCGCTCTCCACGCCAGGAGCCAGCACGATGAGCGCCGGCAGGTGATGCCCGTAGGCGATGAGCGCATCCGCGGCGGAGGTCGCGAGGATGACCTCGTGCCCCTCACGGGTGAGCAGACGCCGCACTGCGGCGATGGTGGCGATGTCGTCGTGGACGAGGAGGACCGGTGCGCCCATGGGGGGGCACCGAGTCTACAGCATGGCCCCCGGATCCACGTCGAGGACGACCTTCACCGCGGAAGGAACGTCGGCCAGGGCCGTCTCCACCCTGGCGAGCAGCGGGGCGAGCGCCACATGTGTCGGCCCCTTCAAGAGCAGCTGCCAGCGCGTCTTCCCCCGGATTCTGGCGATGGGCGCCACCGCCGGCCCCAACAGCCGCACCCCCGCCGACGCCGGGGGCATGTTCCGGGAGACGAGGTTGCCCAGGTGCCGGGCCACGCTGGCCACCTGCTCCGGGTGCTCCCCCTCCAGTCGAATCGAGGCCATGCGCGCGAAGGGCGGGTACGCCAACGCCTTGCGCCACTCCAGCTCCTGCTGGGCGAACCCGTCGAAGTCGTGCGCCAGCACCCGCTTCACCGGCTCCGCGTCCGGGTTGTAGGTCTGCACCAGCACCCGCCCCGGGTCCTTGCCCCGCCCCGCCCGCCCCGCCACCTGGGTCAACAGGTGGAAGGTCCGCTCGGCGGCCCGGAAGTCGGGAATGGCCAGGGACGTGTCCGCCATGACGACACACACCAGCGTCACGCCCGGGAAGTCGTGCCCCTTGGCCACCATCTGCGTGCCCACCAGCACGTCCAGCTCCCGGCGGGCGAACGAGGCCAGCAGCTCCGTCAGCCGCTCCGCGCTGGTGGCCGAGTCCCGGTCCAGCCGCGCCACCCGCGCGTTCGGGATGCGCTCGACGACCTCCGCCTCCACCCGCTCCGTGCCGATGCCCAGCCTCAGGATGGGGCCCGTGCACTCCAGGCACCGCTCGGGCACGGGCATCGTCAGCCCGCAGTAGTGGCACACCACCCGGTTCTGCGAGCGGTGGTGCGTCAGGCACACGTCGCACGAGGTGCACTTGAGCGACAGGCCGCACACCTCGCACAGGAGCACCGTGCTGTGGCCCCGGCGGTTCAGGAACAGGATGACCTGCTGGCCCTTGGCGAGCGTCTCCTCCATGGCCTGCAGCAGCGGCGGGCTCAGGATGGGCGCCTCCTCCGTCACGATGCCCTCGCGGGGGCGCTCCTGACGCAGGTCCACCAGCTCGATGGAGGGCATGGGCCGGTCATCCACCCGCCGCTTCAGCTCGAGCAGCCGATAGCGCCCCTTCTTGACGTTCTCCAGCGTCTCCAGCGCCGGCGTGGCCGAGCCCAGCACCACCACCGCGCTGGCCTGCTTGCCGCGCACGACGGCCAAATCACGCGCCTGGTAGCGCAGGCTGTCGTCCTGCTTGAAGGACGGGTCGTGCTCCTCGTCCACGACGATGAGCCCCAGGTTCTCCACCGGGGCGAACACCGCCGAGCGCACGCCCACCGCAATCTTCACCTCGCCCCGACGCAGGGCCTGCCAGTGGAACAGCCGCTCGCGGTCCTTCAGCGCCGAGTGCAGCACCGCCACCTCCGCGCCGAAGCGGCTGCGGAAGCGGCCCACCAGCTGCGGCGTCAGGGCAATCTCCGGCACGAGGATGAGGCTGCTCTTGCCCAGGGACAGCGCGTGCTCGGCCGCGCGCAGGTACACCTCCGTCTTGCCGCTGCCCGTCACGCCGTGCAGGAGGAAGGGCTGGAACGCGCCCGCGTCCAGGGCGCCGCGCAGCTGCTCACCGGCGGCGGCCTGTTCGGGGGTGAGGCGGTCGGGGCGGCCCTGAATCAGCCCCTCCTTCACGCCCGCCTCCAGCTTCTTCTCCTCGATGCGCACGAGGCCCTTGGTGGCCAGGCTCTTGAGGTGCGCTCTCGCGCCGGGAATCGCGTGGCTCACCTCCTCCAGCGGGGCGCTGCCGCCCACGGCCAAGAGGTACGCGAGCGCGGCGGACTGGGCATGCGCGCGCGCGAGCGCCGCGGGCACCTCGTTGACGAGCGCCACCGCGAACTGCTGCACATCTGGCTGGGCCTCCTTGCCGTCCACGGGCTTGGACAACCCCGGGGGCAGCGCGCCGCGGATGACCTCGCCCAGGGGGTAGCGGTAGTGCTCGGCCGCGAAGCGCAGGAGCGCGATGAGGTCCTTGGGCAGTGACGGCGAGTCCTCCAGCACGCGCTGGATGGGCTTGAGCCGGACCTTCTCGCCCAGCGTCACGGTGGAGGGGCCCAGGTAGAAGCCGAGCGCGGTGCCTCGGCCGAAGGGCACGAGCACGCGCTGCCCCGGGGCCAGGTTCCCCAGGAGGGCCTCCGGCACGGAGTAGGTGAATTCACCCCGGACGGGGCGGGCCACGGCGACGGAGGCCAGGACGGGAGGGTGCTCGCTCACTGCGAACGCCACTGTAGCGGCCTGTTCCGGTTGGGACAGTTCCCGGCGACGTCTCGCACCCAAGGTACGCAGCGGGATGGAACCCCTGGTGGAGGCCTCCTCCGCGTCGTCCGCCGTCGGCTCGTCCCACAACGGTCGCTGTTCCATGGCGCTCCCTTCGACCCACCGCCCCTGCCCCGTCCGTCCTGCTACCGGGGTCCACAGTGCCAGGGCTGTCTGACATGGGCGTCCCGAGGGACGTGGGCCGTCCGGCGCCAGCGCGTGCTCGCCCACCACCCGTCCGGGCGTGCGAGCCGTCCGACTCCGGCACGCGGACCTCAGCGCCGACCGAGCCGAGGCACCAGTCGCCGCAGTCCCTCCAGTGGCCGGCGCAGATAGGCGCGCTGGGCTTGCACCACGACCTGGATTTCGGTCCCGCGTCCCTCGCCGCTGATGATGTCGAGCCGGCCGCCGACCTTCTCGGCGCGCTCGCGCATGCCGCGCAAGCCCCAGTGCCCGGCGCGTCCGCCCCGCTCCAGCGTGGCCACGTCGATGCCTCGGCCGTCGTCACGCACGCACAGCCGCAGCTCGGGGTGCTCGAACAGCAGGCTCACCTCGACCTCGCGCGCCTGGGAGTGCACGAACGCGTTGCCGATGGCCTCGCGGCCGATGCGATAGAGCTCGTCCGCGACCAGGGGCTCCAGCGTGCGCGCCTCGCCCCGCACCACCATGCGCAGCCGGGGCCCCTCCCGCTCGTCGAGCTCCCGCGCCAGGGACGTGAAGGCCTCGGCCAGGTCGTCCTTGCTCGCGGAGGTGTCCCGCAGGGAGCTCACCCGGTCCCGGCCCTCCGTCAGCACGGAGTCCGCGCGGTCCAACGCGGACTCGAGCCCGAGCCGCGCATCCCCCGCTGGAAGACTCGACGTCACCACGTGCACGTTGAGCACGAGCCCCTGGATGCCCTGCAGCAGGGTGTCGTGCAGCTCCCGGGCGATGCGCTCGCGCTCCGCGTGGCGCTCCTCCAGGCGCAACCGCAAGCGCTGCGTCACGCGCCACATCCGCAGCGCGTACAGCAGCCACAGGAGCCCCGCGCCTCCGACGACACACAGCACCGCGAACGCGCGCGTCTGGAAGAAGGTCGGCGCGATGTCGACCTCGAGCGACGCGCCCTGCTCGTTCCAGACGCCGTCCTCGTTGGCCGCCATCACCTGGAAGCGATAATGGCCCGGCCCCAGGTTGGTGTACGTCGCCTCGCGCCGGGCGCCCGCGTCCTTCCAGCCGTCATCCACGCCTTCGAGCCGGTAGCGGAAGGTGACCCGCTCCGGCATCCCCAGGCTCAGCGCCGTGTAGGCGATGCGCAGCTCGCGCGTGCGCGGCGGGAGCGCCAGTCGCGCGGTGCCCGCGTACGACGTCTCGCCGGAGGACACGGAGCGAATCATGACCGGCGGGGGCAAGGCGTTGCGCTCGATGCGGCGCGGGTCCATCCAGCCCAGGCCGTTGACGGCGGCGAACCAGAGCCGACCGTCTGCTCCCCGCACCAGCGTGGGCAACGGGCGGATCTGCTGCGCGCCGCCGGGCATGCCGTCGTTCATGTCGAAGCGCTCGACGGGCATCACGAAGTCCGGCTCCGCCAGCGCGCGGCGCAGGTCCTCCGCGGCGATGCGCGCGCCACCCGCCTGGCCGTTGAGCCACAGTGCTCCGTCGTCCGTCTTCACCAGGCCGGTGAGGCCCGTCAGCACCTCGGCCTGCGTCGCCTTCAGCATCCGGAAGCGCGCGCCGTCGAACGCGGCCAGCCCCAGCGCGCCGCCCACCAGCGTGGTCTCTCCAGGGAGGATGGCCGTCACCGTGCCGGTGCGCAGGCCCTGTGCCTCGGTGAAGGAGCGCACGTGCGCGCCCTCGAGGATGACGACCTGGTTGGAGCTGTAGCCGAACCACAGGCGGCCCTGGTCATCCAGCACCGCGCGCGCGGGCGGCAGGTCCGGCAGCGCGGCGAGGCCCCCCTTCGGCGTCCAGGTCTCCCCATCCAGCCGGTACACCGTCGAGGCGCGGAATGAGACCCACAGCCGGCCCTCGGCGTCGCGCACGATGGCCTGGATGCGCTGTTCCTCTTCCTGCTCGGGGCGGGAGAGGGTCTCCACGTGGCCGGTCTCCGGGTCGAAGCGCCAGAAGCCCGACGAGCCGCCCAGGAGCAGGCGCCCGTCCGAGTCCAGCAAGGTGGCGGTCATCTCCCCTTCGATGCCGGGCACGCGGACCGGGGATGCCTCCAACCGCCACCAGAAGTCGGTGTTGCGCACCCGCATGGCGGAGCCCGACCACACGCGGCCCTGACGGTCCGCCACGAGCGCGAAGTAGCTCGTATGCGTGGGGAAGCGCAGGGTGGCGACGTCATTGCGCCGGAAGCGGTCCACGCCGAGCTGGGTGCCGACCCAGACGTTGCCCTCGCGGTCCCGGAACAGCGTCATGGCCGCGTCCGACGAGAGCCCCTCGCGAGCGCCGAAGACATCGGTCGCCTCGGTGCGCCGGACGAACCGCCCCCCTTCGAAGGGCTTCGCGACCCGGCAGATACCGCCTTGCGGACACCCGACGAGCCAGTTGGAGCCATCCCGGTCGAAGACGGAAATCACCGCGTGGCTGCTCCACGCCTCGGCTGGGACGTGGGCCGAGGGCGCTGGAAAGCCAGGTCCTCGCAGGGGGCTGGCGCCGCGCTCGTCGTACCGCCAGAGGCTCCCATCGTGGCCCAGGACCAGGGAATGCAAGGTGGGGCCGTCGTGCTCCACGCGCTCGAAGCGACGGGTCCCGGGTCGCAGCACGTACACGCCGCTCGAGCCCACCATCCACAACGCGCCGCTCACGTCCTGGAGGCTGTCGGACCATTCATCCTCCGGCAGCCCCCAGCGAGCGTCCGCACGCGACCAGCCGCCCGCCTCGAAGACATGCAGCCCCTGGGGCGTGTGGGCCCAGGCACGCCCGTCGCCGTCCTCGTCGAAGGACTCCACGGGCTTGCCCTCGGGCAGCCCGCCCGGGGCGAAGTGGCGCACCTCGCCGCCCGCCCCGAGGACACTCGCGCCGCCGAAGGAGTAGCCGACCCAGAGGTCTCCGTTGCGAAGGGCGTGAAGCACGCCCACCGAGCGCGACGCGAGGCTCCCCTCGGGCAGCAGGTCGTGGCGCTCGAAGTGGACGCCGTCGAAGCGATACAGCCCCGAGGCCGTCCCCAACCACAGCCAGCCATCGCGCGTCTGCGCCATGGCCCAGACTCCGGCGGGCGCGCCGTCCTTCTGGGTCCACGCCGTGTGATGGAAGTCCTGGAGCGTGGCGTTCCGAGGCGCCTGGGCCCACGCCACCGACGAGGTCAGGACGAGCGCGAGCACGAGCCCACGGAGTCGTCCGCTCCTGTCATCGCATCGCGCCGGCCCGGGGGTGGCCTGGCCCCCGTCACATCGTGGTCGAACACCCATCGGGGCGCACCATAGAACGAGTCCCCATCCCGGCCAGGGCCCACGTGACGCGAGGGCTCCGACGTGAAGCCGGTCGGTTCGCCCGCGACCTGGCTGGCACGAAGGCGAGCGTGTCACCAGGTGCTCGGCGGAGGCCCTGGGTGGTGAGGCTCGCTCCAGGGATGGCGCACCGCGGAGGCGCCTGACTTCAGAGCAGGCGGACGGCACGAGCGGGATGACGGACCCGCGCAGGGTGAGCCCGGGCTACAGTCCCTGACGCATGAGCGTGAGCATCGAGAGCCTGGGGCCGGAGCTGTTGGGACAGGTGGGCCCGATGTGCGCGCGTGCCTTCGATGACTACCCGTTCCTCGCGGAGCTCTTCCCCGGCCCCTCCGAGCGCCGGGCGCGGGTGTCGGCCGAGTTCTATCGGGCCACCGTGGAGGACTGCCTCGCGCACGGCGTGGTGCATGCCACCGTCGCGGACGGGCAGCTCACGGGCGTGGCGGCGTGGTTGAGTCCGGGCGGCTTCCCCCAGTCACTCGGACGGCAGGCCGTCTTCCTGCCCACGCTCTGGGCCGGACTGCGGTACTTCCCAGGGCGCGCGCGGCTGGCCCTCCAGGCGCTGGCGAGGCTGGAGCGATACCACCCGCACACGCCGCCCCACTGGTACCTGGCCACCATCGCCGTGGACCCGGCGCACCAGGGCAAGGGCGTGGGCGCGCGGTTGATGCGCGCGGGGCTGGCGCTGGCCGAGGAGACCCGCGCGCCGTGCTTCCTGGAGACGGCCAAGGCCTCCAACCGCGACTGGTATCAGGGCTTCGGCTTCGACCTGCAGCGCACCGAGCCCTGCTTCGACGGCGGCCCGCCGCAGTGGTTCATGTGGCGCCCCGCGCCCGCGCACGAGGCGCCCCGAGCTGACTCCGACGTCGCCCGGCGCACCTCGGGGGCATAGCAGGACGCACCCGCGAGCATCTCGCGCGAGGTGGCGGTCCGCCGACGAGCGACACACCACTGCATGCGCGAAGCACGTCGAGCGAGGGACCTCGCCCGCGCGAGAGGGGGCTCCCGACAAACGCCGCACCGCCACACGCGCGGCACCGGGCTCGACGCGCATCCGTCCACGGCCGTCGGGCCCGATGCGAAGCCGCGCGACAGCACCTCCCGCTCAAAGCCCACGGGACCGCGCTCACGGGCGAGCACGGCCCCGTCGCCGCTCGGCTACGCTCCGGTCACCTTGCGCCACGCGGGGCGGCCGCTGATGCGCTCCCACCACGCGGCCACGTGCTTGTGCTCGGCCAGCAGGGCCTTCTCCTCGTCGAAGGTGAGGAAGAACGTCAGGTCCGGCAGCCACGCCACCTCCGCGAGCGAGAAGCTGTCACCCGCGAGGAACGGCTGCTTCGCCAGCACCGGGTCGAGGATGGCGAACACCTTCGCCACGCCCTGACGCCCCTCGGCCACGCGGGCCTCGTCCACCGGGCCGCCGCCCATGTGCGGCTTGAAGAGCCGCTCCCACGACACCTTGAAGGCCGAGGGAGAGAAGTAGCACTGCTCCACGCTGAGGTACTGCTCCATCAAGCCGTAGGCCTTCGGCGCCGCGGGCGTGAGCGACGGCCCCGGCAGCACGCGGTCCAGGTAGCGGATGATGGCGCGCGACTCGTACAGCATGAAGCCGTCATCGTCCTCGAGCGTCGGGATGACGCCGAACGGATGCCGCGCGAAATGCGCCGGCGACTTGTGCTCGCCCTTCGTCAGGTCGACGAGCACGAGCTCCGCCTCGCGCCCCTTCTCCGCCAGCGTGGCGAGGACCTTGCGCGTACAGGTGCTCAGCGGATGGCCAAAGACCTTCATGTGCGTTCCTCCGTCAGTGGGCCGGCGGACAGCGACCGGACGGGCGTGACTCTTCAACGCGCCACCGGAACGTCGCAAGCGAGTCGCAAGGAACACCCGGCACCGCCCTCGCGCCTCGCCGTGACGCGTCAACGTCTCCGGCGAGGGGAGCGGTGTCTGGCTACGGCGTGAAGAGCTTGTCGGGCACGGTGGCCCGGGTGTCGCCCTTCAGCGCGGTGAAGCGCACGGCGCGCTGGTCTCCACGCCACACCTCGATGGTGCGCGGCATGGCCTCACCCACCGCGGGCGAGTTGTAGTCGAGGAAGCGCACGTCCCAGGCCACCTTCGCCGCGTCCGTGTAGCGCAGCCGCGCGGGGCGGAACGAGTCCTTGTACACCCAGAACTGGGGACGGTTCTCCCCCTGCTCGCCGAGCACGTACGTCACCTCTCCGCTGAAGCGCGCCAGGCCCGTGCGCGTCGTGTCGACGCCCAGCCCCTGCAGGTACTGCTGCACGGACTCCTTGAGCTGCTGCACGGGGCCGCCGCCCGCGGCGAACAGCGGGCACACCTGCGCGACGAGCACCGACAGGGACGCAATCTCGTTGCCCTCCAGCCGGCGACGCCCCGCCACCTGCACCACCGCGGAGCGCGAGTTGCCATCCGGCACGGACGCCTCGAAGCGGCAGCGCCCCGGCATGCGCAGGTACAGCACGCCGTCTCCCTGCACGTCGGGACGGTCCGTCGCCGCGCCCAGCGCGGCGCCAGCCTCCTTCACCGCGGGACCCAGGAAGCTCAGCGAGCCCTCCACGCGCAGCCCGGACAGCTTGAGCTCGTCGCGCTCGGTCACCATGCGCCGGAGGATGGAGCCCCCGGGCAGCACGTAGGCGAAAGCGGTGAAGGACAGCAGGACTGCGACGAGTGCGACGATGCGCTTCACGGCTTCTCCGTCTTCACGACCTCACGCATGTACTCGAGCAGCCCGCCCCGGAGCTCGGGGCGCTTGAGCGCGTAGGCGATGTTCGCCTTGAGGTACCCCACCTTGTCGCCCGCGTCATAGCGCTGACCCTTGAATTTGTAGCCCAAGAGACCGTGCGACTGCTGCAGCGTGGCCAGACCGTCGGTGAGCTGGATTTCCCCGCCGACCCCGGGAGTCTGCTTCTCCAGGATGGGGAAGATCTCCGGCGGCAGCACATAGCGGCCGATGACGGCGAGGTTGGAGGGAGCGGTGCCCTTCTTGGGCTTCTCCACCACGCGGTCGATGCGGATGACGCCGTCGCCCAGGTCCGTGCCCGCGGCGATGCCGTACATGTGCGTCTCGTCGTCGGGCACTTCCATCAGCGCGATGACGGCCTGGTTGTACTTGCGGAACACGCGGGCGAGCTGGCGGATGCCCGGCTCCTCGGCGTCGATCATGTCATCGCCCAGGAGGACGCCGAAGGGCTCGTCACCGATGGCGCTCTTGGCGCAGAGCACCGCGTGGCCCAGGCCCTTGGGCTCCTTCTGGCGGATGCTGACCACGCGCACCAGGTCCGCGATGGCGCGCAGCTTGTCGGCGTCCGCCGTCTTGCCGCGGGCGCGCAGGGTGGTCTCCAGCTCGAAGCCGATGTCGAAGTGGTCCTCGATGGCGCCCTTGCCGCGGCCATTGATGAGGACGACATCCTCGATGCCGGCGGACACGGCCTCCTCCACGATGTACTGGAGGGTGGGCGTGTCGACGATGGGGAGCATCTCCTTGGGCACCGACTTGGTGGCCGGCAGGAAACGCGTGCCCAGCCCGGCTGCCGGGATGACACACTTGCGGATGAGGGACTCTGCCTTCGGTGTGTTGGCGGACATGAGGGCAGCGAATCTATTGGCGCCCTTCCCCCCCATCAAGCTGGTTAGGATGGCCATCCCATGTCGCTCCGTCCCGTCGTCCTGTTGTTGGCTGTGTGTGTCTCCACCGCCGCTTCCGCCCAGCCCTCCGAGGACCTGAGGGACATCATGAGCGCGCGCGCCTATGGCATGGGGGGCGCGTACCGCGCCCTGGGGTTGGGCACGGAGGCGGTGCTGGGCAACCCCGCCGCCATGGCGCTGTGGCCGGCCTACCGCTTCGAGGGCACGGGCGCGTGGGACACGGCGCTCAAGGAGGGCATGCTCGGCATCTCCGTCATCGACGGGGCCACCAGCAAGCTGGCCATGGGGGTGGACTACCACTGGGTCAGCCTGGGCCGGGGCGGTGCTCGCACCAGCGCGCATCTGAGCTCGCTGGGCGTGGGGTTCCCGCTGACCCCGGGCATCCTGATTGGTGGCGTGGCGCGCTACCTGCGCATGAGCGGCACGGGGCGATATGCCAACTCGGTGACAGTGGACACGGGCGTGCTGATGCGGCTGTCGCAGTCGTTCGTGGCCGGCGTGTCGGGGCACAACCTCATCAACACCGACAACGTGGAGCTGTCGCGCTACTACACGGGCCACATCGGCATCATGTCGGGGATGTTGACGCTGGCCGGTGACGTGCGCGCGGACTTCGAGACGGACGACAAGACGACGCTCACGTACGCGGGTGGGCTGGAGTACCTGATGGGGATGCAGGTGCCGATCCGCGCCGGCTATTCGTATGACGGCTTCACGCGCACGTCGCGGCTGAGCACGGGCCTGGGCTTCATGACGGAGCAGGGCGGCGGGCTGGACATCGCGTACCGGCACGAGCTGGGTGGGGAGAAGAGCCGCATGCTGGCGCTCACCATCCGCCTGCAGGTGAATTGAGGCTTCAGCGCGAGGGGGCGCGCAGCGCGAGGTAGCGCTCGGACGCGGCGAAGCGCAGCAGCTCCACCAGCTCCGGGTCCTGGGAGCGGCGGGAGCGAATCACCGTGACGGCGGGGCCCACGCCGCCGCAGGCCACCAGGCCCGCGCGGTTGGCGGAGTCGCGCGCGGCGTCCGCGAGGGCGGAGGCGTTGAAGTCGCGGGTGCCGGGCTCGAGCAGCTCCAGGGTGCGCTCCAGGGCGCGCGGGGACAGCGCGTCGCGCACGAGCCGCGCGTCGGCGCTGGAGTCCTTGGGGTCCTTGAGGACGGTGGACAACAGGGCGAGGGCGCGCAGGAGCTGGGCGCCCTTGAGCGCGCGCAGGGCGAGCAGGTCCGGGGAGAGGGACAGGAGGGCGCGGCCGGCGTGGAAGCGCAGCTCGGCGGCGGGCAGGGGCTGGCGGATGGCGGCGCGGCCGACGAGCAGGCGCGGCTTGTCGGTGTGGACGGCGGTGAAGGGCGGGCCGTCGTCGTCGGCGAGCACGAGCTCCGGCAGGTTCATCGCGAGGATGCGCGCGGAGGTGTGGAGTGCGTCGAGGACGGCGGGCGCGCCCGGGCCGGCGACGGCGCGCAGGGGCTCGGAGGCGTCCGCGGCGCGGCCCTGGGCGGGGAACAGGCGGCACAGGGCGATGCCGGCGCAGGCGAGCAGCTCGCCCGAGGCGGTGCGCAGGCCCGGGTGACGCAGGCCCGCGCGCTCGTCGCCGGTGAGGGGTGGACGCTGGAGGCGGGGGGCGGGCGTTTCGCGACCGGCGAGGGCCTCGACGATTTCGCGCATGAGGACGGCGCGGGGGGCGTCGCCTCGGGTGTCGAAGAAGTCGGCGAGCTGCTCGTAGGTGGCGGTGTCGAGCGGGCGCTCGCGGAGCTGGCGGAAGACCTCCGGCTCGGTGTCCGAGGCGGGGGCCGGTTCGGGGACGACGATGGGGTTCTCGCGCGTCTCGGCGGCGCCGACGAGCGGGGCGGCGGGCGGCGGGGGCTTCGCGATGAAGGTGCGGCCCGGCGCGGGGCCGGCGGCGGTGCCCTCGGGGCGGTTGGCGCGGTGGACGCGGCGCACGGGGTCCATGCGGCCCGGCGGGGCTTCCCAGGAGATGATGCGCGTCTCGGGCACGGGCGGAGCGTCGAGGTCCATGGCGCCGCCGCTCATCAGGTCGATGGCCCTGCCACCTCGCGGCTGGGGCTCCGGGGGACGCGCGGGGCTCGGGGCTCGGGGCTTCTCGTCTCGGGGCGCGCGGGGCTGCGGGTCCGCGCGAGGCGCGGGGGCGCTCTCGCCGAAGACGACCGTGGAGCCCGACGGGGCGGGACGCTCCAGCTCCGGACCGAGCGCGGCGAGACTGTCCTCGCGGGGCGCGGGCTTCTCCACGCGAGCGAGGACCGGGGGCGCGGGTTTCTCCGTGCGCGCACCGGAGGGCGCAGGCTTCGCGGCGCGGGGCGCGGGCTTCTCCGGGCGAGACGCGTTGCCGGGCGCGGCGCCGGTGGAGAGCGCGGGCTTCTCCGGGCGAGGTGGGTTGCCGGGCGCGGCGCCGGTGGAGAGCGCGGGCTTCTCCGAGCGAGGTGGGTTGCCCTCCGCGATTCCCGCGGACGCAGCAGGTCTCTCCATGCGAGATGCGTTGCCACCAGCGTCTCCCGCGGACGCAGCAGGTCTCTCCGTGCGAGATGCGTTGCCAGGTGCTGCGCCCGCGGATGCAGCTGGCATCTCCGAGCGAGGTGATTTGCCGACTGCGGCTCCTGAGGACGCAGCAGGACTCTCCGGACGAGGTGCGTTGCCAGATGCGGCCCCCGCGGACGCTGCAGGCCTCTCCGTACGAGCTGCATTGCCGGATACAGGCCCTGCCGAGGGCGCCGGCTTCTCCGGGCGAGATGCGTTGTCGGGAGCGGCGCCGGTCGATGGAGCGGACCTCTCATTACGAGGCGCGTTGCCGGGTACCGCACCTGCGGAGGGACCAGGTTTCTCCGTGCGAGATGCGCTGCCGGGTGCCGCACCCCTCTCCGTACGAGGCGCGCTGGCGGGCGCACCACCGCTGGGCAGAAGGTCCCTCTCCGCACGAGACGCATTGCCGGGCGCGACATCGGCGGACGCAACGGGCTTCTCCGCGCGAGGCGCGTTGCCAGCCGCTGCACCCTTCTCCGCACGAGGCGCGCTGGCGGGCGAGACACTCGTGGGCGCATGAGTGCGCGGAGAGGAAGCGTTGGCGGACAGCCCGTCGGCGGGCTGCGCGGACTTCCCACCTCGCGGACCCGGGCTGTTCGTACTCGACGGCGTCGCGACGTCGCCGGGTACGCCCCTCTCGCCCCTGGCACTCGGGCTGTTCGCCCCCGGGGGAAGTGCGGACCTCTCGGCTCGTGGTGCGCCGGAGGGAACGGCAGCGGCGCCCGCCTGCGGCTGTGAAGCGGCTGCCCCGGACGCACCACTCGTCGCCGGCGACCCCGTCAACCTGTCGCCTCGAGGAGGCGCGATGCTCGTCGCCTCGACGCTCCCTTGTCCCGGAGGGACATTCGGGTCGGAGCTCGAGGTGATCTCCTCGGACAGGTCTCCGCCCGCCGCCACGAGCGACGTCGACTTCGCGGGCGAGGGAGCCAACGGAGACCTCGGCCCACTGGACTCGCGGCGAGGCGTCGCGCTGCGGGGCGGCTCGGGCGGCGGCAGCGCCGCTTCCCGCTCCTCACGCGCCAGCCTCAACCCTTCCGCGCGCCGCGCGTAGACCTGCGCCCGCTCCGCGTTGCCGAGCGACTCGCGCCACAAGCGTGCCAGCCGCTCCCACGTCTGCTCGCGTTCGAGCTCGTCCTCGGTCGCGGTGGCCGCATGCTCCAGCGCCCAGGCCGCCTCGCCCTGGTTGCCACGCGCCCACAACCGCTCCACGAGCAGGAGCCACGCCTCCTTGTGCCCCGGCTCGAAACGCACCGCCTGGCGAAGCTCCCCCAGCGCGGCCTCCATCTCCCCGGCGGCCTCCAACGTGGCCACCAGCTCGAGCCGCGCCTGTCGCGCCGCGGGGCCACGTGACTCCCGAGCCAGCTGCGCGCGCAGGAGCTTCCCCAGCGACTGCGTGTCCCCCAGCTCGCGCGCGAGCCACAAGAGCCGCTCCCGAGCCTGCTCACTCTCGGGGTTCTCGGCGAGCACCTCACTCCAGGCCCACTGCGCCAGCTGCGAATCACGCAGCTGCTCCTCGGCGGTGCGCGCGAGCACCCGAAGCGCCTCGGCCCGGTCGGGCGTCCGACGCTGCAATCCCGCGAGCACGGTGCGCAGACGAGACGCCAGGGAGCGTCTCTCTTCGCCCTCGACACAGAGCAGCAGCCCCGCCAGCGCGGGCACCATCCCCGGCACCAGCGCATCCGCGGCCTCGAAGTCCGCACGGGCCTTCTGGAGCTCCCCCATGTGCAGCCAGCGCTCGCCTCGCGTCAGCAGCGCCGTCGCACGCGCCCGCCCGGTCCGCGCTCGCTGGATGGCCTCGTCGAGCGCACGCCGGACCAGCGAGGCATCATCACGAGAGGACAACAGCCGCACCTGCTCACGAAGCGCGACGCGATCTCCCGTCAGCTCGACGATCTCGCCGTACATGCGCGCGGCGCCCGCGGGGTCCTGGAGCTCGGTCTCCATCACCTCCGCCAGTCGCGTCAGCGCCTCCGCGCGCATCCCCGGGTCCTTCGCCCGGTCCGCGCGCTTCAGGTACAGCTGGGCCAGCTCCTTCCACGCACGACGCGCGATGAACTGGGCCTCCAGCTTCTGGGAGTGCGCCCACTCCTCCGTGTCCTCGCCGTGGACATGCTCGCCCGACCCCGGACGTCCCGAGCGCGGCGGCATCGGGGCGCTGCTGCTTCCCACGGGAGCAGGCGCGGCTCGACCCGCGTTATCGCCACCCGTGGATGCGCGCCCGAGTGCGGCAAGGAGGTCCGCGAGCGGAACCTCCGTCGTCTCCGAGCGCGGAGCATCCTCGATTCGAGTGGGGCCAGCGCCCCGCGCGGACGGCTCCGTCTCCGCGGGCTGGAGGACGGGAGGCTCCACAACCGACGGGTTCCCCTTTGGGGGTGCTGCCCGCGGCGCAGCCGGCTCCTCGGACGCGTCGTCCCAGGGAACCGAGAGTGCACCCAGGTGGACCGCGGGCATCTCGACCTGGGTCTTCGCGGGCAGGTCGGTCTCGGAGGGCGGAGCCTCCAGCAGCGGACGCGCGGAGCCCTCGATGGCATCCGTCGAGGAATCATCCGGAGCCCAGTTCCGGCCGATGGCGGCCGAACCGCTCGCGTCAAGAGACTGAGGACCCGACGCGCCTCCAGCGCCCTGCTCCGCGTGAATCAGTTCCGCAGGATTCCTGAACGACGAAGGTGTCTCCGGACGGATGCTCGGAGCCGCGCGCTCGGTCGGACTCGTGCCCGATGAAGTCTCGGCCGCCGCAAAGCCCAGGCCGACGTGTGCTTCGCTTCCTTCCGCCGAGGCCCCGCTCGCCCCTTCGCCAGCAGACGCATCCGCGCGGTCAGCAGCCAGCGCACTGCCGACCGCCGGGGTCGTACTCGACGAAGCATCGGCAGCCGTATCCGTCGGGCCAACACGCGTCGGAAGCCCGACAGCAGGGACCGCGCCCGACGAACCATCGGGAGCCCCTTCGACGGGGACACCGTTCGTCGTGCCCGACTCTTCGCGAGCTTCATCGCCCAGTGGCAGGGCCAGCGCATCGGTACGACTCACACTCGGTTCCGTGCTGGCGAGTGGCGAGGCCGCCACCTCCGTCGGCTCACGCGTCTGCGCGTCCTCTCCCGCCGAAGCCCGAACATCCTCTCCCGCACCAGACTCGGAAGACCGACTGGCCGCGCTCGACGCCTCGACCCGCGACACACCCTCGACCGCCGACGCCTCACCCGTCGTCGCCGAAACCCGCGCGTGCGCCACCGGCTCCGTCGGCGTCACCTCCCATGGCACGGCTCCACCACGCGTGCTCTCCCGAGGCTCGCCCTCCAGCGACCGAGCAGCCCCGGACGTCTCCAATCCCAGGGGCGGTCCCTCCACCTGGAACTCCACCCGCGACAACTCCATCGTCAGCGAGCGCGGCGGCGCCACCGGTGTCACCTTCGGCGCCACGCCCGAGGTGTCCACCACCGTCGCCGCGTGGTAGTCGACCTCGTCCTCCTCCCAGATGGACACGCCCTGCGCGCCCGTCTTCTTCGTCGGCAGCTTCTCCAGCACGCTCCCCACGGGCGCGGCGGCGGGCTTCGTGCTCTTCGCACGGAGCGCCTCCAGGACCCGCCGCGCGCGGCGCTCGTCCGGGAACTCCCACGTCAGCGCGTCGAGCACCGCCACCGCGCGGGTCCCCTGCCCCGTCTTGCGCAACAGGCGCGCGAGCTGTCGGCGCACGGCGAGCCGGACGTCGGCGGACTCGGTGGGCGGCACGGCTTCCAGCAACCCGATGGCAACAGTTTCGGCCCCCGCCAGCCGCCCGAAGCGCACCAGCGCGGCGGCCAGGCGCGGCGTCATCGGCAGGGTGCGGCGGGCGGTCGTCAGCTCCTCGAACGCCCGGGCGGCGGAGCCCTCGCGCAGCCAGCGCGCGGCGGCCCGGAAGTGCCGAGCCACCCCTTCCGCCGCCTCATCCGTCGACCCGACGTCGAGCGTGCCGGCTCGCGGCACCTCCTGTCGGACGGCCGCGGGCTCCGGCGTTCCGGCGCCCTTGCCGTTTCTCACGCCACCCATGGGTGCGGCAGTCTACACAACGATGGCCATCCCGGTTGTCACCGTCCTCCTTCCCGCTCGAAATGCCGAGGCCACCGTGGCCCGCGCCGCCCGGAGCCTGCTCGACGGCACCCTCCAGGACCTCCGGCTGCTGGCCATCGACGACGGCTCCACCGACGCCACCCGCGCCGTCCTGGAGGCCCTGGCCGCCCGGGACTCGCGCGTGGAGGTCCTCACCGGCCAGGGCCGGGGCCTCGTCTCCGCGCTCCACCTGGGCCTCCGGCAAGCCTCCTCCCCCTACGTCGCCCGGATGGACGCCGACGACGAGGCCCTGCCCCGGCGCCTCGAGGCCAGCCTCCACGCCCTGGAGGCGGACCCCGGGCTCGCCGGCGTGGGCACCGCCGTGGAGCTCTTCCGGGACGACCAGCCCGTGAGCCCCTCCCTCCAGTCCTATGCGCGGTGGATCAACAGCCTGACCTCCCCCGAGCAGCTCTTCCACGCCCGCTTCATCGAGAGCCCCCTGTGCCACCCGTCCGTCTGCCTGCGCCGCGACGCGCTGACGTCCACCGGCGCCTGGCGGGACGGGGACTTCCCCGAGGACTACGCCCTCTGGTTGGAGCTGCTCGAGCAGGGCCACGCCCTCAAGAACCTGCCCGAGGTCCTCCTGCGCTGGCGCGACAGCCCCGCGCGGCTGACGCGGACGGACCCGCGCTATGGCCTCGAGAGGCTCATGTGGACCAAGGCCCGCTACCTGGTGGCCCGCCGCGGCCCCCTCTCGAAGGCCCGCGTCTGCACGCTCTGGGGCTCGGGCCCGAGCGGCAAGCGGATGACGCGACTGCTCCGTGAGCACGGCGTGGAGGTGCGGCGCTACATCGATGTGCATCCGCGCAAGAAGGGCACCCGGCTCAACGGGATTCCCGTCGTGGGCCCCGAGGAGCTGGGGCCGCCGGGACAGGAGCCGCTCCTCGTCTGCGTCGGCGTGCGCTGGGCCCGCGAGGAGCTGCGTCAGGACCTGGCCCACCTGGGCTGGGTCGAGGGCCGGGACTTCACCTGCGTGGCATGAGGCGCGCTACTTCTCGGGCACCGCGCCGCTCGGCACCGCGACGCCCGCGAGGGTGAAGAAGCGCAGCAGGTCCTCGGGCACCGGCGCCTCCACCGAGAGCGTCCGCCCCGTGTCCGGATGGGCCAGCTCCAGCGCGTGCGCATGCAACAGGCACCGCGCCGCCTCCGTCCCCGCCGCCCTCGCCGCGCCGCCATAGCGAGCGTCCCCCAGAATCGGTGCCCCCAAGGCCGTCAGGTGCGCGCGCAGCTGATGCGTGCGGCCCGTGTGCGGCAGCAGCTCCACCACGCAGAACTCCGGCCCGGCATACAGCGTGCGGAAGTACGTCAACGCGGGCACCCCGTTGGCGGCCCGGCTCGCCCGCCACCGCCCCGGACGCGACGGGTCCTTGGACAGCGGCAGGTCCACCTTGCCCGACGCGGGCAGCCCCGGCCCCGTGGCCGCCACGTAGCGCTTGCGCGCGCGCCCCTCGCGAAACTCCGCCGCCAGCGCGGACGTCGCCCGAGCCGACTTGCCGAACACCGTCACGCCCGACGTCTCGCGGTCCAACCGGTGCACCAGCCCCGCCTCGCGTCCCAGGTACCGGCTCACCTGGTCCACCAGGTTGCCCCCCACGCGCGCCTCCGTGGGCTGCGCGGGGAGCCCCGCTGGCTTGTCCACCGCGAGCACCTCCGCGTCCTCGTGAAGGACCCGGAACGTGGGGGCCTCCGGCGCCTGGGCCAGCGAGCTCGTCCCACCCTCCTCCAGCACCACCGCCACCACCTGCCCGGACGTCAGCCGCAGCTTCGCGTCGCGGCAGCGCTTGCCGCCCACGTACACGGCGCCCACGTCCACCAGCTCGCGCGCCTGTGCCTCGGGCAGTCCGAGCTCCCCGGCCACCGCCTCCGCCACGGCGCGCCCCGCGCCCTCCACCCGGAATGTCCGACGCTTCACTCGTGGCACCTCACTTCCAGTCCGCTCGCTACAGAAAGGCGCGGCCCACCACAAGGCCCACCCGCCAGGTCCACGAGCCACCAGGGCCCCTCACCTGTTCCCCCGGGCGAGCGCGTCCCCTGGTAGCTTGCGCGGCCCCATGGACCGCCCCCTTCACTCGGTGCGTATGCGGCTGGACGACTTCCTCGCCGAGCTGGCCACGCTCCAATATCGCCACGGCGCCGGGCTCTCCTCCGAGCCCCCCAGCCTCCACGCCTCCTTCCCCGAGCTGTCCTCCCCGGACACCTTCATCGCCGCCAACGAGGCGCTCGCCAAGGCCCGCGCCAAGGAGGACCCCCTCGCGGTGCGCCGCATCCAGCTGTTGCGCGAGCTGGTGGCCACCCACGTCGAGGAGGCGCTCGCCGCCCGCGCCGCCCGGGCCGTGGCCGACCTCGAGAGCAAGGCGGTGCTCACCGTCGACGACCAGACCTACGCCTTCACGGAGGCCCTCGGCCGCCTCCCCCGCGAGCCCCGCCGCGCGCGCCGCGCCGGCCTGGAGCGCGCCGTGGGCAACTTCCTCTGGGAGCAGCGCGGCCTCTACGGAGACCGCCGCGACGCCGCCCTCCACGCCGCCGAGCGCCTGGGCGCCACCGACTACCCCACGCTGCGCCAGGACGTCACCGGCATCCCCTACGCCGACCTCGCCAAGGCCGCGGACGAGACGCTCCGGCGCACCGAGGACGCGTACCGCGACGTGCTCGCGTACGTGCTCAAGAAGGTGGACCCGCTGCTCAGGCCCCTGCCCGGCGGCGACGCGCGCCGACACGACGTGCAGGCCGCGCTGCTGGCGCCCTGGATGGACGAGCACCTGCGCCGCGAGGACGCGTGGCCCGCCGTGGTGCGCTGGCTGATGGAGTGGGGCTTCACGCCGCACGCGGACGGCCGCATCCGGCTGGACGAGGAGGACCGCCCCGGCAAGTCCTCGCGCCCCTTCGTCGTCACCGTGCGCGTGCCGGACGACGTCCGCCTGGTGCTCCAGCCGCGCGGAGGACTGGACGCGCTGGGCAGCCTGCTCCACGAGCTGGGCCACGCGCAGCACCGCGCGCACGTGTCCGCGACGCTGCCCATGGAGCTGCGCCGCCTGGGCGACGCGGGCATCACCGAGGCCCACGCCGCCGTCTTCGAGCGCCTGCTGCTCTCCCCCGAGTGGCTCAAGCGCTACCTGGGGCTGGGCGCGGTGCTCGCGCGCGACACGGCGAGGCTGGCCGCGTTCCAGGCCCTGGCCGTGCTTCGGCGCCACTGCGCGAAGCTGTCCTACGAGCTGTCCCTGAGCCAGAAGGGCGCATCCACCGAGCGCGCGGACGAGTACGCCGACGGCCAGCGCCGCGCCCTCTTCGCCGAGCCACATCCCGGCTTCTTCCTGTCCGACGTGGACCCGCAGCTCTACGTGGCGCACTACCTGCGAGCGTGGGCGCTGGAGGCCCGGCTCACCGGGCGCCTCACCGAGCGCTTCAACGAGGACTTCTGGCGCAACCCGCCCGCCGCCGCCTGGTTGAAGGGGCTGTACGCGCGGGGTGGAACGGATGACGCGGAGGGACTGGCCACGGAAATCTCGGGCACGCCGCTGGCGCTGCCCGAGGCGGGAGAGCGCCTCGTGGCCATCCTCAACCGGTAGTGGTGACCGCGCGGGCGACTACTTCTTCTTGCGCAGCGCCCGGACAATCTTGTCCTTCGTCGGGTTGGCGGCCGTCTCGCGAGCACGCGGCGCGGCGGGCGCCGCCGCCTTCGTGGCGGGCGTCTTGGCCGCGGCCCGGGCGCGCA
The DNA here is from genome assembly GCF_020037055.1 of Myxococcus sp. AS-1-15. Classification (NCBI taxonomy): domain Bacteria; kingdom Pseudomonadati; phylum Myxococcota; class Myxococcia; order Myxococcales; family Myxococcaceae; genus Myxococcus; species Myxococcus sp. AS-1-15. The sequence continues at coordinate 253,971 of NZ_JAIQDF010000014.1, read as the reverse complement.
TGGCCTTCATCAGCTGCATCTCGATGAAGAGCAGCTCGTCACCCAGCTCCTCGTTGTCCCCTGCGGCGCGCGGCAGCGGAGCCCGCGTGCTGGAAGCGTCGGCGCCGTGCCGCATGCGCAGCACCTTCTCCTCCTCGGCCGACAGCGTGCGCGTCTTCTCCAGCGCCGCCTTGACCTCCTTGGCCGTCACCGTGCTACTCCCGACCTTGCGCTCCATCTCCGCTCCCTTGCTGTACAGCCCACTGAACTTCCGAGCATGTCGGACGCGTCTGGGCCGCAACCGACGAGGATTGTAGAGGACGCAAGAGTCAGCGCAAATTTTCTTCCAACAGGTTGGGCCCGCCCTGTAGCGCGAGGCGCCTACAGGTGCATTCCCAGCCCCAGGAATCCGGACGAGAGCGCCTGTCGCTCCCCGGCGAACGGGGAGCCGGTGGCGGAGAAGTTCTGGTAGCGGGCCTCGGCGGAGAGGAAGAGTCCCCGGCCCAGCTCCACGTCCAGGCCCCCGCACAGCTCCGCCCCCAGTTGGAGGGAGCGCGTCGCCCCCTCCTCCCGGAGCGCGTGGGCCACCATGAAGCTCAGCCCGAGGCCCAGGTAGGGACGGACCCGTCGGGGCCCCGGGGGCGTGATTCGCAGGGACATGGGCGTCGCCTCGGTGAGCTGTCGACTGGAGGCCACGTGGCCGCCCACCTCGAGGAGGGACGCCTCCCGGCGATAGCTCCAGGCCAGTCCCGCGCTGTAGCCCGCCTCGCGCCCGCCCTCCGTGTCCGACAGGACGTAGGCGCCCACCGGGAACACGGTGACGCCCAGGCTCCGGGCAGGGGGCTGCGCCTGGACGCGGGACGCGAGCAGCCCGCAGAGACAGGCCAGGAGGGGGCGGAGACGACGCATGGCCCTGCGGGAGAGCAAGCCACACGCCACGGTGGAACCCATGTGAAAACAGTGGGTTGAGGCGATTCAGCGTGGCCCTGACGCGGGCGTCCGGGCGGAGCCGTCAGGGCAGGCGGGCGGACGGAGAAGCGGTGGGCCGAGGGGGCCATGACGCGATTGTCCGGGCGCGTCGCTCCCAGAACCGGGCCCAGGCGGAGACGTCACCCGCCTCCACGCCTGGGCCATCAAAGGGGCGCCATGAGGGCGCCCCCGCAGCGGGCTACTCGCCGCCGCCCTCGTCCTCGGGCTCCGGCGGAGCCTCACCGGCCGTCGAACCCTTGGCGCCCTCGGGCTTGGCGCGCTCGATGCCGAAGCGGTCCAACGCGTCGGCGATACCCTGTGGCTTGTCCGCGTCGGGCAGGAAGCTCTCGGGAGGCGCCAGCTTCTGGTCCTTGCCCACCTCGGTCAGGGCCGCCTCCAGCGTCATGCGCAGCTCCGCCGCCTCGGGCGTCTTGTCCGACGGCACGCCGATGCGCCCGTCCAGCCGCGCCTTGAGGACCACCGACGTGGCCGCGTCCACCAGCACCTCGCCGTCCAGCGAGCGCGGCAGCCGGTGGGCGAAGAAGTTCCCCCGGCGACGCGTCGTCTCGTCCGCCCCGTTCTTGGGCTGCAGCAGCGCCGGCAGCGGCCGGGAGGCATCCCCTTCCGAGGCGGGAGCCAGCGTCACCTGGTAGCGCCACGCCGTGCGCCCCTCGTAGGTGACCGTGCCCTGGGGCGACAGCTTGAGCCGCCCCTGGAACAGGCTGTCGAAGTCGCGGATGGCGCCGGTCAGCTCCGCGCGGGTGCGCTCGGCCATGCCGCGGTCGCGCAGCCGCTGACGGAACGGGCCATACCGGTTGCGGGCGAACACCTGCCCCGCGATGCGCATCACCTCCAGGCCCTGGTCCCGGGAGTTCTCCAGCACGCCGTGGAAGTCCCCGCTGACCCCGCCCGCGCCCGCGCGGAAGGTGCGCGTCTCCGTGAGCTTCACCGGGTTGGACTCGGCGGAGGTCCACTCGTAGCCCAGGGTGGCCTGGTAGCGGTGGGGCCCCAGCCGCTCGGTCACCTCGGCGGCGTCCATGCCGAGGATGCGGCGCGCCACCTGCGGGTTGTCCGCGACATCCTCCGGGGGCAGCTTCTGCTGGGCGGAGGCCACCACCTTGGGCGGGTCCTCGGGGGAGAAGATGCGGGCCTTGGCCGCCTTGTCGACCGGGTCCGAGCAGCCCGAGGCCGCCAGTGCCACGGCGAGGATGAAGGCGGACTTCTTCGAACGGCTCACGACTCCTCCGGAGGGGGTACCACGGGGGCGGCAAGTTACGTGGCGCGTACAGGAGCGGCAAGCTGCGGCTTGCGTGCGGCCGTGCAAGGGATAGAACGCCCATCTCATGCAGAACCTGCGCGACAAGTTGTTGAAGGCGGGCCTCGTCACCGAGGAACAGTCCAAGAAGGCTGATACGGCGGCCAGCCAGGCGGAAGCCCGGAGGCCCTCGTCCCAGGACGGCGGACGTCCAGGCGGAAACCGTCCCCCACCCCGACGTGATGACCACCGGACATCCGGGGGTCCTCCGGCGCGGAGTGAGGAGCGGCCTCCCCGCGAGGGTGGCGGTCGTCCCGGTGGCGGCGGTGGCAGGCCGGGTGGCGGTCGTCCCGGTGGCGGCGGCTCGTTCCGTCCCAGCGGCGGTGGCGGCGGTGGCTCCTTCCGTCCCAGCGGCGCCCCCCAGCACGGCCGGCCGTCCTCCTCCGCTCCGCCCGAGCGGCCCATCCCGAAGCTGCCCCCCATGCCGGGCTCCAAGGCCTACCAGCGCGCGGAGTCCAAGCGTCAGGTGGAGCTGGACAAGGCGCTGCGCGAGCTGGTGATGGGCTCGCAGGTGGCCCAGGAGCCGGGCGAGACGGCGTTCTACTTCATGACCCGCAAGGGCAAGCTGCGCCGGATGGAGCTGACGCCAGAGCAGGCCAAGCGGCTGGAGGACGGCGAGCTCGGCGTGGTGGAGCGTCCGGACCCCGCGCAAATCGAGCACGCGCTGGTGCCGGCCGCGGCGGCCGAGCAGATGTTCGCGCTCTCGAAGAAGGCGGTGCGCTTCCTCAACCGGAAGGACAGCCCCATCGGCTTCATGAACGACGAGGAGCTCAAGGCGCAGCAGGCGGCGGAGGCCGCTGGCACCGCGCCCGAGGTCTCCGACGAGCCCGAGGCCGAGGCCGCCCCCGAGGCGCCCCCCGCCGAGGCCGAGGCGTCCGCCGAGACGGCCAAGCCCGAGGGCGGCGAGAACCAGGGCTGACGTCAGGCCCCCGCGAAGCGCACGAGGCCCTCCCCTCTTCCCAACGGAACGAGGGGAGGCGCCCCGCGCGGAGGCATTTCAGTCGAACGCGTCGAGGCCGGTGATGGCCTTGCCCAACACCAGCGTGTGCACCTCGTGGGTGCCCTCGTAGGTAAAGACCGATTCGAGATTCAGCATGTGGCGCACGGGCGGGTACGCGTCGGTGATGCCATTGGCGCCGTAGATGCTCCGCGCGACGCGGGCAATCTCCAGCGCGCTCTTCACGTTGTTGCGCTTGGCCAGGCTCACCATGACGGGCGTCACCTTGCCCTCGTCCTTGAGGCGCGCCACGCGCAGGCCCACCAGCTGCGCCTTCACGATGTCCTGGAGCATGTCCGCCAGCTTCTCCTGCGTGAGCTGGTAGCCGGCCACGGGCTTGCCGTGGAACGACGCGCGTGACAGCGCGTACTCGCGAGCCCCCTCGAAGCACGCGATGGCGGCGCCGGTGACGGCGAAGGCGATGCCCAGCCGCGCGTTGTTGAGGCACGACAGCGGACCGCGCAGGCCCACCACGCCGGGCAGCACGTTGCGCGCGGGGACTCGCACGTCCTGGAAGGACAGCTCGCTGGTAATCGACGCGCGCAGGGAGAACTTGCCGGGGATGTCCCGCGCGCTGAAGCCGGGCATGCCCTTCTCCACGAGGAAGCCGCGGACGGACTCGGGGCCGCCGTCGTCCGTCTTCGCCCAGACGATGGCCACGTCGGCGATGGCGCCATTCGTAATCCACGTCTTGGTACCGTTGAGGACGTAGCCGTCGCCGTCCTTGCGCGCGCGGGTGCGCATGCCGCCGGGGTTGGAGCCGAAGTCGGGCTCGGTGAGGCCGAAGCAGCCGATGGCCCTGCCTCGCGCCATGGCCGGCAGGAAGCGCTCCTTCTGCTCGTCGCTGCCGTACGCGTGGATGGGGAACATGCACAGCGAGCCCTGCACGGACGCGAAGGAGCGCAGCCCCGAGTCACCGCGCTCCAGCTCCTGGAGGATGAGGCCGTAGCTGACGGTGTTCATCCCCGCACAGCCGTGGCCGTGCAGGTTCGCGCCCAGCACGCCCATCTCCGCGAGCTGGGGGATGAGGTGCACGGGGAAGGTGCCGTCGCGGAAGTGTCCGCCGATGATGGGGAGCACCTCGCGGTCCACGAAGGCGGCCACGGTGTCGCGCGCGGCCTTCTCCTCGGGGGACAGCAGGTCGTCGAGCCGGAACAAGTCCGTGATGTCCGCACGTGCCATGGCGCCGTCCTAGTGCCCGCCTCGGGGAGCGTCAAACGGGGCGAGGGCTTGTTGGCACTGACGGGCTGCGAAACGCAGGTGAAGACGTGCCCCTTGTCGACGCCGGGGGCGCTAGGCTCGCGCGCCATGACGACGACCCAGAAGACCGTGGTGGTGACGGGTGCGAGCCGGGGCATCGGCCGCGCCGTGGCGCTGTCCTTCGCGCGTGAGGGCTATCGCGTCTGGGCCCTGGCCCGCGCGGCGGATGCCCTCGAGGCGCTCGCGAAGGAGGGCGGCGAGGGTGTCCGGCCGCTCGTCGTGGACGTGGCGAGCGAGGACGCGCTGATGGCCGCGACGAAGACCATCCTCGCGGAGGGCACGCCCCGGGTGCTGGTGAACAACGCGGGCATCACCGTGTCCGCGCCGCTCACCAAGACGCGCACCGAGGATCTGGCGCGGGTGATGGCCATCAACGTGACGGCGCCCTTCATCCTCTGTCGGGAGCTGATGCCCGCGATGGCCAAGGAGGGCGGCGGCCGCGTCATCAACATCGGCTCCATGGCCGCGGTGCGCGGCATGAAGTACACGTCCGCGTACTGCGCCTCCAAGCACGCGCTGCTGGGCCTGACGCGCGCGCTGGCGGTGGAGTACGCCAAGAAGAACATCACGGTGAATGCGGTGAACCCGGGCTGGGTGGAGACGGACATGTTCTCCAACGCCACGGCGGCCATCACCCAGACGACGGGCCGCAGCGGAGAGCAGGCGCGCGAGGCGCTGGCGTCGATGAACGCCATGGGCCGCATCGTCCAGCCGGAGGAGGTGGCCGCGCTGTGCCTGTTCCTCGCCTCGGACGCCGCGGGCGCCATCACGGGCGCCGCGCACGCCATCGACGGCGGCGAGCTGGGCTGAGCGCCCGCGCCTCGGCCCCTCGTTCACGCACGGGGCCGTCGCGCCTCACGCGGCCCGCCCGCGCCTCGCCAAGCGGAGCACCACGCCTCCGGTTGCGAGCGGTGGGGGTGAGCCGCTCCTCGTCCCGCCCATCAGCGGCCTCCCGCCTCGACGCACGGAGCAGCCCACAGGGGGGGGGCGAGCCGCTCGACGGGCCTGCGGGCCCCTCAAATCTGGTAGCGGCCGACGATGGCGGAGAGCTCGCCCGACGCGGCGGAGAGCTGGATGGCGGCCTGCTCGCTCTCCGCCATGCGGTCGACAATCTGGTCCGCCACGTCCGCCATGGAGCTGAGCGCGGCGAACAGCTCCGCGATGCCCGCGTCCTGCTGGCGCACGGCGTCCGAGATGCTCTTCACCGTCTGGCCATTGCTCTGGATGATGCCGGCCAGCGAGCGCAGGCTCTCACCCGCCGCGCGCACCTGCTCCAGGCCACCCTCCACCTCGCGCGCGCCGCCCTCGCTGATGCGCACCGCGTCCGAGATGGCCCGGCCGATGTCGCCCAGGATGCCCTGCACCCGCGTCGTCGCGCCCGCAGACTGGTCCGCCAGCGAGCGCATGTTGCGCGCCACCACCGAGAACGCCCGGCCCTGGTCCCCGCTGCGCGCCGCCTCGATGGACGCGTTGAGCGCGAGCACGTTGGACTGGTCCGCCAGGTCCTTCACCGTGCGGGTGATGTCGCCCACCAGCCGCGTGCGCTGATGCAGCTCGGAGATGGTGCGGCCGATCTGCTCGACATGCGAGCGGATGTGCGTGAGCCCGCCCACGCTGCCGGACACCGCCGCCTCGCCCGCCTGACCGAAGCCGCTCGCCTTCTCCGCCTCGCGCTGAATCGTCTCCACCCGCTTCGCCGCCGCGCGCGAGCTCTCCTGGAGCTGCTGCGCCGCCAGCTGCGTCTCGTGCAGCGCCACCGCCTGCTGGGACACCGCCTCGTTCTGCACCGTCGCGGAGTCGGTGAGCTGCGACGCCGCGGCCTCCAGTTGCTCCGCCGAGCCCTTCAGCGCCATCAGCAGCGAGCGCAGCTGCACCATCATCTCCGCGAAGGACGACGCCAGCTGACCAATCTCATCCCGCGAGTGCACCTCCAGCGTGCCCCGGAAGTCGCCCTCCGCCACCACCCGCGCCGCCGCCGCCGTCAGCTCCCGCAAGGGGCCCGTCATCCGCCGCACCAACAGGAAGATGATGCCGCCGGCCGCCAGCGCCGTGAACAACCCCAACCCGACGATGAGCACCACCGCCGTGGTGAAGCGCGACGCCTCCGTGCTCTCGTCCCGCGCGAGCACCAGCTCCAGCCCCGCGCCCACCGGCTGACGCGCCACGCGGAAGCTCACGTCCTCCACCTCCACCCGTCCCTCCCCCTCCGCCGCGTCCACCGCCGCCAGCAGCGCCTCCGGCGACACCGTGTCCACCGAGCGCGCCACCAGCCGCGAGCCCGCGTGCAGCACCAGCTCCACGCCCCGCTGGTTGCGCAGGTCCTTCAGCGGCGCGTCGTCGAACCGGCTGCCGAGCACCAGGTGCCCCACGCCACGCCCGTCCACCTCCACCGGCCGGGACACCGCCCAGTACGGCGTCTCCCCCACGAACAGCACGCCCGGCGTGCCGGACTTCACCATCCCCACGAGCGCGGGCAGCGCGCCCGCGTACGAGCCCGCGACGAGCTCACCCTCGGGCCGGGTGATGAGCAAGAGCTCCACCGACACCAGCGCCTGCTGCTCCTTGGCGAACGCCTGGAGCGCGGCGGAGTCCAACGTGGGCCCGGACAACAACGCCCGCAGCCGGGCGTTCGCCGCGGCGCTGCGCAGGAGGACCCGCAGCGTGCGGCCCTCCTGGGCCACCAGCCGGCTCCAGGCGGACTCGTCCTGGGTGAGGGAATGCGCCAGCTCCGTGTCCATCCGGGAGCGCAGCACGACGCCCGTGAACGTCACGCACAGCGCGGTGAGGACCAGGATGACCAGCGTGATGGCGGCGGTCAGACGAGCGGCGAGGCTGTGCGTCATGCGCTGCGATGTCGGACGAGAGGGGGAAGGGCCCCGGATGGGAGCGCCACCGGGAGGGCCCACCCTACCGCAACATCCGGGGATTTCGCAGTAAGGCGAGGATGACCCGGGAGCCCCCGGTTGACCCTCCCACCTTCACTGACGTGTTCTCACGCGTCGGCCACACGCAGGACGACGGCGGTGATGTTGTCCTTGCCCCCCGCCTCGAAGGCATCCGCCACCAGCGCGTCGCAGACCTCACGCGCCGAGGACAGACACAGCCTGCGAGTCAGCCCCTCCAGGCCCAGCGGCTCGTAGAGGCCATCCGAGCACAGGAGGAAGACGTCGCCGGGCTGGGCATGCAGCCGCTGGAGCGTGGGCTCCGCGTTGTCGGTGCCCAGCGCCCGGGTGATGAGGTGCCGCCAGTTGGAGGCGCCGCCGGGGGGCTCCATGCCCACGTCGCGCAGCTCCTCGATGAACGAGTGGTCGCGGGTGAGCGACTCCAGCTGGCCACCCCGCAGGCGGTACAGGCGGCTGTCGCCGACGTGCACCACCGCCGCGCCGTCCCGCCCCACCGCGAGCGCCACCACCGTGGAGGCCATCTCCGCCAGCCGGCCCACCCGCTGAGCCCGCAGGTTGGCCTGGGCGAGCTGTGAGCACGCCGCCAACAGGTTCTCCTCGCGCGTGCGCCGGGGGTCGGCCACCTCCGGCCACGCCGCCTCGTGCTCCCGCTCCCATCGCTGGCCCAGGCCCGCGAACGTATCCACCACACAGCGGCTGGCGACCTCGCCGCCCTCCTGCCCACCCAGCCCGTCCGCCACCACGTACAACCCCAGCTCCGGCAGGACACAGTAGGAGTCCTCGTTGTGGGGCCGGCGACCGATATGGGTCTGTCCCGCGCTCTCGAAACGCAGCATGACACCGCCTCCTCGGGCCCTCCCCCAGCAAGCGGGAGGCCAGCGCCCATCCCCAGGTGGGCACCCACTACGGATACCTCTCTTTGTGTGACGGCTGGGACCTGAGTGCCAGGGGACCTCGGCGCGCGCCCCGCACTCGTTCGCTGGCGGACGTTGCAAGCGCCCGGGGCTCGCGATTGTTGACCATCCCAAGGGGGGTGTACCCCCCAGGTGATGGGCGCGCTCCCCCCGTCCCCTGGCAACTTCTCCGTGGGAGAACCGACAATACGGATGCAGCCCGTCGTGCGTCCCGGGAGGTGACAGATGACATCCATCCGCCGACTGTCCTCGAGCATCCTGTCGTCCCTGCGGCGCACGTCGCTGGACGCGGACGTGGGCTCCGTGGCGCCCACGAAGCCTGGCGAGTCGCTCGAGGCCGTGGAGAAGGTGCGCCGGGGGTTCTCCGACGAGAGCGACTTCCAGGTGGACGGCGCGGACGGCGCCGACGCGCTCCTCGCCTCGCTGGAGTCGGCGGACATGGAGCCGGGCGACACGCGCGAGCTGGACCACGCCGCCCTGCGCGTCTTCTCCGGGGAGAGTTCCTTCGAGGCCGCCGCGCCCCGCTACGCGCAGCGCCTGGGCTCGCAGCTTCCCTCGTCGCTGGGCGCGCCTCGCGACTCGGGCAACGCGGTGGGGCCGTCGTCGCGTCGCGGGGGCGCGAGCGTGCCGGATGCCTCGGACATCCTGTCGCCGGACGAGGCCGCGTGGGAGCTGCAGAACCTGGACACGTCCTCGCCCAGCGTGGATGCGCCGGAGGATCTGCTCTCCATGCTGGACCCGCCGGGCAACGCGTGGGGGCCGGTGCACCCGGCGCTCGACCTGCACATGGACGGGTTCGAGGACGCGGTGGGCGGCGCGGATGGACTGGACGCGGGGAGGTACGCGGCCGCGGAGTGGATGGACGCGTCGGTGCGTCCGGCGGGGCCGAGCGAGTTCCTCGCGGACCTGGATGACCTGGGCGACATGGTGCCGGAGGACATCGGCCCGGGGGACGCGGCGCTCGCGGGCGTCATGGGCTCGCTCGCGGCGAACCCCGCGGCGGCCAGCGTGCCCGTCAGCGCGGCGATGAGCGCGCAGGGCGTGGACGTGGTGGCGGAGTCGGTGGAGCTCCAGCCGGACGCGCAGCCCGTCGACACGGCGACGTCGCTTGATTCGTTTGCCTCGCCGGGCGTCGTCACCGAGGCCTCGGCCGAGGCGCTCTCGCAGCAGGTGGCGTCGCTCACGGAGCAGTCGGTCTTCGTCGAGCCCGCCGTGGCCCAGGCCGACCTCCTGGGCGAGCCCTCCGCCTCCGAGCGCGGCACGGAGCCGACCTCGACCTGAAGCTCGCGAACCGCCGCGTCACGCGCGGCCTCGAGCCCACCGGGCCGCTGGCGACGCCTGCCGTTCGCGGCAGGCCCGTCCCTCCCTCAAGGCCGCTTCTCGCTCGGCTCCTCGAAGGTGGCGTCGTACTCCCGCTGGGCCTCGTCCACCTGGCGCTGGTACTCGTCGATGTAGCGCAGGCGCTGCTCACCCTGCCACTCCGAGGGAGAGAACACGGACGACGGATACACCTGGGTGGTGTGCAGATAGCCACGCTTCGTGGCCATCAGCTCGCGGTCCGGGTCTCCGGACTCCTTGAGCAGGAAGCCCTCCACGTCGCGCAGCTGCAGCGGGAACGTGGGCGCGTCGTCGAGCACGAGCTTGCCGAAGACGGTCAGCTTCACCTCCCGCGCACCCTCTTTCAGCTCCTCGTTGAAGGACACGTGCGCGAAGGGCTCGCCGCTCTCGTCGTCCAGACGACCGGCGACGACGTACCGCCCCGCCTTGCGCACGTCGATGCCCAGGTACAAGGACAGCGAGCCATCCTCCACCACCTCGCGCACCTTGCCCGTGAGCACCGCGGGCGGCGTCGGCGTGTAGAGGATGTCCAGGAACGCCGACCCCTCCGCGCGCCCCGAGCGCACCTGCACGTCCACGCGCAGCGTGCCCGAGTACAGCGGGAAGCCCTGCTTCGACGGCTGGAAGCGCCCGGTGAAGACACCATCCCCCGCGAGCGCGTCACCCGCCGCGCCGTCGTCCGTGAAGGCCACCGGCACCGCGGGCATGCCCCCCGCGCCCGGCATGTGGTCGGCCTCGCGCGCGGTGGCGGACAGCACCTCGCACGGCCTCGGCGCGCGGTGCGCGTCCTCACAGGACACGGAGAAGAGCACCACCTCGTCACCCACCACGAACACCCGGTCCTGCTTGAGCCGCAGCTGCACGTCGGTGTGCTCGCGGCTCAGCGGACGCGTGCGCTCCGGCTCGGCGAGCACCACCTGGTCCGGATGGTCGCGGATGGAGCGGGACTGCGGCGGATATCGCGTGGAGGCCACATACGACTCCAGCGTCTCCTTCGCCCGCGCCAGTCGCTCGGCCCACAGCTCCCGCCGGGCCAGGCGCTCGCGCTGCTCCAGGTTCACCACCGACACGTGCGTGCCCTGCGCATTCGGCGACGGCCCCTGTGCCAGCCCCACGCCGTCACCGATGCGCTCCATCCTGGACGCGGGGCCGGCCGGCGAGCCCCTCCAGGCGGCTTGCGCAGTGGCGGACGCCACGTCAGCGTCCCCCTGCCCGGACCTCACGCTCCATCGCCACCACGCCGCGCCTCCGAGCGCCAACGCAATCACCACGAAGCCCCCCCCGAGACGGCGCGGGAGGGAGACACGAGCGGACTCAGGGCGGGCGGGCATCATGCGTGCTTCGCGGCGACGTCCCTACTTCGCTTCCGCCACGACGGCCTCGCGAACCTTGGCGACGATGCCGCCCCAGTTCCCGTTGGCGTAGTGATTGAACGACTCGCCGTCGTCCCGCAGCTTCACGTCGTGGTTGAGCCACTTGGCCAGGCCGTTGCTCGTCTTCCCCGTGCCCGTGGTCAGCGTGCCGCCGCAGAACCAGTCACCGGGGTTGCACAGCGAGCTGCCGGCGCTGCCCGACACGCCGCCCGTCGAGTGGTACGCCACCGCCTCGTCGTCCTGGCCCGGCAGGAGCCCCGAGTACAGCGTGCCCTTGGAGGCCGCGTACATGTAGAACTTCACGTCCGCCGTGACGTTGTGGTTGTACATCGTGCGCGCCGTGGTGGTGACCAGGTCGCTCACCAGCGGCTCGCTCACCGCCCACTCGCCCAGGTCCGCCAGCTCGCTGCCGCCGCCGGCGCCGGACGCCACGCGCACCGAGCGGATGTTCCAGCCCGTCTGGGTGGAGCCGTCCGTGTTGCCACACACGCCGCTCGCGTTGGGCGACGCGTTCTTCTTGGTGCGCTGGCTCGTCCCATACATGGCGAGCGCATAGCCAATCTGCAAATCACCCGCGCTGTGCACGGCGATGTAGCACCAGTTGTTGCCCGTGCAGAAGCAGTCGAGCGCGTCGCGGATGCGCGCGTTCTGCCCGCCGATGCGCTCCTTGCCGTTCCAGTTCACCGCCTTCTTGTTCACGCCCGCCGCGGTGCCGGCCGGTCCCCAGTAGCTGAAGTCGGCGTAGTTGCCCGCCTGCGTGGTTCCACCGTTGCGTCCGTGAATCCACAGCGTGTAGTCGGTCGCGAAGGCCTGCGTACCGAACAACAGCGTTGCTGCGGCAACCGCCGTACCCATCAGCTTCTTCATCGTGGAACGCCTCCGGCTCGGAGTGGGGGAGCTGCCCGTCGGGTGGGGGACCGGACAGGGGAGCGTCCACTCTAGAGTCTCGGGGTGTAAAAGGTCGAGAACACGGAAACCGTGAACCCGGCGCAAAACCTGACGCAATGCGTCGTCCTCTGTCACACGTGTGTTGTCTCACCGGGTGTCGGAGACGAAGCGCTCCAGGCGTGACAGGGCTTCGGGCAGGCTGGTGCGCCCCAGGCCGAGACGGAAGTGATTGCCCGGGAAGTCATAGACGTCTCCGGGGAGCAGCAGCACGCCCTCGCGCTGGACGAGCGCGTCGGTGAAGTGCGCCACGGGCTGTTCGCGGAGCAGCCGCGGGAAGGCCACGCTGCCGGCGCGCGGACGCACCCAGTGGAACGTGTCCGCGTGGCGCGCGAAGAAGTCGTCCAGCAGGGCCAGGTTCGAGGCGAGCAGCGCGCGGCTCCGCGCCAGCACGCGCTCCTTGGCGCGCAGGGCGATGAGGGAGAGCACCTCGCTGGGGGCGCTGTTGCAGATGGTCGTGTAGTCCTTGTACGCCATGCACCGGCGCAGCACGTCCACGTCGCGGCAGGCGAGCCACCCCACGCGAAGCCCCGCGAGGCCGAAGGCCTTGGACATGACGCCCAGGCTGAAGGCGCGCGGCGACAGCGACACGGCCGCGGGCAGCCGCGCCGACGCGTCGTGCTCCAGCAGCCGGTACACCTCGTCGGAGAGCAGGTGGATGCCGCGCTCGTCGCACAGCGCGCACAGCGCCTGGAACGTGGCCAGGTCCGGCAGCGCGCCGGTGGGGTTGTGGGGGAAGTTCACCACCACCAGCTTCGTGCTCGGCGTGAGCGCGCGGCGAAGCGCCTCCACGTCGAACGCCCAGCCATCCTCCTCGCGCAGGGGCAGCAGCGTCACGTCGGCGCCGGTGGCGCGCGCCACCTCGTACAGGGACTGGTAGCCCGGCCAGGTGACGACGGCGTGGTCGCCTGGACCCAAGAGCACGTTCATCAGGATGAACACCGCCTCCTCGGCGCCCGCGAAGGTCAGCACCTCGTCCGACGACAGGCCCGGGTAGAGCGTGGCGATTTCGTCGCGCAGCGCGGGCAGCCCCGGGGCCTCCGTGTAGCCGAGCGTGAGCGCCTCCCAGCGCCCCAGCGCGTCCGGGTCGGCGAGCGCCAGCAGCTCCTTCATCTTCCAGCCCTCGATGTCGGAGGAGCACAGCGTGTAGGGCGCGGCGAACTCCCAGCGCGCGAAGTACCGCTCCAGCTTGAAATCGGGGATGCGCATGAGAGCGACTGTCTGCCCTCTCGGAGGGCCTGCCGTCCAGCGACAGCCGCGCCGGACGTTCTGCTCCGGGCAGGCGGCCGGCACCCCGGTCCGGGCGGGCGTTGGGGGATGCATAGCTTGAGGAGCGTCCCTCAAGTCCCAGCCCCTTTCGCGGGAGCCCGTATGCCCACGCATGACATTCCCCTCACCCTGTTGGACCCGGATGGCGGGTGGATCAACGCGCCCGTCCACGTCTCGGAGCTGGACGAGCTGCCGGTGCTCCTCCACTTCTTCTCGCTGGCCGAGGACGCGGACGCCAACGACTTCGCGTCCCTGCAGCGCTTCCTCGCGGAGTTCGGTCCGCGCGGGCTGAAGGTCATCGGCGTGGACGTCACCCACTCCGCCAGCGAGCTGCGAGACACCAACGCGGTGGAGGCCTTCGCGCGCGAGCACGGGCTGGTCTACCCCATCGCCGTGGATGACGGCTCCATGGCCCGCGCGTACGGCGTGAAGCAGACGCCCGCGTGGCTCGTCTTCGACGCGGACGGGCGGCTGCGCCACCACCTGTGCGGCAAGGACGCGGCCCGGCGCGTGCGCCCGCTGCTCGAGCGCTTCACCCAGTACGACACCTCGGCCGCGGCTCCCGCGCCCTGAAGGCTTCCCGGAGGTCACCTCATGGCGGACTGGCGCAAGAACAGGACGGCGGCGCGCTTCACCCCCGGCACGCTGGCGGCGGCCGGCATCGGCGCGGCGCTGGGGCTGCGCGGGCTCCTCAGACGCCCGCGCTATTCATTCGAGGGGCGCACGGTGCTCGTCACCGGCGGCTCGCGCGGGCTGGGGCTGGTGCTCTGCCGCCAGCTGGTGCGCGAGGGCGCGCGCGTGGCGCTGTGCGGCCGCGACACGCAGTCCCTGGAGCGGGCGCTCGAGGAGCTGGAGCGCGAGGGCGGCGAGGTGCTCGCGCTGCCGTGCGACGTGCGCGACTCCGTGCAGGTGGAGGCGATGGTGGGCGCGGTGCTGGAGCACTGGGGCGCGGTGGACGTGCTCATCAACAACGCGGGCACCATCCAGGTGGGGCCGATGGAGTCCATGACGGTGGAGGACTTCGAGGACGCGGTGGACACGCACCTGTGGGGCCCCCTGTACACGACGCTCGCGGTGCTGCCCGCGATGAAGCAGCGGCGCGAGGGGCGCATCGTCAACATCGCCTCCGTGGGCGGCAGGCTCAGCGTGCCGCACCTGTTGCCCTACTCCGCCAGCAAGTTCGCGCTGGTGGGCCTGTCGGATGGACTGCGCGCGGAGCTGCGCCAGGACGGCATCCGGGTCACCACCGTGTGCCCGGGCCTCATGCGCACCGGCAGCCCGCTCAACGCGCGCTTCAAGGGCCAGCACGAGGCGGAGTACGCGTGGTTCTCCATCAGCGACTCGCTGCCCGGCGTCTCCGTGAGCGCCGAGCGCTCCGCGCGCCTCATCCTGGACGGCTGCCGTCGGGGCGACGCGGAGGTGCTGGTGGGCGCGGCCGCGAAGCTGGGCGCGGTGGGCCGCGCGCTCGCGCCCGAGCTCACCGCCACGCTGCTCGCCTGGGCCAACCGGCTGCTCCCGCAGAGCAGCAGCCAGGACGCGCACCGAGGCGTCGACAGCCAGACGCCCCTCACCCGCTCCTGGCTCACCGAGCTGTCGCGCAGGGCCGCGGAGCGCAACAACAACCAGGACGTGCCCCTGCACTGACAGGGGCGCCGCGCGGGGCGTCAGTCCTGGGCCATCTCCATGGCCCAGTGCCCCCGGTGCTCGTACGCCAGGGCGAGCTGCTCCTCGAGCGCGGTGAGCATCTTCGTGTTGCCCTCCTGCTCGTAGCCCTGGAGCGCCTGCTGGCAGCGCGGCACGCGCGAAAGGAACTCCTTGAGCGCGTCCACCGTCAGCGTCTTCACGTACATCCCGTACCCCAGCTTCTCCAGGTACAGGGCGTTGATGATCTGCTCGAACTGGCCCTCCAGCGGGATGCTCAGCACGGGCTTGCGCAGGTAGACGGCCTCGCTCATCAGCGTGAAGCCGCCGCTGGCGACCACGCCGCGGGACGTGCGCAAGTCGTCGATGAAGCCCTTCTCGCTGAACGGCCGGTACGTGAGGTTGCCGTCCACCAGGTCCTCGGTGAGGTCCCTTCGCAGCCCGTACACGCGGCAGGGGATGCCCGCGGCCTTGAGGATGTCCGGCAGCGCGGTGTTGGTGGTGGACGTCTGGTAGACGAGCAGGTGCTCGCCGGGCTCCGACCTCGCCTCGATGATTTCGGGCCGCAGGATCGACGGGGCCAGCGTGGTGCGGCGCTTGCGCACGGGCGGGTAGAAGAACGTCGTCACCAGGTAGTGGAAGGCGCCCGGCAGCTTCGCCTTCACGATGGCGCGCGAGGTCTCGAAGCTGTCCTCGTACCCGGCCAGCAGCGACGGCTCGTGCTGACAGCGGTTGATGACCTGCATGTTGTCCACGCTGATGACGGGCAGCCGGTGGGTGCGCGCGAACAGGTAGCTGAAGGACTCGAAGTCGCTGACGACGACGTCGGGCTTGAAGTCGTCCACCAGCTCGAAGTACTGGCGCACGTTCTGCGGCCAGCCCTTCACCGCGCCGGTGAGGTTCTGCAGCACCGTCTGCCACTTCTTCACCGAGTTGCCCTCGTACGCCAAGGTCAGCCCCCAGATGCCGTGCACGTTCTGGAAGCGTTTGGCCAGGTAGTCCTGGGCCCGCCCGGAGACGACGAT
The DNA here is from genome assembly GCF_020037055.1 of Myxococcus sp. AS-1-15. Taxonomy (NCBI): domain Bacteria; kingdom Pseudomonadati; phylum Myxococcota; class Myxococcia; order Myxococcales; family Myxococcaceae; genus Myxococcus; species Myxococcus sp. AS-1-15. The sequence continues at coordinate 238,043 of NZ_JAIQDF010000014.1, read as the reverse complement.
GTGGACCTCGTGCTTCTTCGTGAGCTCCTCGAGGAGCACGCGGGAGCGCGTCGCATGGCCCATGCCTTCGCCGACGACACCGTAGAGGATTCGCATGGTGCGCGAGCATACGCGGCCTGCCCCTCGCCCGTTGAGCCCGCCCGCCGCTCGCGGCTATAGCTACCCTCCCACCATGCCCTCCGCTCCGCCGCCCCCTCCCAAGCCCTCGCTGCCGCGCGCCGCCGCGCTGGGGCTGGCCGGAGGTCTGCTCCTCGGCGGCCTGGGCCTCTTCGCCGCGGGCCTCAGGGGCCTGTTCGGCACGCTGGAGTGCACGGGGCTGTCCGGACCCGAGTGCGAACTGCTCCAGCAGGCCACACACGAGCTGGGCCGCTTCCAGAGCCTCGCGGGCGGCGCCCTCGTCGCCCTGGGCAGCGCCCTCTTCGTCCTGGTGCGTCGTCGCCCGCCCGTCCCGCCCCAGGCGCCCTGAGCACCAGCCCTCCGGGGCCCTCGTCCTTCTTTCGCCCGACAGCCGGCCGACTTGAAGGGTTAGCTCATTTGGCGGTGTGACGTAGGCTGACTAATTAATAGTGGCCAGGCCATTAGGTTCGGGAGTAGGGAGCGGCCATGCAGCTCGAGTCCCTGAAAATGTTCTGTGATGTGGTGGAGACCGGCTCCTTCTCGCGAGCGGCGCAGCTCAACCACGTCACGCAGTCGGCGGTGAGCCAGCAGATTCGCGCGCTGGAGAACCGCTACGAGCAGAAGCTCCTGTCGCGCAGCGCCCGGCAGGTGACGCCGACGCCGGCGGGCGAGCGGCTGTTCCGCGGCTGCAAGGAGATTCTGGCCCGCTTCGCGGAGGTGGAGCAGGAGATTCGCGAGCAGGCGACGGAGGTGGCCGGCACGAGCACCGTGTCCACCATCTACTCGGTGGGTCTGCACGAATTGAACGCGGTGCAGAAGCAGCTGCTCAAGGCGCACCCCAAGGTCAACATGCGGCTGAACTACCGCCGCAACGACCAGGTCTACGACGACGTGATTCTGGGCGCGGCGGAGATTGGAATCGTGGCGTACCCGCAGCCGCGCGCGGGCGTGGACATCCTGCCCTTCCGCGACGACAAGCTGGCCGTCGTGTGCGCGCCGGGCCACGCGTTCGCCTCCAAGGCGAAGGTGAGCCTCACGGCGCTGTCGGGCGTGCCCTTCATCGCGTTCGACCGCGAGGCGCCCACGCGCAAGGCGCTGGACCGGCTCTTCCGCGAGAAGAACATCGACATCAACCCGGTGATGGAGATGGACAACGTGGAGACCATCAAGCGGGCGGTGGAGATGGGCCTGGGCGTGGCCATCCTCCCGGTGTCCACCGCGCAGGGCGAGGTGAAGGGCGGCTCGCTGGTGGCCAAGCCCTTCGCGGAGGGGCCCGTGTCGCGGCCCATCGGCCTGCTCATCCGCAAGGGCAAGTACCTGGACCGCGCCTCGGCGGCGGTGCTGGAGGCCTTCAAGGCGGCGGCGAACCTGCCCGCCACCGAGGAGGCCTGAGCCTTCTTCAGTAGAGCTTCCGGAGGCGCGCGGCGAAGAACCCGTCGAAGCCCTCCGGACCCGGCAGCGTCCTCAAGTAGGCCTGGGTGAGCGGCAGCTTGAGTCCCGGCAACACGGGCGGCTCCGCCGTCCACTCCGGGTGGCTGCGCAGGAACATCTCCACCTGGTCCTGCCCCTCCTGCGGCTCCATGGTGCACACCGCGTAGACGAGCAGCCCGCCCGCCGGCACCGACTCCTGGCAGTTCTCCAGGATGCGCCGCTGCAGCGTGGCCAGCCGCGAGAGGTCCTCCTCCTTGCGGCGGTAGCGCAGCTCCGGGTGACGGCGCAGCGTGCCCAGCCCCGAGCACGGCGCGTCCACCAGCATCGCGTGGAACTCGCCCCACGCCTCCGGGAACGGCTCCGCCGCGTCGTGCGCGTAGGCCTTCAAGCGCGACGTCAGGCCCAGGCGCTTCGCCTCGCCGTCGATCTTCCTCAGCTTGTGGGCGTGCAGGTCCACCGCGACGACGTCGTGCTCCTGCGCCAGGTGACAGGACTTGCCACCGGGGGCGGCGCATGCGTCCAGCACGCGGGCGGACGCGGGGATGGCGCCGTACACGCCGACGAGCTGGGCGGCCTCGTCCTGCACCTGCCACAGGCCCTCCGAGAAGCCGTAGACGTCCTCCACGCGGCCCACCGGCGGCAGGATGATGCCCACGGGGGACACGGTGGCGGCCTTCGCGTCGACGCCCACCTCCTGCAGCTGGGTGAGCAGCGCGTCGCGCGTCACCTTCGCGGTGTTGGCGCGGATGACGACGGGCGGGGACTGGTTGTCGGCCACCAGCATGGCCTCGGCGCGCTCGCGGCCGAACTGGCGCAGCCAGCGCTCCACCAGCCACTGCGGATGACTCTCGCGCACGGACAGGTGGTGGGCCACGTCGGACGGCGACGGCAAGGGCGGCGAGGGCAGCTCCGCGAGCTTGCGCAGGATGGCGTTGGTGAAGCCCGCCGCGCGGGTGAGGCCGACCTCCTTGAGCGCCTGCACAGTCTCCGCCACCGCGGCGCGCGCGGGCACGCGGGTGTGGAAGATTTGATAGGCGCCGATGCGCAGGGCCGCGAGCACGCGGTCCTCCATGGCGTCCAGCTTGCGGTCGGCGAAGCGGGTGATGGCGTAGTCGAGCGCGAGCTGCCGGCGGGTGGCGCCGTAGGTCAGCTCCGTGGCGAGGCCCGCGTCGCGCGGGTCCTTGGGCGGTGACTCGGACAGCATCGTGTCCAGCACCACGTTGAGGTAGGCGTCCGTTGCGCGGACGCGCGCCAGCACGAGGATGGCGAGAGCGCGGGGATTCATCCTTCGTCGAGCCGGGTCATCAGGTCCACGAGCTGCTCATCGGAGAGCCGCGTCGAGGGGAGGTGGGACAGCGTGAGGCGCTGGAGCTGCTCCTCGAGCACGGCCCGCTGGCCCTGCTCCGCGGGCAGTCCGCGCTGGAGGGCCTCATAGCGGGAGCGCGCCCAGGAGGCCAGCTCCGCGGCGGTGAGCCGGCCCGCGAGCCGGTCGGAGATCTTCTGGTGCACCAGCGCCCGCGTGAGCAGGTCCGTCGTCACCGAGGCGGACTTCGTCCCCCGCCCCAGCGTCTTGCCGCCCTTCGACTCGGGGGCGTCGTCCTTCGCCGAGGACGGCTTGCGCCCGAGCGTCTTGCCCCCCTTGGGCTCCGGCGCGTCGTCCTGCGCGGCGGTCTTCCGCCCCAGCGTCTTGCCGCCCTTCGACTCGGGCGTGCTCTTCGACTTCCTCGGGGACCGGATGAGGTCCTCGTCGTCATCACCCTCGGGCGTCTTGCTCGCGCTCCCGGGCGTGAAGACGCCGCTGGCGAAGGTCTCCAGCGCCTCCAGGTACGGCTCGAAGCCACCGGCCCCGTGCACCTGGAGGACACACGCCTCGGCCACCACGGACTCGCGCGCGGGCGGCCGCAGCATGACCTCGATGGCGGGCAGCCCCACCAGCTCCAGTCCCTCCTTGAGCGCGTAGGAGCCGAACAGGCCCGCCGGGTTGACGAGGACGCCGTCCACCTTCTCACGATGGGCGGCGAGCGCGTCCAGCAGCGCGCCCTCGTGGTTGGACTGGAGGACGGTCAGCTCCATCCCCAGCGACTTCGCGCGCGCCTTCAGCGCGGCATCCAGGTCCGACAGCCCGCGCCCGCCCTCACGCACGCCCAGCAGGTTCAGGTTCGGCCCGTGCAACACCAGCAGTCTCATACCCATGCGCCTGTACTCGAAAGAGTCCGTCTCGTCGTGGCCATCGACTAGGTGCCGAACGGCTGGCTGCCCACGGCCAGCTTGTGGCCCGTGAGGAACTCCGCCGCCTTCATCACCCGCTTGCCTTCCAACTGGATGTCCAGCAGCACGAGCGAGCCCTCGCCGCACGCCACCTCGATGCCCTCCGCGCCCGCGGACAACACCGTGCCCGGCGCGCCCTTCCCCTGCGCCACCTTCACGCGGTGCACCTTCACCAGCTTGCCGCCCATCGAGGTGAACGCCCCGGGCCACGGCGTGAAGGCGCGCAGCCTGCGCTCCAGCGCGATGGCGGGACGGGTGAAGTCCAGCTTCCCCTCCTCCTTCTCGATGATGGGCGCCAGCACCACGCCCTCCGAGGGCTGGGGCACCGGCTTGAGCGCCCCGCTCAGGTACGCCGGCAGGAACTCGCGCAGCACCTCGCCGCCCAGCGCGGCCAGCTTCGGGTACATGGTGGCGCTCGTGTCCTCGGGGCCGATGGGCAGGCGCTTCATCGCGAGCACGGGGCCGGTGTCCAGGCCCTCATCCATCACCATCAGCGACACGCCCGTCTCCGTGTCCCCGTGCGCGATGGACCACTGGATGGGCGCGGCGCCCCGGAAGCGCGGCAACAGCGAGCCGTGCACGTTGACGCAGCCCTTGGGCGGCAGCTCCAGGATGTCCTTGGGGAGGATGCGGCCATAGGCCGTCACCACGCAGACGTCCGGCGAGAAGCGGCGCAGCTCCTCGACGAACGGGGGCGTGCGCAGCTTGGCCGGCTGGAACACGGGCACGCCGCGCGCGACGGCCAGCTCCTTCACCGGCGGCGCCGTCACCGTGTTGCCGCGCCCCTTGGGCTTGTCCGGCTGGGTGACGACGGCGACCACGTCGCCCAGGTCGAAACAGGCTTCGAGCGATGACACGGCGAAATCCGGCGTGCCCATGAAGACGATGCGGGGTCTGCTCATGTTGTTCGGGCTCTCCTCGGGGCAGGCTTCAAGCCACGGACTTGAAGGTGCTCGCGGTGGGATTGTCCACTGCTTGACGCTTGCGCGTGCACAGCGCGGACAGGGTTTCCAGCGCCTCGCGCGCCTCAGGGGTGGTGGCCACCGGCTTCAACGCGGCCAGGGCGCCCTCCAGGGCGTGCGCCTCGTCCGCCTCGCGCTGGCGGATGCGGTCCACCGCCTCGCTGAAGCGGTCGAAGAAGCGCTTCAATTCGTCCTTCTTGCGCAGGGGCCGCAGCCGGGGATAGCGCCCGGCGGCCAGCGCGGCGACATACAGGCTCATCACATGGACGGGGCCCGCCACCCGATGGGTGAAGAGCAGGCCGAACAGGCCCAACAGCGCCCCCAGCCCCACCGAGCCCAGCACGGTGAGCCACATGATGGAGTCACCCGCTTCCACGCCGGAGTCCACCGAGGAGGCATGGAGCCGGTACGCCAGGGCTCCGAACACCGCCACGCTGCCCGCACCGATGCCAGCCAGCAGAAGGATGTACTTGAGCTGGAATTCCCGGTCGAGCAGGTAGGTCCGTCGGGTGTAGCCCGGGCGCGGCGCCTTGTGAGTGTCGTCGGACATGTCGTTGACCAGCGTACCCCAGGTGACCTGGGTGGTTTGCTTCCTTCGTGACAGGAGGTTTACGACTCCGGACAGGACAACCCCGCAGACGACGCCCAGGAGCCTCGATGAGCCGCCCCCTCGCAGCGTGGTGTGTTGCCGCTGTTCTCTGTTTTGTCGCCTGTAAGTCGGACCCGAACTCGCCCGACTACTGGGCCGGGACGCTCCAGCAGACGCGGCGAGCCGAGGACCGGGTGCGCCTCATCGAGGCGATGCGGACGAAGACGAAGGTCAACGAGAGCTTCCTGCCCATGCTGCACGAGGCGCTCTCGCAGGAGCGCAAGCCCGAGGTGAAGGCGGCGCTGGCCCGCGCGATTGGCGACGTGCACCACGCCTCGTCGGTGGAGGCGCTGTCGGCGGCCATCGACCCGGCCGCGGGCGACATGTCCTCGCAGCTGGCGAACAAGGCGATGGTGACGGCGCTGGGCGCCATCGGCGACGTGCGCGCCGTGCCCGCGCTGGTGCCGCTGTTGAGGGCCAAGGACACGTACGCGCGCATCGAGGCCATTCAAGTCCTGGGGAGCATGAAGGCGAAGGAGGCGGTGGAGCCGCTCATCGTCCTGGCCACGGACGAGGGCGTGGAGCCGTTCCTCAACAAGAAGGCCATCGAGGCGCTGGGCCACATCGGTGACGGCCGCGCGGCGCCGGCGCTCATCCGGATGCTGACCAAGGAGCGCAAGGGCAAGTCCTTCTACGTGGAGAGCAGCTTCGCGCTGTTCCAGCTGGGCCAGCCCGCGGCGGACGCGCTGCTGCCCGCGCTGGAGGGGCGTGACGCGGAGCTGCTCGCGTGGGCGAAGACGAACGGCGTCAACCCGGCCAGCTACCCGATGAAGGCGGCGACGGTGCTGGGGGATTTGCGTGAGAAGCGCGCGGTGGAGCCGCTGCTCAAGCTGCTGTCGTTCTCGCACTCGGACGTGCAGATCCAGGCGCTGGTGCGGATGCAGGCGGCGGACGCGCTGGGCCGCCTGCGCGCGACGGAGGCGGTGAAGCCGCTGACGACGCTGGTGCTGGAGACGGACCCCACGGTGCGTGACGCGTACGTGAAGGCGCTGGTGCGGCTGGGCGGCCGCGACGCGCTCCCCGCGCTGGAGAAGGCCGCGGGCACGGGTGACTGGTATGCGCGCGAGGTGGCGGTGAAGGGGCTGGCGATGTTGGGTGACGCACGCGAGCAGCCCATCCTGCAGAAGCTGGCCACCGGTGAGCCGGCGCACACCGCGGCCGACTGCAAGGCCACGCAGGAGGAAGGCTGCGAGGACGCGGCGGGGCTGGGCAAGAAGCGCGCGGATGAAATCACCGCGCACGCGGCGCTGCTGGAGGCGGGTCAGGCGTGCACGGGCAACGCGGGCTGCTGGGTGCAGCGCATGGACAAGGCGACCAAGCCGATGATGGAGCGCGCGGCGCTGGAGGTGGGGCGCGCTGGCTCGGCGGAGCACGCGCCGGCGCTCGCCGCGAAGCTGTCCGAGCGCGACACGGAGGTTCGCCTGGCGCTCATCCTCGCCATGGGGTGGTTGGTGGACGGCTCGCAGGACGCGGCGAAGAAGGTGCGAGAGACGTCGCTGCCGGACCTGCGCAAGCAGCTCCAGGCCGAGCAGGGCGTCACCCAGTACGCCAGCGTCAACGAGGACCTGCGCCGGCTGCTGGCGCGCATCGAGCGGACCTGATTCGAGGACTCACCCCGTGAGCTGCGGCGCCGCGCGCACAGTGGCCTTGTGAAGCACGGTGAGCTGACGCACCAGCCGGTCCATCTGGGTGCGGGAGAGCACGTCCAGGCCCTCCTGCGCCGCGGACCGGGGCAGCGGGGACGGTGCGCGGCGGTGCTCCACGGCGAGCGCCAGGTCCTCGAGCACGTTGCCCGCGTAGCCAATGACGGGCGCCAGGTCCTTGCGCCCCTGCCGACTGGCGGCGAGCGCCGTCACCGCCGAGCCGAAGCGCCGGGCATACGCGAGCAGCGCCATGGCGGGCTCGAGCTGGTGTGAGGAGCCGCGCCACTCGGAGAGCAGCCGCTGGAAGGAGGCCTCCGCGGACAGCAACTGGAGGCCCAGCTTGCGCCGCGCCTCGCGCACCTGGGGCTCCGCGTCCGAGCGCGCGGAGGCCACGCTCAACAGGTAGTCGCGGTCGGCGCGCAGCGCGTTGGCCACCTCCTCCGGGAAGCGCGAGTGCTCGGGGCTGGGCCACAGGAGCCACGCGCCCACCAGGGCCAGCACGCCGCCGAGCAGCGTGTTGATGACGCGCACTCCGGCCAGCTCCCAGTCTCCGGTCTGGATCTCCGCGAGCAGCACCAGCGCGGGCGCGAGCAGCACCTGGAAGGCCGCGAGGCTCATGGGCTTCACGGCGATGGCCACGGCGAAGAACGCCATGATGGCGCCGAGCAGCACCACCGGGTCCCTCACGAGCGCCACCAGCCCCGCCGCCAGCGCGCCACCGAGCAGCGTGCCCGCGGCGCGCTGCACCCCGCGCTCGAAGGTCATCCCCGAGTAGGGCTGGAGTACGACGATGACGGTGATGATGACCCAATAGCCGTGATTCAGCCCGAGTCCGCGCACGAGCGCGGTGGCGAGCGCGGCGGTGATGCCCAGGCGAATCGCGTGGCGGAAGATGACGGAGTCGGTGCCCCAGTTGTCGCGCAGGGGCTCGAGCAGGGGACGGCTCCGCGCCGACGCGGGATGCGGCCCCATGGGCAGGTCCGACTCGACGGGGCCGCCGTCCTCCAGGTGGTTGGCCACCTCCAGCAGGGCCTCCGAGTATTCGCGCAGACGGACCAGCAGGGCCTCCGCATGTGAGTACGCGGCGCGCGCGGAGTCGGGCAACCGGCCCTCGGTGACAAGGGACGCGAGCGCGCGACGGACCCGGTCCGTGCTCCAGACCGAGGACTCCACTTCGCGCTTCTCCTGTTCCAGCGCGCGGGCGATGTGCAGGAGGTCCCGCGAGTGGTCCGCGAGCGCTCGCTGGATCTCGGCGCGCAGGGCGTGGAAGCGAGGCTCGCGGGGCGCGAGCTCCAGGGTCTCCGGCAGCGCGACCAGCATCGCGAGCAGCGCGTCCGCGCCTTCGAGCAACACGAGCAGGTGCTCACCCCGGTTGCTCTCACCCGCGCGGTTGCGGCGGGTGGAGGCCAGCACGCTTCGCGCGTCCTCGAGCGACATGCGCACGCGCGACTCCCAGTCGACGACCTCCACCAGGTTGGCGGGGGGAGGCGGACCCTCGAGTGGCCAGCGACCGACCTCCTCGGCGCGGGAGGCCAGCGCGCGGTAGCAGCGGGAGATGGCGAGGCGCGCGGGGCGATAGGGGCGCAGCGGCCAGAGCACCAGCGCGAGCATCATGGCCCACAGGCCACCGAGGATGAACAACCCGGAGCGGGACAGCGCGTCGGCGAAGCCCTGCGCGGGCAGCGCCAGTGAGACCACCGTGTAGTTGGCGAGCACCACGCCCATGAGTCCGGGGGTGTCGCCATAGGAGCGCGCGAAGCCGCACGCCGTCACCCAGGCGAGGGTGAGCAGGACATCGGCCCAGTCGGGGAGCTGCAGCGCGGACACGAGCCCCATCACTGCGCCCAGGAGCGTCATCGCGCCCATGTTGATGGCCCTGTCGCGGTAGGGACCGCCGCGGTCCACGAGCGTGACGAAGAGGCCCGCCATGCCCACCCACGTCACGGCGGGCAGGTGCTGGGTGGCGGCGACCACCATGGGCAGGCCCACCGCGAGCGCCGCGCGCAGGCCCGCACCGAGCGCGGGGCGCACGGGCTCCACCCGGACGAACGACTCCAAGTGGCGCCGGAACACATTCATGGACCTCGCGACTCCCTCATCACGCCCCTCCACGCCACATCCCCGGAGTAACGCCCGGGCACAACGCCCGCCATGCGAGGCGACGAGCGCCATCGCCCCATACGTGAGGCATCGATAAGCCACGGAGATGAGGAACGCCGTGCGGACGAGCGCTGCGCGGTCCAACGCACGTTCCGTTCAAGCCCCCTGCGCCCATCCGGCTCCGCCATGGCCGGATGGCGCGTCGAGAGGAACAACATCCACCGACAACCTCCCGCAGTCGCGGTGTCCCCGCTTGTCCAACGTGTGACGAGAGAGAGGCCACCGCCGAACCACCCGGGCAGCGCCATCGCGCCTGTCCGTCCCGTCGCTTGCGTGGAGGCACCTGGACGGCTCGCACACCGCCACTGAATGCAGTAGGGCGAGCCCGAATGAGAAGCACTCGCGCCGCCCGACGCATCCTCTTCACCCGGACACGTCACGCAGGGGACTCGCGCGGCACCCGTCCTTCTCATCGCACGCGCGGAGGCGCCTGGGCCGCTCGCACCCCGCCACTTCACGCAGTGGGGCGAGCCCCCATGCGAGGTACTTGCGCTGCCCGACGCGCCCTCTTCACTGGGACACGCCACGCGGCGCCCTCGCGCCGCACCTGTCCATCCCATCGCTTGCGCGGAGACACCTGGACAGTCCGCGCACCGACGCAGCCCCCAGAAGCGCGCGCCCTCAGGAGGAGCGCTCGCGCAATCCGACGCAGCCTGAGCTCCGACCCACGTCACGCGGTGCCCTCGCTCCACTCGACGACCCCGGGCCCCGCGACCGCGCGGAAGCAATCCGAGAACCACGCCGCCGCCATGCGCGCCGCGCGCGCCCGTGGCTCCGCCTCCTCGAACCGCCGGCTCGCGCCCTCGACCAACTGGAGCCCCTTGCGCACCCCCGGCGCCAATCCATCGAACACCCGCCGCGCGAGCATCGCCCGGTCCGCGTCCTCCCCTGCCCCGAGCACCAGCGTGGGCACGCGCACCTCCGCCACCACCGAGCCCGCCTTGTCCGGTCTGCCCCCCAGCGTGACGACCGCCTGCACACCCCGAGGCTGATGCGCCGCCGCCACCAGCACCGCGGCCGCGCCCAATCCCATCCCCAAGAATCCCACGGGCAACAGCGACAACACGTCGTCACGCTGCAACCAGTCGCGCGCCACCTCCAGCCGATGCGCGATGAGCTCCACGTGCGCGCCCTCGCGCACCGTCCAGTCCTCGGCCTGCTCCTCGTCCGCGGTGCGCCAGTCGAGCCCCAGCGTCGCGAGCCCCGCCGCGTGCAGCACCTCGCGCACGGAGGAGTCCTTCGCCAGCTCCTCGTCCCCCACGAGCATCACCAGGCCGCTCGCCCGCTCGGGGACACACAGGAACCCCGCCAGCAGGCGTCCGGCGACGCCGACCTCCACATCACGCTGATGGACGCGCATCGGCCTTCCTCCCGCGGGGAATGGGCGCCACGCGGGCCCGGTCCGCCCACTGAAGCTGGGGACCGTCCGCGCCGATGGCAGCGCCTTCACGCCAGGAGCCAGGGCAGGCCGACATCCAAGCGGCCGACCTCCCGTCTCACCCCGCCTCGCGCTCCGGGCCGAAGTCCTCGACATCGTCGGGGAGCACGTCAGGCACGTCGTCGTCCTGGAACGCGCTGGGCAACAGGCTGAACGGCAGCAACTTGGCCAGCGCCGCCAACAGCAGCAACCCACCGGGCGCCGCGAAGATGGCGAGCGCGGGAATCGCCTTCGCCACGTCGATGAGCTGCGCGCGCATGCGCTGCCGCTCGTCCTCCGTGAGCTTCTGACGCCGCGCCACCTTCGCCACCAGCACCGCCAGGTCCCCCGTCTCGCGGACCTCCTGCATCAGCCGGTAGAAGTTCTTCTCCAGCGTCTCCTGCATGCCGGCCACCATGTCGTCACCCATGGCGCTGGCCGCGTCCCGCACCGTGAACACATCCACGATGGAGCGATGGCGCGCGTAGAACTCCGCCATCTCCAGCTCCAGCCGATGCAGCTCCTCCTTCGACACGTGCAGCGCGTCTGCCAGCGTGTCGATGAAGGCCCGCTCCCGCCGCGTGCGCCGCCCGTCCACCAGCGCCGCCAGCAGCGTCTGCTCCAGCAGGAAGTGGCGCATGTCCACGCTGCGCACCTGGCGCACCACGTCCCGCACCGAGCGCCGCCGCTCGAAGGACTGCTTCACCGCTGACTTCAGCTCGGACGCCATCGCCGCCGGCAGCCGCAGGTCCTCCACCTGCTTGAGGATGGCCCGCCGCGCGGGCGTCCCCGGCAACCGGTCCACGCACGCCAGCCCCGTCAGCACCTCCACCAGCAGCGCCTTCTGCTTCGACGCGAAGTCCAGCCGCCGCCGCGTCTGCTCGCGCGACAAGCGCCCGCTCGCGAAGTAGTCGATGGCCTGCCGACAGAACAGCTGCGCGTCCGCGTACTGCGCGCCGTTGTGCAGCACCAGCCCGTACACGGGGTCACCGGCCAGCGTGGGCTCGCGCTTGCGCAGCGCCATCTCCACCTTGGCCACCTGCCGCTTCGTCACCGGCGTGCCCTGGGCCAGCTGCTCCGCCAGCACCTCCGCCAGCACCAGCTCCCCGCCCAGCACGCAGAAGAGCACCAGCAGCTGCTCCACCCGGCGCCCCTCGGGCGCGCCCACCTGCCGCGCCAGCTCCAGCGCGAGCGCCGCCAGCGTGCGCAGCACCGCGTGGAAGAGCTGGTCCTCCAGCGCCTGCGCCTGGAACTCGGTGTCCGGCATCGCGTCCAGCGCCGTGGGCGCGTCCGCGGGAGTGCCGTACAACAACCCGCTGGCGCGCAGGGTGCGCCGCAGATACGCCCGAGCCCGGGCACGCCCGGGCCCCAGCCGCAAGGCGCTCTCCTCCGGAGCGGGCGACCCCAGATGGGCCGCGACCGCCTCGTTGAGGAGCGGGGTCAACCACCCCGCCTTGCTGAAATCCAACACCGGAACACCCCCGGACCCGCCGACGGACGCCTGGAGACGGTCCGCCGGATGTAACCCAGGGGGCCTCCGCGACGCCACCCGGCCTTCGGGAGATTCGACCGCCCGGAGTCAGCCCCTCCAGAACCCAGACTTCTACGGCGCCGGAAGAGTCCCACCCCGGACGCAGACCCGGGCCTACAGCGCCGTGGACTTGCCCGGCTCCAGCTCCAGCACCTTCGTGCCCGGGCGCGTCTTCTTCAGCTCGCCACGCAGCGCATCGGGCGTGCCCTGCAGGAGCGGGAAGGTGCCGAAGTGCATGGGGACGATGCTCTGCACCTTCAGCAGCCGCGCCGCCTGCGCCGCCTCCGCGGGCCCCATGGTGAAGTGCCCGCCGATGGGCAGCATCGCCACCGTGGGCTTGAACTGGGTGGCGATGAGCGACATGGACTCGAACGCGCCCGTGTCACCCGCGTGGTACAGCGTGGGCCCCTTGTCGACCTTCAGCACGTAGCCCAGCGGCGCGCCCGCGTACTGCGCCGGGGCCTTGGGGTCCGCCTGGTAGCTGCTGGAGTGCACCGCCTCCACCAGGTGCAGCGTGACGTCCTTCACCTGGAACGTCCCGCCCGCGTTGGCGCCCACCGCCTGCGTCTCCGGCAGGCCCAGCTGGTTCACCAGCTCGAACGAGCCGAACACCTTGGCGCCCGTCTTCTGCGCCAGCGCCTTGGCCTCGCCCACGTGGTCGAAGTGGCCGTGGGTGAGGAGGATGGCGTCCAGCGCCTCCGGCTGCGGGGCGTCCTTGGGCGCCTTCGGGTTGGTGAGCCACGGGTCGATGGCAATCACCGCCCCACCCGGGGTGCGCACCACGAAGGCCGCGTGGCCCCACCACGTCACCTCCACCTTGCCCTTGGTGGCCGCGGGCTTCGCGGCGTCCGCCTTCTTCGGGGCCGGGGCCGCCGGGGGCGTGGCGGCGTCCTGCGCCATGGCCGTGCCACCGAAGGTCAACAGCGCCCCCACCGCGACTGCCCTGAGCTCGTTCCGCATGGTTGTCCTCTCTCGGGTCGAAAGTCTCGACGTGTCGCCGGGTTGCCACGAGGGCACACCCCCGGCCGGGCCGCCGCTTGGCACTGTCCGGGCGGCCAATCAAGGGCCTGCGCACATCGCCTGCCCCGGGGCGGACAGATGCCCCGGCGGCGCGAAGGCCGCAATCTCGAAAGAACGGTCGACATGACGCCCTCCGGGAAGGATGGTGGACCCAGCGTGGACCACCGATTCCAAGTCAGCCTCCGTGGGGTCATCGACCTCCTGTCCCACCATCTGTACAGCTCCCCCGGCGTCTACCTCCGAGAGCTGCTCCAGAACGCCACCGACGCCATCCGGGCCCGCCAGCACCTGGAGCCCTCCCACACCGGCACCGTGCGTCTGGAGCTGGTGGAGAAGCAGGACGGAGGCCCCCCCACCCTGGTCTTCAGCGACGACGGGGTAGGCCTGACGGAAGAAGAAATCCACCGCTTCCTGGCCACCATCGGCGAGTCCTCCAAGCGCGAGGCCCTGGAGGCCCGCCGCAAGGACTTCATCGGCCAGTTCGGAATCGGCCTGCTGTCGTGCTTCATGGTGTGCGACGAGTTGCTGCTCGTGACGCGCTCGGCACGCGGGGACGGGCGGACGCTGGAGTGGCGCGGCCGGCACGACGGCACCTACGCGGTCCAGGAGTCCGCGCACCCGCTGGAGAAGCCGGGCACGCAGGTGTTCCTGGTGGCCCGAGCGGACATGGCGGAGTGGTTCGCGGCGGAGCGGGTGCGCCAGCTGGCGCGGCACTACGGCGGCCTGCTGCCCTTCCCCATCCAGCTGTCGGTGGGCGGCGAGATGGAGCGGCTGGACGCCGACGGGCCGCCGTGGAGGCGCGAGTACGCGAGCGCGGCCGAGCGTCGCAAGGCGCTGCTCGACTACGGGCGCGAGGTCTTCGAGACGGACTTCATCGACTGCATCCCGCTGCGCTCCGAGGCGGGCGACGTGGACGGGGTGGCCTTCGTGCTGCCGGCGTCGCCGCACTTCAACGCGAAGCAGAAGCACCGCGTGTACCTGAAGCACATGCTGCTTTCGGAGAGCGCGGAGAACCTGCTGCCGGAGTGGGCCTTCTTCGTGAAGTGCGTGGTGAACGCCAACGCGCTCAGGCCCACCGCCAGCCGCGAGTCGTTCTACGAGGATGACTCGCTCGCCCAGGCCCGCGTGGCGCTGGGACAGGGGCTGCGCAAGTACCTGATGGACCTGGCGCACGAGGACCCGCGCGCGCTCCAGCGGCTCATCGGCCTGCATGGGCTGAGCGTCAAGGCGCTGGCGCTGGACGACGACGACTTCTACCGGCTGGTCATCGGGTGGCTGCCGTTCGAGACGTCGCTGGGCGTGACGACGCTCTCGGAGTACCGCCGGGCGTACCCGGTGGTGCGCTACACGTCCACGCTGGATGGCTTCCGGCAGGTGGCGCGGGTGGCGGGCGCGCAGGGGCTGTGCATCATCAACGCGGCCTACACGCACGACGCGGCGCTGCTGGAGAAGCTGCCGCACGTCATCCAGGACGCGCAGGTGGAGCCGTTCTCCTCGTCCGACCTACCGCAGAGCTTCGAGGAGCTGACGCTGGACGAGCGCGACGCGGTGTTCCCGCTGTTGCGCACGGCCGAGCAGGTGCTGGCGCCGTTCCACTGCGGCGTGGCGGTGAAGAAGTTCTTCCCGGCCGAAGTGCCCACGCTCTACAGCTCGGACGAGGAGGGCTCGTTCCGGCGTGACGCCGAGCGGGCCCGCGACGAGTCCGACGACTTGTACGCCAGCGTGCTGGAGGGCGTCATGGCCGCCGCGGGCGGCGAGCCGGTGCAGCTGTGCTTCAACCTGCACAATCCGGTGGTGCGGCGGCTGGCGGCGGTGTCGGACCGGAACATGATGAAGCTGTCGGTGGAGATGCTCTACGTGCAGGCGTTGCTGCTCGGGCAGCACCCGCTGAACGCGCAGGAGATGACGCTGCTGAACCAGGGACTGTTGGGGCTCATCTCCGCGCAATTGGGCACGGGTGGCGGCGGCGAGAGTGACGGAGGCGGAAGCTCGGGAGGGCTGCACTGATGTCGACGGACTGGCGCGAGGAGGCCCAGGCGCTCTGGGACAGGGCGAGCCGGCAGCGCTCCAGCGAGAGCAAGGTGCGGCTGCTGGAGGAAGCGGTGCGGATGGCCGACTCGCACGGCGACGTGCAGCTGGGCTACGAGCTGCGTGACGACCTCATCGACGCGGCGACCTTCGGTGGCTACCCGGACAAGGCGCTGGTGGCCTTCGCGTGGTGCCGGGGTCAGCAGAAGAAGGACCCGGAGCGCTTCGACCCGGAGGCGATGCTCTGGAAGCAGAAGTGGGTGGTGGGGCGCATCAAGGAGTTCCCGCACATCTCCCGCAAGCAGATCGTCGACGCGCTGGACGACATCGAGCAGTGCTTCACCAAGGTGGACGCGGGCAAGCGCTCGGTACTGAAGCTGCGCTACCAGGCCGCGCGGGACATGGGGGATGACGCGGCGGAGGTGGACCGGCTGTGGGAGGCGTGGCTCGCGGCGCCCCGGGACCACCTGACGGACTGCCGGGCGTGTGAGCTGGACGACGAGCTGGACCACCACGTGGAGAAGGGCGAGTGGGAGCAGGCGCTGCGCAAGGCGAAGCCCATCCTGGACGGGCGGGTGAAGTGCGCGGAGATTCCGCACCTGACGCTGGGCACGCTGCTCTATCCCCTGTTCAAGCTGGGGGAGCTGGAGCGCGCGGCGGAGCTGCACCGGCGTGGCTACGCGCTGACGTCGAAGAACCGCGACTTCCTGGCCACGGTGGGAGACCACCTGGAGTTCCTGACGCTGACGGGCAACCTGGCGCGAGGGCTGACGGTGCTGGAGAAGCACCTGGAGTGGACGCTGGACCACGGCAGCTACAATGACCGGTTCATCTTCCTGGTCGCGGCGACGTTCCTGCTGGAGCGCGTGCTGGCGGCGGGAGACCGGGACGTGGTGAGCCTGCGCCTGACGAAGTCGTTCCCCGAGCACCGAGCGGACGGCGGCTACGAGGTGAAGGCGCTGCACGCGTGGATGCGCCAGCAGGCCCAGGCCATCGCCACGCGGTTCGACACGCGCAACGGCACGGACCGCTACGCGCGCAGGCTCGCGCGCATCCAGCGGCTCACCGAGGAAGTGCGCGAGTTCCCGCTCGATTGATGGTGAGAGGCGCCCACGGGGTCATCACGGCCTCGTGGGAATCCACCAGGGATTGATTGGAATCCTGCGTTTGTCTCGCGGTGTCTGTGAAGCAGCCGGCAATCCAGACACAGCCCATACCCTGGCCGGATGGACTTCCCTTACAAGGGTCCTGCGCCCATCCCAGGCGCCCCCGGCGGATGCTTGTCATTCGTCCGGGCACTCGAAGCCAGACAGGACCCACCATGCATCTCGCGAGGCACTCCCTTCTGACGATGTTCGCAGTGGTCGCAACGGCTTGTGGTGGCGGTATGGAGTTGGACGAGGGTGGCGCGACCGAGCCCGTCACGCCGCCCGCCGAGGAGCAGGTTTCGCCCGACACGTCGTCCGAGGACGGCCGGGTCAGCGCGTTCGCCACGTGTACCGGCTATGACGGCAACAACTATTGTCTGGCCGAGTGCAACGACTCCGTCAGCTATTGGTACGTCGTCGGCCACGTCTCCGTGGTGGGCTATGGCAACTGCGCCTCGGCGGCGTTCGATTTCTGCCGGTCCCTTGGCTACAACGGCCACAACGGCGCCTGCTGGGGCTACTAATCGTCAGTCATTGCTTCGCCGCACATGAACAGACGTCATGCCCCACCACGTTTCAGTGGTGGGGTGTGGCGCACGAGCCTGGGCTCAGCACGTCACCTCCCACAGGTGGCCATTGCTGTCATTGAAGTACACGCGGCCCGCGCCACCGAGGGGGTCCTGGGTCTGCCCGTTCGCCGTGTCGAAGTGGTCATTGCCGAAGGGGACGCGCTCGGCCTGGAGCCGCTCCACGACCTCCGCGAATCGCTTCGCGTCGACGCGGAAGGCCACGTGCGAGAAGCGCGGCTCGGACGAGGCCGAGAACAGGACGAAGCACCCGTGGTCCAGGTCGATGCGCCGCATGTCGTCATCGGCGCCCTCGGGGACGGGGGCCTGCGCGCCCAGGATCCGCGCGAGGAATCGGGAGGACGCGTCGACGTCGCGTGCGTCCACGGCCAGGTGGTCCAGCTGCATCATGATGGTTCTCCTTCGAGCTCTGTGAGGGCGGCTTCGAGCGCGGACACCAGCCGCTGCTTCGTGGGCTCCGAGAGGCGAGCGGAGCCCAGGGCGAGCTCCTCGGCGCGCACCTTCTTGAATGCGGTGAGGAAGCGGCTCGCCTTCGGAGTCACCTGGAGCGACTTGCGCCGGCGGTCCTCCGGGTCCTCCCGCCGCGTCACATAGCCGAGCTTCACCAGCCGCTCGGCCATCTGACTCACCGAGGGAAGGGACAGGCCCATCCGCTCAGCGAGGCTCGACAGGGGCTCGCCCGGCTGCTCGCGCACGTGGCGCAGCAGGATGCCCTGGTCGGCCGTGACGCCGTGCTCTGAGAGGAGCGAGAGCACCTGGCCACGCGAGTGCGACACGTGGCCCAGGAAGGATTCGAGGAGGCTGCCGAGCCGTTGGTTCATGCGCCCATATAGTTAACGCGCATGAACCAAATTCGCAAATGCGGGCCGGCCCACAGGCACACAAGGTCCAAAAGAAGGGGCCCATGGGCGCGGGGGCATCTCGAGCACCCGCGCCATCGAGCGGGGGCTCCGCCTCAGCGCTTCAGCTTCGCGAACGGATTGTTGAACGGCTCCGGGCCCTTCTTGTCACCACCACCACCACCCGGCCGCTGACCACCTGACGAGGAGCCCGGGCCCTGCTGTCCCGCAGGCCGCGCGCTCGCTCCACCACCCGGCCGAGGCGCCCCTGCCCCACCCCGGTCCGTCATCCGCCCCGCTCCCGAAGCCCCGCCCACCGCGGGCCTGCCCGAGGGCTGCGCCGCTCCGCCCTCCTGCGCCGCGCGCACCGACAACGCCAGGCGCTTGCGCTGCAAATCCACGCTCAGCACGCGCACCGTCAAGCGGTCCCCGACCTTCACGACCTCGGACGGGTCCTTCACGAACTTCGTCGAGATCTGCGACACATGCACCAGGCCATCCTGGTGCACGCCCACGTCCACGAACGCGCCGAACGCCGTGACGTTCGTCACCACGCCCTGAAGCACCATCCCCTCCTTCACGTCCTCCAGCGTGCGCAGGTCGTCACGCATCGTCGGCGCCGAGAAGTCTCCACGCGGGTCCCGGCTCGGCTTCTCCAGCTCCGCCAGGATGTCCTTCAACGTCATCTCGCCCAGGTCCGGGCCCAGGTACTTCTTCGGGTCGATCTTCCGCACCAGCGACGCGTTGCCCACCAGCGCTCCCACCTCCACGCCCAGATCCTTCGCCATGCGCTCGACCACCGCGTACCGCTCCGGGTGCACCGCGCTCGCGTCCAGCGGCTCGGGCCCTCGCACGCGCAGGAAGCCCGCCGCCTGCTCGAACGTCTTGGGCCCCAGCCCGCTCACCTTCAACAGCTCCCGCCGCGTGGTGAAGCGCCCCTTCGACGCGCGGTGCGCCACCAGCTTCTTCGCCAGCGACGGCCCCACGCCGGACACGTGCTCCAGCAACTGCGGCGACGCGGTGTTCACATCCACGCCCACCGCGTTCACACACGAGTCCACCACCTCGCCCAGCTTCTTCTTCAACAACCCCTGGTCCACGTCGTGCTGGTACTGCCCCACGCCGATGCTCTTCGGGTCGATCTTCACCAGCTCCGCCAGCGGGTCCTGCAACCGCCGCCCAATCGACACCGCGCCGCGCAGGCTGACGTCCATCTCCGGGAACTCGTCACGCGCCACCTCCGACGCCGAGTAGATGGACGCACCCTGCTCGCTCACCGACACCACCGGCACCTGCACGCCCAGCGCCTTCAGCGTGTCGCGAACGAAGGTCTCCGCCTCGCGGCTGCCCGTCCCGTTGCCCACCGCGATGAGCTCCGGCTTGTGCTTCTGCACCACCGCGGACAACAGCTTCGCCGCGCGCACCCGCTCGTCCGCGCTCCGCTCCGAGTACAGCGTCAGCGTCTCCGCCACGCTCCCCGTGTTATCCAGCATCGCCAGCTTGATGCCCGTGCGCAGCCCCGGGTCCAACGCCAGCACCGCCCGAGCCCCCGCCGGCGCCGTCAACAACAGGTGCCGCAGGTTCTCTCCGAACACACCGATGGCCCCCTTGTCCGCGCGCTCCTTCAGCTCCGCGCGCAGCTCCGACTCCAGCGACGGCCCCATCAGCCGCTCCCACCCATCCTCCACCGCCGCGCGCAGCTCCGAGGCGAACAGCGCCTGCGGCTTCGTCACCACCCGGCTCGCGAGCAGCGCCTTCACCTCGTCGTCCGGCAGGTTCAGCCGCACCTTCAACACGCCCTCCTCCTCACCCCGCAGGAGCGCCAGCACGCGGTGGGACGGGGCCTGCGACAGCGGCTCCTCGTGGCCGTAGTAGTTCTCGAACTTGGTGGGCTCGCCCTTCTTCGCCGGCACCACGTCCGAGCGCAGCGTGCCCCGCTTCGCGCACACCTCGCGCGACTCGCGGCGCAGCCCCGCGTCCTCGCTCACCCGCTCCGCGCAGATGTCCCGAGCCCCCGCCAGCGCCGCCGCCAGGTCCGGCACCTCCTTCTCCGCGTTCACGAACGGCCGCACCTTCGCGTCCGCGGCCTCGCCCTTGCGGCCATCCTGCTTCCACAGGAGGTCCGCCAGCGGCTCCAGCCCGCGCTCCCGGGCAATCGCCGCGCGCGTGCGGCGCTTGGGCCGGTACGGCAGGTAGAGGTCCTCCAGCTCGGTGCGCGTCTTCGCCGCCTTCAGCGCCTTCGCCAGCTCCGGCGTCAGCTTCCCCTGCTCCTCCACGGAGCGCAGAATCGTCTCGCGACGCGAGTCCAGCTCGGCGCGCTCGCCGGCCCGGTCCAGGATGGTCTGGATCTGCACCTCGTCCAGCCCTCCGGTGACCTCCTTGCGATAGCGCGCGATGAAGGGGACGGTGGCTCCGTCGGCGTTCAGCGCCAGGGTGCGGTCCACCTGCTCGGGCTTCAGCCCCAGTTCCTGCGACAGCTCAGCGGCGTAGGCGTGCATGACGCCGCTTCTATAACCCGCCCCCCACACGGCTCCCAGCGCGCGTCACCCGCGCCGGCGCGCCTCCCAGTCACTGCGCGACATTCCCCAGAATTGCTGGTCCTTGCGCTCCCCCCGCAGGACGCTGTGCCCCCGCATCGTCCCCTCCAGCGAGAAGCCCAGCTTGCGCGCCACGCCCTGGGAGCCCAGGTTCTCCGACAGCGTCGTCAGCCACACCCGGTGCAGGAACGGCAGCGTGAACAGGCGCTCCAGCATCATCCCCACCGCGCGCGAGCCCAGCCCGCGCCCGTGGTACGCCTCCGCCATCATGTAGCCAATCTGCAGGCGCCCGTGCTCCCGGGACACGTCGCGCGCGGACACCGTGCCCACCCACGCGTCCCCCAGGCGCACGAACCAGCGGAACCCCTTCGCGCGGGGCTCCTCCAGCGTGCCCGCCTCCAGGATGCGCTTCACCAGCACCTCCCGCGAGTCGTCCTCCGTGTCCACGTAGCGCCGGGCTCCGGCCTCGGCGCGCAGCGCCAGCCAGAAGTCCACGTGCTCGGGATGCGCCGGAACGAGCAACAGGTCCGAGGCCACAGCGCCAGTCACCATGCCCGGACTTCTAACCCGTTCCGGCGAGCGGGACACTTCCCGCGGAGCTCAGCGCGTCTTCAGTGTGAGGCGGCTGGGGTCGTGCGTGGCGGTCAGCGTGACGGCGTTCTCGAGCCCCAGGCCCGCGCCACCGACGACGCCCTCCAGCAGCGACGGCTCCACCGTCTCGAGCGCGCGGAGCGTCTCCTTCTTCAGGGTCAGCTTCTTCTTCGGGGACTGAGCGCTCATCGTGCTGCCTTCCTTTCCAGGTGAACCCGCCAGGTGTCTCACCGTGCCGGACGACGACACGGAGGACTCGAGGGTAATTCACGGAAAACGCCAGTCCCTAGGAAATTTTCCAATCCCACCAAAGCGGCAAGGGCCGCCACCGGAAGAAGCCCTGGGCTTCCGGCGCGGCCCTCGTCCTCCCACGGGTGAGCGTGGGAGCGCTTCGGTGCCCGTGGGCTCAGAGCTTCGTGATCGCCCCGTTCTGCACGCGGAAGTCCACGCGGGTGAACTGCGCCTGCAGCTCCGCGGCGCCGCGCACCGAGTAGTCCTTCGTCACCTCGGTGCTGGGGATGAGGTGGAAGGCGGCCAGGGCCTCGTCGCCCTTCACCTCCAGCACCACGAAGCCATGCGCGTCACCGTTCACGTAGCGCATGCCGGGGTTGCCCGCGGCCAGCGACTCGTTGAGCTCCGTGACGACGTACTTGTAGACGGCGCTGCCCGGGCCGTAGCCCGCGCCGATGACGGCCAGCCCCGCCAGCTCCTTGATGGAGCCGGAGGTGATCGCGGGCGCCGTCAGCGCGGGCACGCCGCCCTCCACGGACGCGAACGACGCGTGGATGTCGCCGGAGATGAACATCGCGTTCTTCACCTGGTTCTGCGCGATGAACTCCAGCAGCTCCTTCTTCTTCGCGGGGAAGCCGTCCCACTGGTCCGCGTTGAAGTAGAAGACCTGGCGCAGCGTCGGGTCCGGGATGTCCGTCTTCGCCGACAGGTCGAACACCATGGACGTCATCGACACGGAGCTGACGACAATCTTCCAGGTGTTCGCCGCCTTCAGCTGGTTCTGCAGCCACGCCTGCTGCGTCGCGCCCAGCGCGTCCTCGCTCAGCCCGGCCGAGGTGGCGTAGCGCAGGGCGGAGAACAAGTCGTAGATGGGCTTCACCACGATGTAGCGCGAGCCCTGGATGTTGAAGAGCGAGCCCTTGCCCAGGTGCACGTACGCGAGCCCTCGCAGCGTGCCCGCCGTGGAGAGCAGCGGAATCGCGGGCTGCCCCGCAGCCTCGCGCGCCGCGTTCACCGCCGTCAGCACCTGGTTGGCGTAGAAGAGCGACACGTTCCCGGACACCCACGTCTGGGCCTTCACCGTGGCCGCGTCCTGGGTGAGGCCCGCCGCCACCGCCTGCTGCACGTACGCGCCCTGGAGCACCGCCTTCTGCGTCGCGTGCTCCGGCAGGTCCAGGCTCGTGTACGCGAACGTCTCCGACTGGAGCAGCGCCTGCACCGGCGCCGGCAGCGTCGGCAGCGCCAACCCCAGCACCGACGCCTCCACCGCCACCTTGCCCGGGTACGCGTCCTCGGGGATGAGGTGGTCCGGGCGGTAGGTGCGGTAGTCGGACACCGCCAGCTTCAGGTGCTTGCCGAAGTCGAAGTCCCGGTAGACGCGCGTGTTCGGGAACACCGGCGCGCTCGCCACGTCGATGGCGCCCTCCGCCGAGGCCGTGTTGTCCAGCGGGATGTACTCGAAGAAGGCGCGCTCCGAGTTGCGCTTGCGCTCAATCTGGTTCTCCGCCGCGCGCCCGTCCAGGTACGTCGCGTTGGAGCCCCAGCTGTCGTCGGAGAACTCGTGGTCGTCCCAGATGATGATGAACGGGTAGCGCTCGTGCACCTGCTGGATGAGCTTGTCGGTGCGCAGCGTCTTGTAGAGGTCGCGGTAGTTCGACAGCGCGTTGGCCGCGTAATACGTCGACTCACCCGAGCCCAGCTGCAGCGCCTTGTCCGGCTCGCTGAACACCACGCGCCGCTCGGTGTTGCCCGACTGGAACGACTTGTCCCCCGTCGTCTCGTAGATGTAGTCGCCGAGGAACACGATGAAGTCCAGGTCCTCGTCCAGCTCCAGCAGCCGCTGCCACGCGTTGTAGTAACGGCCGATGTAGTCCTGGCAGCTGGCGAAGGCGAACTTCACCGCCACGTCCGCCCCGGCCGCCGGCGCCGTGCGGGTCCGGCCCGTCGCCGTCGTGTACTCCGTCCCGTTCTTCGTCAGCACGAAGCGGTAGTAGTACGTGGTGCGCGCTGACAGCTTTGTCACCTTGACCTTGAGCGCGTGGTCGTTCGCCGCCAGCGCCGTGAAGTCGCCCCGGAACACGAAGTCGCTGAACTCCGCGCGGGTGGACACCTCCAGCCGCACCGGCGCGTCCGCGCCCGCGTTGTCCGGGTCCCACGCGCGCACCCACAGGATGACGCTGTCCGGCCTCGGGTCTCCCGAGCAGACCGACTGCGGGAAGTACTTCGCATCGGCGGTGGGCTTCTTCGTGTCGTCATCATCCGAGCACCCGAATGAGGTACTCGCCGCGACGGCGACCACGGCCTGAAGGAAGCTGCGACGATTCAGACGGTCGAACAAGGTGACACTCCCAGGGGCAAGCGCTAGCGAAACGAAACGCCCGGGAGTCTACGGCCCTCGTCCATCACTCCGGCAACATCCCCGCCACACGCCGGACACAACGCGTCGTGTCAGCACTCGGCGCCCGGGGCCACCCGTGCGCCCCGCATGCGTGGGGCCGGCAACGACGACGGGGCCGCCCCCACGAAGGAGGACGACCCCGTCTGTCGAAGTTCCGCGAGGGAAGGCGTTACTTCACGGCCTTCACGCGCTGACGCTTCTCGCTGGCACCCTCGGCGGGGGCCTCCTCCGCGGGGGCCGCGGAGAGGGGCGCGCCCTTCGCGATGCCGTACTTCTCCAGCACGCGGGTCTCGATGTCGCGCGCCACCTCCGGGTGCTCCCGCAGGTAGTCCTTCGCGTTCTCCCGCCCCTGACCGATGCGCTCGCCGTTGAACGAGAACCAGCTGCCGCTCTTCTCCACGATGTTGTCGTTGGAGGCCAGGTCGATGAGGTCGCCCTCACGGGAGATGCCCGTGCCGTACATGATGTCGAACTCGACCTCCTTGAACGGAGGCGCCACCTTGTTCTTCACCACCTTCACGCGGGTGCGGCTGCCCACCACGTTCTCGCCATTCTTGATGGCGCCGATGCGGCGGATGTCCAGGCGCTGCGACGCGTAGAACTTCAGCGCGTTGCCGCCCGTGGTCGTCTCGGGGTTGCCGAACATGACGCCGATCTTCATGCGGATCTGGTTGATGAAGATGACGCACGTCTGGCTCTTGGCGATGGTGCCCGTGAGCTTGCGCAAAGCCTGGCTCATCAGACGGGCCTGCACACCCATGTGCGCGTCGCCCATCTCGCCCTCGAGCTCCGCCTTGGGAACGAGCGCGGCCACCGAGTCCACCACCAGCACGTCGATGGCGCCCGAGCGCACCAGCATCTCCGCGATTTCCAGCGCCTGCTCACCGGTGTCCGGCTGGCTCAGGAGCAGGTCGTCGGTGCGCACGCCCAGCTTGCGCGCGTAGCCCACGTCCAGCGCGTGCTCGGCGTCCACGTAGCCGCAGATGCCGCCGCGCTTCTGCGCCTCGGCGACGATGTGCAGACACAGCGTCGTCTTGCCGGAGGACTCCGGTCCGAAGATCTCGATGATGCGGCCCTTGGGCACGCCGCCCACGCCCAGGGCGATATCCAGCGAAATCGAGCCCGTCGAAATGGCCTGCACGTCCCGCATCAGCGGCTCGTCGTTGCCGAGCCGCATGATGGACCCCTTACCGAACTGGCGCTCCACCGCGGACATCGCCAGCTCGATCGCCTTTTCCTTCTCCTGATTCACGGCCATTTCTCTTGGCTCCTTGTATTGGCGAGCCACCCCGGCTCACCTGAACGCGCTTTTAGTACGCGATGGGTAGACCCTAGTCCACCCCTCTGACATCCGTGTTGAATCCTGCCGGTCAGCTCTCGCGGAGGGCAGCCAGGAGGACGGCCACCGCGCCTGCCACACCTGCCCACAGCCCCCCGGCATGCCCCGCCGAGCCGAGGGCCAGCAGCAGCCCGTAGCCCGACACGAGGGCCAGCAATCCCAGGCCCAGGCGGTACACGGGAGTCCGAGGCGGGGCAAGCCACAAGGCCAGCATGGCCAGCACGCACAGGCCCACCTGCAAGGTCACCGTGCCCTCGACCACGCCGGGACGCAGGAACTCCTCCACCATCTGGGCGAAGAGGCCGCCGCCCAGCACCAGGGCGGGGACCTCCGGGCCGAAGTCGAGCGCGCCAGGGCGGCCCTGGGGGCGCGAGGCGTGGTTGGCGCGCAGGTGCTTGAGGTCCTCGGGCTGGACCTCCAGGGCGTAGGGGAAGCCCAGGGACAGGAGCGCCTCCACGGCCACGGCGCGGCACGAGCGCCCCCGGGCGTCCACCAGTCCCTCCAGCCGGCCGCTGTCGAGCAGCCGGTGCAGGGTGTCCGCCACCTGACGCTCCCCGCCGCCCTGGGCGAGCTGGGCGAGGACTTCATTGAGCCGCGAGGCGGCCTCGGGGCGCTCCGCCTCGGGCGCGGCCACGGCCTGCTCCACCCGGACGAGGACGGGCAGGGGCAGCTCCACCGGAGGCGTGGGCCGGACCAGGTGCGCCGGGGCGGGCGCGGCCCAGGAGGAGAGGTCCGTCAGGCCCTGGGGCCCGACCTCGGCGCCAGGGGGCGTCCAGGGCGCCAGGTCCGCCAGACGCCCCTCGCCGGGCTCCTGCTCGGTCTGGTGCAGGGGAGGCTGGGTGCGCGTGGCGTCCGACACCCGGTGACTGTATCCACGCAAGCGGGTGGGCATCAAAGCGCGAGGCGCCCGCGACTTCCTCCGGGCGACAGCATGCCGGCCCACCGGGGAGGCCCGAGCCCCGGAACGACAGGAGCCCGGGCCCCATCAGGGGAACCCGGGCTCCGCGTGCATCAGGAGGCGCGAGCGACGGCTACTCCACCGTCACGCTCTTGGCCAGGTTGCGCGGCTGGTCCACGTCGTTCCCGCGCATCTCCGCCACGTGGTACGCGAGGAGCTGCAGCGGAATCGTGGCCACCACCGGCGCCAGCAGCGCGCACGCCGCCGGAATCCGGATGACGTGGTCCGCCAGGCCGTCCACCTGCTTGTCGTCCTCGTCGATGACGGCGATGACCTTGCCGCCGCGCGCGCGGACCTCCTCCACGTTGCCGATGATCTTCTCGTAGGCCACGTGCGGCTGCTTCGGCGCGATGACCACCACCGGCATCTTCTCGTCGATGAGGGCGATGGGGCCGTGCTTCATCTCGCCACCCGCGTAGCCCTCCGCGTGGATGTACGAAATCTCCTTCAGCTTCAGCGCGCCCTCGAGCGCCACCGGGTGCATGGGGCCACGGCCGAGGAAGAGGAAGTCCTGCGCGTTCATGAACTCACGCGCCACGCGCTTCACGGCCGGCTCGCACTTGAGCACGTCCTCGATCATCTTCGGGATCTCGGTCAGGTGCGTCAGGTGCTCCTGCGCCGCCTGCACCGACAACGTCCCACGCATGCGGCCCAGCTTCACCGCCAGCAGGTAGAGCGCCACCAGCTGCGTGGTGAACGCCTTGGTGGACGCGACGCCAATCTCCGGGCCCGCGTTCGTCAGGACGGAGAACTCCGCCTCGCGCGTCATCGCGCTGCCGATGACGTTGCAGATGGCCATCGCCGTGGCCCCGCGCGCCTTGGCCTCCTTGAACGCCGCCAGCGTGTCCGCCGTCTCACCCGACTGGCTGATGGCGATGGCCAGGTGCGTGCCCTCGACGATGGGGTCGCGGTAGCGGAACTCGCTCGCCAGCTCCACCTCGACCGGCAGCCGCGCCAGCGTCTCAATCATGTGCTTGCCGGCCACGCCCGAGTGCCACGACGTGCCGCACGCGAGAATCGTGATCTTCGTGAGCGAGCGCACCTTCTCGGGCGTCAGGTTCCAGCCCTCGAAGTGGACGTCGCCCTCGGACAGGAGCATCCGGCCGCGCAGCGTGTCCGCGACCGCGCGGGGCTGCTCCCAGATCTCCTTGTGCATGAAGTGCTTGTGGCCGCCCTTCTCCGCCATCATCGGCGTCCAGTCGATGCGGCGGGTGGCGCGGTTCACCGGCTGACCCTGGCGGTTGAAGATGTCCACCTTGGCGGCGGTGACGATGGCCAGGTCACCCTCCTCCATGTAGACGATGTCGCGCGTGTGCTCGAGCACCGCGGGCACGTCGCTGGCGATGAAGTTCTGGCCCTCGCTCAGGCCCAGCACCATGGGCGACGCGTTCTTCGTCGCGACGATGCGGTTGGGGTCCGTCGCGCTCACCACCGCCAGCGCGTACGTGCCCTTCACCTGCTCGATCGCGCCGCGCACCGCGTCCGGCAGGTCCTTGCCCTTCTCCAGCTCGTCCGAGATGAGGTGGGCGAAGACCTCCGTGTCCGTCTCCGAGGAGAAGACATGGCCCCTGGCGCGCAGCTGCTCCTTGAGCGCCAGGTGGTTCTCGATGATGCCGTTGTGCACCACCGCGACGTTCTTGTACGTGTGGGGGTGCGCGTTCTCGTCCGAGGGACGCCCGTGCGTGGCCCAGCGCGTGTGACCGATGCCGATGTTCCCCTTCGGCTGGTCCGCCACCACGCGGTTCTCCAGGTTGCGCAGCTTGCCCGTGGCGCGCACCACGTTGAGCTCGTTGCGGTTCACCACCGCCACGCCCGCCGAGTCATACCCCCGGTACTCGAGCTTCTTCAGCCCGGAAACGAGGATGGGAGCCGATTCCTTGTCACCGACGTAACCAACAATCCCGCACATGTTCTGACCTCTCTCTCACGCCCACGCCCGCCGGAGCAAACCGAGGGATACCCGTACATCTCCGGGAGCGGCAGTCCGGCCGCCCCCCAAGCAAGAGCCACGCCCTGGCTCAACCACCCTTGGCCGCGCGACGCGCCTTCTTCGCGGCCACCCAACCTTCCTTCGTCACCTGTGGCGCACGTGACACAGCGAGGCTCCCAGGAGGCACGTTTTTCGTCACCGTGGTGCCCGCCCCGACATAGGCCCCGTCGCCCACCTTCACGGGCGCCACCAGCTGCGTGTCGGAGCCGATGAAGACCCCGTCGCCCAGCTCCGTCAGGCTCTTGTTCACCCCGTCATAATTACAGGTGATGGTGCCCGCGCCGATGTTGCAGCCCGCGCCAATCCGGGCGTCCCCCAGATAAGTCAGGTGGTTGGCCTTGCTGCCCTTGCCGATCTGCGCCTTCTTCGTCTCCACGAAGTTGCCCAGATGCACGTCCTCTGCCAGCTCCGTCCCCGGGCGCAGGCGGGCGAACGGGCCGATGACGTTCCGCACTCCCACCTTCGCCTCCTCCAGCACGGAGTAGGGCTTGAGCACGGAGCCGTCCGCCACCGTGGAGGCGCTCACCACGCAGCCGGGGCCAATCACCACGCCCTCGCCGATGACGCTGCCCGCGGTCAGCGACACACCCGGGCCCACCTCGGAGTCCGAGCCCACCACCACGTCCTCCTCGATGAAGGTGGTGTCCGGGTCGTGCAGCGTGACGCCCGCGCGCATGTGCGCGTCGTTGATGCGCCGCTGGAGCACCTTGGCCCGCGCCGCCAGCTCCACCTTGTCATTCACCCCCGCCGTCTCGGTGGCGTCCGCCACGACGGTGCCCACCGGGCCCTGCCTCGCGGCCAGCTCCACCAGGTCCGTGAGGTAGTACTCGCCCTGCGCGTTGTTCGGCTTGATATCGGCCAGCGCCTTCCAGAGGAAGGCCGCGTCGACGGAGTAGATGCCCGCGTTGCACTCCTTCACCGCGCGCTGCTCGGGGCTGGCGTCCTTCTGCTCCACCACCCGCGTCACCCGGCCGCCCTCGCGCAGGACGCGCCCGTAGCCGGTGGGGTCCTCGAGCACCGTCGTCACCATCGCCAGCACGCCGCCCGCCGCGTCATGCGCGGCCAACAGCGACGCCAGGGTCTCCTTGCGCAGCAACGGCACGTCCCCGTAGAGGATGAGCACGCGCCCGGAGAACCCCTTCAGGGCCTCCTCCGCGGAGCGCACCGCGTCCGCCGTACCCCGCTGCTCACGCTGGAGCGCGAAGGTGAGGGGCGCTTGGGGGAACAGGGCGCGGACCTCCTTCTCCACGCTCTCCGCTTGATGGCCCACCACCGGCACCACCGACGTGGCACCGAGTTCGAGCGCTCGCTTGAGGGGATACGCGCACAGGGGCTTTCCGAGGATGGCGTGAAGGACCTTGGCCTTCTTCGACTTCATCCGCGTGCCCTTGCCCGCACACAGCACCACCGCCGACAGAGCTGTCATGCGGCGGAGGATTAGGGACCGGGATTCGAGTCGTCAACCGGGCGAAGCTCCGAAGTCTCCGAGGTGTTGTCGGGTCGGGGCTTTGCCTGCACGGCGACACACAGCGCGTTGCTCTTCACCGTGATTCCAAAGCTGGGCTTGAGGAAGAGGGTGACCCGGCCGGAGGGCGGAACAGACCCGGGTCGGGGCTGTTTGTCTGGGATGACCGGTGCGCTCATGTGCTCCCCCACTCGCGGCTCATGATGGGGGAAGGATGCTCCCTCTGGAGGAACAATCCAAGAGGAAAAATGTTGCCGAGTTGAAATCATGGTCCGGTGCGGACAGTTCGTGCATACCGGGAGAGGTGTAGTCGCTCAGGCGCCCCCGAGTCCCGGCCCCAAGGTGTGGGTGAGTGTCCGCCGGGTAACACATCCCCTGCGACGAATGCCAGCCACAAGGTATTGATTGCGCCCCGAGGAGGGGTGGATTCCGTGAACGACACGAGCTTCGAGAAGCAGGCCCCGCGCACGCGCGCGAAGGTGCTGGAGGCGGCGGCGCTGGTGGTGCTGATGCTGGTGGCGGGCGTGGCCCAGGCGGCGCGGCCGTACCGGGGTGGCGCGGTGGCCACGGCGTACCCGCCCGCGAGCGAGGCGGCGCTGAAGATGCTCGAGCGCGGCGGCAACGCGGTGGACGCGGCGGTGGCGGCGGCCTTCGTGGCGGCCGTCGTGGGGCCCTACCACTCGGGCGTGGGCGGCGGCGGCTTCGCGCTGGTGCACGACGCGAAGACGGGCACCACCCGGGTGCTGGACTTCCGCGAGGTGGCGCCCAAGGCGGCCACGCGCGACATGTTCGTCAGGGACGGCAAGGTGGTGCCGGGGCTGTCCACCGACGGCGTCTTGAGCGTCGCGGTGCCGGGCGCGGTGGCGGGCTACCTGGAGCTGCTCGAGAAGCACGGCACCCTGCCGCGCGCCGTGGTGCTGGCGCCGGCCATCGAGGCGGCGAAGAAGGGCCTGTGGGTGACGCCCCGCTACCGCGCGCTGGCGGAAGGCCGGCTGGAGTGCCTGCGCAAGGACCCGGAGGCCCGCCGCATCTTCCTGACCAAGAACGAGCAGGGCGAGGCCATCATCCCGCCGGTGGGCCACCTGGTGCGCCAGCCTGATTTGGCGCGCACGCTGACGGCCGTGTCAAAGAGCGGCGCCAAGGGCTTCTACGCGGGCAGCGTGGCCAAGGGCATCGTCGACACGGTGAAGGCGGGCGGCGGCATCGTCACGCTGGAGGACCTGTCGTCGTACAAGACGCGCGAGCGTCAGGCGCTGGAGGGCAGCTACCGCGGCCACCGCATCCTCACCATGCCGCCGCCGAGCGCGGGCGGAGTGGCGGTGCTCCAGGTGCTGGGCGCCATGGAGCAGCTCAAGCCCCAGGGCTTCACCTGGCGGGAGCCGGACAGCGTGCACCTGTACGTGGAGGCGCTGCGGCGCGCGTACGTGGACCGGGCCAAGTACCTGGGCGACCCGGACTTCGCGGACGTGCCCACCCAGCGGCTCATCTCCAAGGGACACATCGCGGACCTGGCGGGCTCCATCGACCCGAAGAAGGCCACCTCCAGCCTGGCGCTGCTGCCGCAGGCGGCGGGCACGCAGCAGGGCTCCACGCTGACGGACAAGCCCGCCACGCTGACGCCGGAGCCGGAGCGCAAGAACACCACGCACATCTCCATCGTCGACAAGCAGGGCAACGCGGTGGCGCTGACCACCACGGTGAACTACAGCTTCGGCTCGTGCGTGGTGGCCAAGGGCACCGGCGTGCTGCTCAACGACGAGATGGACGACTTCGCCGCGCAGCCTGGCGTGCCCAACGCGTACGGCCTCGTCACCGGCGAGCCCAACGCCGTACACCCCGGCAAGGTGCCCCAGTCCTCCATGTCCCCCACGCTGGTGTTCTCCAAGGAGGACCCGAAGAAGGTGATGCTCGCGGTGGGAAGCCCCGGGGGCTCCACCATCCCCACCACCGTCATCCAGGTCATCAGCAACGTGGTGGACGGCGGCATGGACGTGGTGCGCGCGGTGAACGAGGGCCGCGTCCATCACCAGTACCTGCCGGACGAGCTGTGGGTGGACCGCTGGGGGCTGGAGCCCGCCACGCTGTCGGCGCTGGAGGCCAAGGGCCACAAGGTGCGCCGCGTGGAGCAGTGGGGCGACGCGGAGGCCGTCTTCGTCGACCCCAAGACGGGGCTGCGCTTCGCCGCGAGCGACCCTCGCAACGAAGGTGTCTCCCTGGGACAGGATTGACGCCGTGGCCGAGCCCCTCCCCATCTTCGACGCGCACCTGCACCCCGAGAGCCTGAGCGACCAGGACCTGGAGTCGATGCGCTTCTTCGGGGTGGAGCGGGCGCTCGTCGTCGCGCACCACTTCCCGGAGCCCACGTCCAAGGCGCTGCTGCGCCACTTCGACGACATCGTCGAGCGGCAGCTCCCCCGGCTGGAGAAGCTGGGCATCCGCGCGTACGCCGCGCTGGGCGTCCACCCGCGCTGCATCCCCCGGCGCGGGCTGTCGGAGGTCCTCTCCACGCTGCCCGACTACTTCCAGGGCGGCCGCGTCGTGGCGCTCGGCGAGACGGGGCTGCACGCCGGCGGCGAGGAGGAGGAGGAGGCCTTCCTCGAGCAGCTCGCCCTGGCGCGCCGCCTCAAGCTGCGCGTCGTGGTGCACACGCCTCTGGCCGACAAGGAGCGACACACGCGCCGCATCCTCACGCTGCTGCGCCAGTCCGGCGTGCTGCCCTCGCGCGTGCTGGTGGACCACGCCAGCGCGCGCACCGTGCGCACCATCCTGGAGGTGGGCCACTGGGCCGGGCTGACGCTGCACCCCGAGGCGCTCGTCGCCGAGCGCGCCGTCATCCTCGTGCGCAGGCTCGGCAGCGAGCGGCTGGTGCTCAACTCCGACGCCGGCGACGGCGCGGGCGACATCCTGGGCCTGGCCCGCGTCACCAACCTCCTGTCCAAGGCCCGCCTGTCCGAGCGCCTCGTGCGCCGCGTCACCCGCGACAACGCCGCCCGCTTCTTCCAAATCACCCCCTGAGCGGCCCTCGGCGGCGCCTCAGGCCCCACGCGGGGTGGCCCGCACGACTCCGCTTTCACTGAAATTTTGCAACAAACTGGACTCCCATCCGTCCTCTTTGCGAAAGCGGGTACGGGTTAGCCCCCAGGTGGCGCGCTCCGCTTCCACACTTGCCGGTTCGGGAGGGCCTTTGCGTTTCAGGTTCGTCATCGTCGTCACGCTGCTGCTGGCGGGCTGTACGGGCCCGTCCCGGCAGGGCCCTGTCCGCGCGGGCGACGCACGAGGCGCGCTGCTGGTGCCGGACGCGGGGCGACTGCTGGCCGTGAGCCCCTCGCGGTTCATGGAGGCGTGTCGGCGCGACATCCAGACGGCGCGCGCGGCGGTGGCGAAGCTGACGGCGCCGTCCACGCGAGCGGCGCCCGAGGTGGAGGTGCTCACCACGTACGACGACGCGATGGCGCTGCTGGACGACGTCGTGGGGCGCTCGGGCATCGGCGCCAACGTGCATCCGGACGCGGCCTTCCGCGCCGCCGCCGAGCGGTGTGAGCAGGCGGTGGAGCGGGTGCGCACGGACATCGCGCTGGACCGGCGCGTCTACGACGTGCTGTCGGGGCTGACGCTCGCGGGCCAGGACGCGGTGACGCGGCACTGGATGGCGCGGGTGCTGCGCGGCTTCAAGCGCGCGGGGGTGGACCGCGACGAGACGACGCGCGAGCGCGTGCGGCAACTGCAGGAGGAGCTCATCCTGCTGGGCCAGGAGTTCAGCCGGCACATCCACGAGGACGTGCGGCACCTGGACGTGGCGCCCTCGGCGCTCGCGGGCCTGCCGGAGGACTACGTGCGCGCGCACCCGCCGGGCCCGGACGGGCGGGTGCGGCTGCGCACGGACACGTCGGACCTGGGCCCCTTCATGACGTACGCGCGCGACACGGCCACGCGCGAGGCGCTGTGGCGGCTGGGCCGGCGCCGCGGCCACCCGCGCAACCTGGTGACGCTCGCGCGCATGCTCCAGGCGCGCCACGCGCTGGCGACGCTTTTGGGCTACCCGACGTGGGCGGCGTACGCGGCCGAGGACAAGATGGTGAAGCGCCAGGACGTGGCGGCGGACTTCATCGAGTCACTCTCCACCACCGTCACCGGGCGCGTGCGCGAGGAGTACGACGCGCTGCTCGAGAGGAAGCGCCGCGACGAGCCCGAGGCCACGCGCGTGGAGCCCTGGGAGCAGGCCTTCCTGGAGGACCGGGTGCGCGCCGAGCGCTTCCGCTTCGACTCGCGCGAGCTGCGGCCCTACTTCGAATACACGCGCGTGAAGGAGGGCGTGCTGGACCTCACCGCGCGCCTCTTCGGGCTCACCTACCAACGCGTGGTCGACGCGCCCGTGTGGCACCCGGACGTGGAGGTCTACGACGTCCTCGAGGGCCCCGTGCGCCTGGGCCGCTTCTACCTGGACATGCACCCGCGCCCGGGCAAGTACACCCACGCGGCGCAGTGGGACCTGGCCGTGGGCCGCGCGGGCAAGGCGCTGCCCGAGGGCGTGCTCACGTGCAACTTCCCCCGCCCCGGCGCGCGCCCGGCGCTCTTGCAGCACTCCGAGGTGCGCACCTTCTTCCACGAGTTCGGCCACCTGCTGCACCACCTCCTGGGCGGCCGCACGCGCTGGGCGGGGCTGTCCGGCACGCGCACGGAGGTGGACTTCGTGGAGGCGCCCGCCCAGGTGCTGGAGGAGTGGGCCTGGAGCGTGGAGACGCTGCGGCGCTTCGCCCGGCACATCGACACGGACGCGCCGCTGCCCGAGGACCTCATCACGCGCATGCGCCGCGCGGACTCCTTCGGCAAGGGGCTGTGGGTGCGCCAGCAGCTCTTCTACGCCGCGGTCAGCCTCCACCTGCACGACGGGGACCCCGCCGGCCGCGACTCCACCGCGCGCGTGCTGGCGCTCCAGGAGCGCTACCTGCCCTTCCGCGCCGTGGACGGCACCTACGCCCACCTGGCCTTCACCCAGCTCGACGGGGACTACTCGGCGCTCTACTACACGTACCTCTGGTCGCTCGTCATCGCGCGGGACCTGCTCACCCCGTTCGAGGCGCACGGGCTGATGGACGTGGAGACGGCCCGGCGATACCGCGACAAGGTGCTGGCGCCCGGGGGCTCCGAGGACGCCGCGGACCTGGTGCGCGACTTCCTGGGACGGGGCTACGACTTCGGGGCCTACTCGCGTTGGCTGGAGGGCCGCTGACGCGTCACGCCGGCGGCTGTAAATTCAAAGGGCCCCGCGATGTGAATCGCGAGGCCCCTTGTGTTGTGAATCCGTCAAACCGGCTCCGCCGCGCTCACGAGGAGCGTGGGAGTCAGTGCACCGCGGGTGCGGACGGAGCCACTTCGGGCTGGAGGGTGATGGCCTGCGCCTCCGGATCCAACCGGACCTGCACGGGCACGCCCTGGTAGCGGTACTGGGCCAGCGAGTCCGCCGCCCCGTCGAGCAGGAGCTGGTAGCGCTCCTCCAGCTCCACCGCGATGAGCAACATGGTCTCACCCGCGTCCGCCACGCCCGGGCGGTACACCTGGCACCGCTGGAACCGCGCCCAGCGACCGTTCTGCATCTTCACCAGCTCGCCGTCGTAAGCCATGCGCAGCTCCTTTGCGTCCAATGCGACGTGGGCAATGTAGGGATCAATTAACTTCCTGTCATCCCCCCTCTTGAAAATTCGTTAAGCGCCTTTGATATCCGTGGGTTACGCGACAGTCAGGGGGTGCGGGCGAGCGAGGTCCGCGGTGACTGCTCAAAAATGTAAATTTGCTGGGCCGTCAATCCGGTTAAGGGGCCTGGCGGCGCCCGGTCTGGAGGCCCGCGCGGCGCCCGGGCCCCGTGGGGGCGGTGGCGCGGGGCGTCGGGGTCTCCTAGATTTGGAGGAATGAGGTTGCCAGGGCTGTTCCGCAAGGAGCGAACCACCATCAAGAACGCCGATGCCCAGGACCACGCCGAGAAGTTGTTGGCGGAGTCCTTGAGGCTCTTGAGCCAGGTGTGCACCAAGGTCGCGGACGCCATCGAGTCCCAGCGACTGTCTCGCCAGGGCTACGCGCACAACACGTACCTGCGCCGCACGGACACCGCCCAGGCGCCCGGCGACGCGGACGTGCCGAAGAAGACGCACGAGTGACGCGGGTCCCGAGGATGGCTGTATCCCGAGGGTGGTTGGCTGTTGAAAAGTCGCGTGCCCCCTTCCGGAATCCCGCAGCCGTTCCCATCTTGCGGCCCATAGAATCCCGCGGTTAGAGACGCCGCAGCTCCCCTCTGAGGCCCTGCCATGTCCCACATCCTGGTCGTCGATGACGACGCGAGTCACCGCACGCTCATCTGCGATGCCCTCGAGGAGATGGGTTACCAAACCGCCCAGGCCGCCAATGGCCGGGAGGCGTTGGATCATCTCGAGGGCGACATGCCCGCCGCCGTGCTGCTGGACCTGCGAATGCCGGTGATGAGCGGCTGGGGGTTGCTCGACGCGCTGAAGAAGATGCCGCGCGCTCGGGGACTGCCCATCATCATCATCTCGGGCTACGGCTTCGAGTGGGAGGCGGAGCTGGTGGGCGCCGCCGGCTACATCTCCAAGCCGGTGGACCTGGACAAGGTCCGCCAGACGGTGCAGCAGATCGTCGGCATGCCGGAGATGACGTTCGTGCACTGACGCCTCCGGGCCCCGGGTGGGGTTGTCGGCGGGGTGCCGGCTCGGGTGAGATGGCGCCACTTCATGACGCCCTCCCCTTCCGATGAACTGGCCGTCGACGCGCGCGGACTCGTCAAGCGCTTCGGTTCCTTCACCGCGCTCAACGGCCTGGACCTCCAGATTCCGAAGGGGGCCTTCTACGCGTACCTGGGCCCCAACGGCGCGGGCAAGTCCACCAGCATCGCGCTCCTGACGGGCGTGTATGGCCCCGACGCGGGCAGCATCCGCATGCTGGGCGTGGACGCGGTGCACAAGCCCATGGAGGTCAAGCGCCGGGTGGGCGTGGTGCCCGAGGAGCTGAGCCTCTTCGAGCGGCTCACCGGCCGGCAGTACCTGACGTTCTGCGCGCGCATGTACGGCCTGGACGGTGACGAGGCGGCCTCGCGCGCGGCGGAGCTGCTGGAGCTGACGGAGCTGACGTACAAGGCGGGCGCGCTCGTCGCCGAGTACTCCAAGGGGATGCGGCGCAGGCTCGCCATCGCCGCGGCGTTGATCCACGCGCCGGAGCTGGTGCTGCTCGACGAGCCCTTCGAGGGCATCGACGTGCTGGCCGCGGGCGTCATCCGGGAGCTGCTGCGCGAGCTGTCGCGTCGCGGGGTGACGCTGCTGCTCACCACGCACGTGCTGGAAATCGCGGAGCGGCTGGCGACTCACGCGGGCATCATCCAGGGCGGGCGGATGCTGGACCAGGGGACGGTGTCGTCGCTGCTCGGACGC
Organism: Myxococcus sp. AS-1-15; assembly: GCF_020037055.1. Classification (NCBI taxonomy): domain Bacteria; kingdom Pseudomonadati; phylum Myxococcota; class Myxococcia; order Myxococcales; family Myxococcaceae; genus Myxococcus; species Myxococcus sp. AS-1-15. Next base: position 201,301 of record NZ_JAIQDF010000014.1, on the reverse strand, counting down.
TACGACTGTCCCTCGTTGGAGGCGGTGTTCGAGAAGCTCATCGCGGTGCCGGCCTCGCGCAACGCGCGCCTGTCCTTCTACGGTGAGGCGCCCGCGCCCGTCGTCGCGCTGCGGGAGCCGGCATGAGCCGCCCCGCCGTCCCGGGCTTCTTCCGGCACCTCTTGTTGTTGTGGGGGCTGCGCTTCGACATCGGGCTGAACCAGGGGCCGGGCAAGAGCCGGCTCCTGGCGGTGGGCGCGTTCCTCGCGTCCAGCGCGCCGGGTGTGTTCTTCGGCCTGTTCTTCTTCGGGCTGATGCGGCTGGGCCCGGTGGCCCGGAGCGACGTGTGGCCGTACTTCATCCTCAACCTGCTGTGCTTCGTCACCTTCTCCGTCTGGGTGACGTGGCCGCTGTTGTCCGCGGGCGTGGATGACCACTCGGAGCTGAGCCGGTACGCGGCCTTCCCCATCTCGCCATTCCGGCTGCTCATCGCCTCCACGGTGGCCAGCCTCTTCGAGCCGCGCGCGCTGGTGTTCTACGCGCCGCTCACCGGCGCGGCGCTGGGCTTCGCGTCGGTCAACCGGCTGTGGGCGCCGTGGCTCGCGGTGGTGCTGTACGTCTTGTTCGCGCTCCTGTGCGCCGCGTGGAGCCGGGTGGCGCTGTACGCCGTCATCAACGTGCTGCGCGAGAAGCGCAGCGCGGAGATCATGGGTGGCGGCCTGCTGGCCTTCCTGGTGGCCGCGTCGTTCATCCCGCCCATCGACACGTCGTGGCTGACGGCGGTGGGCACCGAGGGCGTGGACGCGCTGGACATGAGCCTCATCATCAACGCGGCGGTGGCGCTGGGCCGCGTGCCGCCGGGCTTCTTCGGGGACGGGCTGGGGCAGCTCGCATGGTTCCGCCCGCGCGTGGCGATGGCGGAGGCGGTGGGCCTGTTGTTCTTCGCCGCGCTGGGCATGGGCGTGGCGTACGCGCTGCTCATGCGCTTCCACCGGCAGGCGGGGCGCGCGGGGCCGCAGTCGAAGGACTCGCAGGATGGGAACCCGTTCGCGCGCACGCGCACGCGCTTCTCCACGCTGGTGACGCGCGAGGCGCTGGACCTGTGGAGAAACCCGCGCGCGAGGCTGCTCGCGTCGGTGCCCTTCATCCTGGCCATCCTGCTGAAGCTGCTGTCCGGGCGGGACCTGTTCGTGTTCCTGCTGGGGGCTTCCGCGGACACGTGGTTGATGGGCGGCTTGTGCATCTATGGCGCGGTGGTGATTGCGTCCACGTTCTCGCAGAACACATTCGCCTATGACGGGCAGGGCTTCGCGGCGTTCCTCGCGGCGCCGCTGAACCTAGCGGAGGTGCTGCACGCGAAGAACCGGGTGCAGGCGGCGGCCGCGCTCGGGATGGCGGTGCTGGTGGCGCTGTTCTACCGGGTGTACTTCGGCTTCGGCACGTGGGTGGACATCGCGTGCGCGCTCGCCGCGGTGGTGGGCGTGCTGCCCATCCTGATGGCCGCGGGCAACTTCCTGTCGCTCTACTTCCCGGTGAAGTTCCACGCGAACCTCAAGCGGCGCGACAAGGTGCCCCTGACGGCGTCGATGCTCGGCATCGTCGCGGCCAGCATCGGGTGCATGCCCTTCGGCTGGACGTTGAAGCTCGCCGGCAAGGACGGGCCCACCTGGCAGTCCGCGATGATGATCGCGCTGTGCGCGGGGCTCTACCTGGCCATCTACCGGGCCTCGCTCCCGCTGGCGCTGCGCCTCTTGGACCGGCGGCGCGAGGCCATCCTCCAGGCGGTGACGCGCGAGTAGCTCGTCGCGCCGACGAGCCCCGCGACGCGAGCAGACTCCACGCAAGGAGCGGGTCCTTTTCCGGACGCATCGCACCGGGCGGCGTCGCAAGCATCGGCCTTGCGAGGGGCAGCCCGTCTCGTGCGGCACCACATCAAGTAGCGTCGCCACGCCGCGCCGACACGCATGCGCCTCTGGCGCCGGAGCCCCCCGCTCCGGCCGCCCAGCGACCTCAGTACGTCACGCCGTGCCGCGCGGCCTGCGCCTTGACGCCCTTCATCACGTTGGCGTCGAAGGCGTCCTCCTTCTCGGAGCGGCCGCCCAGCGACCTCAGTACGTCACGCCGTGCCGCGCGGCCTGCGCCTTGACGCCCTTCATCACGTTGGCGTCGAAGGCGTCCTCCTTCTCGGAGCGGTTCTTCGCGAGCCACGCCTCGCGCTCCGCGGCCAGCTTGGAGGCCTTCGCCTCCAGCACCTTCTTCTCCTCGCCCAGCTGCTTCACCTTCGCCGCGCGCGCCTTGTCATCCAGGCCCTTGAGTTCATCGGGCAGCTCGTCGGCGCTCACCCGAGCGAGCGCCCCCGGCGCGACCACCAGGTCCACCGCGCCCTCCACCGCGACGGGCGCGCTGCTCGGAGCGGCGGCGCCGGACGAGCCCTTGTCCGCCGTCTTGCGCATGTAGCTGATGCGCTCCGACGCGGCCTCCGGCGCCAGCTCCGCCATCGCCTTGGCCCGCTCCTTGTTCTTCGCCTGGACCGCCGCCTTGCCGGTGTAGAGCGTCTTGGAGGCCAGCTCCGAATTCACCTTCGCCAGCTCCGCGTCATAGGGCGTGGTCACCGCCACCATGCCGCCGGACTGGTCGATGGAGTCGTAGGTGCCGTCCGTCAGCTTCGCCACGAACTTCCACGACTTCTGCGTCTCGGCATCCAGGCCGCACCGCACCGTGTTCACCACGATGTGCTTGTCGCGCGCCCGCTGCGCCCAGTGATTGAAGTCCCAGTCGTCGTTGCGCGCCGCGGGAGGCGCGTCCCCCACCAGGAAGATGGCCTTCATCACCGTGCGGTCCTGGCTCCACGACAGCTTCGACACCGCCTCACCCAACCCGCGCCCCACGTGCTCGGGCGTGTCTCCTCCACCGCCCGCCTGGAAGCGACGCAGGTTCGCGAACACCGTGTCCAGGTCGTCGCTCAGGTCGAAGCGCTTCGTCACGTAGTCATCGCCGACGTCCCGGTACGCCACCAGGCCGACCTTCAGGTGCGGCGTGGGCCGACCCTGCGCGATGCGCGAGGCGATGGAGTAGATCTTCTGCTTGGCCCCCTCCAACAGGCCGCTCATCGAGCCCGTCGTATCCAGCACGAACACCACCTCGATTTCGGGCCGGGCCGCCTTCACCTCGACCTTGTCGGGGACCTTGGGCGCCACGACGTCCTGGACCTTGGGCGCCACGTCGCCCTGCGGCAGGGCAGGCGTGGTGACCGCGGCCCTCGGCAGCGACTCGGCCAGCGCGGGGGTGGAGGACAGGGTGAGGGCGAGCGCGGCCGACAGCACGGCCCGCGACAGGGACGAAAGGTCCATGGCGAACTCCGGAGGAAGGGTCTGCGTGGAAAAAGGGGTGGCTGCGCGCGCGTTCCCCTCCATGAACGGACCAGCCCGTCCAAAGGTCTACGCCCCCCACATTTCGCCGAGGAATGCCCCTGAATCCCGGACGTTGGGATGTCCTGCTTCCTTCACGCCGCCGATGTCGCTCCGCGCACGCTGTCCATCCAGGCGGCTTGCTCCACGGGGGCGGCGGTTTCATGCTGAGCCGTTCCCGGGAGAACCACGCCCATGATGCCCGTCCTCCGCCGAAGCCTCTTCCTCCTCGGCTGTCTGCTCGTCGCCTCGTGCAACAGCAACTCGCCCTACTACCGGCTCCAGTTCACCATGCCCTGGGCCGTGAGCCTCGAGCCCGGCCAGTCCACCCAGTTCGAGGTGACGCTCAACCGCGTGGGCGACCAGCCCGGGGAGCTCCGCGTGAACATGGAGTCCGCGCCCGAGGGCATCACCATGGCGCCCGAAATCATCGTCCCCGAGGGCGAGGGCATCACCACCCAGATGGTCACCGTCAGCGTCGCGCAGGACATCGCCGTCACCGGCGCCCAGCGCACGCTGCTCCTGGCGAACGACTCCGGCAAGGACCTGGTCTCCGGCGCCGAGCTCTACGTCGTGGTCCTCCCGGCCACCACCAGCCAGCCCGACTTCTCCATCGCCCTCGCGCAGCGGCAGCTCACCCTGTTCGTCGGACAGTCGGAGCTCACGCCCGTGCAGCTCACGCGCGCCGAGGGCTTCACCGGCCCGCTGACGCTCAGCCTGGAGTCCGACTCGCGGCGCATCACCGCCCAGCCCGTCGTCGTCCCCGGTGACCAGGCATCCGCCAACATCCTCATCGCCACCACGACGAGCGTCGCCCGCATCCCCGTGGCCGTCACCGTGGTCGCCACCGCCGAGGACGGGCGCACGGCCAGGACCAGCCTCACGCTCGACATGCGCTGAAGTCCCAGGACGCACGAGGGCCGGGGAGCAGGGACCTTCATCCAGGTCCTCGCCACCCGGCCCGGGTGCGACTCGCGAACGCCCGGCGCTCACGCGCTCAGGCCATGTCGAACAGCAGCGCCTCCACCGGCGTGTCGGCGGTGAGCACCAGCTTGTCCTCGGACGACACCGCCACGCCGTCACCCGCCTTCACCTTCACGCCGTTCAGCGTGCCCGAGCCCCGCGCCACCTGCACCCAGGCGTGACGCCCCGGCGAGAGCGCGTACTCGGCGGACTCGCCCTTGCCCAGCAGCGTGCCGTGCAGCAGCAGGTCCTGGTGCACCGTCAGCGAGCCCTCCCGCCCGTCCGGCGACGCCACCACCCGGAAGCGCCCCTGACGCTCCTTCGCGTCGAACGCCTTCTGCTCGTAGCCCGGCTTCAGGCCCTTCTCCTTCGGGAGGATCCAGATCTGCAGCATGTGCAGCGGCTCCGAGAAGTTGTTCATCTCGCTGTGCACCACGCCCGTCCCCGCGCTCATCCGCTGCACCTCACCCGGCTGGATGACCGCCTGGGTGCCCATGCTGTCGCGGTGCTCCACCTTCCCGCCCAGCACGTAGGTGATGATCTCCATGTCCCGGTGCGGGTGCATGCCGAACCCGCGCTGCGGCGCCACGGTGTCCTCGTTGATGACCCTCAACGTGCGGAACCCCATGAAGTCCGCGTCGTAGTAGTCCGCGAACGAGAACGTGTGATGCGTGTCCAGCCAGCCGTGGTTGGCATGGCCCCTCTCCTCTGCATTCCGGACGTAGATCATCGCCTGCCTCCCTTTCCCTTCGAGTTGCAACTCAGATGCATCAACCTCGCCCCGCGTTGCGGGGCGCGACAGGAGCCCGCCACCCACCAGGCCCGAGGCTCCGACCAACAGCCCGCCCGTCACGGACCTGCGGGACAGCGGGCGCCCCGCCGCATGCCACTTCACGCCGCCTGCTCCGCCGCCACCGCCACCGCCTGCACGTCCAGGGTGATATCGACACGCTCACCCACCAGGAGCCCGCCTGCCTCCAGCGCCTGGTTCCACGAGAGCCCGAACTCCTTGCGCTCGATGCTGGTGCTCGCCTGGAAGGCCAGTCGCTCGTTGCCCCACGGGTCCTTCACCTTGCCCAGGAACTCCGTGTCCAGCGTCACCTCGCGCGTGACGTCGCGAATCGTCAGGTCGCCCACCACGCGGTAGTGCCCCTTGCCCGCGTCCTGCACGCGCTTGCTGCGGAAGATGAGCTTGGGGAACGCCGCCGCGTCGAAGAAGTCCGGCGAGCGCAGGTGGTTGTCACGCTGCTCCACGCCCGTGTCGATGCTCGCCGCTTCAATCTTCACCTCCGCCGAGCCCTGCGACAGGTCATCCCCGTTCACCACCACCTTCCCCTCGAACTTCGTGAACCGGCCGTGCACCTTCGCCACCACCATGTGGCGAACCATGAAGCCGACCGTCGTGTGCGCCGCGTCCAACTGCCAGGTCTTGAGGGCCATGTCCGTGTCTCCTTGGGTTACCGCGTCTGACCACCCCTAGAGCAACCGTCAGGCCAACCCGTAACCCACTGGAATCACTTCGAACTCAAGCTTGAGCCAGCGCAAACCCTCTCAAATTGACACAACCACCCTCTCACCCCGAGAGCCTGCCCGGCCACCTGGAGGGCGGGGGCGGCCTGGGCCGGAGCAGGAGCGCGAGGGCGCCGAGTCAGTCGGTGCAAGACACCGGCGTCGAGGGCTACCTTTCGAGAGACGCCATGACCACCACGACCTCACCCACCCGCCGACAAGCCGCGCGAGAGGCCCTCGCGCTCGACGACGAGGCCCTGCTGAAGACGTGCGAGGTGGATTACTTCATCGCCTCCGGTCCCGGCGGGCAGCACCGCAACACCACCGCCAGCGGCGTGCGCCTCACGCACGCGGCCACCGAGCTGTCCGTCTCCGCCACCGAGCGGCGCAGCCAGACGCAGAACAAGGGCGTGGCCCTGGAGCGACTGCGCGAGGGCCTGAAGGCGCTCACCATCGTCCCCAAGGTGCGCCGGCCCACGCGCCCCTCCGCCGGTGCGAAGCGACGCAGACTCGAAGGAAAGAAGCGCACGTCGGAGAAGAAGTCCCTGCGCGGCAAGGGCGACTGGTAGCTCGGGATTCCCGGGCGCCTGGCTACGCAAGCCCTTGCGGAGTCGCAAAGTTTTCATAGCCGTTCGTCCCCCGAGCATTCAGGGCTGAGGAGAAGTTTCCAGCACTCCACTGGGAGCAAGCGGGCGTCGGAGACGGGCACAGGGTGTGCACTCGGGTGGCCAGGCTGACCCTGTCCCGGGTCGGCTCACCCCCCGGTGGGAGCACCCCATGAGCCCTCGGCCCCCCTCCTTGCTGCTGCGTCGCGCGCTGCTCGCGATGTGCGTCCTGCTGGCGCTCCCCGCGTCCGCGGCGGACCTCGTCACCTTCAGTCGCGGCTCGCTCATCATCCCCGAGAACGCGACCTTCCAGCAGGGCTGCGGCTCGCTGTCCGCGTACGGTCTGGTGTGGCGAATCCTCCAGGCGAACCAGCCGGGCGGCTTCAACGCCAACAACCCGGTGACGGTGTATCTGGCCATCAACGACCAGAAGACGTCCCCCAACCGGTGCGTGCCCACCAACCGTCACACCGCGCCGGCGCCCGCCAATGACGACCGGTGGAACGACGGCTGCGACTTCACCATCACCAACACCAAGGAGAACGAGCAGCCCGTGGTGCCGGTGAACTACGGGGTCCCCTTCCCCGCGAGCGGCGTCTATCCCAACGCCGCCATCGAGAACTTCACCACCACCGCGACCCAGGCCCGGCCCTACTTCACGGCGGTGACGCTGAACCACACCGTCGCCAACCCGCGCTTCACCACCGCGCGCTACTCGGGCGGCGCCTTCATCATCGCCGCCGAGGACGCGAAGAACGCCATCGACTTCATCCGCTCGGGCTCCGGTGATTTGTCCCCTGAGAAGTTCCGCACCATTTGCGCCCGGGGCTGCGCCACCTTCACCAACAACAGCGGCTGCCACCACGTGCGCATGCACCAGGCCACCATCGAGTTCACCGCGCCGGTGGCCCGCCGCATCAACCGCGTCCCGCCCAAGATCGCCCTGCTGGACTTGTCGGACGGCTTCAACAGCGCCGGCGACCCGCTGGTGAAGGGCGGCATGCTGGACGACTACCTGCGCAACGCCGGCCTGGACTTCCCGGGCGCGGGCGGCTGCCCCGAGGGCACGACGTCCGGCTGCACGCTCAACGGCAAGAAGCCCGGCCTCATCTACGACGCGCTCCACGCCAACGCGGACCTGGTCTCCACCGCCACCTTCAAGAACGGCCTGCTCAACGCGGTGGACCCCGTCACCAAGAAGCCCCGCTACAAGGTGTTCTGGGCGCCCCACTGGGAAATCGGGAACATCGCCCGCCGCGAGTACGTGCCCAACGGCGACGGCGCCACCACCCAGCGCGAGAACGCCCTCAACAACGTGGAGTACTTCACCAACCAGCGCGGCAACGGCCTGTTCGCCGAGTGCGCGAGCATCTGGTCCTACGAGGCGACGCTCAAGCCGGACCGCACGCCCGTGCTCTCCTCGCGCTTCCAGGCCGAGTCCGGCTTTCAAATCAACCAGCTCAGCGGCGGCAGGAGCTGGGACGGCCGCAACTGCACGGACCCGGACTACATGGCGCAGGCGGAGCGCAACCGCGGCCAGTGCGTCATCTACCCCAACGCCGGGGACCCGTTCTCCCAGATGGGCGACTTCCGCTTCAACAACGTGGTGGGCCACACGGAGAACTACCGCGCGACGTACAAGGACGGCGTGCGGCGGCTCGCGGTGAGCTGGTACGGCCACAAGGACGAGCACGTCTACGACAACGCCACCCACGTCGGCCAGGACGCCCGGCGCGGTCACGACTTCTTCTCCTTCAACCAGAAGGACAACGACCCGAAGAAGGCGACCATCGTCTACCTCGCCGGGCACGACTTCAAGGCGAGCGTCCCCGGCACGCGCATCGTGCTCAACACGCTGCTCAACCTGGGCTCGGAGCCCTTGAGCAACGAGCGCGCCCTCTCCGCGCCCGTGGCCTTCGAGGACCCCAACGGCAGTGACGGCGACGGCTCGCGCGCGCTGGTGATGGCGGCCACGTACGACGCGGTGAGGGGCTACCCGCCCGGCGCGGACACGTTCCTGCCGACGCAGGGCTCCCACTGGGTGTTCCCCTACTACCCGGGCCACCTGCGCGCCCACTCGCTCATCGGCGGCAACGCGCTCGCCACCGGCGAGAGCGCGCTGGACGAGGCCACCCTGTGGGACGCGGACACCGTCATGCCCCACCCGCGCGAGCGCAACCTGTTCACCTACTTCGGTGGCCAGGTGAAGGAGAACCCGTCCCTGGGCACCGGCCTGCGCGCGCCGCGCGGTGTGCTCCAGGTGGGCTGGAAGCCGCAGAACGTGGCCGGCACCGCCATCAACGCCAACTACGGCTCGGGCCCCAACCCCCACTGCGTGGACGTGCTCAAGCTGGGCGAGGTCAAGAACCCCGACGACACCTCGCGCTTCGACTTCGTCACCACGCCCACCGGCGACGGCGTGTGTGATTTGCAGCAGGCGGTGCAGTTCACCGAGCAGCTCGCGGGCACCGACTTCGGCCAGAGCACCGCCGCCATCAACAAGGCGAAGCTGGCCAACGACTTCAACGCGGTGGCGCAGATGCTCCAGCGCGTGCGCGGCTTCTGCTACGCCACCTCCACCGGCAACGACGGCTCGGGCAGCCCCGTGCTCGAGCCCTCCGACAGCCAGTGCAACAACGAGGACGCGGAGAACCGCGCGCGCCTGGGCGGCTTCGTGCACTCCTCGCCCGCGGTGGTGAAGCCCAGCGGGTACATCCCGGACAAGGTCGCGCCCCGGCCCACCGTGGCCTACGCCGCGGGCCTGGACGGTCAGCTCCACGCCTTCTACGTGTCCGGCGGCGCGCGCTACGCGGGCCCCGCGGAGAACCTGTCCTTCCCCAACGTCAGCCCCGCGGACACGGCCTTCCCCAAGAACTGGAGCGCCAGCTTCCAGGGCGGCTCCACGCCCCCGCCGGGCACGGAGCTGTGGAGCTTCCTGCCCGCCACCCAGCTGCCGTGGCTGCGCAGCAACGCGGCGGCCGTCAACAGCGCGCCGGTGGTGCTGGACGTCTTCGCGGACTTCGTGGGCAGCGGCAAGCGCGAGTGGCACACGGTGCTGGTGGCCAACGCGGGCCAGAAGGGGCGGGACCTGTTCGCGCTCGACATCACCAACCCGCTCAGGCCCGTGCTGCTGTGGCACCTGGTGGGCAGCCACTTCCAGGCGGGCAGCTTCCCTCCGCACGCGCCGGTGGAGCTGGCGGACCGCGACACGGGCGGCACCCAGTGGGCGGCGAAGTGGCGCGAGGAGACGGCCCACTTCGTCATGGCGCCCCTGGACGACCCGGGCCGCCACCCGACGGGCCTCTACAACTACACGGAGATGGGCGGCACCCGGGGCCTGTCGGTGGGCGTGGTGCGCCAGGGCCTGGAGCCCACGTACACCGTCTTCGTCGGCGCCAGCAGCTCCGGCGCGCAGGGCTCGCCCACCTTCGGCATGCAGGTGTTCGCCATCGACATCGCCACCGGCCAGAAGCTGTGGCAGTGGGAGCGCGGCTACACCCAGGCCTGGGTGGACAACACGCCGCCCCACGCGCCCACCGTCCTGACGGACACCGGCGGCGCGGCGCGCGTGTACACGGGCGACATGGAGGGCAAGCTGTGGGAGCTGGACGGCGCCACCGGGCAGAACGTCAACGTGGCGCGCGCCAACCCGCCGTGCGCCACGCCGTGCAAGTTCACCGGACTGGACGCGCAGTCCGTCACCGGTGACCGTCGGCCGCTCTCCACCAACGTGGCGCTGGCGCGCCTGCCCCAGAACATCACCGCGGGCAGCGCCCTGAAGAACTACGAGGGCGAGCTGGTGGCCCTGGTGGGCACGGGCGGCGTGGACTGGGTGCCGGCCGACGACGCGGGCCAGCTGCACCTGGCGCTGCTGGGCACCTCGCGCCGGCTGCCGCTGGGCACCGCGGGCCTCAAGCTGGACGGCACCAACATCAGCGCCTCGGAAGCCAAGGGGCTGGCCACCCAGCAGGGCATCCTCCAGGAGCCCACGCCCTTCCCGCTGACGTTCGGCGCTCCGCAGCACGTGTACGGCACCATCACCGTCGCGGGGCGCACCGCGTACTTCTCCACCGCGAACGGGAAGATCGGCTCCGACCTGATGTCCGTCGAGGGCAACATCAGCGGCAAGACGTGGGCGCTGGACCTGGGCAACACGGCGACGTCGGGGACGGGGGCCGTCAGCAGCCTGTCCTCCATGACGGTGGCCAACTTCGGCGGCGTGGCGGTGTTCCAGCAGGGCAGCGGCGCGTCGTCCCAGAGCCACGTCATCGGCCTGGGCGTGAGCAAGATTGCCCGCCACACGATGAACGACCCGGCGGGGGCGAACACCCCCGAGGCGAAGGAGCAGATGCGCGTCAACGGCCAGAACGGCTTCGTCTTCCGGCTGCTCAACTGGAGCCAGAGGTTCTTCGAATGAGCTCGCAACGTCTCGCCGCGCGCCGCGGCGCAAGTCTCGTCGAGGTGCTCGTGTCCATGGGCGTGCTGGCCCTGGCCGCCGCGGGCGCGGTGGGAGGCATGGTGTTCGCCTCCCGCGACGTCCATGACGGGCAGCTCTTGCAGGCCAAGCGGATGATGCTCGACGCCAGCATGCAGCGGCTGCGGCTGGCCTCGAAGTCGAGGCTCATCGTCGACGCGGTGGAGCGCCCCGCCACCTTCCCCACGGAGCTGGCCCCGGGCGCGGCGCCGTGGAAGGCGGACGTGAGCACGCACGTGCCGGGGGACCCCTCCTCCGGCGCCTACTTCAAGCTGTCCGCCGACGGCACGGTGGAGCCCCTGGCGGGCATCCCCGCCGGCACGCCGTGCAACGCCCCCGCGCTGCCGGACGGCACGTACTGCCGGGAGATGCTGGTGACGAAGGGGCTGCCCAGGGAGCCCGCCGTCCCCGGAGTCCTCCCCCCGGGCGCCCAGCCGGTGACGGTCTGGGCCCGCATCGTGCGCAAGGGCGACACGGCCGCCCGCGCGCAGGCGCACAGCGAGGTGTTCGTCCAATGAAGACGCGAGGCATGACGCTGCTGGAGACGATGGTGGCGCTGGCGCTCACCAGCATCATCATCGCGGCCGCCGCGGCGCTGATGGTGGCCGGCAGCCGCGTGGTCCACAACACGGAGCACACGACGGACAGCCACGACTCGGCGCGCCTGGCGGGCGAGGCCATCATGAGCCTGGTGCGGCAGGCGGGCGCGGGCGCGCCCAACGGCATCTGGGTGCGCCGCAACGGCGTCCCGGTGCGCACCAGCGCCTTCTTCGGACGCGACGGCACCACCGGCGCGGGCACCTCCGGCAACGTCACCACGGCCGACGGCAGCGACGACCTGTGGCTGGTCGTGCCGGACCGCGACTACCTGGGCGAGCCCTGCGTCACCCCGGGCGCCGCCGTGTCCGTGGTGCGCCCCGGCACCGGCGAGCTCGAGGTCAACTGCACCCAGAGCCTCAAGGCCCCGCAGCTCCACCTGGTCAGCAACATGACCTCCGCGGCGCTCATCTCCGAGCTGAACATCGTCCCGTCCACGCCGGGCGTGCCGGGCCGGGTGAACTACGCCGAGTCCGGCACGCCGGGCTTCTCCAACGCCCCGGAGAAGGGCGGCTTCCAGAAGGGGGATTTGGTGTACCCGGTGCGGCTGGTGCACTTCTTCATCGGCCCGCATCCGGTCTCCAGGCGCCCGTCGCTCCTGCGCACCGAGGGCCGGCTGGTGGCGGACGCGCTGGGCCGCCCCTTCTCCGACATGGCCGGGGCGACGCCCTTCGTCGTGCAGGAGAACGTGGAGGACTTCCAGGTGGCCTTCGGGTTCGACACCACGGGCATGGATGACCCGGCGCAGTACACCTGGAGGCACGGCCAGGGCGCCGACCATCAGTCGGGGCTGCGCACGCTGCGCATCAGCGTGGTGGCCACCGGCCGCAACCCGCGCCGCAACAGCCAGAGCTCCGCGGTGCTGGCGGACGACAAGCCCGTCACCGTGGAGAACAACGTCCGGGCGCCCACGGTGGCCGCGGACGGCTACTACCGCAGCCTCTTCACCCGTCGCATGGAGCTGCCCAACCTGGCGGCCGCCAACCTGTGAGCCCGAGGATTCCCATGCGCACCCCTCCCTCCCCTCGCGGGGCCACGCTGCTGGTGGTGGTCCTGCTCGTCACCGTGCTGCTGGGCCTGGTGGCCAGCCTGATGATGTACGCGGGCGGCGAGCGCATCCGCGCCGTGGCCAGCAGCCGCGCCAGCCAGCGCCAGAGCTGCGCGGACAGCGGCCTGCAGCTCGCGCGCAGCTACTTCGGGCGCAACTACCCCAGCTGGAACACCTACCTGTCCCAGCCTGCCGTCTATGACCCGGTGCGCTCCAGCTTCAACCCGAACCCGGCCAACCCCGCCGACCCGACCCTGCGCTCCAACCACCCGGAGCTCTTCGCGGACGTGGACGGCGACGGCAAGCCCGACGTCTACATCTACATCCGCGACAACGAGGACGAGTTCGCGCCACTGACGGTCGACTGGCGGCGGGACAACGACCAGGTGGCGCTGGTGGGCGCCATCTGCATCTCCGAGACGCTGCGCCCCCGCCGCGCGGACGGTGCCCAGACGCCCACCCAGCTCGCGCTCGAGGGCCTGCTCAGCTACAACGGCGGAGGCGGCACCAACTGCGCCCAGGGCACCGCGGGCTCGGGCTCCGGCAACTGCAACTGACGACGCGTCGCGCGAGGGGGCCCACCCACGCGCGACGCCCCGGCCTCCCGCGGCGACATCCTGGGCCTCCCGTCACGGAGGACACCTGGAATGCGCACGCTCGAAGACGCGATTGCCCTCGCGGTGGAGGCGCACCGCGGGCAGCGGGACAAGGCCGGACAGCCCTACATCCTGCACCCGCTGCGGCTGATGCTGAAGCTGGAGACGGAGGAGGAGCGCACCGTCGCCATCCTCCACGACGTGGTGGAGGACACGCCCTGGACGATTGAGCGCCTGCGCGAGCAGGGCTACGCGGAGCCCGTCCTGCGCGCGCTGGAGGGCCTCACCCGCCGCCAGGAGGAGTCCTACGAGGCCTTCATCGAGCGGCTGCGCCCGGACCCGCTGGCGCGCCGGGTGAAGCTGGCGGACCTGGAGGACAACATGGACGTGCGCCGCCTCACCCAGGTGACGGCGAAGGACATGGACCGGCTGGCGCGCTACCGCGCCGCCTGGGCGCGCCTGAAGCAGCTCTGAAGACACCACGGCCCGGAGCGCCGCAGCGGGCACTCCGGGCCGTCGTGTGAGCCGGCACCCCGCCGAGGAAAGCGGGGCCCGTCTCGTCTTCGTCTTCGCGGCGCGCTACGCCTTCGCCAGCTGGCGCAGCACGTACTGCAGGATGCCGCCGTGGCGGTAGTAGTCGAGCTCGTTGGGCGTGTCGATGCGGCACACCACCGTGAAGCTCTTCTCGCCGCCCTCGCCCGTGGCCTTCACGGTGAGCTTCTTCTGCGGCGCCAGGTCCTGCGCGACTCCGGTGATTTCGAACGCCTCGTGGCCGGTGAGGCCGAGCGACTGCGCGTCCTGGCCCGCCTCGAACTGCAGGGGCAGCACGCCCATGCCGACGAGGTTGGAGCGGTGGATGCGCTCGAAGCTCTTGGCGATGACGGCCTTCACGCCGAGCAGCTGCGTGCCCTTGGCGGCCCAGTCACGGCTGGAGCCCGTGCCGTACTCGGCGCCGGCCAGCACCACCAGCGGCGTGCCGTCCGCCTGGTACTTCATGGACGCGTCGTAGATGCTCATCCGCTCGCGGGTGGGGATGTGGACGGTGACGCCACCCTCCACGCCGGGCACCAGCAGGTTCTTCAGGCGGATGTTGGCGAAGGTGCCGCGCACCATCACCTCGTGGTTGCCGCGGCGCGCGCCGTAGGAGTTGAAGTCCTTGGGCTCCACGCCCTCGGCCATGAGGTACTTGGCCGCCGGGCTCGTCTTGGCGATGTTGCCCGCGGGCGAGATGTGGTCCGTCGTCACGGAGTCACCCAGGAGCGCCAGCACGCGCGCGCCCTTGATGTCCTGCGTGGCCTTGGGCTCCTTCGGCAGGTTCTCGAAGAAGGGCGGCTTGCGCACGTAGGTGGACTTCTCATCCCACTGGAACGTGGAGCCCTTGCCCACGGGCAGCTGCTGCCAGAGCGCGTCGCCCTCCATGGCGTTGGCGTACTGGCTGCGGAACTGCTCGGGCTTCACCGACGCGCGGATGACCGCCTTGATTTCGTCGTTGGTGGGCCAGATGTCCTTGAGGAACACCTCGCGGCCGTTCGGGTCCGTGCCCAAGGGCTGCGTGTCCAGGTCCAGCCCCACCTCGCCCGCCAGCGCGTACGCCACCACGAGCGGGGGGCTCGCCAGGTAGTTCATGCGCACGTGCGGGTTGATGCGGCCCTCGAAGTTGCGGTTGCCGGAGAGCACCGCGGCCACCACGAGGTCGCCCTCGACGACGGCGTTGGCGACGGGCTCCGTCAGCGGACCCGAGTTGCCGATGCAGGTGGTGCAGCCGTAGCCCACCACGTGGAAGCCCACGGCCTCCAGGTACGGCAGCAGGCCGGAGTCACGCAGGTACTCGGTGACGACGCGGCTGCCCGGCGCCAGGCTGGTCTTCACCCAGGGCTTGGGGTTGAGGCCCTTCTCCACGGCCTTCTTGGCCAGGATGCCCGCGCCCACCAGCACCGCCGGGTTGGACGTGTTGGTGCAGGACGTGATCGACGCAATCACCACCGCGCCGTGGCCCAGCTGGTAGCTCTGGCGGCCCTGCTTCACGGTGACGCTCTGGGCCAGCCGCTCGGCGGGGACCTCGGCCGCGGGGGCCGCCTTGGCCTTGCCGCCGCCCTCGTCATCCTCGCCCTTGCTCTTGCCGGCGGAGAGCATCTCCACGAGCGACTTCTCGTAGCCGGACTTCATGTCCTTGAGGGGCACGCGGTCCTGCGGGCGCTTGGGGCCGGCGAGGCTGGGCACCACGGTGGACAGGTCCAGCTCCAGCGTGTCGCTGAAGAGGGGGTCCTGCGCGTCGGCCTTGAGCCACAGGCCCTGCTCCTTCGCGTACGCCTCCGTGAGGGCCACGACGGCCTCGGGGCGGCCGGTGAAGCGCAGGTAGTTGAGGCTCTCCTCGTCCACCGGGAAGAAGCCGATGGTGGCGCCGTACTCGGGCGCCATGTTGGCGATGGTCGCGCGGTCCGGCAGGGACAGGCCCTTGAGGCCGCTGCCGTAGAACTCCACGAACTTGCCGACCACGCCCTTCTTGCGGAGCATCTGCGTGACGGTGAGGACCAGGTCCGTCGCCGTGGCGCCCGCGGGCAGCTGGCCGGTGAGCTTGAAGCCCACCACCTGGGGGATGAGCATGGTAATCGGCTGGCCGAGCAGCGCGGCCTCCGCCTCGATGCCGCCCACACCCCAGCCCACCACGCCCAGGCCGTTGATCATCGTGGTGTGGCTGTCGGTGCCCACCAGCGTGTCCGGGTACACGGTGCTGCCCTGGCGGAACGTCACCTGCGCCAGGAACTCCAGGTTCACCTGGTGGCAGATGCCGATGTCCGGCGGGACGACGCCAAAGCCCTTGAACGCGCTCTGGCCCCAGCGCAGGAAGGCGTAGCGCTCGCGGTTGCGCTCGAACTCCAGCTCCGCGTTCTCCTTGAAGGCCGCCGTCGTCGCGAAGGAGTCGATCTGCACCGAGTGGTCGATGACCAGGTCGGCGGGGTTGCGCGGGTTGATCTTCGACGGGTCGCCGCCCATGGAGGCGAGCGCCTCACGCATGGCGGCCAGGTCCACGACGGCGGGGACGCCGGTGAAGTCCTGCAGCAGCACGCGCGCCGGGTGGAAGGAGATCTCCACGTCCGGGGTGGCCTTGGGGTCCCACGCGAGCATCTTCTCCACGTGCTCGCGCTTGACGACGCGCCCGTCCTCGTTGCGCAGCAGGTTCTCCAGCAGCACCTTCAGCGAGAAGGGCAGGCGGTCCACCGACGGGTGGGCCTTGGCCAGCTTGCTCAGGCTGAAGTAGTCATAGGTGGCCGAGCCCACCTGGAGCTTGGACTTCGTGCCGAAACTGTCGGTCATGTGCGGTGCCCTTCCGTGCGCAGGATGTGGGGACTTCTAGGCTCGCCTTTGACGCGTTGCAAAGGGTTCCTGCACACGCATCCGGCGATGGACGGTTGACCCAGCAAGGGTCCAGCCCCGCTCATCGGAACCATGCGTCCCGCTGGGGGAATGTCGTCCGCGACACCTCTTGCGTCACGGCGGGGCAGCCCCAGGACAACCCCGGGGCGGGCCCTCAGAGCACCTTGCGCAGGGCGTACAGGGCGCGCTCCAGCAGCTTGCGCCACAGGGGCCGGCGGCGGAACTCCGCCAGCGTCACCTCGCGGCAGTCGCCGCAGTCCGTCCGGAAGGACTCCTCCAGCTGCCGGCCCAGGCGCGGGTCGGCGAAGACGGCGTTGACCTCGTGGTTGAAGGCCAGGCTCAGCCGCTCCAGGTTGAACGAGCCCAGGGTACCCCAGGCCCCGTCCACGACGGCCGTCTTGGCGTGGAGCACGCCGCGCTGCCACTCGAAGATGCGCACGCCCGCGCCCAGGAGCTTCTCGTAGAAGGCGCGGGTGACGAACTCGAGGAGGGGGTGGTCCGAGCGGGCGTTGAGCAAGAGGCTCACCTCCACGCCCCGCCGGGCCGCGTCGCGCAGCGCGGCGACGAGCCGCCGGTCCGGCACGAAGTAGGCCGCGGCGATGAGCACGCTCTTGCGCGAGCGCTGGATGGCGTGCAGGTACGCCCGGTGGATGCTGCGGCGGCTGGACAGCACCGCCAGCCCCACCTGGCCCCGCGCGCCCCCGCCGCGCCGGCGCCGCAGCCGCCCCAGGCCCGTGGCCCAGCGGTGGAAGCGGTCCTGGAACATCATCCTCCACGTGGCGAGGAAGCGGCGCTCCAGCGCGTGCACCGCGGGCCCCTCGATGCGCAGCACGTCATCGCGCCAGCCGCCGCCCTCCCCCGCCGGCGCCCAGTGCGCGGAGATGTTGACGCCCCCGGTGAAGGCCACCTCCCCGTCGACGATGAGGATCTTCCGGTGGTCCCGGCGCAGCAGGTGGCGCCAGCCGCGCGACAGGTTGAAGGGCTTGAAGGGGCGGATGTCCACGCCGCGCTGGCGCAGGGTGTCGAAGTACGACTTGCGGCTGGTCCACGAGCCCACCGCGTCGTAGAGCACCTTCACGTGCACGCCCCGCTCGGCCGCCTCCGCGAGCGCCTGGCCGAACAGCTCACCGACGGCGTCGGTGATGAACATGTACGTCTCCAGGCGGATGTAGCGCCGCGCCCGGCGGATGGCGTCCAGCATCGCCGGATAGGCCTCCACGCCGTCGCGGAGCAGCTCGCACGCGTTGCCCCGGACCACCGAGTGGCCGCGCGGCAGGTAGTAGCGCGCCAGCAGGAGGCTGGAGACACCAGGGCTCCAGACGGGCGCCTGCTCCGGCAGGGGGCCCTGGGAACAGCCGGCCTCGGGCGGCTCCTCACCCGAGACACCCGTCCTCTCGCTCATGACCTCCAGGTCGCGCATGGCGACCTTACGGTGCGGACGGCCCCTCGCGCCGGCAACCCGACGGGCCTCGCGGACGGCCCCTCGGGGTGATGCACCGTCCTGTGCAGGACGGTGCATCCCGGCGAAAACCCGCGACGACTACAGCCCGTACTCGGCGCGCTTGTTCTCGGCGCGCGTGGCACACGGCTGGTCGTACTCGGGGAAGTACTGCTTCACGTGGTCCAGGGTGGCGGCGGCGCCCTTGTAGTTGCCCTGGTTGTAGTACTTCTCCACCTCGAGCAGGAGCTTGGCGCAGGTGCGGTCCAGCTCCTGCTGCGCGGTCTGCATGCGCTCGCGGGCCTCGTAGTAGAGGTCCGGCTTGGGCTCCGGGTGGGCCTCCAGCATCAGCCACGCCTCGCGGAAGCCCTTCCAGGCCTCGTAGCGGTTGCGCGCGCCGATGTCCGGCGTGTCGCTGTTCTTGCGGCCGCGCTTGTAGGACTCGCTGGCCTGGCGCACCAGCTCCTCGGGGAGCAGGTCCGGCAGGAGCGCGCGCTCCACCCACACGTTCCAGATGCGCCAGGGGTCCTCACCCGGCGGGTTCTTCGTGTTGTCGAAGACGATGCGGTTGGGCTCGCCCTTCTTCAGGTGCTGGGCGGGAATCATCAGCTCCAGGGAGCGGTCCTGGCTGGCCAGCGTGTCCGGGGGCACCTTGCCCACGTCCACGCCGTTGACGCTCACCATCACCTCGTCCTTGGAGATGCCCTGCGCCTGGTAGTGGAGGATGACCACCGCGCGGGTGGCGGCGGTGTACTCCCACTCGAAGATCTTCATGTCCGGGCGGTTCCACGTCACGTCCGGCCCCAGGCCGAACGAGTCGCGGATGGGCTGCCCGGTGAGCATCGCGGGCTCCTCGCCCACGGGGCCCGTGTCCACGCCGCTGAGCACCAGCCAGTACAGGAGGCCGAAGATGCCCAGCACCAGCACCACGGCGCCGCCGATGATGCCGCCGCGCACCATGTTGGTGGCGTCCGCCCAGAACAGCTTCGCGCTGGCGACCAGGCCCGGCGACTCGCGGCGGATGCGGGCGCGCTCGGCGGCGGACAGGCCGCTGGCGGCGCCCGCGTTGGAGGTCGGCCTGGAGCGCACGGGCGCTGAAGCCCCGGTGCCGGGACGGGCGCGCGCGGGGGCGGAGGACGCGGCGCGCTCGATGGCCGCGGGGGCCTCCGCCGACGCGGGCAGCGCGGCGCGCGCGCCACTCTGGCCGGCCGGACGCAGGGCCCGGAGGTTGTTGCGCGTGGCGCCCTGGCGCATCTCCGCCAGGGACTGCTCGTCGGCGCCCTCGGGGGCCAGGGCCACGCCCTTGTTGCGCTGACGCTTGAGCGCGTCCACGGACACGATGCGCGTGCTGTTCGCGCCGTCCTCGGCGCCGGCGGGTATCTCCTCCTCGCCGGTGGCGGCGTCGGCCGTCATCAGCGTGAAGACGAACGTCACCGGCCCCAGGGTCAGCTTGTCGCCGTCCTCCAGGGCCTGCGTCTGCACGGAGGTGCCATTGAGCAGGGTGCCATTGGCGCTGCCCTGGTCCTCGACGCTGTAGGCGTCACCGTCGAGGAACAGGCGGCAGTGGCGGCGGGAGACACCTGGGTCGTACAGCACGACGTCGCATTCGGACGTACGACCGATGAGCACGGAGTCCTGGTCGAAGACGAACTCCTTGCCGGCGTCTTTTCCCTCGGAGATCGTCAGCTGGAAAGGCATGGGGCTCTACAATCCTATCGAGGCTCGCGCCGCTCGGGCAACGGCGGCTCGCGCGGAGACGGGTTCCATCACCTCCGCCTCGCCCCCGAAGGACAGCACCCACTGCGTGAGCCAGCGCTCGCTGTCGCCGGCCACCAGGACCTCCACGCCCCCGTCAGCGAGCGGGCGGGCGTCCTGGCCGAAGCGCTCCTTCACGTAGGGCGCCGCCACGGGCGAGAAGCGCACGCGGACGGACGCCTCGGAGCGGCTCCGGGCGGGATTGGGGACATCCGCCCGGGCATCGGGCGGGGGGAGGAAGGGGGTGTCGGTGACGGCCAGGTCCTCCATCCGGTCCAGCCGGAACAGTCGGGCGTCCTGCCGGGTGTGGCAGAAGCCCTGCAGATACCACTGCCCCCGGTGACTGAGCAGTTCGTACGGGCGCACCCTGCGGGGCTCGGCGGGGCGTCCGGGGCTGGCATATCCGAAGGTGACTTCTCGCCGCTCGAGAATCGCACGGGTGAGCGGCCCCAGGGCCTGGGGCGCCTCGGCGGAGGCGTCGATCTTCCGGTACATCTCCCGGTAGCGCTCGCGCACCTGGGGCGGCAGCACGCGCTCCAGCTTCTGCAGGGCGCTCTGCAGCGCGTCCCCGGAGGCCGGCCGGAGCAGCTCCGCCGCGGCGGCCAGGGCCGCGGCCTCCCCGGCCGTCAGCCGGGGCGGCGCGAACAGGCGCTGGTCCAGGTCCACGTAGACGCGGTCGTTGTCCACGTAGATGTCGATGTAGTCGTCCGGGTTGAAGGGCGGCCGGCCCACGCACGTGAGCAGGTCCAGCTCCTCCAGCAGGTCCTCCCGGCTGACGTTGAGGGCGCGCGCGAGCGCCTCCACCGTGACGCCGGGGTTCTTGGACACGTAGGGGACGAGGAACAGCAGGCGGCGGAGCCGCTCGTGGACGTTGCTCATGCGCTCACCTTGTCTTCCTGCGCGTCCGCGTGGCGGTTGGCCACGCGCGCGGCCATCTCCCGCAGGCGGGCACAGGCGCTCTCGGGTCCCTCCACCACGCAGTCCGCCCCCAGCGACAGGCAGAAGCGCACCAGGCCATCCAGGAAGCTCACCTTGAGGTGGGCCCGGGTGATGCCCCCTTCGGCCACCTGCTCCAGCACGGCGCCGGGGAACAGGCCCGAGGCGCGCGAGGCCAGCGCGCCCGACAGCCGCAGCACCACCTCCTGCGGCTCGTGGAAGCGGTGCTGCCACGGGAAGTACGCCACGTGGTTGTCGAGCGAGAAGTCCTCCGGCACCTGGAAGTCCGGGGTGCGCGGGCGCGCGGTGTTCACCTTCAGCTCGCGCACGCGGTGGACATGGAAGGTGCGCAGGCCGCCGCGCAACTGGCAGTGGCCCACCAGCGTCCACACGCCGCGCCGGAGCGCCAGGCCATACGGGTCCACGCGGCGCTGGGTGGCGTGGGGGTGCTTGGGGCTGGCGTAGGAAATCTCCACCCACTTGCGCGCGGCGCACGCGTCCCAGAGCTGCTCCAGGCGGGCGGAGATCTCCTTCTCCTGTCCCTCCTGCACCGCGCCCAGCTCCATGCGGACCCTGGGCGTGGGCAGCGACTGGCCGGCGAAGAAGCCAATCTTGCGCAGGGCGTGCGCCAGGTCATCGCGGCCGGGGAAGGCGCCGGACGTGAGCGCGGCGGAGCCGGCGGCGTAGAGCACGGCCAGCTCCTCCTTGGTGAGGTCCGCCTCCGGGAGGTAGTAGGCGTCGCGGTCGACGATGTAGCCGTCGCGGCGCTCGTCGTCTCCCTGGACGTAGGTGAGCGGGAAGCCCAGCTCCACCAGCTCCGCCTTGTCGCGCTCGAACTTGCGCTCGGCGGCGTCGTCCGAGCCTCCGTAATCAGCGGGGAAGTGCTCGCGCAGCTCGGCCCAGGAGATGGGCTCGCGCGCGTCGAGCAAGAGGGCCACGAGGTCGAGGATGCGTTCGGTGCGGTCCATTCGGGAAGGTCGGCGACGATGCCGGGCGGACCCCAGGGGGTCAAGGAAGGGGCACGTGACAGGAGGAAAACAACGGCCCGGCCCGCACGCGTCCAGGCCAGATAGCCAGCCAGGACTGAACAGGCAAGCAGGTAATTAATTGTGTGATGGTTGCGACACAGGTGGGAAGGTTGAACCCGCCAAGGAGGGCTCGCACTATGGGCGCGACTTGGGATATTCCTGCGCCAGCTTCAGAAGGGACCTCTCCATGAACCGCACCTTCCGTGACGTGGTCGCCGGGCTGGCACTGCTGGTGGGGTTGTTCTGCGGGATGATGCCTGCCTCCGCTGAAGCCGAGCCCCTCTATTTCGCCGTGGAGGTCTGGCGCGACGGGCGGCTCGTGGCCCAGCCCAAGCTGCTCGGAGAGACGGGCCGCACGCTGCGCGCCGAGCGCCGTCGCCCGGGCGCCGCCACGGCGGACTACCGACTGGTGCTGATGCCGCGCGCCGAGGGCGAGTCCTTCCTCCTCCAGCTGGACCTGCTGCTGCCGGAGGCCAAGGGCCACTCGGAGCTGGCGCTGCTCCACGGCCAGCAGCGCAAGCTGCAGCTCGGCCGCGTGCCGGGCGAGCTGGAAGTGTCGCTGCTCCTGATGAAGGTGGACTCGCCCGAGTTCCGAGCCCTCATGCAGCTGGGCACCGACGGCGGCAAGAGCGGCACCTCCTGCTCCATCTGATCCACGCCGGCTACAGCACCGCCAGGTCGTCGCGGTGCACGGCCTCATCCAGGTAGCGGTACCCCAACACGGACTCGATGTCCGACGTGCGCCGTCCGGCGATGCGCCGCAGCTCGTCCGCGCCGTAGGACGCCAGCCCCCGCGCGAACACCTCGCCGGACGCGTCCGCCAGGTCCACCGGGTCGCCCCGGTCGAAGTCGCCCGTCACCTGCTTCACGCCGCTGGGCAGGAGGCTGCGCTTGCCGTGGACGATGGCCTCGCGCGCGCCGGCATCCACGGTGAGTGTGCCCAGGGGCCGCAGCGCATGGGCAATCCATGCGGCGCGGGAGCCCCGGCGCGCGCCGGTGGGCTCGAAGAGGGTGCCCACGGGCTCACCCTCCAGCACGGCGCGCAGCCGGCCGGGCAAGGCGCCCGAGGTGATGACGCCCCGGATGCCCTGCTCGGCGGCGCTCGCGGCGGCGCGGACCTTGGTCGCCATGCCGCCGGTGCCCACGCCGCTGGAGGTGCCCCCCGCGAGCGCGAGGACGTCGGAGGTGACCTCCTCCACGGTGTCCAGCAGGCGCGCGCCCGCGTCGCGGCGGGGGTCCGCGGTGAACAGGCCCTCCACGTCGGAGAGCAGCACCAGCGCGTCGGCCTCCACCACGCCGGCCACCAGGCCCGCCAGCGTGTCGTTGTCACCGAACTTCAGCTCGTCCACGGAGACGGTGTCGTTCTCGTTGATGACGGGCACCACGGACGCGGACAACAGGCGCTCCAGGGTGTGCTTCACGTTGAGGTAGCGCCGCCGGTCCCGCATGTCCTCGTGGGTGAGCAGCACCTGGGCCACCGCCTGTCCCTGGGCGCCGAAGACGTCCTCGTACGCCTGCATCAGCCGGCTCTGTCCCACCGCGGCGCACGCCTGCTTGCCCGGGATGTCGCGAGGGCGAGAGCCCAGGCCCAGCCGCTCCATGCCCAGGGCGATGGCGCCGCTGGACACCACCACCAGCTCGCGGCCCTGGGCCGCCCACAGCAGGTCCTCCCCCAGCGCCACGAAGTGCTCGCGGTTGAAGCGGCCGGTGGCGTGCGTGAGGGCGTTGGTGCCGATCTTCACCACCACGCGCTTCGCGGCGCGCAGGGCGTTACGTCCCGAGTGAGTCACGTCCGCGAGCGTAGGACGGAAAAGGAAACAGGGCGCAAGGGCCGTGTGTTCACTACGGTTCCGGCAACCCGGGCCGGAGGGGCGTGTCAGCCACATCGTTGGGGCGCCGTATAAAGTGCCGGGAAGGACGGGGTCAGCCGGCTTCCGTCAGGAGAGCAAGCGTTTGAAGGAAATCTACGGCAACACCCTGGGCCTCAAGGCGAACGAGCAACACCGGCTGCGGAACACCTTCCGCCGGCGCGTGTCGCCTCACGAAATCGTGTCGCCCGAGCTCGCCCGCCACCTCACCGAGCTGTCCCACGAGACGAACCGACAGGTGGGCGTGCTCATCAACCGCAAGGGGGAAATCGAGCACGTGGTGGTGGGCAATGCTCACAAGCTGGAGCTGCCGGACATCGGCCGCGCGCGTGCGGGCCAGGTGCGTCTGCGTGGCCTGCGGCTGGTGCACACGCACCTCAAGAGCGAGCCGCTCACCAAGGACGACCTGACGGACCTGGCGCTGTTGCGCCTGGACTGCGTGGCTGCGGTGGGCGTGGGACAGGAGGGGCTGCCGGGCGTGCTGCACTACGCCCACCTCGTGCCGGAGAACGGCACGGGTGAGTTCTGGCAGGTCACCACCCTGCCCTCCGTGCACCTGGAGCAGCCGGACCTCATCGACACGCTGGACGCGCTGGAGGAGGAGTTCAACCGCAAGGCGGCGGCGCGCGCGGTGAGTGGGCGGGAGAAGGCCATCCTCGTGGCGGTGTGCCTGGACGGCAACCGGGCGCAGGCGGAGGCGAGCCTCGCGGAGCTCAGGGAGCTGGCGCGCACCGCGGGCGTGGAGGTGGTGGACAGCGTGCTCCAGGTGAAGCGCGAGGCGGACCCTCGCTACCTCATCGGGCGGGGCAAGCTGGAGGACCTGAACCTGCGCTCGATGCAGTCCATGGTGGACCTGCTCATCTTCGACAAGGACCTCACCCCCTCGCAGGGGCGCCACATCGGCGAGGCCACCAGCCTCAAGGTCCTGGACCGCACCCAGCTCATCCTCGACATCTTCGCGCAGCGCGCGCAGAGCGCCGAGGGCAAGCTCCAGGTGGAGCTGGCGCAGCTGAAGTACCGGCTGCCGCGGTTGGTGCAGAGCGATGACTCGCTCAGCCGGCTCGCGGGCGGCATCGGCGGGCGCGGCCCCGGTGAGACGAAGCTGGAAATCGACCGACGCCGGGTGCGCGAGCGAATCACGCATCTGGAGAAGCGCATCGACACGATTGGCCGGGAGCGCAGCGTGCGGCGGGCGCAGCGAAACCGCCGCGAGCTGCCGGTCATCTCCATCGTCGGGTACACCAACGCGGGCAAGTCCACGTTGCTCAACGCGATCACGAACGCGCAGGTGCTGGCGGAGAACAAGCTGTTCGCCACGCTGGACCCGACCAGCCGCAGGCTGCGCTTCCCGCAGGAGCGCGAGGTCATCATCACCGACACGGTGGGCTTCATCCGGGACCTGCCCAAGGACCTGGTGGCGGCCTTCCGCGCGACGCTGGAGGAGCTGTACGACGCGAGCCTCCTGCTGCACGTGGTGGACGCGGGCGACCCGGCGCGCGACGACCAGGTGGAGGCGGTGGAGAAGATCCTGTCGTCGCTGGGGTTGATGGAGAAGCCCCGGTTGATGGTGTGGAACAAGGCGGACCTGCTCTCCGCGGAGGAGGTGGAGTCGCTGCTTCGCTCGCGGGGCGGGGTGGCCATCAGCGCCCAGACGCGCGACGGGCTGCAGACGCTCCTGGCGAAGGCGGACACCACGCTGTTCGCAGAAGGGGCGTCCGAGTCGATGGGCATCGTCTGACGCGGCGTGCGGGTTGCGAGGTGGCATGGCTCCCCCTAGAGTCGGGGGGCCGTGTCCATCTCCCTCGCGTCCACCTTGTCGTCGGTCCTGCTCGCCCAGGCGGTGCCGGACTACACCCGTCCCGTCTCCTCCATGTCTCCGAAGTACTTCGAGATTTTGGAGCAGAACAGCCACATCATCTACCCGCTGGTGGCGATACTGACGCTGGTGCTCATCGCCGCGGGCATCCTCCAGGCGTGGAGGACGCAGGACCTGGACGGCCTGCAGAAGAGCGAGTTCAAGAAGGCCATCGTCAACGAGCTGCGCAGCAACATCACCGGACTGCCGGGTGACGTGCTGGCGAAGGCCGTGGGGCTGGACCGACTGAAGACCCACCGTTTGCTGGAGCAGATGCAGCAGGACGGCATGGTGGTGAGCCACACCAACTCGCAGCGCCTGACGGTCTGGCGCATCCGTGGCGCCGCCCCCGAGGCGAGCGCCCGGCGCTACTGAGGTCGTCTGTGAACGAGGGGGGAAGCATGCAGTTCACGATTGCTCACTGCGACTACCCCAGCTCCGGGGAGATGTTCCTCTACTTCAGCCTCTTCCTTGTCATCACTCTCGGTCCGTTGCTCGTGTGGTGGCTGCGTCGCGGCGCCAGGCGCTCCGGCTACGGACTGTCTTCGACCTCGTCCAGGTAGCCCCGAAGGACTGACGCCACCTGTCCCACGTCGGGGGCGCGCAGGATGGAGTAGTGGTCTCCTTCAATCGCGTGCACGGTGAGCGCGCCTGTCGCCACCTGCTCCCAGCCGTGAACACGGCGCGTGCCCGTCGCTTCGATGGAGACGACAGGCCCTGAGTAGGGCTTGGGCACGTAGCGCCACGCGGCCAACAGGTTCACCTCGAAGACGCGGCGCAGGGCACTCAGTGACGGTGTGACGCCACTCCCCTGCTCGCGAGCGTGGGTCTCCAGGATGCGCAGCAGCGCCTCGGGTGTCTCGGCGCTCTGCGCCGCTTCACCGTGTCCCATCGCGCGCAGCAGGTCGAGCTGGAACAGCTCACCGAAGCGCTGTGCCTCATCGTGCCCTGGCGCGGAGCCTTCCCCGTCGTACGGGCGCACGAAGCCGTCGATGAGCGCGAGCACCTCCACTCGCTCTCCTCGCCCCTCGAGCTGGTGCGCCATCTCCCACGCGATGCTGGCGCCCATCGACCAGCCTCCGAGCCGATAGGGCCCGTGCGGCTGCACGTCTCGCATCGCCGCGAGGTAGAGGCTCGCCATCTCGGGGATGCTCTCGCAGGGCGGCGCTTCACCATCGAGCCCGCGTGACTCGAGCCCGTGGAACGGCTGCTCCGGCCCCAAGTGCTTCGCGAGCTCCGTGTAGCTCAGCACCGTGCCGCCCACCGGATGCACGCAGAAGAAGGGCCGACGTCCACGTCCCTCGGTCAGTCGCACCAGCGGCGTCCAGGACGACGACTCACGTCGCAGCACCGAGGCCACGTGCTCCACCGTCGCGCGCTGGAAGAGCGCGGCCACCGGCAGGCTCCTGCCCACGACGCCACGGATGCGCGCGAGCAACCGGATGGCCATCAGCGAGTGACCTCCCAGCGCGAAGAAGTCCTCCGTCACGCCGACAGGGCGGACGCCCAGCACCTCTTCCCACACGCCCACCAGCGCGCGCTCCAGTGCGTCGCGAGGTTCCTGGTGTCCTTCGCGAGCCACGCGTTGGAACGAGCCCGGAGCGGGCAGCGCCTTGCGGTCCACCTTACCCGTGGGAGCCAGGGGCAGTGTGTCCAGGCGCACGAGCACACTCGGCACCAGATACTCCGGCAACCGTGCTTCGAGGCGCCCGCGCAGCACCTCCACGTCACACGGCGCCTCGTGCACCACGTAGCCCACCAGTCGCTTCTCGCCGCCCTCCTCCTGTCTCGCCACCACCACCGCGTCCCTCACACCCGGCAGCGCCTTCAGCGCCACCTCCACCTCACCCAACTCCACACGGAAGCCACGCACCTTCACCTGTCCGTCCACGCGCCCCAGGAACTCCAGGTTCCCGTCGCCGAGCCACCGCGCCTTGTCGCCCGTGCGATACAGCC
Organism: Myxococcus sp. AS-1-15; assembly: GCF_020037055.1. NCBI lineage: Bacteria > Pseudomonadati > Myxococcota > Myxococcia > Myxococcales > Myxococcaceae > Myxococcus > Myxococcus sp. AS-1-15. Next base: position 173,912 of record NZ_JAIQDF010000014.1, on the reverse strand, counting down.
GCGCCCCCGGCACCTCGCTCAGCGCATCCGGGATGAAGCGCTCCGCGGTCAGCTCCGCCCTGCCCCAGTACCCGTGCGCGAGGCTCGCGCCGCCGACGTAAACCTCCCCCACCACGCCCACGGGGCTCGGCGCGCCCCGCTCATCCAGCACGTACACCTTCACGTTGGAGATGGGCGTCCCCACGGGAGGCAACGCGGGCCAGGTCGACGGCGGGCCACGCGCCCTCCAGGCCGTGACGACGTGCGCCTCCGACGGGCCATACTGGTTCTCCAGCACGCAGCCCGGCAGTCGCTCGAAGAAGGACACCAGCGCGGGCGTCACCTGCAACTGCTCACCCGCCGTCACCACCTCGCGCAGGGGCGGCAGCTCCGCTTCATGCTGCGCCACCTCGCACAGCGCCTGGAGCGCCACGAAGGGCAGATACAAGCGCCCCACTCCGTGCGCCACCATGCGCCCGAGCAGCGCCACCGGGTCCTTGCGCTCCGCCTCCCCCACCAGCAACACCGTGCCGCCCAGACACCACGTGCCGAACAGCTCCTGGAACGACACATCGAAGTTCAGCGACGCGAACTGCAGCGTCGTCGCACCCGGGTCCACGGTGCGCGCGAGCAGCCACCGCAGCATGTTCCCCACCGCGCGATGGGACATGAGGATGCCCTTGGGACGCCCCGTGCTCCCCGACGTGTAGACGAAGTAGCAGGGCGTCTCGGGAGACAGGGACAGCGCCGGAGCGTGCACGGGCCTCGTCCGGATTCGCGCGGCCTCGTCCTCCAGGCGCACCCGCCTCGTCCCCGGATGCTCGGGCAGCGCGCGGCCGAGCTCTCCCTGCACCAGCACCACCGGCGCGCCCGTGTCCTCCAGCATCTGCGCCAGCCGCTGGGCCGGATAGCTCGGGTCCAGGGGAAGGAACGCCGCGCCCGCCTTCAGCGTGGCCAGCACCGCCACCGGCATCTCCAGGTCGCCGCGCTCCAGGCACAGGCCCACCGTGCTCCCAGGCTTCACCCCCAACGCGAGCAGGTGATGCGCGAGCTGATTCGCGCGCTGCTCCAGCTCCGCGTACGTCAGCGAGGCCACGCCATCCGTCACCGCCACGGCGTCAGGCGAGCGCGCCACCTGGGCCTCGACCCACGCGTGCATCAGCCCCGCGACAGCGTCCGGTGTCTCGCGCCCACTCCACTCGCGCAGCAGCTGCCGCCGCTCCGATTCCGCGAGCAGCGGCGCATCACCGACGCGCACGCTCGGGTCAGCCACCAGTCCCTCCAGCAGCGTCACGTAGTGCCCCGCCATCCTCCGCGCCGTCGCCGCGTCGAACAGCGCGGTGTTGTACTCCCAGAAGCCCACCCAGCCCTCGGGCGTCTCGCGCAGGAAGCAGATGAGGTCGAACTTCGACATGCCGGAGTCGAAGGACACCTCCTGCTCCACCAACCCCGGCAACGACGGCAGCGAGCGCGGCCCCTGGATGACGAACATCACCTGGAACAGCGGCGAGCGACTCAAGTCACGCGGCGGGCGCAGCGCCTCCACCAGCGTCTCGAACGGGACGTCCTGTCGCGCATAGGCGCCCAGACACACCTGCCGCACCCGGCCCAGGAGCGAACGGAAGGACTCCTCCGGGTCCACGTCCACACGGGGCGCGAGCGTGTTGACGAAGAACCCGATGAGGTTCTCCAGCTCGCGCCGGTTGCGTCCCGAGATGGGCGTCCCCACCACCACGTCACGCTGTCCGCTGTAGCGCGACATCAACACCTGGAAGCACGCGAGCAGCAGCATGAACGGCGTCACGCTCTCGGCGCGCCCCAGGGCCTTCACCGCCTGGGAGAGCGATGGAGACAGCGGCACCGCCACGGTGGCGCCCAGGAAGGTCTGCACGGGAGGTCGGGGCCGGTCCAGGGGAAGCTCCAGCGAGGGAGCGGCTCCCGTCAGCAGCTCCGTCCACCACGCGAGCTGCTCATCCAGCAGCTCCCCCTTCAGCCAGTCGCGCTGCCACACCGCGTGGTCCGCGTACTGGATGGGCAGCGCGGGCAACACGGGCGCGCGCCCTTCGGTGTGGGCCGCGTAAAGCTCCCGCAGGTCGCGCTCCAGCACGCCCAGCGACCATCCGTCGCAGGAGATGTGATGCAGCATCAGGAGCAACACGTGGTCGTCTTCCGCCACGCGCAGCAGCCGGGCGCGCAGCATCGGCCCCGTGCCCAGGTCGAACGGGCGCCGCGCCTCCGCCTCCGCTTCGCGCCGTGCCTCGGCCTCGTCGGCGACCTGCGCCACCCGCAGCGTCACCGCGACGTCTGGCAGGATGTGCTGCACCGGCCGCCCCGCCTCCTCGCCGAACGTGGTGCGCAAGGACTCGTGCCGTCGCACCAGGTCCGACAACGCGCGCTCCAGCGCCGGGACATCCAGGCGCCCCTGGAGCCGCGCGAAGAAGGGCACGTTGTAGGAGAAGCCTCCCGCGTCCACCTGAGAGAGGAACCACAGGCGCTGCTGGGCGAAGGACAGCGGAGGCGCCGTGTCCCTCGACACGGGCACCAGAGGAGGGAGCCCCCGCCCCCTCCCCACCACTCGCTTCGGCTCGGGCGCGGCCATGGCAGCACCTCCGCCGCCACTTATAGCGCCAAGGGACGTGCGGGTTCGAGCAACGGCCTCAGCCCGCCGCCTTCCACCGCTGCTTGGGACGCCAGGACATCATCCCCGGGCTGCCGCGCACCTTGTCCAGGTAGAAGCCGAGCAGTTCGGGGGTGAAGGTGGGCTCCTGAATCCCCGAGCCGGCCAGGTGCTGGCGCACGTGGGTGCAATCCCAGACGTAGTTGTCCTGGTACAGCTCCACCATCGCCTGTCCCCCACTCAACGGGTCCCTGAAGATGCTCAGCAACGGGAAGATGGGCGCCTCGGGGTCCGTGTCCCACAGGGAGACCCATTCCTTGAACGGCACCACCGGCAGGGGACGTCCCAGGGACTTTCCCACCCGCTCGAAGAACTCCAGGAGCGTCAGGTCGTGCTCCGGGGCGGGCGCGACGTGGAACTTCTTGCCCAGCCCCTTCGGGTCGCGGGCAATCACGGCGATCGCCGACGTCATGTAGTCCACCGTGGTCAACCCCTCGTGCAGCCCCCGCAGGTCCGGGACGGCATCCAGGATGAGGCAGGTGCTGACCAGCCGTCCCCACCACTGGTAGCTGGCGAAGGCGCCCGTGCGGCTGTGCAACGTCGCGTAGCCCAGACGGAACGTCATCAAGGGCAGGCCCTGCGACTGCGCGAGGTCGGCGATCTTCTCCATCACCCACTTGCTGCTCGCGTAGCCGATGTCGGAGATGACGGCGGGGAGGTTCTGGTCGATGTCGTCCGTCTCCCGCATCACCTTCTTGCCGGTGAGCCGGTTGCCCCAGCTGTGGATGGAGAGCGTCGAGAACAGCATCAGCGCCTTGACCCGCTGATGGCCGGCGAAGGCAATCACCTGCCGCACGCCCTCGACGTTGTCGCGCTTCATCTGGGAGTAGGGCTCGATGAAGTTCACCGCGCCAGCCGAGTGATAGATGACGTCCACCGACGCGGACAGCTGGCGGTAGTCCTCCTCGGACATCCCGAAGCGGGGCGCGGCGATGTCTCCGGCATGGACCCGCACCCGCTCCCAGTCACGCTCGCTCAGCGGCACCTGATAGTGGTCGACCACCTGTCGCAGCCGCGCGCGTCCCAGCGCGTCGCTGACATCGCGCACCAGACAATGGACGTCGGCGTCGTTGCGCGAGAGCAACTCCGACAGCAGGTGGACGCCCACGAAGCCCGTGGCCCCCGTGAGCAGGATGTGCCGCGGCCGCGCGAGCCGCCCGGGGTCGAAGCCCGAGGAGAAGTCCGTGCCGGGCAGGAGCCAGACATCCTCCCGGAGCGCGCGCAGGGGCTCCGGGTCATGCATCGCGCCCCCGTGCGCGGCTCGCGGCTCCAGCGCCGAGGCGAGCTTCCGAACGGTCCTGTGCTCGTAGACATCACGAATGTAGGCCTTCAGCCCGAGACGACGGGAGACGCTGGCGGCGAGCGTGGAGGCCAGCAACGAGTGCCCTCCCACCTCGAAGAAGCTGTCGTCCGCCGTGAACCCGGAGTGGCCGAGGACCTCCGTCCAGGCGCTGGCGAGGCTCTTCTCCAGTTCGCCGGAGAACGCCTCCTCGCCCTGCGTCCGCACCGTGGAGGTCCGCAGCATCTCCCGCAGGGCCTGCTTGTCCGTCTTGCCATTGGCGGTGGTGGGGAGCGAGGCCAGACAGAGGTACTGGCCAGGCAGCATGAAGTCGGGCAGCTCCACGCGCAGCGCCGCCCTCAGGCTCGCGATGAGCGTCGAGGTGGGGACCTGGGTGTCACGCGGCGAGACGAACGCCACCAGTCGCTTGTTGGAGGGACCCGCGGAGTCATCGACCAGTACCGCGGCGGCCTTGAGCGCCGGGCCGCGCATGAGGACGGACTCCACCTCGCCCATCTCCACGCGATTGCCGCGAATCTTGATCTGCTCATCCTGTCGCCCGAGGAACTGGATGCTCCCATCCGGCAGCCCACGCGCCAGGTCCCCCGTGCGATAGACGCGGCCACCGAGCGAAGGCGGCGTGACGAAGCGCTCGGCCGTCAGCGCGGCATCTCCGAGATAGCCGCGCCCCAGGCAGTCACCCGCGATGCACAACTCCCCCGCCTCCCCCCAAGGCACCACCTCCAGTCGCTCATCCAGGATGAAGACCTCGGCGCCGGCGACGGGCGTCCCGATGGAGGCGGGCCGGTTCAGGCGCCTGCTCTCCACCACCCGGTGGGTGACGAAGATGGTGGTCTCCGTCGGTCCGTAATAGTCCACCAGGGTGTAGGAGAGTCCCTCGGTCTCCACCGGATGGAGCTTCTCGCCCCCGGTGAAGAGGTAGCGCAGGGCCAGCTTCTGGTGTGCGGACCTTCCGACGAAGTCTGGCACCATCACCGTCGGGAGGAAGGCGTGGGTGATGCCGTGCTCGGCGTAGAACGCCAGCAAGGCCCCCACGTCCAGACGGATGTCGTCCGTGAGCACGTGGATGCAAGCCCCCGCCGCCAGGGCGGAGCCCACCTCCCATTGCGAGACATCGAAGGCCACGCTGGCCATCAACAGCGTGTGACTGCCAGGCCCCATGTCGAACCGGGCGTTGTGCCACCGCACCAGCTTCGCCAGGGAGTGGTGCTCGATGACCACGCCCTTCGGCTGCCCCGTGGTCCCCGACGTGAAGATGGCATAGGCCGCGTCATGCCCCTGGATGTCCACTTCACGGAAGGCCTTCACGGGCGCCTGGCGCAGCAGCTCATCGAGGGACTGCACCTCCCAGCCCGGCAACGTCATGGTCGAGGACGTGGTGGAGAGCACGAGGGGCGCATCACATTGGCTGGCAATGGCTTGCTTGCGGCGGTCCGGGAAGGCCTTGTCGATGGGCACGTACGCCGCGCCCGCCTTCATGACGGCCAGGAAAGCGACGATGAGGCTCTCCGAGTGCTCAGTCACCACGGGCACCAAGGAGCCCCTGGCGACACCTCGCGCCTGGAGATGGGCCGCGACCTTGCTGCTCCTCGCGTCCAGCTCCGCATAGGAGAGGCGCTCACGGAGCCCCACCACCGCGGGGGCACTGGGATTGAGGGCACACTGACGACGAAAGCCGTCGAGCACGGATTTGTTCGACACGAGAGGCCTCCATGGACAGAGAAGGAGCCAGCAATGGAAGACACAACCGCTGGCCCACACAACAATCACACAACAACCGCGCCTCATTCCACCCGAGCCCTCGGACGCAAACCCATCGCGGCATACCCAGTCCCGCAAGCCCTCTCGGGCTGAAAGACAGTTCATCCAACACCCCGCACCTCCCTGCGCCTGCGGGCCACGCACGACCCGCGACACAACGCGGGTCTGGAACCTGGGCGACCTCGTCGGAACGGGTGCGCCGCTCCCGCGCGGGATGGCAAGCGGGGGCACATCCCCCTCGGGACTCCACTGGAAATATCGTGGTGCGGGCTCAACTCGCGGAGCGGGGCATGCTCTATTTCAGGGATGAGTGAGCATGCGTCCGCCATCGCCATCATCGGGTTGTCGCTCCGCTTTCCGGGCGCCTCTGACGCGCGGAGCTTCTGGTCCAACCTCATCTCGGGTGTCGACAGCGTCACGGTGCTGGACGCCGAGCAGCGGGCGAGGGCCGGCCATCCCTCGGAAGAGGGGTGGGTCGCGGCGGCGGGTGTCATCGAGGGCGCGGACCTCTTCGATGCGCGCTTCTTCGGCTACTCACCGCGCGAGGCCGAGCAGTTGGACCCGCAGCAGCGGCTCTTCATGGAGTGTTGCTGGGAGGCGCTCGAGGCCGCGGGCTACACCGCTCGCGCCCGGCCCCTGTACGTGGGCGTCTACGGCGGTGCGTCCCTCAGCAGCTATCTGCTGACGAACGTCCTGCCCAACATGGAGCGCCGCTCCAGCGACTGGACGGAGAGCGTCCTCGGCACGCACAGCGACTTCCTGGCGACGCGCGTGGCCTACAAGCTCAACCTCACCGGCCCCGCGATGACGGTGCAGACGGCGTGCTCCACGTCGCTGACCGCCGTACACCTCGCGTGTCAGTCGCTGCTCGCGGGCGAGTGCACGCTCGCGCTCGCCGGTGGCGCGGCCGTGCGCTCGCCGCAGTTGAGCGCCTACCCCACGCAGGAGGGTGGCATCTCCTCGCCCGATGGACACTGCCGCGCCTTCGATGCCCAGGCGGCTGGCACTGTGCCGGGCAACGGCGTGGGCGTGGTGCTGCTCAAGCGCCTGGAGGACGCGCTCGCGGATGGCGACCCCATTCGCGCGGTCATCCTCGGCTCGGCCGCCAACAACGACGGCAGCGGCAAGGCGGGGTTCACCGCGCCCTCCGTCTCCGGACAGGTCACCGCCATCGGTGATGCGCTGGCGCTCGCGGGCGTGGAGCCGGGCTCCGTCTCCTATATCGAAGCGCATGGCACGGGCACGCCACTGGGTGACCCGGTGGAGGTCACCGCCCTCAAGCAGGTCTTCGAGGGCGTGGCGCCGGGCTCCATCGGCCTGGGCTCGGTGAAGAGCAACCTGGGCCACCTCGACTCGGCGGCCGGCGTGGCGGGACTCATCAAGACCGTGCTGGCACTGGAGCACCGCCACCTCCCCCCCACGGTCCACTTCCGTCGGCCCAATCCGCTCCTGGGCCTCGACGACAGTCCCTTCTACGTCGTGGCCGAGCCGCGTCCGTGGAGCTCCAGCGGGCCGCGCCGCGCGGGCGTGAGCTCGTTCGGAATGGGCGGCACCAACGTGCACGTGGTGCTCGAGGAGGCCCCTGTCAGTCCCGCGTCACCTGCGTCCCGCGGGACGGAGCTGCTGCTGCTCTCCGCTCGCTCCGACGCCGCGCTGGAGCGGATGACCACCGAGCTGGCCGAGCACCTGGAGCACACCCAGGACGCGCTCGCGGACATCGCACACACGCTCCAGGTCGGACGTCACCGCTTCGAGCACCGGAGCTTCGTCACCGCGAGCACCGCGAAGGACGCGGCCGCGCGCCTGCGCGACCCGGGACAACGTCCACGCACGAGCCACGACCCGGCGGAGAAGCGTGGCGCGGTCTTCCTGTTCCCCGGCGCGGGCTCCCAGCGGGTGAACATGGGCGCGGAGCTGCTCGACGAACCCGTCTTCCGACAGGCCATCGACCGCTGTGCGGCGCTGCTCCGAGGTCCTCTCGGCGCCGACGTGCGCGACGTGATGTTCGCCCCCGCCGAGCGCTACGACACCGCGGCGCGAGAGCTGTCACGCCCCCTCTGGACCCAGGCCGCGCTTTTCACCTGCGACTGGGCGCTCGCGCAGCTGTGGCTCGCCCGAGGCGTCCAGCCCGAGGCGCTGCTCGGCCACTCCCTCGGCGAGTACGTGGCGGCGTGTGTGGCGGGCGTCTTCACGCTGGAGGAGGCACTGGAGCTCGTCACCGCGCGCGGAAGAATCATGGAGCAGCTCCCGCCCGGTGGGATGACGGCGGTCCTCGCGCCCGTGGCCCAGGTGGAGGCCCTGCTCCATCCACGACTGTCCGTGGCCGCGCTGAACACGCCCTCCGATTGTGTCATCGCCGGCGCACTGGAGGCGCTCGACGCCCTCGAGTCGGAGCTCGGCGCGCGAGGCATCGAGGCCCGACGGCTCCGGCTGGGACAGGCCGCGCACTCGTTCATGTTGGAGCCGCACCTGCCGGACTTCGCGCGCGTCGTGTCCCGCATCAAGCCGCGCGCGCCCAAGCTCCCCATCGTCTCCAGCCTCACCGGAGACTGGCTCACCGAGCGCGAGGCCGTCACCGTCGACTACTGGTGCCGGCATCTGCGAGAGACGGTGCGCTTCTCGGAGGCCCTGCACCTGCTGCTCTCGGGCAAGGAGCGAGCCTTCATCGAGGTCGGCCCCGGAACGGCCCTGTCCTCGCTCACCCGACGCCACCCGAGCCGCTCCACCCAGCCCGTGGTCTCCACGCTGCCGTACACCTCCGAGGAGCCGACGCATCCGCTCGCGTCACTCGGCGAGGCGTGGCTCGCGGGCATCACCATCGACTGGGAGCGCTTCCGAGCGGGCGACCAGCGGCGGCGTGTCACCCTCCCCGGCTACAGCTTCGACCGCGAGCGGTACTGGATTGAACCCGTCACGGCCACTCCGCGCTCCGTGGGGCCCCGTGAAGAACCCAGGCCCGCGCCACCACGGCCCGAGGGTTCGCGCGCCGCGCCACCTCGCGACGACACGGAGGCCACGCTGCTGGAGTGCTTCCGCCTCACGTTCCACCTCGACAACATCGGCATCCACGATGACTTCTTCGCGTTGGGTGGCGACTCCCTGCTCGCCTTGCGCCTGAGCGCCCGCATCCAGGAGCGCCTCGGCGCGAAGCTGCCCTTGAAGGCCGTGCTGGAAGCCTCCACCGTCGCCCGACTCGCCGAGCGCATCAGCGGTGCTCGCCCGACACCGAAGACGAGCCCCGACTGTGTCGTCCAGCTTCAGACCGGCACGTCCTCGAAGGCCCCCCTGTTCTTCGTGCATGCCGCGGGCGGACAGGTGCTCTTCTATCGGGAGCTGGCCCGACAGCTCGCGCCCGACCGGTCCGTGTACGGATTCTCCGCCGTGGGCCTCGAGAGCGACGAGCCCTGCCTCACCACTGTGGAGCAGATGGCGGCGCACTATGTCGCCGCGCTCCGAGTCATCCGACCGACAGGCCCCTACCTGCTCATCGGCGCCTCACTGGGCGGCACCATCGTCTACGAGATGGCGCGGCGCCTGTCGGCCGAAGGCGAGGCCGTGCCCCTGTGCGCGCTCCTGGACACGCCGCCTCCTGGCTCCTTCTCCACCGAGCTCGCCGACCGGATATCCCTGCTCGCCTTCCGCGCGGGGGAGATGTTCGACCCCGCCGCGAAGTGGCCCGAGGACCTCCCCGTGGAGGAGCAGTTCCGCAGGCTCCAGGAGGAGGCGGAGCGCCAAGGTCTCGCGCCGCCCTTCGCCACCGTCGAGGACGCGCGTCGGCAGCTCGACGTGCTGCGAGCGAACTCCCGGGCCCTGAGCCTCTACACGCCACCGCGCTGGGAGGGAGGAGAGGTCCAGTACTTCCGCGCCCGACGTCCGCCCCCGGGGTTCCCTCCACACCCCGAGCTGGGCTGGCTGGACCTGGGCGCGGCGACGCGCGTGGACATCACTCCTGGCGACCACTACACGATGCTCCAGGCACCTCACGTCGAGGTGCTCGGAGCGAAGCTGGCGCGGCTGCTGCCCTAATCCGAACCCGGCCGCTGACGCCGCTGGCGCGCGAGCCGCTGGAGTCCCTCGCGCCGGTTCTCCGCCGTCGACGGAGACTTCGGCGCCGCCTGCGTCGGGGACAGGTGCTCGGCCAGCGTTCGCACGGAGGGGAACTGGAGCAGGGACACCAACGGCACCTTGCGCGACAGCTCCGCCTCCACCTTCACCTGGAGCGTCTGCAACAGCAGCGAGTTGCCACCCAGGTCGAAGAAGTTGTCTCCCGCGCCCACGCGGTCCAGCCCCAGCACCTCCGCGATGAGTCGCGCGAGCACGGCCTCCAGTCCCTCCCGGGGCGCCACGTAGCCGCCACTGAGCTCCGGGCGACTCGACTCCGGCGCGGGGAGCGCCTTCCAGTCCGGCTTCCCGTTCGGCGTGAGGGGCAGCTCGCGCAACAGCACGAAGGCTGACGGAATCAGCGCCTCCGGGAGCGTGCGCTTCATCCACGCTCGCAGCACGTCCACCGTCAGCGTGACGTCCTCCTCGGGCACCACGTAGGCCACCAGTCGCATGTCCCCCGGAGTGTCCGCGCGGCCCATGACGACGGACGACCGCACTCCCGGGCACGTCGCGAGCGCCGCGTTCGCCTCGCCCGGCTCGATGCGCACGCCACGCACCTTCACCTGGGTATCGGCTCGACGCAGGTACTCGAGCCGTCCGTCCTCCAGCATGCGCACCACGTCGCCCGTGCGGTACAGGCGGCCTCCGTCCGCGTACGGGTCCGGGACGAAGCGCTCCGCCGTCAGGTCGGGTCGGCCCAGGTAGCCTCGCGCGAGCCCCATCCCTCCGAGATACAGCTCACCCCAGACACCGGGCGGCACCAGGTGCCCCGCCTCGTCCATCACCCTCACGACCACGTTGTGCAACGGCCGGCCAATCGTGAGCCGGGCGCCCGCGAAGCACTCACCCCAGGTGCCGCACACCGTCCCTTCCGTGGGGCCATAGCCGTTGACGAAGCGACGCCCGGGGCTCCAGCGCGCCACCAACTCCGCGTTGCACGCCTCGCCCGCGGAGAGCAGGACCCGAAGCGCGGGCAACTCCACCACCGGGGACACCGCGAGCACGGAGGGCGGGAGGATCGTCACCGTGATTCGCTCCCGCGCGAGGAGCTCCGTCAACGGGCTGCCGGGTGACATCTGCTCGCGACGCGCCAGGCACAACGTCGCCCCGTTCAACAACGTGGGGATGAGCTCCGCCACCGAGCCATCGAAGCTCACGGGCGCGAACTGCAACACGCGGTCTCCTGGCCCCAGCCCTCCGAGCACCGTGGGGAAGGACCGCGCCAGATTCGCCGCGCCGCGGTGCTCCAGGAGCGTGCCCTTCGGGCGGCCCGTGCTGCCGGACGTGTAGATGACATACGCGAGGTTTCGCGCCGTGACCTCGGGCGCCACCTCGCCCGCGCGGCCCTCCGGCACCACCACCCGGTCCAACAACACAGTGTCTCCCGAGTAGTCGAGCCGCGAAGCCTCTTCCGAGCGGGACACCAGCAGCCGCACTCCGGAGTCGTTCAGCAGGTAAGCGAGCCGCTCCGTCGGATGGTCGGGGTCCAGCGGCATGTAGGCGCCTCCCGCCTTGAGGATGGCGAGCATCGCCACCACCCACTCGAAGCCCGGCCGCAGACACAGGCCCACCACCATGTCGGGCCTCACACCCCGCTCGCGCAGCAACACCGCCAACGCCTGGGAGCGCAGGTCGAGCTCCGCGTAGGACAGCCGCTGTCCGTCCATCTCCACCGCGACGCCGTCGGGCGTGCGCGCGGCCTGGGCAGAGAAGAGGCGATGCAGGCACTCGCCTTCGGAGGGTTCCGCGTGGCCTTGCTGGGTGAGCAGCTCACCGTGCGCGGCCCCGGACAGGAGCGGGAGGTCCCACAGGCGCGTCCGCGGCGCCTCCACCGCGGCCTCCATCAACCGGACCAGGTGCTCGGAGAAGCGGGCCATGGTCGAGACGTCGTACAGGTCCGCGCCGAACTCGAGGAGGCCGTCGATTCCATCGGCCGTCTCCCGCAGGCCCAGCGACAGGTCCACCTTCGCGGCCTTCAGTCCCAGGTCCAGGGGACGCTGCGTGAGTCCCTGCAGGGACAGGTCTCCGGACGGCGTGTTCAGCAGGTGGAACACCACCTGGACCACGGGCGCGCGGCTCATGTCCCGCTTCGGGCTCAGCGCCTCCACCAGCTTCTCGAACGGCGTCTCCTGGTGGCTGAACGCACCGAGCACGGACTCCTTCACGCGCCCCAACAGCTCCAGGAACGTCAGCGCCCCCGTCGCCTCCGTGCGCAGCACCAGCGTGTTCACGAAGAAGCCGATGAGTCCTTCCACCTCCTTCACCGTGCGGCCCGACACCGGCGAGCCCACGACCACGTCCCACTGTCCGGTGTAGCGCGCAAGCAGCACCTGGAACCCCGCCAGCAGCGTCATGAAGAGCGTCGTGCCCTCCTTCTGGCTCAAGCGCTTCAACTTCTCGCTCAGCTCCCGCGAGAACCGCACCGGGACGCTCGCGCCCCGGTAGCTCTGCACCGGCGGCCTCGGGCGGTCCGTCGGGACCTCCAGGTACTCCGGCGCTCCCGACAGCCGCGTCTTCCACCACGACAGCTGCTCGTCCAGCACCTCACCCTTCAACCACTCACGCTGCCAGACCGCGTAGTCGGCGTACTGCACCGGCAGCTCCGGCAGCGTCGCGGACTCCCCCCTCACGTATGCGCCATAGAGCGTCTCCAGCTCCTTCGCGAGCACACTCATGGACCAGGCGTCGGACACGATGTGGTGCACCACCAGCACCAGCACGTGCTCCCGCTCGCTCAGCTTCAACAGCGTCACGCGCAGCAGCGGGCCCGTGACGAGGTCGAACGGACGACGGCTGTCCTCCGCGCCCAGACGCAGGGCTTCCTGCTCGCGGGCCTCAAGCGTCAGCCCACTCAGGTCCACCACCGGCAGCACCAGCGCCGCGGAGGCGTGGATGTGCTGCACCGCCCCCCGTGCCTCCTGCTGGAAGGTGGTTCGCAGCGACTCGTGACGCTGGATGAGCGTGTTGAAGGCGCGCTCCAGCGCCGCGACGTCGAGGTCTCCCTCCAAACGCATCCCGAAGGCGATGTTGTAGAGCGAGCCCCCGGGCTCCAGGCGGTCCAGGAACCACAGGCGCTGCTGCGCGAAGGACTGCGGCATCCCCTCGACCCGCGTCACGGGGACGAGCTCCGGCCGCCCCGTCCCGCCTCCGCCGCGCACCAGCGACTCCAGCTTCGCGGCGAGGGCGGACACCGTGGGCGCCTCGAAGAGCAGGCGCACCGGCACGTCGCGCCCCAGCACCTTGCGCAAGCGCGAGGCCACCTGCATCACCAGCAACGAGTGTCCACCGCGCTCGAAGAAATTGTCCTCGGCGCTGATTCGCTTCACGTCCAGCAGCGGGGCCCAGGTCTCCACGACCAACTCCTCCATCGCTGTCCTCGGCGCGATGAAGCCCTCCGTCACCTGTCGCGACTCCGACCTCGTGGAGCGTCCGACCTGGATGCGCGACACAGGGTGCTTCACCGGCACCTCGCGATGCCCCGGCATCGCCAGCTCGCTCAGCTTCGTCTCCGGCACTTCGACCGCAGCCTCCAGGAGCGACTGGAAGTGGTCCGCCATGCGCTCGATGGCCGCGCGGTCGAACAGGTCCGTGTTGAAGACCCAGTACCCCGCCAGCCCCTCCGCGTCCTCGCGCATCGCCAGGGCGAGGTCGAACTTGGCCACCTGCGAGCCCAGGTCCAACGGTCGCTGCGTGAGCCCCGGCAAGGACAGCTCACCCACGGGCGCCGTCTGGAGCGCGAAGGACACCTGCACCAACGGCGAGCGGCTCAGGTCGCGACTCAACTGCAACGCATCCACCAGCTTCTCGAACGGGACCTCCTGGTGACCGAACGCGCCGAGCACCGACTCCCGCACCCGTCCCAACATCTCCCGGAACGTCAGCTCTCCGGCCGCCTCCGTCCTCACCACCAGCGTGTTCACGAAGAAGCCGATGAGCCCCTCCACCTCCTTCACCGTGCGGCCCGACACCGGTGAGCCCACCACCACGTCCCACTGTCCGCTGTAGCGCGCCAGCAGCACCTGGAAGCCCGCCAGCAGCGTCATGTACAGCGTCGCGCCCTCCTGTCGGCTCAGGTGCTTCAGCTTCTCGCTCAAGGCCGGAGAGAGTCGCGCCGGCACGGCGGCGCCGCGGAAGCTCTGTACCGCGGGCCTCGGACGGTCCGTCGAGACCTCCAGGTACTCGGGCGCGCCCGTCAGCTGCTCCTTCCACCACGACAGCTGCTCCTCCAGCGCCTCGCCCTCCAGTCGTCCCCGCTGCCAGACGGCGTAGTCCGCGTACTGAACCGGCAGCTCCGGCAGCGTCGCGGCCTCGCCTCTCACGTCCGCGCCGTAGAGCGCCTCCAGCTCCTTCGTGAGCACCCCCATCGACCAGCCGTCGGCCACGATGTGGTGCACCACCAGCACCAGCACGTGCTCGTGCTCGCTCAGCTTCAGCAGCGTCACTCGCAGCAACGGCCCCGTGACGAGGTCGAACGGACGCTGCTCCTCCTGGGTCCCCAGTCGCAGGGCTTCTCGTGCTCGCTCTTCCGGGGGCAGGCCCGTCAGGTCCACCCGGGACACCTGGATGGAGGCGGCGGGGTCGATGTGCTGCACCGCGCCCTGCTCGGTCTGGCGGATGGTGGTCCGAAGAGACTCGTGGCGCCGGACCAGTTCCTGGAACGAGCGCTCCAACGCTCCGACCTCGAGCGCCCCCTCCAGCGTCAACGCGAGGGCGATGTTGTAGAGCGGGCTGTTCGGCTCCAGTCGGTCGAGGAACCACAGGCGTTGCTGGGCGAAGGAAAGCGGCGGGGCTTCGTCTCGTGTCGACTGGACGAGCACCGGGCTTCGAGGCGTCGTGCCCCCTCGGACCCATCCCTCCAGGCTCTCCGCGAGCGAGGACACGGTGGGGGACTCGAACAGCATCCGCACCGGGACCTCGACCCCCAGCGCCTCGCGCAGACGGGACGCCGCCTGCATCACCAGCAACGAGTGTCCACCCTTCTCGAAGAAGTGGTCCTCGGCGCCGATGCGCCCCACGCCCAGCAGGGGCTCCCAGACCTCCGCGACCCGCGCCTCCATCGCCGTCCTCGGCGCGATGAAGCCTTCCGCCTGGGAGCCCTGCGCCTTGCCCCGGGCGGAGATGCGCGCGCCCGTGACCTTCCGTGACGGCTCGCGATGGCCCGGCATCGGGAGCGCATTCAGCTTCGCCTCCGGCACCTCCGCCGCCACGTCCAGCAAGCGCAGGAGGTGCGCCGTCATCCGCTCCACGGTCGCCGTCTTGAACAGGTCCGTGTTGAACTCCCAGGCGCCGACCAGTCCCTCCTCGTCCTCCCGCAGGGCCAGGGCGAGGTCGAACTTGGCGGTCCTCGTTCCCAGGTCCAGCGTGCGCGCGGTGAGCCCCGGCAAGGACAGCTCACCCACGGGCGCCGTCTGGAGCGCGAAGGACACCTGCACCAACGGCGAGCGGCTCAGGTCACGGCTCAACTGCAGCGCGTCCACAAGCTTCTCGAACGGGACCTCTTGATGCGTCAGCGCTCCGAGGACGGCGTCCTTCACCCGTCCCAGCATCTCCCGGAACGTCAGCTCCTCCGCCGCCTCCGTGCGCACCACCAGCGTGTTCACGAAGAAGCCGATGAGTCCCTCCACCTCCTTCACCGTGCGCCCCGACACCGGCGAGCCCACCACCACGTCCCACTGTCCGCTGTAGCGAGCCAGCAAGACCTGGAAGCCCGCCAGCAGCGTCATGTACAGCGTCACGCCCTCCTGTCGGCTCAGGCGCTTCAGCTTCTCGCTCAGCTCCCGCGAGAATCGCACCGGAGCGCTCGCGCCTCGGTAGCTCTGCACCTTCGGTCTCGGACGGTCCGTCGGCACCTCCAGCGCCTCCGGTGCTCCAGCCAACCTCGCCCTCCACCAGGACAGCTGCTCCTCCAACACCTCCCCCCGCAACCACTCTCGCTGCCAGACGGCGTAGTCCGCGTACTGCACCGGCAGCTCCGGCAACGTCGCGGCCTCGCCTCTCACATGCGCGCCGTAGAGCGCCTCCAGTTCCTTCGTGAGCACCCCCATCGACCAGCCGTCCGCCACGATGTGGTGCACCACCAGCACCAATACGTGCTCGTGCTCGCCCAGCTTCAACAACGTCGCTCGCAGCAGCGGTCCCCTGCCCAGGTCGAACGGGCGACGTCCTTCCTCGACGGCCAGCCGCAGCGCCTCCTGCTCACGACGAACCCCGGACACGCCACCCAGGTCCACCACAGGCAGCGCCACGGGGCCTGCGGCCTGGATGGACTGAACCGCACCCTGCCCTTCTTGATGGAAGGTCGTCCGCAGGGATTCGTGGCGGCGGACCAGCGACGCGAAAGCACGCTCCAAGGCACTGACCTCGAGCGCGCCTTCGAGTCGCAGCGCGAGCGGGATGTTGTAGAGCGGGCTGTCGGGCTCAAGGCGGTCCAGGAACCACAGGCGCTGCTGCGCGAACGACTGCGGCAAGGCGCCGATGCGCGGCACGGGCAGCAGCGCGGAACGCTCCGCTCCAGTCCCTCCACGGACCAGGGTCTCCAGGCTCCTCGCGAGCGAGGACACCGTGGGGTTCTCGAAGAGCGTCCGCACGGGGACGTCTCGCCCGAGCACGTCACGCAGCCGAGAGGCCACCTGCATCACCAACAGCGAGTGCCCCCCCTGCTCGAAGAAGTGGGCCTCCGCGCTCACATGCTTCACGCCCAGCAGCGGCGCCCAGACGCCCGCCACCAGCTCCTCGAAGCCCGTCCGAGGCGCGATGAAACCCTCGGGCACGGAGTCGCGCGCCACACGCTCGAGCCGACGCGCCTGGATGCGCGCGACGTCCACCTTCTCCGGCACCTCGCGATGTCCCGACAGGGGCAGCGTCCCCACTCGCGCCTCGGGGTCCGCCACGGCCGCCTCCAGCACCTGCTGATAGTGCGCGGCCATCCGCTCCACGGTGGAGACCTCGAACAGGTCCGTGTTCAGCTCCCAGAAGCCCGTGAGCTCCTCCGCGTCCTCCCGGACGGAGAGCGCGAAGTCGAACTTCGCCATCCCGGGCTCGTACTTCACCTCCGACGCCTTCAGGCCTCTCAACGCGGGCAGCCGCGCCGGCCCGTTCAATCCGAAGGCCACCTGGACCAACGGAGCCCGACTCGTGTCACGCGTCGCCTGCAGCGCCTCCACCAGCTTCTCGAACGGCACCTCCTGGTGACCGAACGCACCGAGCACCGACTCCTTCACCCGTCCCAACATCTCCCGGAACGTCAGCTCTCCCGCCGCCTCCGTCCTCACCACCAGCGTGTTCACGAAGAAGCCGATGAGCCCCTCCACCTCCTTCACCGTGCGGCCCGACACCGGTGAGCCCACCACCACGTCCCACTGTCCGCTGTAGCGCGCCAGCAGCACCTGGAAGCCCGCCAGCAGCGTCATGTACAGCGTCGCGCCCTCCTGTCGGCTCAGGCGCTTCAGCTTCTCACTCAGCTCGGAGGGCAGGCCCACCTCCACCGTCGCCCCTCGGTAGCGCTGCACCGCGGGCCTCGGCCGGTCCGTCGGCACCTCCAACACCTCGGGCGCTCCTGTCAGCCTCGCCCTCCACCAGGACAACTGTTCCTCCAGCACCTCGCCCTGCAACCGCTCGCGCTGCCAGACCGCGTAGTCCGCGTACTGCACCGGCAGCTCCGGCAGCGGCTCAGCGCTCACGCCGTAGAGCGACTCCAGCTCCTTCGCGAGCACCCCCATCGACCAGCCGTCCGCCACGATGTGGTGCACCACCAGCACCAGCACGTGCTCACGCTCGCTCGACTCCAACAGCGTCGCCCGCAGCAGCGGCCCCGCGCCCAGGTCGAACGGCTCGCGCGCGAGTTTCTCCACCGCGTCACGCAGCTCGCCCTGCACGGAGGCCACCGCGAGCCGCACCACCGCCTCGGAGGCGATGCGCTGCACCGGCTGTCCCTCCACCTCCTCGAATGTCGTCCTCAGCGACTCGTGTCGCCGCACGACCTCCGCGAGCGACCGCTCCAACAACTCCACGTCCAGCGGGCCACTCAGGCCCACGACGAACGGCAGGTTGTACGAATACCCGCCCGCGTCGAGTTTCCCCAGGAACCACAGACGCTGCTGCGCGAACGACAGCGGCATCCCCGCGAGCCTCGGCACGCGCGACGGCACGGAGAGGCTCGCACCGGAGCCTCGCGCCGTCAGCCCCTCCAGTCGCTCCGCCAGCGCCTCCACCGTGGACGTCTCGAACAACCACCGCACCGGCACGTCACGCCCCAGTGCCTCCCGCAGTCTCGACACCACGCGCGTCGCCAGCAGCGAGTGGCCCCCCAACGCGAAGAAGTCGTCCTTCACGCCGACCCGCGCCACGCCGAGCAGCGGTGTCCAGATGCGCGCGACCAGTGACTCCATCACCGTCCGAGGACTCTGCACCTCCTCGATGCCCGGCCCCTCCTGGTCCGGCGACGGCAAGGCCCTGCGGTCCACCTTCCCGTTGGCCGTCAGCGGCAACGCCTGCAGTCGCACGAAGGCCGAGGGCACCATGAACTCGGGCAGCTTCTGCTTCAGCCAGTCGCGCACCTTCAGCGTCTCGGGCCCTTGCTGCTCGACGTAGTACGCGACCAGCCGCTTGCCGCCGGCTCCGTCGCGCACCACCACGAGCCCCTCCTTCACCGAGGGATGCGCGAGCAACGCCGCCTCCACCTCGGCCAGCTCGATGCGATAGCCCCGCACCTTCACCTGGCTGTCGCGTCGCCCCAGGAACTCCAGCACCCCGTCCGGGCGCCACCGCGCCAGGTCCCCCGTGCGGTAGAGGCGCTCTCCCGGCGCCGCGCTGAAGGGATTCGGGATGAAGCGGTCCGCCGTCACGTCGGGCTGGCGCAGATAGCCTCGGGCCAGTCCATCGCCACCGATGAACAGCTCTCCCGCCACGCCCACGGGCACCGGTTCCATCCCTTCGTCCAGGATGTAGACCTGTGTGTTGCCGATGGGCCGGCCGATGGGCACCGACGTCCCCACGTCCTCCACCCGCGTCATCCGATGCGTCGAGGTGAAGAGCGTGCTCTCCGTGGGCCCGTAGCAGGCCGTCACCGGGATGCACAGCTCCTCCAGCGAGCGCCTCACGTGGGGCGCGGACACCACGTCGCCGCCCGTCAGGAGCTGACGCACCGTCTTCAGCCCCTCCAAGCCCAGCTCCACCATCTGGCTGAACAAACCCGACGTCAGATGCAGCAGCGTCACCGAGTGACGTCGGAGCACCTCGGACAGGAGGTCCAGGTCACTCGGCGAGCGCTGCGGGAAGACCACCAACCTTCCGCCGAGACACAAGGGACCCCAGACCTCCAACGTCGACGCGTCGAAGGAGATGGGCGCGATGAGCAGGAACGTCTCCTCCGGTCCCAGCTTCGCGTAGGGCGCGCCGTACAAGAGCCGCAGCACGCCCCGGTGCTCCACCGCCACGCCCTTGGGACGGCCCGTGCTCCCGGACGTGAAGTCCACGTACGCCAGATTGCGTCCCGACACCGGCATGCGCGGCGCCGTCGTCGGCTGTCCGTCCAGCCGCTCCTCCTCCAGCAACATCAGCTCGGGACGTCCCTCCCGAGGCAGCTGCTCCAGGAGGACCCGGGTGGTGATGAGCAACCGCGGCGCCGAGTCCTCCAGCATCTGCTCCAGTCGCTTCGCCGGGTAGCTGGGGTCGAGCGGCACGTACGCGCCACCGGCCTTGAGGATGGCCAGCAGCGACACGATGAGCTCCACCGAGCGGTCCAGACACACCGCCACCAGCACGTCCACGCCGACGCCGCGCGCCCTCAAGGCCCAGGCGAGCTGATTGGCTCGTGCCTCCAGCTCCCGATAGGTGAGCCGCTCGTCACCGAACTCCAGCGCCACCGCGTCGGGGCGCAGCGCCACCTGCTCCTCGAAGAGGTGGTGGACACACGCCTCACGCGGGAACTCGACCGCCGTCTGGTTCCACTCGACCAACAGTCGCGCACGGTCCTCCGCGGGCAGCAGGGGCAGCGTCGACAGTCGAGCCTGGGGACGGGCGGACAGGCTCGACAACAGCTCCAGGAAACACGCGGCGATTCGCTGCACCGTGGACGAATCGAAGAGGTCCGCGTTGTAGATGAACTGGCCCTCGACGCTCGCGCCGGGGGCATCGACCAGCAACAACTCCAGGTCGAACTTGGCGATGGTGCTCGCGAAGTCCCAGGGGCTCGCGGTGACACCGGGCAACGACAACAGCGGCGCGGCGTCCTGCAACGTGAAGAGCACCTGGAACAGCGGCGAGCGGCTCAGGTCCCGCTCCGGACGAAGGTGCTCCACCAGTCGCTCGAAGGGCACGTCCTGGTGCGCGAGCGCCCCGAGCACCGACTCCTTCGTCTGACGCAGGAACACCTCGAAGGAGCGCGCCGCATCCGGCTGCCCCCGCAGGGCCAGCGTGTTGACGAAGAAGCCCATGAGGCCCTCCGTCTCCCTCGCCGAGCGACCCGACACCGGTGAACCCACCACCACGTCCCACTGTCCGCTGTAGCGCGCCAGCAGCACCTGGAAGCCCGCCAGCAGCGTCATGTACAGCGTCGAACCTTCGCGCCGCCCCAGCTGTCGCAGGGACTCGCTCAGCTCCGCGGACAGCCGCACTGGCACGCTCGCGCCCCGGTAGCCCTGCACCGGCGGCCTCGGCCTGTCCGTGGGCAGCTCCAACACTGGCGGCGCGCCCTTCAACCCCTCGCCCCACCACGCGAGCTGCGCGGACTCCACCTCGCCCTTCAACCAGTCCTGCTGCCACGCCGAATAGTCCGCGTACTGCACCGGCAACTCAGGCAGCTCCGCCCCGACGTACAGCGACTCCAGCTCCCGCGTAAGCACGCCGAGCGACCAGCCATCCGCCACCAGATGGTGCAGCACCACCACCAGCACCTGCTCGTCCCGGCCCGCCCTCAACAGGCTCGCCCGGAGCAGCGGGCCTCGCGTCACATCGAAGGGCGACTGGACCTCGCGAACCACCTGCTCATGCACCGCCGCCTCCACGTCGACGGCGTCCTCGACGGACGTCACGCACAGGGAGATTGCCGCGTCCGGGGCGATGCGCTGCACGGGCTCTCCGCCCACCTCCACGAAGCTCGTGCGCAGCGCCTCGTGTCTGCGCACCACCTGCGTGAGGGCCTGCTCCAGGACACGCGCGTCCACCGCCCCCTGGAGCCGGACGACGAAGGGCAGGTTGTACGAGTGTCCGCCCGCATCCAGCTGCGCGAGGAACCACAGCCGTCGCTGCGCGAACGACAGCGGTGGGTCCACCGGTCGGTCCCCGCGAGTCAGCGAGGGGCGCCGCGGACTCCCGCCCGCCGTCGTGCCCAGTCGCTCGGCCAGCGCCTCCACCGTGGGCACCTCGAACAACAGTCGCACGGGGACGTCGTGGCCCAGCTCGTCCCGCAGGCGCGACACCACGCGCGTCGCCAGCAGCGAGTGTCCACCCAGCGCGAAGAAGTCATCTCGCACGCCGACACGCGGCACGCCCAGCACCTCGCGCCACACGTTCGCGAGCATCTCCTCCATCGCGGTGCGCGGCGCTTCGTAGCGCGTACCCGGCTCTTCTCGTGCTGACTCCAGCTGGGGCAATGCCCGGCGATTCACCTTCCCGCTCGGCGTCAGCGGCAGGGCCTCCAGCGGCACCAGCACCGAGGGCACCATGT
Organism: Myxococcus sp. AS-1-15; assembly: GCF_020037055.1. Lineage (NCBI taxonomy): Bacteria > Pseudomonadati > Myxococcota > Myxococcia > Myxococcales > Myxococcaceae > Myxococcus > Myxococcus sp. AS-1-15. The sequence goes on along the minus strand of NZ_JAIQDF010000014.1, from coordinate 152,426 downwards.
ACTCGGGCAGCCGCTTCGCGAGACGACGCTTCAGCGCCTCGGCATCCCAGGCGCCCGTCGCGACGACGTAGCCCACCAGTTGCTTCCCACCCCGCTCGGAGACACGCGCCACCACCACCGCGTCCTCCACGCCCTCCACTTCCTTCAGGGCGACCTCGACCTCGCCGGGCTCCACGCGGAAGCCACGCACCTTCACCTGCTCGTCCGAGCGCCCCTGGAGCTCCAGGTTCCCATCCGCGAGCCACCGTCCCCGGTCACCCGTGCGGTACAGGCGCCTCCCGTCTCGATGACCCTGCACCGCACTGGGGACGAAGCGCTCCGCCGTCAACTCCGGACGTCCCCAGTAGCCGTGCGCGAGGCTCCGTTCTCCCAGGTACAGCTCCCCCGTGACGCCGATGGGACACGGTTCTCCGAACGCATCCAGCACGAACACCGTCGCGAGCGTGATGGGCTTGCCCACCGGGGGGAGCGCGGGCCACGTCGACGGCGGGCCCTCCGCCCTCCAGGCCGTCACCACGTGCGACTCCGTCGGACCGTACTGGTTCTCCAGCACGCACCCGGGCAGCCGCTCGAAGAACGACACCACCGCGGGCGTCACCTGCAGCGGCTCGCCCGCCGTCACCACCTGCCTCAACGGAGGGAGCGCCGGCTCGTGCCGGGCTCGCTCGGCCAGTGACTGGAGCGCGACGTACGGCAGGAAGAGCCGCTCCACGCCATGCTCCCGCATGTGCGCGAGCAACAGGGCCGGGTCCTGCCGCGTCGTGGCGGAGACGAGCACCAGCGTCCCGCCCTCGCACCACGTGCACAGCATCTCCTGGAACGACACGTCGAAGCTCAATGCGCTGAACTGCAACGTCCGCGCGCGCGGCGCCGCCGTGCTCTTGAGCTGCCAGCGCACCAGCGTGTCCAGCGCGCCGTGGGACATCGTCACGCCCTTGGGCCGGCCCGTGCTCCCGGACGTGAAGAGGACGTAGCAGGGCGTGACGGGAGACAGCACCCACGCGGGCGCCAGCGTGGACGCCTCGGCGATTCGCTCGGCCTGCTCATCCAATCGCACCCGACGCGATGCACCCTCCGGAGGAAGCACGGCCTCCAGCGACGAGTGCGCCAGCACCACCGGCGCGCCCACGTCCTCGAGCATCCGGGCCAGTCGCTCCCGTGGGTAGCTCGCATCCAGGGGCATGCACGCAGCGCCCGCCTTCAACGTCGCCAGCACCGCCACGGGCAGGTCCAGGCTGTCCCGCTCCAAGCACAGACCCACCACGTCACCCGGGAGCACCCCCAGCGTCCGCAGGTGGTGCGCGAGCTGATTGGCCCGCGCCTCGAATCGCGCGTACGTCAACGACTCGCGTCCATCCGTCACCGCCACCGCGTGCGGCGCGCGCGCCACCTGGGCTTCCACGCGCCGATGCAGCAACCAGGAGGGAGACCGGTACTCCTGCCTCCAGTGCCACTCCCGCACCACCGCCCCCCGCTCCTCGTCATCCAGGAGCGGCACCATTCCCACCCGAGCTTCCGGGTTGCCCACCACGCCCTGCAGGAAGCGGACGAAGTGCCCCGCGAGCCTGCGCACCGTCGCCTCGTCGAAGAGCGCGGTGCTGTACTCCCACAACCCCATCCAGCCGTCCGGCGTCTCGCGCACGAAGAGCGTGAGGTCGAACTTGGCCACGCCGGGCTCGAAGTCCGCGTCGCGCGACTCCAGCCCCGGCAGTCGCACCAGCGGCGGCGCGCTCTGCAGGACGAGCAGCACCTGGAACAGCGGCGAGCGGCTCAGGTCACGCACCGGCCGCAGCGCGTCCACCAGTCGCTCGAAGGGCACGTCCTGGTGCTGATACGCCCCCAGGCACGAGCGGCGCACCCGCGCGAGCAGCGACTTGAAGGACTCGTGTCCATCCACGTCCGTGCGCAGCGCGAGCGTGTTGGCGAAGAACCCGATGAGCCCCTCCACCTCGCGCCGCGTGCGCCCCGCGATGGGCGTGCCCACCACCACGTCCGGCTGGCCGCTGTGCCGCGACAGCAGCACCTGCAGGCTCGCGAGCAGCCACATGAACGGCGTCACCGACTCCTGCTTGCACCGCTCGTGCAGCGCCCGCATCAGCTCCGCGGGCAGCGGCACGCCCAGCACCGCGCCTTGCGTCGACTGCACCGCGGGCCTCGGCCTGTCCGTGGGCAGCTCCAGCGCCGGCGAGGCCCCCGCCAGGTGCTCTCGCCACCATGCGAGCTGCGTCTCCAGCACCTCGCCCGTCAACCACTCCCGCTGCCACGCCGCGTGGTCCGCGTACTGCACCGTCAGCGCCGGCAGCGCGGGCTCGCGCCCCTCGACGAGCGCGCCGTACAGCTCGCGAAGCTCGCGCTCCAGCAGCGACAGCGACCACCCGTCGCACGCGATGTGGTGCAGGGTCAGCAGCAGCACGTGGTCGTCTTCGCCCAGCCGCAGGAGCCGGGCGCGCAGCATCGGCCCGGTGCGCAGGTCGAACGGACGCCTCGCCTCCTCCTCCGCGTGCCGACGCGCCTCCTTCTCCCCTTGCACCCGCTCCGCGTGCAGCGTCACGGTCGCCTCGGGCGAGATGTGCTGCACCGGCTCGCCCGCGACCTCGGCGAAGGTGGTCCGCAGCGCCTCGTGCCGGCGCACCACCTCCGTCAGCGCCCGCTCCAGCGCGGCCACGTCCAGCCTGCCCTTCAGCCGCGAGAAGAACGGCGCGTTGTAGGCGAAGCCCGAGGGGTCCAGCCGCGAGAGGAACCACATGCGGCGCTGGGCGAAGGAGAGCGGCGGCGCGCCCTCGCGGCGGACCGGCACCACGGGGGGCGGCCTGCGAGCACGGGGGCTCGCGGGCTTCGACTCATTCGCGGACATGTCGACACCTCAACTCAAGGAAGCAGATCTCGAAGACACGAAGCCCCACGACACGGACAGGTCGCTTCACTTCGCGAAGGCGTGAGGCGTGAGGCGTGTGCCCGGGGACTGCCCGGGCGGGACTTCAAGCCGCGGGGAAGGTGCGGCCCTGCTCGCGCAGCTGCTCCTCGCAGACCTCGGTGACGTGCTCCAGCGTGTCGAACAGGTCCACCATGGAGAGCTGGACGCCCAGCTCCTCCTCGATGCGGTTGGCGAGCATCGTCGCCATCAGCGAGTTGCCGCCCACCTCCAGGAAGTGGTCCTGCGGCCTCACCACCTCGGCCCCGAGCAGCTCGCGCCAGTACGCGGCGAGCTGGCGCTGAAGGGGCGTGGTGCTCGTGTCAGTGCTCACGTGTGCTCCTCATGGTGACGCCTCAGCCCACCTTGGCGGTGGGGCCCTTGAGCCGCTCGCGCAGCAGGTACTTGCGAATCTTTCCCGACGGCGTCTTGGGCATCTCCTCCACCACCTCCAGCCGGTCCGGCCAGTACTGGTTGGACATGCCCAGGCCCTTCAAGTGCGTGCGCAGCTCGTCCAGCGTCGGCGCCTCGTCGCGCGCCACCACCACCGCGCACACCCGCTCGCCGCCGATGCGGTCGTCGGAGTGACCGATGACGGCCACCTCCTTCACCTTCGGATGCGAGTACAGCGCCGACTCCACCTCCACCACCGGCACCTTCTGGCCATAGCGGAAGATGACGTCCTTGAGCCGCCCGACGATGCGGATGCCCCCGCGCCCGTCGTCCCGCGCGAGGTCCCCCGTGTCGAACCAACCCTCCGCGTCCACGCTCGCGCGGTAGAGGTCCTCCCGCTTGAAGTAGCCCAGGCACTGGCTCGCGCCCCGGACGAGCAGCCGTCCCGTCCCTTCCGGATAGGGCGAGCCGTCCTCCGCCAGCGCGGGGACGATTCGCACCTCCATCCACTCCACCGGGCGCCCGTCGCTGTGGGACGGCCAGTCCGGCGGGTCGTCGCGCCGCGTAATCGTCACCGCGCCGTTCTCCGTCATCCCCCACAGCGTGTGCAGTGGCACGCCAAAACTCTCGCGGACCGCGGCGATGAGGTGCGGCGGCACGGGGATGGAGCCGGTGGACAGCCGGCGCAGCGAGGATGTTTCACCGCCGCGCTTCTTCTTCGCCGCGATGACGTTCATCACATACGTGGGAATCCCATACATGAACGTGACGCCGTGCTCCTGGATGCAGCGCAGCGTGAGCTCCGGGTCCCCCACGTCCATGTAGACAGCCGTCGCCCCCAGGTTCACCGCCATCAAGTACAGGTAGGTAAATCCGCTGGAGGCGGTGAGCAGCGAGGGCAGGCACACCACGTCGTCCTCGCCCAGGGCCATGACGTCCGCGATGGCGCGGGTGATGCCGTAGTTGGTGTTGTGCGAGTGGACCACGCCCTTGGGCTCGCCCGTCGTCCCGGAGGTGTAGAGGACATTGCAGATGTCGTCGGCGCGCGCGGACCTGGCGTCCAACGTCGCCGGGGCGACTTCGTCCTCCCAGCGCCGCTCGACGAAGTACGCCTCGAAGTCCAGCTCGCCCGGCTGGGTGGCGCCCTGCGCGCCGAGGAAGACGCGGTGCTTCAACGCCGGCAGCGACGACACGGCCTCGCGCAGCATGTCCCGGTGCGAGTGGCCGCTCCAGCTCGGCGGTCCGATGTAGACGGAGGATTCCGTCCTGCCGAGGATGAACTCCACCTCGCGGCGTCGGTAGTCGGGAGGAATGGGCGCGATGACGGCGCCGATGCGCGCGCACGCCAGCGCCAGCGCGGTGAACTGCCACCAGTTGGGAAGCTGCACCGCCACCAGCTCGCCCCGGGCCACGCCCAGCGACACGAGCGCGCCCGCGAAGCGCTCCGCGTACCGTCCCAGCTCCGCGTAGCTGATGCGCGTGACGTCCTTGGCGAAGTAGCGCGCCGCGACGATGGCCGGCTTGTCCGGGTGCTTCTGGATGGCACGACGCAGGTCGTCCAGCACCGTCTCGTCACGCCACCAGCCCCTGCTCCGGTACAGCGCCGCCTGCTCCCGCGTGGGGCCGCTTCCGAACCGTGCGTCCATCGTCCACATCCTCCATGGACCGCGTGACTTTCCGGACCGCGCGAACCATACCGATTCGCATGTAAAACCAGCAAGACTGCGAAAGCTCACATGTCTGCACCCCAAGGACCCTCACTCACATTGACGGGGCCGCTCTCGGTTTCCTACTTTGGAATGAATAGCCAGGATTGTGCGTCCCACTCGATGATGACACCGGGCACGCTTCCACCGGCATGACACCCATGGTCCAGGTACCCCTCGAGGAGCGCGCCCGTCGCATCCGCCGGACCATCCTCCGGCTCGCCGCCACGCCCGTGGGCTGCCACCTGGGAGGCTCGCTCTCCATGGTGGAGCTGCTCGTGGTGCTGCTCGGCCGCGTGATGAACGTGCGGCCCCAGGAGCCCCGCTGGGAGGAGCGCGACTCGCTCATCCTCTCCAAGGGCCACGCCGCCGCGGGGCTCTACGCCGCCCTGGCCGAGTTCGGCTTCATCGACGCTGAAGAACTGGTGCAGCGCTACAACGCGGAGGGCAGTCCCTATACCGGACACGTGAGCGCGGCGGTGCCGGGTGTCGAGTTCCCCACGGGGAGCCTGGGACACGGCGTGGGCCTGGGCGTGGGGATGGCGCTGGGGCATCGGCTGCGGCAGCGCGCCAACCGCGTGTTCGTCATCTGTGGAGACGGTGAGATGGGCGAGGGCTCCAACTGGGAGGCGCTGCAAATCGCGGCGCAGCACAAGCTGAGCGGGCTCACGGTGCTGGTGGACCGCAACGGCGGACAGAACGACGGGCCCACGGAGAGCATCCTCTCCCAGGCCGCGCTGGTGCAGCGGCTCTCCGCGTTCGGCCTGGGCACCGTGGAGGTGGACGGGCACGACCTGGACGCGCTGGCCTCCGCGCTGGAGGCGCCCGCCGAGGGGCCTCGCGCCATCGTGGCGAACACGAAGAAGGGCGCGGGGGTGCCGATGCTGCGCGGCAAGGGGCCGCACTACGCGACGTTCAACCCGGAGCAGCTCAAGCGGGCGCTCGCGTCGCTGGGGGAGGTGACGCCATGACGAGCTCCACCTCCAGCGGCGCGGACCTGCTGACGGCGCCCTCGGACTGGCTCGCGGAGCAGCCGGGCCTGTCCAACCGGCTGGTGTTCCGGCACGCGCTGGCCCGGCTCGCGGACCAGGATGAGCGCGTGGTGCTGCTCGAGGCGGACCTGGCGGGAGGTGGAGACCCGTACGCCGCGCGCCACCCGGAGCGTTTCCTCAACCTGGGCATCTGCGAGGCGGCGATGCTGGACATCGCCAGCGGCATGGCGGCCACCGGCCACGTCGTCTTCGCGCACACGTTCGCGCCCTTCGGCGCGATGCGCGCGTGCGAGCAGGTGCGGTTGGGGCTGGCCTATGCGCGCGCCAACGTGAAGCTGGTGTGCGACTACGGCGGACTGTCCGGCGCGTTCTTCGGCCCCACGCACCACGCCATCGAGGACCTGGCCATCCTACGCTCCATGCCGAACATGACGGTGGTGTCGCCGGCGGACGGGTTGGAGACGATTCAGGCGACGCGGGCGGTGCTGGAGCTGGAGGGCCCGGTGTATCTGCGGCTGGGCCGCAACCGCGTCACGCGGCTGGACGTGGCCCGGCCCGCGTTCGCGCTGGGGCGCGCCATGTGCCTGCGCGAGGGCGGCGACGTGGGCATCATCGCGCACGGCGAGGTGGGCGTGAGCGTGGCGCTGGACGTGGCCGCGAGGCTGGAGACCCAGGGCGTCTGTGCGCGCGTGGTGAACCTGCACACGCTCAAGCCCTTCGACGAGGAGGCGCTCCTGGAGACGGCCGAGCGGACCCGGCTGCTCGTCACGGTGGAGGAGCACTCCATCCTCGGCGGCCTGGGCGGCGCGGTGTGCGAGAGCGTGGCGAGTCATGGGTTGGGCCGGCGCGTGGTGCGCGCGGGCATCCAGGACCGCTACGACTCCACGGCCGGCACACACGAGTCGCTGCTGCGGCGCCACGGCCTGGAGGCGGGCGCGCTGGTGGAGACGATTCTCGGCGCCCTGCCCCGCCCCCGGCTGGCGGCGCTGGCACCGGCCAGGAGGGGATGATGCAAGGCCACGAGGTCCACCTGGTCTACACCCGCCTGCGCACCGAGGAGCGCATGCTCGCGGACGCGCTGCGCGCGCGGGGCTTCGGGGTGAGGACGCACGCGGACTCGGAGCTGGTGCTCCCGCTGAGTCGCGAGCGCTGGCAGGACGGCGGCCCCGTGCTGATGCGCAGCATGTCCTTCACGCGGGCTCGCTACCTGGCCTCCATCCTGGAGGTGAAGGGCTCGCGCGTGCTCAACACCGCGCAGTGCATCGCCACGTGCGGGGACAAGGCGCTCACCACGCTCGCGCTCGCCAGGGCCGAGGTGCCCATCCCCTGGGCCTTCGTGGGCTTCGAGGAGGAGGCCTGCGTCGCGCAGATGCAGGAGCGCGGCTTCCCGGTGGTGACCAAGCCCGTGCTCGGCTCGTGGGGACGCATGGTGGCGCGCGTGGACGGCGTCCACGCGGCGGAGGGCATGATGTCCATGCGCTTCGAGATGGGCGGCGCGCAGGACCACGTGGCGCTGGTGCAGCAGTACATCGACAAGCCGGGCTACGACTTGCGCGTGTACGTCATCGGCAAGGCGGTGGGCGGGATGCGCCGACGCTCCGAGCACTGGGTGACCAACACCGCCCGGGGCGCGGTGCCGGAGCGCTACGAGGTGCCCGAGTCCCACGCCCGGCTCGCCGAGCAGGCCGCGCTCGCCGTGGGCGGGGAGATGGTGGCGGTGGACCTGCTGGAGACGCGGACAGGCGAGGTGCTGGTGAACGAAATCAACCACTGCGTGGAGTTCGCGCGGAGCATCGAGTTCACCGGCATCCCCCTGCCGGAGCTGATGGCGGACTACGTGCGGGAGACGTTGCGATGACGCGCGTCGCGGTGCTGGGGGCCGGGGGCTACGCGGGCGGCGAGGTGCTGCGGCTGCTCCTCGCGCACCCGGCGGTGGAGGTGGCCCAGGCCACGTCCGAGCAGCACGCCGGCAAGCGGCTCGACTTCCCCCACCCGCACCTGCGCGGCGCGAGCACGCTGCGCTTCGCGCCCCACGACGCGCTGGAGCCGTGCGACGTGCTCGTCTCCTGCATGCCCTCCGGCGAGCTCATCCGCCGCTGGTCGCAGGTGAGTCCGCTCGCCGCGCGCATCATCGACCTGAGCGCGGACTTCCGGCTCGGCCCCGTCGAGCACGCGCGCTGGTATCCCCGCGCGCCCCGGCCCACGGAGCTGCCCGAGTTCGTCTATGGCCTGCCGGAGTGGGCGGGCGCTCGACTGAAGGACGCGCGGCTGGTGGCGGTGCCCGGGTGCATGGCCCACGCGGCGCTGCTCGGGCTGTTGCCCCTGGTGCGTGCGGGGCTGGTGCGTCCCGAGATGGTGGTGGTGGACGCGAAGACGGGCTCGTCGGGCGGCGGCGCGACGCCGGACCGCTCCTCGCATCATCCCGAGCGAGCCTCGGCCCTGCGCTGCTATCGGCCCACGGGACATCGGCACACGGGCGAAATCGAGGCCGCGACGGAGCGCTTCACCGGCACGCGCGCCACCGTGCACTTCAGCGCGACAGCAGTGCCCAGCGTCCGCGGCATCCTCGCCACCGTGCACGCCTTCGCCGCGCGTCCGCTCGAGGACGCCAACGAGCCCCTGCGCGCGCTCGCGTCGACGTACCGTGAGCATCCGTTCGTGAACGTGCTGCGCGCCAACGCGAGCGCGTCACCGTTCCCCGAGCCGGGCCCGCTGTCGGGCACGAACCACTGTGACTTGTCGGTGGACGTGGACGCGGAGCGCGGGCGCATCGTGGTGAACGCGGCGCTGGACAACCTGGTGAAGGGCGCGGCGGGTACGGCCGTGCATGCGTTGAACCTGATGCTGGGCAGGCCCGAAACGGAGGGCCTCGGCTTCCGCGGCCTCCACCCCCTCTGACGTGAAAGACTCCCCCCATGCGCCACCTCCCCCTCGGTGCCCGCCCATGAGCACGCTGACCGTCCTCTACATCACCGGCTGGTGCCGCAGCGGCAGCACCATCATCGGCAACGTGCTCAACGAGGTGGCGGGTTGCTTCCACACCGGTGAGCTGAGCTTCCTGTGGAAGAACGCCTACGGGAACGGCTCCAACACGATGTGCGGCTGCGGCACGCCGCTGGTGCAGTGCGCCCTGTGGGCCAAGGTGCTGGAGCAGGGCGTGGCGCCGGGTGAGTCAGCGCAGGGCCACGCCGCGCGAGTGGTGCGCCGACAGCTGGACACGGTGCGCACGCGGCACACGTGGCGCGTGCTGCGGCAGGGCACGCCCTCGCCAGCGCTGTACGAGCACGCGGAGCTGCTCGCCCGGACCTACCGCACCATCGCGGACGCCACCGGCAGCCACATCATCGTGGACAGCGGGAAGTTTCCCTCCGAGGCGGCGCTGCTGCCGCACGTGGACGGAATCACCCCGTACTACCTGCACCTGGTGAGGGACCCTCGCGCGGTGGCGCACTCGTGGACGAAGACGAAGCAGTACGTCGTGCCGATGTCCGCCGCGCGGAGCACCGCATACTGGCTGGGCTTCAACGTGGCCTCGGAGCTGGTCACCCGGCGTCACCCGGAGCGCTCGCTGTTCCTGCGCTACGAGGACTTCATCGCGTCGCCTCAGGCCACCATCGACTCGCTGCTGGAGCTCATCCAGGTGGACCGCTCGGTGAATCCGGTGAAGGGGCGCACGGTGGTGCTGGGCCGCAACCACACCGTCACCGGCAACCCGGACCGGTTCCTCAGTGGCTCCACGCTGCTGCGGCCCGGCGACGATGCGTGGCGCAAGGAACTTCCGGCGAAGGTGAAGACGCTGGTGTCCACGCTCGCGTGGCCGCTGACGGGGCGCTACCAGTACCGGGGAACGCCAGCCCCCGTGGACGTCGGCTCCGGAGCGGAGCCCGCGAAGAATGTGTCGGACGCTCGGAGTGGGAACCTGGGGACCGGGACTCATTCATAAGGCCGCGCTCATCGACGGTGGAGCCCGGGGACCGGGGCTGGCGAGGAGCCCCGCGATGGTGCAGGCCCCACCAGGACATGTCGGACACTTGAGGGAGAACCGTGGAACTGGGACTCATGCAGGAGGTCGCGCTCATCGCCGGTAGCGCCAGTGGACTGGGGCTGGCCGTGGAGCCCGGCGCTGCGGCAGGCCCCGTCAGGAACGTGTCGGAACCTTGGAACCGGGACTCATCCATGAGGTCGCACTCATTGCCGGAAGCTCCGGCGGGCTGGGGCTGGTGGTGAGCTCCGACCCTGGAGCAGGTCCCGTCAGGACCGTGTCGGACATTCGGAGGAAGAACCTTGGAACTGGGACTCACCCATAAGGTCGCGCTCATCGCCGGTGGCTCCAGCGGACTGGGGCTGGCCGTGGCCGAGGAGCTGGTGAAGGAAGGCGCGCATGTCGCCATCGGCGCGCGCGACGCCGAGCGGCTGGCTCGCGCCGAGGCGCACCTGCGCTTGATGTCGCGCGGCGGGAAGGTCCTGGCCACGCGTGTGGACCTGAAGGAGCACGGCGCCGCGAAGGCGTGGGTGGAGGACGTGGCCAGCAAGCTGGGCGGCCCCCACATCGTGGTGACGAACAGCGCCGGGCCTCCGCCGGGGCCTGCGACGAAGTTCGACATCAGCGCGTACCAGGAGGCCATCGACACGGTGATGTTGCCGGCCATCAACCTGGCCCTGGCCTCGCTGCCGTACATGAAGGCCGCGAAGTGGGGACGGCTCTTGCTCATCACCTCGGAGACGGTCGTGCGGCCGGTGGCGCGCTTCGCCCTGTCCGGAACGGCGCGCCTGGGCATCGTGGGGTTTGCTTCCGCGCTGGTGCAGGAGCTGGGCGACTGCGGTGTCACCGTCAACGTGCTCGCGCCGGGCTATACGCGCACGCCGCCCGTGGAGCGCACGGCGGGGAGCAATACGTCGGGCGATGTCGAGGCGGGGCTTCGGGCCATGGCCGCGCACATCCCGCTCCGGCGGGTGGGTGAGCCGGAGGAGTTCGCCGCGGCGGCCGCGTTCCTCGCCAGTGAGCGCGCGTCGTTCATCACCGGCACCGTGCAGCTCATCGACGGCGGCGCGAGCGTCATCGGATGAGCACCGTGTCCCAGCCGGCGCCCCTGGTGGTGAAGATTGGCGGCGCCGCGGGCGTGGACCTGGAGAACGTCTGCGCCGACGTGGCGGAGCTGCGCCAGCGTGGCGAGCGGGTCGTCGTGGTGAACGGTGGCTCGGAGGCGGGCGACTCGCTGCTGGCCTCGCTGGGCATGGAGCGCACGGAGGCGCTGACGGCCTCGGGCAACGTGGTGCGGCTGACGAACGAGGCCACGCTGCGCGTGCTGACGATGGCGTGGGTGGGGGACGTCAACAAGCGCGCGGTGCTCGCGCTGCTGTCGCGCGGAGTGCCGGCGTTGGGGCTGTGCGGCGCGGACGGGCGGGTGCTCGTGGCCCGGCGCAGGCCGCCCTTGAAGATTCAGGACGGGACTCGCACGCGCATCGACCGCACGCACCTGGCCGGGGAGATGACCGAGGTGAACACGCGGCTGCTCGGCATGTTGATGGACGCGGGCCAGACTCCGGTCGTGTGTCCTCCGGCGGTGACGGAGGATGGGGTGCTGGTGAATGTCGATGCGGACCAGGTGGCCGCCGCCATTGCCGCCGCGCTGGGGGCTCGCGCGCTGGTGATGTTGTCGAACGTGGCGGGGCTGCTCGAGGACCCCACGGACCCAAGCTCGCTCATCCGTGAGAGCGATGAGGTCGAGCGGGTCATGGGCTTCGCGAGGGGACGCATGCGCTACAAGCTGGAGGCGGCTCGGCGCGCGCTCGCGGGAGGCGTGCGGTCCGCGCACGTCACGGCCTCGGCGGCGCCCCGCCCCGTGCTGTCCGCGCTGGCGGGCGAGGCGGGTACGAAGCTCACTTCTTCGGGTGTGAAGGTGGCTGATGCGGGTGCGTGAGGCGAGCTCGGAATTGCTGCGGTGGATGCTGGAGCACTACAGCCCCAGTCACCAGGAGCGCGATTTCTCCCGCGCGCTCGCGGACCGGCTGGAGCGTCGCGGCTGGCGCGCCCATGTCGACGAGATGGGCAACACCGTGGCCAGCCTTGGCGACGGCGACACCTGCGTCGCGCTGCTGGGCCACATCGACACCGTGCCCGGCGACATCCCCGTGCGCCTCGAAGGCACGCGCCTGTTCGGCCGAGGCGCGGTGGACGCCAAGGGCGCGCTGGCCGCGTTCATCGAGGCCGCGGAGCTGCTCGATGACTCCGAGCGCGCCGGCAAGCGCTTCCTGCTGCTGGGCTGTGTGGAAGAGGAGGTCGCCATCACCCGGGGGGCGCTCCACGCTCGCGAGCACCACCGCCCGGACTTCGTCGTCAACGGCGAGCCCAGCGGCGCTCACGCCATCACCCTGGGCTACAAGGGCCTCGTCCGGCTGGAGCTGGAGTACCGCGCCGCGCGCAAGCACACCGCGAGCCGCAACTATCGCGCCCCCGCCGAGCACCTCGTCGACGCCTGGAACGCCCTGCGCCGCCGCTGCGACGAGCGCAACCCCGGCTGCACCCTCTTCGAGCAGGACCTGCCCTCGCTCCTGTCCTTCCACACGGGCACCGACCACGACACCGAGTGGGCCACCGCGAACATCAACATCCGCACCGGCCCCACCAGCGACGTGGACGCCCTGCTCGCGTGTCTCACCCGCGTGCCCGACGTCTCGGTGAAGACGGTGTCCCGCAAGGGCGCCGTGTCCGCCGAGGGCAATGACGCGCTCACCCGCGCCTTCAAGCAGTCCATCCGCGAGCGCGGCGCGCGCCCCACCCTTCGCGTGAAGACGGGCACCTCGGACTGGAACACCGTGGCGGACACCTGGGCCGTGCCCACCGTCGCCTATGGCCCCGGTGACTCGGCGCTGGACCACACGCCCGACGAGCACATCGAGCTGGGCGAGTACGAAGAGGGCGTCGCCGTGCTGGCCCGCGTGCTCGCGCTCCTGCCGAACAAGGGCTGAGACGTCAGGTGCTCGCGACGTCCGCCGTACGCGGGCGCTGCCAGCGCAGCCCCACCATCGACAGGAAGAACAGCGCCGCCGCCGTCGCCGTGACGCCACGCACGCTCACCCGGTCCGCGAGCGCACCCTGCGCCCAGACGCCCACCGAGTAGCCCACGTTGACGAGCATCATCGCGAGGCTGCTCACCCGGCCCTGCAGCTCGCGCGGCGCGCGCTCCTGGTTGCGCGTGCTCAGCCCCGTCATCACCACCAGGTACACCGCGCCCAGCACGAACATGCTCCCCATCGCCACGGGCAGCGTGGGCGACAGCCAGTACGCCATCGTCACCGGCCCCATCAACATCATCGACAGGTCCACCACCCGGTCCTTGCCCCAGCGCACCGCGAGGCCGCCCACCAGGCCCGACGCGACGAGCGCGCCCACACCCTGCACCGCGATGAGCACCGACGCGGCGGATGCATCCGCGCCGAACACCTGGAGCGCGAACACCGGCACCAACGCGATGAAGGGCGAGATGAACAGCGCGAGCAGGAACAGCGCCACCATCGACAGGCGGATGCCCGAGTCGCCGCGCGCCAGCCGCGCGCCCTCGAGGATGTCGCCCCACAGCCCCCGGGAGGATGCGGGCAGCGAGGCCCTGGGCTCCGCGCGCACCTGCGCCACCGCGAACAACACCGCGAAGAACGACAGCGTGTTCGCCACCATCACCCACGCCACGTTGCCCGCCGCGAGCAACCCCGCCGCGAGCACCGGCCCGACGATGCGCCCCAGGTTGAACTGCGCCGACATCAGCGTCATCGCGCTGTGCAGGTCCTCCTTCGCCACCAGCCCCGCCACCAGCGCCGTGTACGCCGGCCCCGACAGCACGTGCACGCAGCCATTGAGGAAGCAGATGCCCGCCACCGCCTGCACGGTGAGGCTCCCGGTGAAGGCCAGCGTCGCCAGCACCCCCGCGAGCAGCGCCTGCGACGCCGCACACACCGCGACGTACTTGCGCCGGTCGAACCGGTCCGCCAGCGCGCCGCCCAACGGCGACAGGATGAGCGAGGGCAGGTACGTCAGCGCCGCCACACCGCCCGTCCACTCCGCGCGCCCCGTGACCTTCGTGACGAAGACGCCCAGCGCGAGCACCTCCATCCACGTGCCCACGTTGGAGACGAGCGCCCCCGACCACACCGCGAGGAACTCCCGGTGACGGAAGGCACGGAAGGACGGCAGGTTCGCCAGGCTCGAGAGGGACACGCTGAGCCCGGTTTCTAACAGCACCCCGACGCGCGCCGGAACAGCGCGCGGGGCCCACATCCCAACCCGTGTCAGACGAGCTCGGACTTGGGCTGCCGCGTCATCAGGTCCACCACCGCCATCTTGGCGTTCTTGTCCTCGTAGGCAATCAGGTAGACCTGCTGGCAGATGGGCAGCTCCACGCCCGTCTTGAGCGACAGGTCCCGGGCGCTGCGCGCCGTCTTCACGCCCTCGGCGACCTCCTTCATCTGCCCGAGGATGTCCGCCAGCTTCTTGCCCTTGCCCAGCTCCATGCCCACGTGCCGGTTGCGGCTGAGCTCACCGGTGCACGTGAGCACCAGGTCGCCCATGCCGGACAGGCCCGACAGCGTCAGGGGGTTGGCGCCCTTGCGCACCGCCAGCCGGGTGATTTCGGCCAGGCCGCGCGTGATGATGGCCGCGCGCGCGTTGTGGCCCATGCCCAGGCCGTCCGCCATGCCCGCGGCGATGGCGATGACGTTCTTCAGCGCGCCGCCGTACTGCACGCCCACCACGTCCGTGGACGTGTAGCTGCGGAAGGTCTCCGTCTGCAGCGCCTTCTGGCAGCGCACGGCCACCTTGTCCCAGTGCGACGCGATGGTCACCACCGTGGGCATGCGCCGCGCCAGCTCCTTGGCGAAGCTGGGGCCGGAGAGCACGGCGAGGTACGGGTGGAACTCCTCGGGCAGACAGTCCTCGAGCAGCTCCGTCATCGTCAGGAGCGTCTCGTTCTCGATGCCCTTGGACACGGTGATGATGGGCACGTTGCGCGGCAGGAAGTCCTTGGCGCGCGCGAGCACCTGGCGCGTGGCGTGGCTGGGCGTGGCGAGCACCACCAGCTCCGAGCCGTCGAGCGCCTCCTGCAGGTCCAGCGTGGCGCGCACGCGCTCGGAGATGGGGATGCCGGGCAGGTAGGTGGGGTTCTCGTGCCGCGTGTTGATGGCGTCCACCACCGTCGGCTCACGGCCCCAGAGGCGGACGTCCTCGCAGTTCGCCGCCAGCACGTTCGCCAGGGCGGTACCGAAGGAACCCGAGCCGATGACACTGCCACGCATGAAGACCTCGCTTCGAGGGGGTGGAGGACACCGGCGCTAGAGGCCGGTGACGATGCCGATGGAGACGACCGGCATGAAGGTCGCGTCCTCGGGGCGGCTGCGGAAGTCACCGCCCAGGGAGACAGAGTAGGACGTTTTCTCGCTCAGCGGCACTTCGGCGCCCAGGCGCACGGGCACGGAGCCGGAGGACACCAGGTCCGGCGGCAGTCCGCCCAGGGGCGTGCGCTGGATGGGCTCGGTGTCCAGGGCCACGTGATAACGCACGTCGGCGAAGAAGCGCGTGGCGCGTGGGCCGCGCAGTTGGAAGGTGCCGACGAGGCCGGGCATGAGGTTCCAGTTGCGGCGTCCGCTCAGGTAGCGCGCGCCCCGGTCCTCCAGGCTGGCCGAGCGCAGGAAGAACGCGTGGCTGCCCTCCATCACCAAGCCCAGGCTCCAGCGCGGGCCGCCGTCCAGCGCCGTCCAGCGCAGACCCAGGCGCGGCTCGTTCATCATCCCGTAGAGGGTGTCGAAGCCCGCGAGCACATCGACG
The DNA here is from genome assembly GCF_020037055.1 of Myxococcus sp. AS-1-15. Classification (NCBI taxonomy): domain Bacteria; kingdom Pseudomonadati; phylum Myxococcota; class Myxococcia; order Myxococcales; family Myxococcaceae; genus Myxococcus; species Myxococcus sp. AS-1-15. Next base: position 136,610 of record NZ_JAIQDF010000014.1, on the reverse strand, counting down.
CGGGGCAGCACGCCCAAGGCCGCGCGGACGGAGGCGACGGGGAAGCCGAGCGACAGGCCCACGGCCACGCCGCCCGGGCCCACGGAGCGCGCGCCCAGGAGGCTGACGCGGTTGGGGACGGGAGGCGGGCCGGGTGGGGGCTCGGGGATGCGCGGCGTCGAGGGCGCGACGGGGACGGGCTCCTCGTCGTCCGGCACGGGGACGAGGGGTGGGACTTCGGGCAGGCGGGGCAGCGTCGCGGCGTCCGGTCCGGTGGGCGCGGTGGCGGCGCCCGGGAAGCCGGTCCAGGAGGTGTCGTCCGGGGAGTCGTTCCGGGAGGGCGCGGGCACCTGCTCGGCGGGCTGTGGGGCCGAGGGGTCCCACGGTCGCTTCTCGGGCGGCGGGGTGCGGACCACGGGGGCCTGGGCCCAGGCGGTGGCATGCCCGAGCGTGAGGGCGAGCGGCACCAGGAGCAAGCGGACGGAGGGCATGGAGACGGCTGCGAGCTTAGTCCACGGCGCGGGAGGGACACGAGCCGGGTGCGGGACGGAGCGCGACCCTGGGTGTGCCCCGTCGGCTGGTAGGCAGGGGGCGGTGGGAAACGTGTCCTCGCCAGCGCCGCACCGGTCTACCATCCGCGGCGCGCCGGGTGGTGGGCGACCGAGGAGAGCCAAGGGATGAGGGCAGGAGGGCGCGTGGCGTTGTGGGTGACACTGGCCATGGGGTTGGCGTGTCGCTCGCGCGCGACGGAGGCGGACGCGGATGCGGGAGTGGCGGCGCGGGTGGCACAGGTCAACGCGATGCTGCCCGCGTGCGAGGTGCTGCTGCCCTCGGACGTGCGTGAGTCGATGCTGCCGGGCTTCACGATGAAGGAGGACCGGGCGTGTCCCACGTGCGGTCCGCTGTGCACGTTCCGCTCGGCGTCGGAGAAGGACGTCACGGTGTCGGTGACGTGGGACTGCAAGCCGCACTATTCACAAGCGGACACGCAGGCCTTGTTGCAGCCGACGTTGAACCTGGGCGGCGAGGAGATTCCGGCGCTCGGCAAGGCGGCGGCGCGCAGGGCTCCGGCGCAGGGGATGTTGCAGGTGATGGCGTGGGACGACGACACGCCGTGCGCGCTCATCGTCACGTGGCTCGGGGGTTCGCCGGAGCAGGCGCTGGATGTCGCGCGCCTCGCGCTCGGCGCCACGCGTCCGGACTCCTTCCGCGTGCCGACGCCGCCGGAGCCCGAGGTGGACTCCGGGACGCCGTGAGCCGAGAGCGTCACCCCGTCGTGCATCCATGGAATCGATGACCTCGCCCAAGAGCTTCGACATGGAGACGACGCTGCGCCTCCTCGGCGAGGCCGGTGGCCATTACGAACCTGGGTCCAAGGAAGACGAGGCCATTCAACTGGCCGGCATCGCCCTGCTCTATCTCCGGCATACGCATCAAATGGATGCGTTCTTCCGATATCGAGCGGAGTTCTCGGACCCGGCCTCCGAGGTTCGCATCACCCAGGACTTCGCGACGCGTGCACTGGCGGATGAATGGCTCACCAGCGGAGCGGGTACAGACGGAGAACTCGTGCGCATCGAGGGACAGGGCTTCCAGGTCGTGGTCCTCCCCACGGGAAAGCGATTCCTCCGGACACCGCTCCCCGAGGAACTGGGCCCGTCCCGTCCCTAGCCATACGACTCCCGGCCGGGAGCCTCGCCACGAATGAGCCGCTACTTCTTGTTGGACGAGGACAAAGCAGCCACGGCGAGGCACGGCGGCGAACTCGATGGAATGCACAAATGGCGACTGCCCGGTGTCCGCTGCCACGCCTGTGGCGCGACCTGGAGCAGCGTGGGTCATGACCATCCCGAGGTCGACCTCTCGGGGATCACCGAGCACGCTGAGTTCGAGCGACCAAGACCCGAGCCCTTCACGGAGTTCGTGCGCCTGCGGGAGTTGGCCCGCCCCTTCGTCCCACCCGGAACGCCCCTTCCACCAGGAACGACCTTTGGGCCCCTGGTGGGACGCGCCTCGGGCAGGTTCGGCCCCATCGACTGGCTCGGAGGAATCCGGCTGCTGATGCAGCCCGATGCGCTGGAGCGACTTCAAGCCGAGGGCATCCGCGGTCCCCGAGGCTGCCGCACCGAGCTGCGCTTCCGGCAGAAGAACCCACCAGAGCTGCTGGAGATTCAGCTCAACCCCCTAGGGCGACTGCACCTCGACTGCATGCCGCCCGACCATCCACCGCCCTGCGCAACGTGTGGTCGCCTCAACCTCCGGTGGCCCGAGGCCCCCATCCTGGATGCGGCCTCACTCTCCACGGAGCTGGACCTGTTCAGGCTGGGCAACTTCGCCACCATGCTCATCGGCACCGAGCGCCTCGTGGACACCGTGAGCCGCCTGCAACTGGACGGCATCACGTTCCGCGAGCTTCCCATCCGCTGAGCGCACGCCTCACAGCGTACGCAGGTACTCCACCAGGTCGTCGACCTCCGACTCCGTGAGGTCCACGGTGGTGCCGTGCTTGTTGGACGCCCTGCCCTGCATCAGCCAGCCCTTGAGCGACAGCGCGCTGCCGTCGGTGACGAAGCGCGTCCGAGGGCGCCCCTACTCGCCCCCTTCTTCACGGGTAGGTGCGGCGCAGTTCCTGGAGGGCCTAGCGCCAGCTCCCATTTACGCGCTGCTCCCACCGTCTCGGGCACACCTACCGCCTTGCGCCGCACTGTGTCCGTGACCCGGTCCTCGGGCAGGTACAGCCGCATGCCGATGCATCCGCTGCCTCGCCGCCCTGCCAGATGCAGGCTGACGGCCACCTGGCAGTTGTCCGTGCGCCCCAACGTGCCCGAGGACTGCCGGCCACCCCACCGAGTGCTGCCCCTTCTTCGGAAACCCCGTGTCGTCCACCACCAGGGTCTCCAATTCCGGCACCTCGGTTTCCAGTGTCCTCGCCAGCCGCTCTCGCAGCGCTTCGTCACTCCACGTCCCCTGCGAGACGCACTGCTGCAGCCGCTGGCGCATCACCTCCACCTCGCGGGTGTCCTCAACCAGTCGGGACGCCATCGGCTCGACGCTCTTGCGTTCCCCGTCCAGCAGCAGGCCCGTCAAATACGCCTCCATGGCCCGGCGGCGCTCCAGCCGTCCCATGCCGACCACCATCTCATCGAGGTAGGCGCTCAGCGCTTCATCCAGCTTGCACAGATGTGCGGGTGTCTTCCCGACCGAAGATCATGACCGCCACCTGGATTCATGTGACCGGGCAACACTAGCACTGACTGCAAATCCGTAAAAACATGCACTCACAACACGACTGCATCCAGCGATTCAGCGTGGCCGGGGACCTCATGAAGACGCTCAGGTGGTGGGTTTTGCTGCTGCTGTTCTCCGCTGGCTGCGCAGGTGCGCCGGCACATGTTGGAACCGACGACTTGCGCACGGCCAACGTTGAAGACTCCTCGGAGTCCTGCGCCGCGTCAGCAGGGGCGTCCGAGGAGGGCTGCTATGCCCCGTCGTGCAGCGAGGACGAGTGCGGCCTCTTCCGCTGCGAGGATCTCGCCTCGCCGCCGTATGCCCTTCGAGTTGCACCTGCCCGGAGCGCAGACGCCGCGACAGCACGTATCCAACGGTACTGGGGTGGTGCGGTTCCCCTTCCAGGCCGCGAGGCTGTTTTCATCATCCCGTGGTACCGAAAGGAGGAGCTGCCGAGCGTCAAGGCTGCACGGAAGGCAATCTCGGAGTGGAAGCGCCGTGAGAAGGAGCGACACCATATCTTTCCGCGCGCCTTCGAGGCGTACTTCCGGAGGAACGGCATCGACATCCACAAGTACACTCTGCTCGTCGACGTTGCTGAGCATCGGAGGGTTCACGCCGGAAATGATGGCGGACCATGGAATCGAGATTGGCGCATGTGGATTGAGAGTCAGCGAACACCACCGTCTCAAGCGGCGCACTTCCGGCATGGCGGAGTGATGGTCGAGCGCTATGGGCTCATCGGTGTTCCAATGACGTACTGGCAGAAGCTGGCGATGACCGCTGCCGCGGGAGAGTGAATGCGCTACTACGCGCTGAGGGAACGACGCGATGTGGAGCGGTCTAAATGGAGCGGGAGCTTCCACCTCGACCGGCAGTGGGGATTGCCCGGAGTGAAGTGCCCAACCTGTCGGGAGACTTGGGCTGGTGTCGGCTACGACTATCCGACCGTGGACCTCTCCTCACTGACGGAGAGGCGCGAATTGGAACGAGCGCAGTGCGTGCCCTGGGAGCAGTTCGTAAAGCTGAGGGAGCGGGTGTTGCCGCTGGTGCCCCGCGGAGCCGTCGTTGAGCCGGGCACTGGGTTTGGCGCGTTGACGGGGAAGGCCAAGGGGAAGTTCCCCCCGGTGGTCATCCACATGCCGTGGCTACTCCTCATCCAGCCGGCATTGGCGGCGCGACTCACGGGGCTCACCGGCGCCATCCCTGTCCCGACACGCTTCAAGGCACGTCCGGGAGTGGCAGAGCTGCTGGAACTCGAGGTTCAGCCTGGCGGGAGCATTCGGGGAGTCGATGCCGGCGAGCCCTGCAGGACGTGCGGCCGCGGAGACTCCGAGATGCCGCTGCCCCCGTTCGACGAGATGCGCCTGGACAATGTGCCAACGGTCGATTTTTCGAGAGTCTTCCGGACCGTCGTGGTCGTAAGCGAGCGCGTCCTCGAGCGGCTGGGCCGCGAGTTGGAGGAGTCGGAGATTCTCGCGGTGGACGTCACCAGCGACCGACCGACGAGGACGTCGGCCCGGCGAGCCGGTGTTGACGTTTCGCCGTGAGCTGGTGGTCCGCGGCCTCGTCGGCTGCCGCTATCCCGGGCTCGTCAGCCTCCGGGCGCCGCCGAGGCCTCCACGCGCGATCCAGCGCCGCCGCGCTCACCGCGCCAGGGACTACCATCCGCTTTACCATCTGCGTCTTGAATGCATCCGTGTACGGCACCAAGTCCTGCCTGCTCTCGCCCCCAAGGCGTCGTCAGCTCGGCTTGTTCGCCGAGGCGACAACTTCCCTGACACAGGGGGCTACTCTCCCTACCCGAAGGATCGTCCCGGCACGGAGCTTTCGACCGCTGCTGACCTTATCGATGTCTCGCAGGTGCGAGTCCTGAAACACATCGGACTTGATGGAATTGGAGAACCGCTCGTGGACCGGGGTATCAACCAAGGCCTCCATGACATCGCTCACCCATGAAACAGGCGTTGTCACAAGCTCGACCAAGGTGCTGGCCCAGTCCTTCGGCATCGTTGACCTCGCGTTCTTCCGTCACATCGTCGAACGCTGTCACCTCACAGCGTGCGCAGGTACTCCACCAGGTCGTCGACCTCCGCCTCCGTGAGGTCCGCGGTGGTGCCGTGCTTGTTGGACGCCCTGCCCTGCATCAGCCGGCCCTTGAGCGACAGCGCGCTGCCGTCGTGCAGGTACGGCGCCGTGCGCGCCAGGCCCAACAGCGACGGCGTGTTCAACCCGCGCTTGCGCGTGTTGTCGTCGTCCCGCATCGGCCCCGTGGTGATGAAGGTCCCCACGTCCGCCTGCTTGTTGTTCGTGAAGTGCGCGCCCTCGTGACACGTGTCACACGCGGCCTTCTTGAACACCTGCTCCCCCCGCGCCTGCGCCGCCGTCTGCACACCGCTCCGATACGGATTGTCCGGCGTGGGAATCACGTCGATGAACGCGGACAGCTGCGCCACCATCACCCCATCCAGCGACGTGCCGCCCATCCGCCCTCGCACCGTCGCGTCCAGGAAGTCCCTCATCGACGGGAACTCCCCGCTCCAGTGGAACGGCCCTGTCTCGGTCACCTTCCGCCCCGCCAGGCTCGGCGTCTGCCGCGGCCCGTCCGGGAAGCCCCACACGTGCCCGTCATCCCGCCCGTCCAGGTGACACGACGCACACGACGCCGCCACCCCCGCGCTCGTCATCCGCGAATCCAGCGCTGAATAGAACAGCTTGCGCCCCGCCGCCTCCTGCGCCGTCAGCACGTCCTCCCCCACCACCGGAATCGGCGCCCCCTGCGTGCGCACGTTCGCCACGTTCCCCGAGCCGTCGTTCACCAACGTCGTCACCGTGTGGTCGAACGCGTTGTAGACGTACACCTTGCGCCCATCGCGCGTCATCGCGATGCCGCTGGGCCCCGAGCCCACCCGCACCAACTGCCGCACCGTGCTGCCCCGCTCCCCCGTCAAATCCAGCCCCGTGCGCCGCTGCGTCGGAAGGATGGCCACGTTGTCCGTCTCGCGGTTCACCAGGAACAGCCACTGCCCGGACGGGTCCACCACCGCCGCCACCGGCCCCTGGATGGGGTGACTCGACTCCGGGCTGACGATGGTCGACGGCGGGAAGTCCGGCTCCTCGCTCGGCGGCGGACGGCACTGGTCCAGGTCATCCACCCGCGGCGAGCCGTCCTCCGTGTTGAACGTCAACACGCCCGGCGCCACCACGCCCGCCGTGTTGCACGGCCCACCCCCGCCATAGAGCGACCCCCCAGGCCCCCGCCCGTCACTCGTGAGCGAGTCCTCGCGCGCCCACAACGTCGGCGCGAAGGCCCGCGCGCCGTCCGGTGCCACCACCACGTCCGCCATGCCTCGCGGACGGAACAGCACGTCCGACGAGGGGAAGGGAATCGGCTCATCCGCCGCCACACCCTGCCGCGTGTTCGCCCGCGCGTACAGGTCCGTGCCCTCGCGCTGCATGCGCGGCTGGTGCGCGTCCGACAGGTCCACCGTCACCAGGTCCGCGTGCCGGAACAGACTGACGAGCGCCCGACGCCCGCCGTCCACCAGCGCGACACCGCGCGGCTCCTCGCCCACTGGCAGCTCCCAGCGCACCTCCAACGTGCGCGTGTCCACCGCCATCAGCGTGCCGTACACCGAGGAGTCCAGCGCCGTGCTGTTCACCACGTAGAGCGTGTCCCCGTTGGGAGACACCGTCAGCCCCATCGGCTCCACGCCCACCGCCACCCGCGCGGCCTCGTTCCAGTCACCCCGCCGGATGACGGACACGCTGCGGGCCCCGCGGTTGGAGACGTAGACCGTGTCGTCCGGGCCCACCACCACCCGCTCCGGCCCCGCGCCCACCTTCACCTCGCCCACCTTCTGTCCGCTCGCGGTCTCCACCACGGCGAGCACGCCGGTGTCCGCGTCCACCACGTACAGGAAGGCGTCGTCCCGGCTGAGCGCCACCGAGCCCGAGGCGTTGGTCCACGCCGCTCCCGTGGAGCGGTCCTCGCACGCACACAGCCCGAGCGCCGCCGCCAGGACCCCGGCCAGAAGATGCCGCTTCATGAAGTCTCCTCTCGCGTCCCCCGACGGGACCCCACCCACCGTGCCTCGTCGTCGGAAGTTGCCGCGCTGTGTCGGAGGGGAGGACACGCCCGGCCCTGGTCGCTCGCCTCCCCCGCGAGCCTGGCATGCTTGCACCAGACCCCCCGCGAAGTCGATGGCCTCCCGGGGCGGCCTCCGGGTGCCGGACAGACGGCCTCGCCGCCCCCCAGGACGAAACGCCCGAGCGTGTCGCACCGGGTGGGAGTAAAGGAGTGGGACGTGTCCCGTTCGTCCTCCGTCATCCTGAGCTTCCGGCGCACCTTCGCCCTGCTCATCATCCTGGTGGTGCTGCCCTCCGCCGGCCTGTCCGGCTTCGGCGTGGTGGCCATCATCAACGAGCGCGCCGCGGTGGAGAAGCGCCTGGAGTCCGCCTGGCGCGGGACGCTGGAGACGCTCTCCCAGGAGCTGCCCCGGCAGCTCGCCGAGGCCCGGCTGGAGCAGGAGGCCGGCATTCTGCGCCTGGAGGCCGCCGACGGCCGCATCCTCTCCGAGCCCGACGGCACCTTCCAGCTGGAGGGCGGTCGCGCCATCACCGAGGACCCCCAGCTCGCCGAGGCCCTGGGCACCGTGCTGCCAGAGGTCGGCTCGCTCCCCGAGGCGCCCACCTTCTTCTCCCTGTCCACCGGTGGACGCTCCGTCGTCGTGGTGGCCGAGCGTGACGGCGCCGTCGTGCGCGGCGTCCGCCTGTCCGTGCGCGCCCTGGAGACGCTGATGACGGAGCAGGTGGAGCCGCGCGCCGTGTCCAGCGAGCCGGTGCGCTTCGGCCTGATGCCCGTGCCCCGCGAGTCCTCCGGCGAGGGCGGCCTCATGGGCAAGCTCGTGTCGGAGGTGGCCCAGGCCCGCGCCAGCGCGCTGGGGCCGCAGGTGCTCGCCGAGCGCGTGCTGTCCCCGCCCCTGCAGGACTTCCGGCTGGTGGTGCTGCCCACCGGCGAGGACCCGGTGGCCCGCGCCTCCACGCGCAACCGCGCCGTGTACGGCGTGCTCTTGGGGCTCTTCTACCTGACGCTCACCTTCGGCGTCGTCTACACCGGCCGCGTGCTGTACCGCGAGGCGCGGCTGTCGCGCATGAAGACGGACTTCGTGTCCCTGGTGAGCCACGAGCTGCGCACGCCGCTCACCTCCATCCGCATGTTCATCGAGACGCTCGCCCTGGGACGCCTCAAGGACCCCGCGCAGATGCAGGAGGTGCTCACCCTGCTGACGCGCGAGACGGAGCGGCTGTCCGTCTTCATCGAGCGGGTGCTGGACTGGTCGCGCATCGAGGGCGGACGCAAGGTGTACCAGCGCGAGCCCCTGCCGGTGATGGACGTGGTGGACACCGCCGTGTCCGCCTTCCGCGCCCAGCGGCTGGAGGGCGGCGTGGACCTGAAGGTGGACGTGGCCGGCGACCTGCCGCGCGTGGACGTGGACAAGGAAGCCGTCGCGGGCGCGCTGCTCAACCTGCTGCAGAATGCCTACAAGTACAGCGGGCCGGCGGACCGGCGCATCCAGCTGAGCGCGCACCGCTCCGGCCGGTGGATTGACTTGACGGTGGAGGACAACGGCGTGGGAATCGCTCCGAAGGAACGCAAGCGCATCTTCGAGCGCTTCTACCGGGTGGACAACCTGCTGACGCGAAAGACGGAGGGCAGCGGGCTGGGACTGGCCATCGCCCGGCGTATCATCGAGGCCCACGGCGGCAGCATCACCGTGAAGAGCGAGCTGGGCCGTGGCAGCCGGTTCACCATCCACCTTCCGGTGCAGAAGGCATGAGCGACACGACGCGGCGCATCCTGGTGGTGGAGGATGACTTGTCCATCCTCACCGGCCTCTCCATGAACCTGCGCTTCGAGGGCTACGAGGTGCTCCAGGCCCAGGACGGCCGCACCGGCCTGCAGCGCGCGCTGGACGACAACCCGGACCTGATGGTGCTGGATTTGATGCTCCCGGAGCTCAACGGCTTCGAGCTGCTCAAGGAGCTGCGCCAGCGCGGCCGGGACACGCCCGTGGTCGTCCTCTCCGCCAAGGGCATGGAGACCGACAAGATTCTGGGCCTCAACCTGGGCGCGGACGACTACGTGGTGAAGCCCTTCGGCCTCCAGGAGCTGCTCGCGCGCATCAAGGCCGTGCTGCGCCGGCGCTACCCGACGCCGGGGGGCGCGCCGCCGGTGACGTTCGGCGACGTCAGCGTGGACATGAACGCGCGCACCGTGGCCCGGGGCGGCGCGGCCGTGGAGCTGACGGCGCAGGAGTTCAAGCTGCTGGCGCACTTCCTGGCGCACCCGGAGCGCACCTTCACCCGCGAGGAGCTGCTGTCCGGCGCGTGGGGCTACCACTACGAGGGCAGCGCGCGCACCGTGGACAACTTCATGCGCCAGCTGCGGCTGAAGTTCGAGCCGAACCCCGAGGAGCCGCGCCACTTCGTCACCGTCCGGGGCCTGGGCTACCGCTTCGAGAAGTAGCCGTGGAGCTCACGGCCCCGCGACGCCGATGTGGCGCGAGTCCTCCAGGTCGAAGGGCTTGCCGTCGAAGCGCCCGTAGCGCTCGCGCGGGATGAAGCCCGCGGCGGTGAGGGCGCTGTCCAGCTCCTGGGGCGAGAAGTGCCGCAGCTTGAGCCGGCGGATGGGGCTGGGCACGCCCGGCTGCTTGCGCTCGCGCAGGTGCAGGGCGAACAGCGGGCGGCGCGGCTCCAGGCCCGCGTTGGGCTCTTCATCATCGCGCGGGAGCACCGGCTCGCGCGGCGTGTTGAGCACGTCGTAGACGAAGGTGCCGTCGGGCGTGAGGTGGTGGCGCACCGTCGCGAGGAACGCCTCCAAATCGTCATTGCCCGGCATCAACCCCAGCGCGTGCTGGGGGGCGAGCACCAGCGGGAAGCGGTCCGGCATCCGCAGCGCGCGCGGGTCCGCGACGAGGAAGCGGGCGCGGTTGGAGACCTCCGCGGGCTCCGAGGCGCGGCGCTCCTCGGCGGAGCGGATCATCACCTCGGAGGGGTCCACGCCCACCGCGGTGTAGCCGTGCTCGGCCAGGGCCCAGACCACCCGGCCGTTGGCGGCGCCCAGGACCAACACTGGCCCGCCGTGCTCGGCCGCCTGCCGTGTGTAGAAGAGGAGGTCCGGCTCCTGGCCCACCAGGGACAGCGGTGTGCGACCTCGCGCGTCGTTCCCACCCATGGAGGCAAGCCACTAGCACGTTTGCTGGGGTCTTCGGGACAGCGACTTGCCCTGGCAGGGCAGCCGATTGCCCACCCGTTGTCCGGGAGCGGACGAAGGGCGGCTTGGAGCGGCGGTAAACCCTGGCATCGGCCTTGCGATGCAGGTGCCCGGACGACGGTCGCCCATCCGGGGCGGTCCGGGTTTCGCGGGGTGGATGCGGATGACGCGGGGATGGCGCTGGGCGGGTGCGCTCTTCATGGCGGGCGCGATGTGGACCATGGCGGGTTGCGACTCCAAGAGCAGCGACGAGTCGCAGCAGGACAACCCAGGCATGGACGACCCGGGTCCTCCGCCCGAGCGGCCGGGCCCCTCGGACGGGACGGACGCGGGCACGCCGGACGGCGGGGGCGGTGAGCCCACCGAGCCCGACGCGGGCACGCCGGACGGCGGGGGTGGCGAGCCCACCGGGCCGGATGCCGGCACGCCGGACGGCGGTGGCGGCCCGACGACGCCGGACCCGCGCGCGGACGCGGAGATTCCGCCGCTGCCCTCGGCGCCCGGCTGGCGCTTCTACGGCGCGGACCAGGGCGGCCCGCTCACCGTGTACGGCGTGAGCGCCGACGAGGCGGGCAACATCTGGGTGGCCGGCGGCGAGGAGGGCCTGTTCCTGCTCAAGCGCGGCGCGGAGCGCTTCGTGCGCTACGGCATGGAGGACGGCCTGCGTCCGTACGGGTACATGGACGACGGCAGCACGCCGCCGGGCGCCAAGTACCTGAAGGTCATCTCCGTGGCGGGCGGCAAGGCGGGCACCGTCTTCGTCGGCTACGAGGGCATGCCCGGCAAGGGCTCCGAGCACTGCGAGAACAACTGGGACGGCCCCAGCCCCGACCCCGCGCGCTACAAGAGCGGTGACGCGGACAAGGTGACGCTCAACGGTGACGGCACGCTGGACGTCATCCACTACGACATCTTCTCCGGCCCCAACGTGGTGGCCGCGGAGCCCCGCGGGCGCGAGAAGCTCTGCAACATCCTGCGGCTGCGCTACGACAAGCGCACCAACAGCATCTGGTTCGGCGGCAACCACGGCTTCGCGCGCGGCAACGCGGAGTTCAACGGCGCGCCCATGTGCAACGGCCAGCTCAACTGCACCGGCGTGTTCGAGCACGTACACCCGCACGTCAACGCGCTGGACGCCAACGGCCGGGTGATTCTCCTGACGGACGCGTACTACGGCGTGGCGGTGGACCCGGGCGGCGACGTCTGGTTCGGCGGCTCGGACCGCACCACGCGCTTCCGCTACGGCACGCTGGGCGGCAACTTCTGGCGCGCGCAGACGGGCTCGGAGAACGACTCCACCAACAAGCTGGACCTGTGGCCGGACGCCAAGCCCGAGTACTCCACGCCCGCCGAGCGCGTGCCGGACAACATCTCCGGCGCGGTGGTGGCCAACGACGGCACGGTGTGGCTGAGCTCCTTCAGCAACGGCCTGGTGCGCATCGACGCGAACGGCGCGGTGCTGGGCCACCTGGGCAAGGGCTCGGGGCTGGTGGACAAGTACCTGTCCGCGCTCGGCAAGGACCCGTCCGACGGCAGCATCTGGACGGGCGCGTCGTGGGGCGGCGGTCTGTCGCGCGTCAAGGGCGGCAACATCACCAACTATGGCCTGGACGTGTTCGGTCGCCGCTACGGCATGTCCCGGGTGAGCGACATCCAGGCGGATGCTTCCGGCAGTGGCCGGCGGATGCTGGTGTCCTTCCTGGGCTACCAGGACTCCACCACCAAGAAGTGGGTGGCGGGGGTCATCGGCATCTATGAAGGGAACTGAGTCGGGCCCGCGCCTCGTGTCCCGATGAAGGCACGCGGCGGCCGTCCTCCTCGGGGGGCGGTCGCCGCGTGGTTAATTTCAGCGAACGTCCCGCGCTACTTCGCGGGCAGCGCGCGGTGCTTCTCGAAGAGCGCCTGCTGACGGCTGACCAGCGGCACCTGCCGTCCGGCCAGCCACATGCCCAAAGGCCGCGTGGCCGACTCCAGCGGGTCTCCGTTCCACAGCACCACGTCCGCCGTCGCGCCCGGGGCGAGCCGCCCCACCGGCAGCTCGAGCGCGTCCGCGACGTTCGACGTCATCGCCTTGAGCGCCTCGGTGTGCGGCAGGCCCCAGGCCACCGCGTTGCCCGCCTCCTGCGCCAGCGTGCGCACCATGCCGGGCTCGCCCAGCACGGAGAACAGCACCTTCACGCCCGCCGCGCCCAGCAGCGCCGACGCGTCCAGCCGGCTGTTGAGCCGGTCGAAGTCCAGCGGCAGGTTCTGCGTGGGCTGCAGGATCACCGGCACCTTCGCGTCCGCCAGCTCCTTCGCCACCAGCCACGCCTCGCTGGCGCCCGCGATGACGAGCTTGAGGTTGTACTCGCGCGCGAGCGTCAGCGCCGCCCGGATGTCCGACGCCTTCTGCGCCACCATCACCACCGGCAGCTTGCCCGCGAGCACCGGCTGCAGCGCCTCCAGGTCCAGGCGGCTCGCGCCCACGTCGCGCATGCGCCGCTGCTCGAAGTCACCCTTGCGCCGGCCGTACTCGCGCGCGTCCGACAGCACCTCGCGCAGCCGCTCCAGCACCAGCGCCCGCGAGCCCGACACCGCGTCCCGCCCGCCGATGCCCAGGTGGATGTGCATCGCCAGGGGCGTGCGTCGAACCGCGCCGTCCGTCGACACGAGCGCGCTCTGTCCCGAGATGAGCCCGCCGTGCTGCACCGTCAGCGCGCTGGTGACGCCGCCCAGCCGCGCCACCGCGAACGCGGCGGACACGGGGTTGACGTCCTCCGCGGACACCAGCGCCGCGCGCACGTCGCGCTTGTTCGCCTCGCCGCGCAGCCCGTCGTCCTGCGTCGACACCTCCGCGCCCACCTCCACCAGTCCGAGCTGCGTGAGCGGGTCCACCAGGCCCGGCGTCAGCACGCGGCCCTTGCCGTCCACCGTGCGGCACCCCGAAGGCACCGCGCCGCCCTCGCCATGCTGGCGCACGCTCGCGACCTTGCCGCCGTCCACCACCACCGTGGCGCCCTTCACCCAGGTGGTGCCCGTGAAGGCCGTCACGCCCTGGAACACGGTGCAGGCCTCGGCGCCCAGCGCCAGGGGCTGCGCGCACTCGCGCGTCTTCGTCACGTCGCAGCGCTCGGTGAGGCCCAGGTCGGTCAGCGACGGCACCGGCGCGGACGCGGCCACCAGCTTCGCCGGGCCCTGGGCCATCTCGCCCACCTCGAAGTCGCTCGCCTCCACCGCGCCCGAGCCCGCGTCGAACGTCACCACGCCGTCCGCCCACACCTTCTGGGCCCGCGCGTAGACGCTCAGCGGGTGGCCCTTCCACAGCACCACGTCCGCCATCTTCCCCGGCTCCAGCGAGCCGGTGACGCCCTCCACGCCCATCACCCACGCGGCGTTCAGCGTCACCCAGCGCAGCGCCTCGTCCTCCGGAATCGGGATGCCCGACTCCCGCGCGCGCCACATCGCCTTGCCGGCCTCCTGGTTCAGCCGCTGGATGCCATAGGCGGAGTCCGAGTGGATGACGGCCTTGCCGCCCGCCTGCGACAGCAGCCCCGCGTTCTCCGGGATGCCGTCCCACGCCTCCAGCTTGAAGCCCCACCAGTCCGCCCACGTCGCCACCGCCACGCCCTTGGCGGCCAGGCTGTCGCGGACCTTGTAGGCCTCCAGCGCGTGGTGGAAGGCGCGGATGGTGTAGCCCGCCTCCTGGGCCACCTGGAGCATCACCTCCATCTCGTCCGCGCGGTAGCAGTGGTTCTGCACCAGGATGTTGCCGCGCAGCACCTCCGCGAGCGTCTCCAGCTTCAAATCACGCATCGGCTCCGGACCCGCCTCGTCCGGGCTCTTCTCCTTCTTCTTCGTCCACTCGTCCCGCTTGGCCATGTAGTCGCGGGCCTGGGCGAAGGCCTGCCGGTAGCCGGCCACGTTGGCCATGCGGGTGGCGGGCGCCATGTTGCGCCCCGCGCCGTAGACGCGCCGGGGGTTCTCGCCACACGCCATCTTCAGCGAGTCCTTCGCCCCCGGGAAGCGCACCTCCGCCGCCGAGCGGCCGAAGTGCAGCTTCACCGGGAAGCCCCGGCCGCCAATCAGGTTGGCGCTGCCCGGCAGCACCAGCAGGGACGTGACGCCGCCCGCCGCGGCGCGGCGAAGCCCGGGGTCCTGCGGCCAGAACGAGTGCTCCGCGGAGACCTCCGCCGTCACCGGCGCGGTGGCCTCGTTGCCGTCCGAGTTGGAGAAGGAGTCGGGCGACGCATAGACGCCCAGGTGGCTGTGGGCGTCGATGATGCCCGGGGTGACGTAGAGGCCGGTGCCGTCCACCTCCTCGGCGCCCGGGGGGCTCGTGACCTCGGCGTTGCGTCCCACCGCCGTCAGCTTTCCATCCACCCAGGCCACCGCGCCGTCCTCGATGGCCGGGCCGGAGGCGGGCAGCACCGTGGCGTGGCGCACCACCACCGCGCGCGTCTGCTTCCAGACACGCGTGGCCCCGGGGGGCGCCTCGGCGGGGGTGGTGGGAGTGGGAGCCCGCGGCACGGTGGCGCAGGCGGAGGCCAGCAGCAGGAGCAGGGAGGAGGAGCGCATAGGGGTGGCCCGTCGTATCACGGCCCCCTGGGGCTCCAACCATGCCCGGTCGCCTGGAGGGCGGCCTGAACCCCACCCGACAGGAAGTCACCTCGCGACGAGAAGCCGTCTAGAATCCCCGCCCGGTCATGCCCCCTCTGCCCCCAGCCCCCATCCCCTCGCACACCGTCATCAACGCGCGAGGCCAGGGTGAGCGACTCTCCGCGCAGCAATTCCACCTCGTCCTCCTCGACACCGAGCGCGCCGGCACCGTCTTTCCGCTCGCCAACGAAGCGCTGCGCGTCGGCAAGGCGGCCGACAACGACGTCGTCATCGACCACCCCACGGTGAGCCGCAACCACCTGGTGGTGCGCCGCCAGGGTGACCGCTTCCTCGTCCAGGACCTGGGCTCCACCAACGGCACCTTCCTGGACGGCGCCCAGGTGCGCGAGGCGTACCTGCGGCCCGGCGCGCTGCTCGAGGTGGGCGATGTCCGCCTGCGCTTCAGCCCCCAGCTGGCCCCCGTGCAGGTGGAGCCCACGCTGGAGGACCGGCTGGGAGACTTGGTGGGCCGCAGCCTGCCGATGCGGCAGATCTTCGCCCTGCTCCAGAGAATCGCCCCCACGGACTCGACGCTGCTGCTGGTGGGCGAGACGGGCTCCGGCAAGGGCGCCGCCGCCAAGGCCATCCACAAGTTGAGCCCCCGCGCGCCCGGGCCGCTCGTCGTCTTCGACTGCGCCAGCGTCTCCGACTCCCTCATCGAGAGCGAGCTGTTCGGCCACGAGAAGGGCGCGTTCACCGGCGCCGTCAGCCAGCGCATCGGCTGTCTGGAGCGCGCCAACGGCGGCACGCTGTTCCTCGACGAAATCGACGACCTGGCGCTGGACCTCCAGCCCAAGCTCTTGCGAGCGATTGAGGACCGCGAGTTCCGCCGGCTCGGCGCCTCCACGCCCATCTCGTTCGACGCGCGCATCGTCGTCGCGAGCAAGAAGGACCTCTGGGCCGAGACGCAGGCGGGCCGCTTCCGCGAGGACCTCTACTTCCGCCTCTCCGTGTTCACCGTCAGCCTGCCGCCCTTGAGAGACCGCAAGGAGGACATCCCGCTGCTGGTGGACGCCTTCGCGGGCGAGGGCCTGTGGCTGCGGCTGCCGGAGAAGATTCGCGAGCAGTTCAACGGACACACCTGGCCGGGCAACGTGCGCGAGCTGCGCAACGCGCTCGAGCGCGCGCGGCACATGGTGGACATCCCGGAGCTGGCCGGGGACGCGCTGCTGCGTGAGTTCACCCGCGAGCCCCCCGCCCCCGCCGGCGACTTCCTGCCCGCCGAGTTCACCGGCCCGTTCAAGGTGTGCAAGGACGAGCTCATCCGCGCCTTCGAGCGCGAGTACCTCACGCGCCTGTTGGGCCGCGCCAAGGGCAACATCGCCCGCGCCGCCCGCGAGGCGGAGCTGGACCGCAAGCACCTCTACTCGCTGCTGCACAAGTACGGGCTGGTGCAGAGCGAGAGCGACTGACGGCTACGGAACCGGAGCACACGCGGCGTCGAGCAGCTCCGGCCGGTACTCGAAGTGCATCGTGTCGTAGTGGTACCAGCGGCCTCCCCAGATGAAGCCCTCCGCCTCGAAGGCGTCCACGAGGGCCTGGGGGATGGAATTGCGCCAGCGCACGGGATTGCGAGGCTTCTGCCATTCCCAGTAGTGCGAGCGCGCGACGTTGAGGTCGATGGAGACGCCGTACGCGTGGGCGCTGCGTCGGTTCGTGTTGGCGATGTTGCGCCAGACGAACGTGCCGCCCACGCCCTGGAGATAGGGCTTGAGCGAGGCGTCCTTCGCCACGAGTGACGCCAGCCGGGCGCTGACGCGCTCGAAGGCGGGCGCCACCTTGCGGTTCACCTTCAAGCGCTGACCCAGGAAGTCGATGGGGATGACGTCCACCTGCTCCCGGGCAGCGCCGTAGGTGGCCTCGAACAGCGGCTCGAAGCGGATGCGCCCGGGGTCTTCGTCCTCGCGGGTCACCGGGGTGATGGGCCCCTTTCGATAGGGAATGGACAGCGTGTCCTCCAGGTCCGGGGCCTCCAGCCTGCGGGCGAACGACTTCGTCTGTCCGTCGTCGAACGGGAAGGAGCGTCCGTCGGGCAGCAAGAAGCCCCAGCCCGAGTCGAGTCGCACGGGCGTGAGCGCCGGATACCACCGGGCCAGACACACGAGCGCGGCGGGTGGCGCATCGGCCTCACGGGGCTGTGCGCGCGTCCCGGCGTCGACGGGCTCGGCGGCGTGCACCGGCAGGGACAGGAGCCACGCGACGAAGGCTTTCGATGACTGACGCGGGGAAGGCATCCCCCGCATCCTCGCACCTCCAAGGGCTGGGAAGTGCTGTCCATCGGATGAAGCCGCGAACACGGTGTGCCGGGGAAAACCGACGTGGCATGGTGCGTCTGCCTTCGCAGTCCTTCCATCCCCCCAGGAGGGTTCACGATGAAGCGTCCGTCTCCCTGGCTCGCCGTGCTGTGCGCCGGTTTCATCTCGATGCACGCGACCGGGTGCTTCGGCAGTTTCAAGCTCACGCAGAAAATCTGGCAGTTCAACAAGAACATCTCGGGCGAGAAGTTCGTGCAGTGGCTGATGTTCCTCGTGCTCGTCATCGTGCCCGTGTACCAACTGGGCTCGCTCATCGACGCGCTCATCATCAACAGCATCGAGTTCTGGAGCGGCAACAACCCCGTGTCCAGCGTGGATGGCGAGGACGACGGCACCCGCGTGGTGCGCCTGAGCCCCACGGACGTGCTGCGCATGTCGCGCGACGCCCAGAGCGGCGTGATGCGACTGGAGCTGGAGCGCGAGGGCCAGGAGCCCGTCATCCGCCACTTCGAGCCGCTGGAGAACGGCATGGCGGTGCGCGACGACGCGGGCGCCCTGCTGGTCCGCGCCGAGGGCGCCGCGGACGGCACGGTGGCGGTGACGGACGCCGCGGGCCAGACGCTGACGGTGCACGCCAGCGAGGCACTGGCGCTCGCGCGGCGCATCTACGAGGAGGGCGGCGCCACGGCGCTCGCACGCCACACCGTGGACCAGGCCCGCGTGTCCCAGGGGCTCGCGCTCAACACCTGCGCGGCGCACTGACGGGGCTCCGCGAGCAGCGCGCCCGGCGGCCCTCCCGCACGCTGACGGAGGGTTCGCGCCAGGCGCTGGCGCGGCGGCGGCGCTCCTCAGGGCCGACGCGCCGACCCCGAGACGCGCGGAGGGTTCGCGCCAGGCGCTGGCGCGGCGGCGGCGCTCCTCGGGGCCGACGCGCCGACCCGAGACGCGCGGAGGGTTCGCGCCAGGCGCTGGCGCGGCGGCGGCGCTCCTCGGGGCCGACGCGCCGACTTGAGACGCGCGAGCGGACCGCGCCCCTCGCGCGAGGCGACGCCCGAGCCTCCGGGCGTCGCCTCCGCCTCGGTCCTACGGAGGCGTGCCCGCGTCGAGCGGCTCGCCCTCTTCCGGCCCGAAGCCCGCGTCGCGCGCCTCGGAGGAGAACGTCCCCTCCAGGCTGCGACCGGCGCCGTAGCCCTCGCCCTTCTTGAAGGACATGGAGAAGTCCCCGCGCGTCTGCTCGCCGGGGTTGCCTCCCGACTCCAGTTGCAGGTCCCCCTTCTCCACCGGCGCGAAGACACGCGCCGGCTCGCCCGCGTTGAGGTGCACCACCGTGGCGCGCGCCACGCCCGACGGCGTCGTGCCCGCCAGGTTCACCTTCGCGCCGGGCCGCAGGTCCAACCCCTCCGTGGACACGGTGAGCCGCACCACCAGGTCCACGTCCAGGTCGTTGTTGCGGAAGTAGCTCACCTGCAGCGCCTCCGCGTTGCGGAGGATCTCCACCCGCGACACCTCGAGCGGGAACAGCTCCGACACGCTGCCGGACAATGAATTGTCCGGACGCGCGCACGCGAGCATCCCCGCGCCCGAGACCACACCCGAGAGCGTCAGCGCCGCGAGGGCGCGGAGCGCGCTCCTCATTGCTCCACCGCCAGACGCAGGACACCCTTCTTGGACGGCGCCATCACCGGCAGGCGGTACAGCACCACGCGCTTGCCCGTGGACAGGTAGGCGAGCTTCGGGGACCACGCGCCGTCCTCGTCCACCACCGTCTCACGCCAGATGCCGCCGATGCGCGTGCTGATGAGGAGCCGGTCCTCCGTCGGGTTGCAGCCCGTGTCGTTGTTCCCCGACTCCGACGAGCAGAAGTAGTGCGCGATGGAGGGCTCGTGGTTGATGGGGTCGAACGCGAGCGACGGATACCAGCCACCCGTGCCACGACCGAACACCGGGTCCGGCGTGGACCACTCCCCCTTCGTGTTGCAGCTCGTCGCGGTGGGGCTCGGGCAGTCCAGGTACAGCAGCACGTCGCCACGCGACGAGGAGCCGCGGTTCTGCACGGCGATGCCGAAGCCCTGCTCCGGGTCGAACGCCATGGAGGGCCCCAGCTGCGTGTTGCCGATGCTCTCCGCCGTGGCGACCTCCACCGGAGCGCTCCACGCCACGCCATCCGCGGCGCGCCGCTGGAACACGATTCCGGCGCCCGTCGCCTGCGCGCCCTCCTTCACGTAGTCGTGCACCACCGCCGGCTGCGCGCCCGCCATGATGAGCCCGATGTGTCCGCCGTAGCCCGCCTTGGTGTCACCCGACGCCGCCACCATGCGGAACGCCCAGCTGGACGGGGGACCGCCGCTCGCCAGCTCCAGGTCCGCCGACTCCCAGTCCTGGCGCCCGAAGTTGCCGTTGTGCCCGTCGCGATACGCGATGAGCGCCTGGCTGCCCGAGAACACGATGGACGAGTTGAGCCCCACCAGGAAGCCCACGTCGCTCAGCGGGTTGTTGATGGCCGCCGCGTTGGAGCGCGTGGCGACGATGCTCTCCGTCCACACGCCCGCCGCCGAGCGGTAGGACACCGCCAGGTCGCTCTGCAGCCAGAACGTGGAGTTGTCGCGTCCGCCGCCCAGGTACGACACCGCCGGCTGGCCGTTCGCGCCGAAGGCCACCGACACGCCGTACACCCGCTGCACGGTGGCAATCTTCTCCACGGGCCCGAGCACGCCCGCGTCGAACTCGCGGTAGCGCAGGTCGTAGTTCGTCTCGCTCCCCGTCGCCGTCCCGTTGTTCACGAAGTACACCATGCCGATGCGGTCGTTCGGCCCCACCGCCATGGCGATGTTGGAGATGGGATTGAACTCGCTCAGCTCCGCGTCCACCTCCAGCTTGGTGAACGTCTCCGTGCCGCCCCCGCCGCCATCCGGGCGTCCCGCGTCCGGGTTGTCCGGCTTCGAGTCCTTGCCGCAGCCCATCGCCAGCGCCAATCCCAGTGCCCAGGCATGACGTCTCATCTTGGTCTCCTTGCGTTTCCGGCCGTGCACAACGTTGCGTCGCATCCTAGTTCACCCACGCACCCGAGGGAGCAGACGAGCAGCGCGCATCCAGACACGCGCCAGGCATGCCCCCGCTGGGTTACGCTTCCGCGCCTATGTCCCGTGCGCGTCCTGCTCGTCGGCGCCTGACCCGGCGCTCCTTCATCCAGCGGCTGAGCTTCCTCGGCGGAGGCGTGGTGTTGCTGGGGCCCCTGGCCTGCAAGCGCTCCTCCGAGGAGCCCAAGCCCGCGAAGGACCCCGGCCCGCTGGGCACCACCTCCGGAGGCCGGCCGACGCACACCTTCTCCTCCTTCGAGTTCGCCGTCGTGGCCGCCGCCACCGAGCGCATCCTCCCCAAGGACGAGGACCCGGGCGCGCTCGACGCGGACGTGCCCGTCTACATCGACCGCATCCTCCAGACACCCTCGATGCAGCCCATGCGCGAGGACTTCATGTCGGGGCTGGCCGCGCTGGAGCACCGCTCGCAGCGAATGTTCCAGAAGGGCTTCGCGTCGCTCACGCCCGCGCAGCAGGACGAGCTGCTCACGCTCTTCAAGGACAGCCCGCCCAGGAGCGGCGAGGCGCACTTCCTGGAGCTGCTCACCGTGCTGACGCTGGAGGGCTTCCTGGGAGACCCGTCCTACGGCGGCAACAAGGGCAAGGTGGGCTGGAGGCTGATGGGCTTCGACACGGTGGGCACCGTGGCGATGGCGCCCCCCGAGGGCTACGACGGCCCGAAGTGCCTGCGCGAGTGCGGGGTTCACAAGTGAGCCTGCCCCCGGTGGATGTCTGCATCATCGGCAGCGGCGCGGGCGGCGCGCCCATGGCGCTGGAGCTGGGCCGCGCGGGCTTCAAGGTGGTGGTGCTGGAGAAGGGGCCGCACTACCGGCCGCAGGACTTCGTCCACGACGAAATCCTCAACAGCCGCCGCAACTTCTTCATGCCGCTGCCCTGGGAGGAGCCGCACCTGGTGCGCAAGGGCGCCCAAGGGAAGTACGAGCGCAGCACCGCGGCGTGGACCGCCAACTGCGTGGGCGGCGGCACCGTGCACATGAGCGGCTTCTTCTACCGCCTCAAGCCGGTGGACTTCCGGCTGCGCACCACGCTGGGCGCGGTGCCGGGCAGCACGCTCGCCGACTGGCCCATCTCCTACGAGGAGCTGGCGCCCTTCTACGACAAGGCCGAGGCGGAGCTGGGCGTGTCCGGACAGGCCGTGCCCCACCCCTTCGCCGAGCCCCGGAGCGGCCCCTTTCCGCTGCCCCCGCTGGACGTGCACCCGGTGGCGTCGGAAATCGACAAGGTCTGCCAGGCCATGGGCTGGCACTCGATTCCCACCGCGCGCGGCATCATCAGCCGCCCGTACAAGGGCCGCGCGCCGTGCGCGTACTGCGCGCTGTGCGGCAGCTACGGCTGCGAGATGGGCGCCAAGAGCGGAACCAACGCCAGCCTCATCCCCGCCGCCGTCGCCACCGGCAACGTCCAGGTGCGCCCCGGCTGCATGGCGCGCACGGTGGAGGTGGACAAGAAGGGGCGCGCCAAGAGCGTCGTCTACCTGGACGCGGACGGCGTGGCCCAGGAGCAGCCCGCCAAGGTCGTCGTCGTGTCCGCCACCGCGGTGGAGAGCGCGCGGCTCCTGCTCAACTCCACGTCCAGGCGCTTCACGCGGGGCCTGGCCAACGGCAACGGCCTGGTGGGGCGGAACCTCATCTTCAGCTCCTTCGGTGAGTCCCAGGCGACGTTCCGGCTGTCGAAGCAGGCGGAAAGGCGCCCGTGGCTGAAGGACCCTGGGCCCTTCGTCAACCGCAGCCTCCAGGACTTCTACCTGATGCCCGACGCGCGCTTCGGCTTCCGCAAGGGCGGCACCCTGGGCTTCATGTGGACGCACCCCAATCCCATCCACGCGGCGTCGGGGCTGGCGGGCAGCGGCGCGTCCGCCGTCTTCGGCAAGGAGCTCAAGGACCGCATGCGCGCGTACCGCGACTCGCGCGTCCTGCTGTTCGAGGTCTACGCGGAGTACCTCCCCACGCAGGGCAGCTACGTGAGCGTGGAGGGCGACGTGAAGGACAAGCACGGCATCCCCGTGGCCGCCATCACCGTGGAGCGCCACCCCATGGACCTGGCGGCGACGCGCTTCCTGGTCGAGCGCGGCGAGGAGGTGCTCTTGCGGCTGGAGCCGGACTCGCTCGAGCGCAAGAGCGTCGCCGGCGAGACGACCATCCTCCAGCACGGCACCTGCCGCTTCGGCGACGACCCGGCCGAGTCCGTGCTGGACCGGAACTGCCGCGCGCACGAGGTGGACAACCTCTACGTCGTGGACGGCAGCTTCATGCCCACCGGCGGCAGCGTGCCCTCCACGCTGACCATCGCCGCCAACAGCTTCCGGGTGGCCAGCCACCTGGTGCGCACGCTGAAGCAAGGCGTCTCCTCCGGCGGCTAGCGATTGCGCAGGGGCGTCACGTCCACCTTCACGGCGTAGCGCGCCTGCATGTCGGACTCGAACTCGATGAGGTGGTCTCCCACGCCGGTGAGCTCCGCCTCGCGCGTGAAGACGCTGAACTTCTCCATCGAGTCGAGCACCGCGCGGCCGTCCGCCGCGGTCCGGATGCGCGCCCGACAGCCCTCCTCGTGGAAGATGACCACCGTCTCCTCGCCCGCCGCGGTGACCTCATCCAGGTAGAAGCTCACCTTGATGTGAGACGCCTCCGGCACCTGGACGATGAACTGGCTGCGGCCGGGGAAGCGACCCTCCGAATAGCCTTCCTCGCCCAGGATGCAGCCGGCGACGCGGCCACACACGGGCCATGACTCATCACACACATCCTTCACACGCGGACCGATGAAGTCGTCGCGAGTGTCTCCGCATCCCACCGCCAGCAACGTGAGCAGGAATGCACCGACGCTCTGGGCCTTACGACAGAACACTGTTACAACATTCATCATCATCGACCCTCTAGCGAGGAGTGAACGTCCATGCGACTGCACACCCCGTGGCTCCCCATTCTCTTCTTCTCACTCGCCGCCTGCGGCGAAGGCGCCGAGGAAATCCCCAAGGCCCCGCAGCTCATCTCGGACCGCGACGAGATGGCTTTCGACCAGGAGTTCCGCTCCGGAACCTACGTCGGAACCACGGGCTTCAACTCCGTCCAGGTGAAGAACATGGGCGAGGATACGCTGGATGTCTCCAGCATCGCCCTCTCCGGTCCGAATGTCTTCACGATGAAGGTCTCCAAGGACGGCCAGGACCTCAATCCCCAGGAGGCCTTCCAGGTGAAGTCCAAGGAGCGCTTCTTCGTCGAGGTGGCGTTCCGCCCCCGCGAGGCCCAGCAGTATCAGGGCGCGCTGGTCATCAAGTCGAACGCGGCGAACCTCCCCGAGAAGAGCATCACGCTCAACGGGCTGGGCATCGCGCCTCCCTGAGACACGTTGGACGAAGCGATGACGGGCGGCCCTGACCGCCCCATCCACCCTGGCGCCGTGCGGTCGACTGCCCGCCAGGGTTTGCGCCACGAGGCCCTGCCCGCGGCCTCGCGCGAGCGCCCCCGTTGCAATGACTTGCATGCCGACCGCGTCGGCATCCCGACGGCGGACGCGCGAGTCGTTCCGGACGACCCCTTCATGGCCAGACACGGCGTGCTCGCGTGGGGGGAGACCTTGTCCCGGTGGGAGCCGCGCCCGCCGGACACGACGGCCCGGGAGCGCCCACCCGAAGGTGGGCCCCCGCCCCCCACGACGCTCAAGGCTGACGCGTGAAGACACAGCCACCACTCAGCGGAGCCACGCCGCCATCCGGGTCCGTGCCCGCATCCGCGGGCCCCGGGCACTGCGTGGTGACACCGCCATCCCGCGTATAGGATTGCGGGTAGTCCGCGTAGCCGGTGCGCAGCGTGTAGCCCACCTGCTCGTAGGAGTTGCGCTCGGACGCGGAGACATCCACGCGCATCTTCCCGCCGCGCACGAAGCGTCCCTCCAGGCAACCGCAGGCATACGGCGCCAGGGTGACGACGGTGGAGTTGGGCCGCTCCTCCAGCGTGTACAGCGGCTGCAGGGTGCTGGCCGAAGCACCCGCCGGCGTGTGCCAGGCCCTCAGCGCATCCGAGCGGTAGCCCAGCGTGAGCCCCTGGTTGCGGCTGCCCGCGCGCACCACCGCGCAGTTCTCGATGCCCGCGTCCGGCGTCGCCGGGGCGTCGCCGTCACAGAACGTCAAATCCAGCGCGAGCCCGTGCGCGGTGCCACCGTCCGGTGACTTCGCCACCTCCCACTGCACCAGCCACGCGCGGTCCTCCGGCGCGGGCACGGAGGGAAGCGTGAACAGGTACGAGTCCACGTCGGAAGGCACCGCGTCGTAGTCCATGGGGCCGCGCACGCCGCGGCCGTTCACCCGGTCGTCACCGCTGCGCAGCCGGCCGTAGCCGTGGGACAGCCTGCCGGAGACGCTGTACTCCGCGGTGTCCGGCGGCGCGGGGAACGCGGTGGTGGAGGCCATGGCCTTGGTCACCACCTGCTCGACGCCGCCCGAGTAGCGCCCCTGCTCGTCCGCGTCCTCCTCGCGCCACGTCACCACCAGGTCGTAGTCCTTGTCGTCCGCCCAGCCCACGCCGTTGTCCTGGACGTTGAAGAGGTAGCGCTTCTCCCCGGTGAACACCGGCACCGGGATGACGCCCCGGAAGTTGCTCAGGTTCACGAAGCGCGGGTTCTCCGACACCTCCTCGCGCAGCGAGTGCAGGCACATGGGCGCCGGCAAGTCCGTGCGCCGGCAGTAGTCCTGCACCAGCGGGGCGATGTCCGGGTTCTCCCCGTAGCCCTTGGGGCACTCGGTGCTGTCGTTGACGCACGCCGTGCGCCAGTCCTCGATGGTGGCGCCCTTGGACACCAGCGTGAAGACGAGCACCTGACGGTCCGGGATGTCCGGCAGCGGCGGGAAGCGGCCCCCCTCGCTCTTGGGGACCAGGTGGTAGTGCAGCCGCGTGGGCGCGGCGGTGGCGGGCAGCCTCACCTCGTACCAGTCCTCGTCGCCGATGTAGCCCAGGCGCCCCGTGAAGGTCGTCGTCGCGCCCGAGGGAATCGTCGTGGCCAGGTCCTGCGCCGGAGCGGTCAGCCCGCGCGCCAGCGCGTCCGCCACCTTGTCGTTGCCCACGACCACGCCGTCCACCACCCGCGAGTCCTGCGCGTCGGCCTCGTCCAGCACCCGGACGTCCACCTGATAGGCCTGCTGGATGTCACCCGACGCGGTGTCCCGGTCGCTGATGCCGCGGTAGCCGCGCACCACCAGCATCCACTTGCCGCCGTACTTCGCCTCCTTCACCTTGCGCGCCGTGGCCAGCACGCCGGGGCGCACGCTCGGGCGCACCTGGTCCTCGTCCTCCTTCTCCTCCTTCACGAGGAAGCCGGGACGCAAGAGCTGGTACGACAGCCGCCAGTTGGGCACGAAGCCCTGGTCCGGCGCGGTGAGGCCCACGTAGAGGACCTTCCCCTGTGGCACGTCGAAGGTGAAGCGGTCCACGTCGTTGTCCGTGGCCAGGTAGCCGGTGGCCGTGCCCGTGAGCCCCCCGCCCGCCGACGTCAGCGCCACCGGCGTGGCGGCCGCCATGGCGTCGTTGGGCTCGTTGGTGTCCGGGTTCTCGGTGATTCGCGCCGTCAGCCGGTAGGGGCTGCGCGCATCGAACTTGGGCTGGGAGACGACGTCCGGCGAGTCCTGCACCAGCACCAGCAGCGTCTTGCCCGCCAGGTCCGCGCGCAGGGGCAGCACCATGTCCACCGGCTTGGGCGCGCCCTGGCCATGCTTGTCGTCCTTCTTCGCGAGCGCCGCCTCCTTGCCGTCCGGCAGCGTCTCCAGCACGGTGAGCGACAGCTGCACCGCGGTGCTGGAGGCCACGTAGACGCCGTTGAGGTTGAGCAGCGTGCGCGCGGTGGTGTTGGCGGGCAGCACGATGCGGTACCAGTCCTGGTCACCCTCGCGCTGCGGGCCCTCCTTCGCCAGGAAGCGCTCCAGCGTCTCACCGGGCTTGAGCTCGCACTCGTCCAGCGTCAGCGCCTCCTCGCGGCTGTTGCAGACATCCACCACCGCCACGGTGCCGGCGTCCTCCTTGTCATCACCCTTGGAGGAGCAGGCGGCGGCGAGGGCGAGCAGCGCGAGCGACAGCAGTCGGGCTTGGGTCTTCATGGCAGCGTCGTTTCTCACGGCGTCGGGAGGGTGACGTCGGGACGGCCGGGGCAGCCGTCGACGAAGTCCTCGGGATTCACGCGGATGATGCCGTCGGCGGGGGACTTGATGCCCCCCACCGGGTAGCGCACGTGGTTCACCCGGAAGGTGCGCACCTGCGTGCGCGCGGTCGGGTCGTCGGCGGGCACCATGGCCACCGACAAGGCGATGTCGTTGTAGCCGGCGCCCCGCACCACCACGCCCGCGTCGTCCGCGGAGGCAATGGTGGGCGCCAACAGCACGTTGTCCACGCGCAGCGTGTAGCACTGCCGGCCCAGCTCGTCCGGAGGGCCGTCCGCCTCGAAGGAGTAGCGGTAGCCCTCCGCCGCCAGGTTCGCGGTGTCCACCACCAGCGGGCGGGTGTGCAGGCGCAGCTCGGCGCGGCTCGACAGCCCGTCGTTGTCCGGGTCCTCGTCCAGGTCGTCGCTGGCGCCCTGGGTGCCGCCGCGCCACTCGATTCCGTCGGGCACGCCGTCGCGGTCGCTGTCGGCCAGCGTCGCGTTGGTGCCGATGAACTGCTCGTCGCAGTCGAGCAGGCCGTCACAGTCCGAGTCCGACGCGCGCAGGAGCGGCGGGCAGCCCTTGTCCAGGCCACCGCCGTCCGGGTCCGCCACCTGCGTGGGGTCGAAGTCCACGCCGCGGTCTCGGAAGTACACCTCCACGCCGTCGCTGAAGCCGTCGCCGTCGGTGTCCACGCGGTTGGGGTCCGTGCCCTCCTCCCGCTCGCGCGCGTCCGACAGCCCGTCGCCGTCCGTGTCCGCCTCGTCGAAGGGGCTGCCCGGCGGCGAGGAGAAGTTCGTCGCGATGACCTCCTTCACGATGAACGTCCGGCGCACCTGCCCGAAGCTGAAGTCCAGGAAGTTGATGGGCTCGTTGTTGCGGAAGTCGCGGAAGTTGCCGCCGCCCA
Source organism: Myxococcus sp. AS-1-15 (assembly GCF_020037055.1). Classification (NCBI taxonomy): domain Bacteria; kingdom Pseudomonadati; phylum Myxococcota; class Myxococcia; order Myxococcales; family Myxococcaceae; genus Myxococcus; species Myxococcus sp. AS-1-15. The sequence goes on along the minus strand of NZ_JAIQDF010000014.1, from coordinate 109,111 downwards.
GCGCCGCCATCTTCTCCAGCCGGTCCGAGTTCTGGTTGATGATGAGCAGCGGGCAGCCGCCGTCGCCCGACAAATCACACACCGACGACACCGGCTGCGTGGGGTTGAAGACGTGCACGGTGTTGACGCGCACGTCCTCCACCAGGTCCCGCAGCTGGCGGATGCGCACCACCGCGTCACCCTGCAGCAGCTCGTCGTCCTGGTCCGTGGTGGGCCGACCATCGGACAGGAAGAGGACCGAGTAGCGCGCCTGGGCCAGCGCCTGCGCGCCGCCCGGCTCCAGCCGGCTGCGCGCGATGTCCGTGTTGATGAGCGAGTAGATGTCCGACAGCGGCTTGACGAAGTCCGTCGAGTCGCGGTTCGGGGAGTTGTCCGGGTTGCGGAAGGTGAGCAGCTGCTCGGTGAGCTGGCGCATCCGCGCGTCGTCGAAGCTGGCCACCTGCACGAAGCCGTCCTGCGGCGGGCTGCCCGGCGTCTGGGTGAGGAACGCCGTGGTGCTGCCGGCGAAGAGCACCACCGCCAGGTGGACCTCCGGGTCCCTGGGCAGGTTCTCAATCAGCTCCACCAGCGCGGTGGCGCGGGTGCCGTCCGGGTCGCTGACGCGCATGGACTGCGAGGCGTCCATGGCGACCACCAGCTTGATGGGCCGCACCACCTCGTTGGAGCCCGTGCTGCAGAAGCGGCCCTGGATGGACACCGAGCGGTCCACGGGGACCTCCACGTCGCGGCGCGGGTCATACAGATACGAGTCGGTGCAGGCCACCGTCACCGCCACCGCGACCACCAGCCCCGCCAGGATACGTGCGGCCACACTCACGGAAGCAGACCTCCCTGCTGGCCCGAGGGCGGCGCGCCCACGCACCGGCCCTGGCTGTCCCAGGGATTGCTCAATTCCGTGGGCACCATGAAGTTGTCGTTCGTCAACGTCAGCTCCGGCCCCACCGGCACGCGCACGCTGGGCGGCGAGTACTGGGACCACGCGCAGGCCGCGCGCCACACGCCGTAGTCGGTGGCCACGCCGCTCTCCGGCGCCTCCGCGAACCACAGCTTGAACAGGTTGAAGCCCTGCTTGGTGCCCGGCCGGTCCGGCGTGGCGACCATCTGGAGGTTCGAGACGGTGTAGTCGTAGCAGATGCTCCCGTTGGGGAGGACCTCGGCGATGCGCGTCTCGTACTGGAAGCCGTTCTTCTCGAAGAAGGCCCTGTCGCGCCGCGTGGGGTCCGTGCCCGCGCGCAGCTCCACCTCGTCCGGCAGGCCGTCACCGTCCGTGTCCAGCCCCGCCACGCTGGGCTCCAGCGGGTTCAGGCCCCAGCGCGCCTCGATGCTGTCGGGGATGCCGTCGCCGTCGCTGTCGACGATGGTCTCGCGCGTGCGCAGGTAGGCCTCGGCGAACTGGGACAGCCCGTCACCGTCCGTGTCACGGCACGTGCAGCGCGGCGTCAGCGGCGAGTTCGGGTTGCAGCCGCGCGCGTCCAAATCGTTGGCGGCCCTGAAGCCCTGGTCCTCGCGGCGGTGCTCGAAGCCGTCGTCCAGGCAGTCGCTGTCACTGTCGGAGGTGAAGGGGTGGGTCTTCAGCGTGAAGGAGTTGTCCACGTCGTCCGGCACGCCGTCGCCGTCGCTGTCGATGACGCGTCCATCCAGTCCGGGCGAGGAGCTCAGCGGCTCCACCAGCAGCGTCTTCATCACGTTGCGCGACGCGAAGGACGAGTAGTCCAGCGCGCCCAGGCCCAGGTTGGAGATTTCGGCCGTGTCGTTGAACTCCTGGTAGACGCCGTTGCCCATGTCCGCGAAGCGCTTGAGCAGCCAGGAGGCGATCTTCTTGGCGGCCTCCGGGTACTGGGCCTGCGGCACGCCGGGGTAGATGCCGTAGATCTCCTGGCAGATGGGGCCGCACGCGCGCACCGCCTCCTGGTTGAAGAGCAGCACCGTGTGCATGCGCACGTCGCCGACGTTGTACTGGTCCTTGAGCTCCATCAGCCGGCGCACGTAGCTGAAGAGCTGGTAGTTCTGGTTGCGGTCCGTGCCGATTTCAAACCCGTCGATCTGGTCCGTGGTGTTCGTGGCGTTGCAGAAGCTCACGATGGAGTCCGCCCACGTCAGGTCCGGGTTGTCCGGATTGGCGTACACGCTGAGGTTGTCGGTGGCCGAGCAGCGCGGGTACGGCGTGCCGTCCGTGAGGAAGACGACGACGTAGCGGGTGCGCGGCAGCACCTCCGGGTTGGACAGGGCCACGGCGTTGATGTCGCTGGCGATGAGGCTGTACGCGTACGACAGCGCGCCCTGGTAGTCGGTGCCCTTGCCCAGCTGGCTCTGCAGGCCGTCGATGTAGCTGTCGATGTTGGTGTCGGGCCGGGCGAAGCGGTTGCCCGTCGTGGCCGGCGGCCAGACGTTGCGCACGTTCGTCTCGAAGGGGGCCACGGACACCTGCACGTTGCCGCCCGCCGCGTTGACCTGACGGAACTGGTTCACCAGGCGCTTGAGGGCCCGCACGCGCGCGGGCTCGGTGACGCCCGGCGGGATGATGGCCTGCACCTCGGCGCGCTGACAGAAGCCGCTGTCGGTCTGCGCGCCCGGTGGGTCGCTGATGCACATGCTGCCCGACTCGTCGATGACCACCACCACCTTCACCGGGAAGCCGGAGGGGTTGGGCGGGCGCGTGCACACGCGCCCCTGGAGCATCACGCGGTCATCGACGTGGGTCTGCTGCTCCGTCCGGGGCTCCAACATGGAGTCGGTACAGGACAACAGCCCCGTGGCCAGGAGGCCCGCCATCAGCAGCGGGAGTCGGACAAGGCGACGCATGCGGTACGACCTCCTGGCGAGGGGGACGACGAGATTACTGCTCGCTGCGACGACGGCGCATCAGCATGCGCAGCAGCGCGGCGCCCAGCGCGGTGGCGCTGAAGCCGGCGGGGACGGAGCTGCAGTTGCCGCCCTCGCCGTCACCCTCACCCACCGTCAGCACGAGGGTGCTGGTGGAGACGCGCTGCTCGGGGAAGACGCGGTCGGCGAAGGCCAGTCGGGCCTCCACGGTCAGCTCGTACGTGCCCTCGGTGTCGGGCACGAAGTTGGGCACGCTGCCGTCCACGTACGAGTACTGCCAGTTGCGGCTGAGCGTCACCGCGCCCTGGGGGTTCTCCACCACGGCGTTGGAGCCCGAGGGGCGCTTGGTCACCGTCCAGCGGTACTCCATGGCCGCGCCGTTGCGGTTGGCGAACAGCGGCGGGCGCAGCGACTCACCGGAGCGGGAGAGCTTCATGGTGCCGCCGGCGCTGACCGCGAAGGCCTTCTTCGGGTCCAGGCAGTTCTGCTTCTGCGTGGGGTCCACCACGACGCAGAAGAGGATGTCGCACGCGTCGCCGTCGCCGTCGCCGTCGCTGTCGGCCTGGTCGCGGTTCGCCACGTCCTTGCAGTTGTCGGCGTCATCGAGGACGCCGTCGTCGTCGTCGTCCGGGTCGCACGCGTCACCCACGCCGTCGTTGTCCCTGTCGGTCTGCTCGGGGTTGGCGAGCCCGGGGCAGTTGTCGCTGCTGTCGGCGATGTTGTCGCCGTCCGCGTCCACGCGGCACTGGCTGCCGTCCGCCGGCATCACCTGGTCGGGGTTGGCGACGCGCGGGCAGTTGTCCGTGCCGTCCGCCACGCCGTCGTTGTCGTCGTCCGCGTCGCAGACGTCGCCCTGCGCGTCACCGTCCAGGTTGGCCTGGTCCTGGTTGGGAATCAGCGGGCAGTTGTCCTGCTCGTTGGCGATGCCGTCGTTGTCGCGGTCCGGGTCGCAGTCGTCGCCGATGCCATCACCGTCGGCGTCGCGCTGCTGGAAGTTGGAGAGCGTCGCGCAGTTGTCGCAGACGTTGCCCACGCCGTCGCCGTCGCTGTCCGCCTGGTCGCGGTTGGACGCGAACGGGCAGTTGTCGCGGTCATCCGCGCGGCCGTCGCCGTCCGCGTCGTCCGTGTAGGCGAGCGTGTCGCCGTCGTCCGTGTAGTTCACCCACACCGAGCCGCCGCACCCGCACCCGCACCCGCCGCCCTCCTCCTGGGGCTTGCCGCAGCTGTCGCCGAGACACTCCGGGTTGTCGGGATTGTCGTTGGACTGTGCCTGGGCAAGACCGGGGTTCACGACCAGCATTGCCCCGAGCATCAGCACCGGAGCGAATCGAACGCGTGACATGGTGACTCCTTTCAGCCCCGAGCCCTTAGCAAGAGTCGATCCGCTCCCCGTCGTGAATCAAACATCCGTGATTCCAGAGGGTTGCGCATGGAGTGAAGAGGACTGGGCGGAGGAGTGTGGGGGGCACTCCCCAGCCCGGGCGAGGGGAAGACCCCACACCCACGGGTGGATCAGGTTCCGAGGATGAAGGCCTCGGGGTCCAACAGGAGGGTACCGGAGGGGGTGCGTCCCTCCTTCTCGTCGTACTGGATGCTCTGGATGAGCAGCGAGCCGATGCCGGCGCCGCGCGGGTCGTTGTCCCGGCCGGCCTGGAGGTACAGGTAGATTTCGTTGGTGCCCGCGGGGATGGTTTCGCCGGGCACGAGCGGGTGGGGCCGCGCCAGCGTGCGCACCAGCGTGATGTTCTCCACGCGCGAGTCGTAGCAGGTGCGTCCGTCCACGGTGGGCTCGGACTCCACCAGGTCGTAGCCGTAGGCGCGCTCGCGGTGGAAGTCGAGGTCGGCGCTCAGCGGGTCTCCATGCGCCTCGATTTCGGCGACGTTGGTGATGCCGTCGCGGTCCGAGTCGAGCAGGTCCTCGGGCACCAGCGGGTTGGTCTGCGACAGCACCTCCACCAGGTCCGGAATCGTGTCGCCGTCGCTGTCGCCGATGCAGGGGTTGGTGCCCAGCACGCGCTCCTCGCAGGTGTTGAGCCGATCTCCATCCTCGTCGAGCGACAGGTTGCAGCCGTTGATGATGTCGGGGACGAGCGGATCCAACCCGACGCGGACCTCGATGCCGTCCATCAGCCCGTCCTGGTCCGAGTCGACCACCGTGGGGTCCGTGCCCAGGGCGACCTCGTCCACGTCCGGCAGGCCGTCTCCGTCGCTGTCGACGAGCACCTGGCCGGCGCGCACCACCACGTTGCGGTTGAAGGCGAGGAAGCGCTTGAGCTTGAGGGTGTTGGTGCGCGCGGCGTACTGGATGCCGGAGAGCGTGGGGGACAGGCCCGCCGCGTCCGTCTCCACCGCCTGGGTGCCGCCCGCGTGGGCGATGGCCGCCACGTGCGCGCGGGTGTTGGGGTCCGCGACGTCGCGCACGTAGATGGGCTGCACCACCACCTCGCCCGCGCCGTACTGCTGGGCCAGGGCCTTGATTTCGCCGGTGACGGCGGTGAGCTCACACTGGCTGCAGGCGACCTTGTCCGTCAGCGCGTTGCACGTGGCGTCCAGGCCGATGTTGAAGGCCGGGTTGGCGCAGCTGGTGTCCTGGCTGCGCACGACGACGACGACGACGTAGCGCGTGCGGGCCACCTCGCCGCGACACGACGTCTGCATGTCACCGGCGAGCAGCGTCTTGGCCAGCCGCAGCGAGGAGCGGATGCTGACGGGCCCCGTCTCCTGATAGGTGGCGAAGCGCGGCAGCGCGGCCTGGAAGTCCGCCGCGTCGGAGAAGCCGCCCAGGATGCCGGTGGCCACCGAGTGGTACGCCACCAGGCCGAACTTCACGAACGGCCCGGAGAAGCGGCTGGAGAGCGTGGCGAGGCCGTCGGTGGCGTAGCCCACGATTTCCGTCTCGACGCCCTCGCCGCCCTGCAGCGCGAAGAGGACCTTGGTGGGGAACGCATCGCCGCCGGCGAGCGGCACGCAGACCTTGCCGGAGAAGTTGGCGCGGTCTCCGCCGTTGGCCCCACGCCCGTCGATGGCGTACAGGCCCGCGTCGGAGCAGGACAGGAGCAGAATCGGAAGCAGCGGCCACGCGGAGCGCGGAAGGGGGCGCATCAGATGGATTGTAGACCGCAGCCCCCCACGACAACGCAAGCGACAGCCGCGTCCGCGATGAAATCTCCCCGCGCTCGCACACAGCGATGGCGGTGATTTCGCCCCGCCACGGAACCTGGACGCGCGGGGTTCGGCCTCGCGCTCACAATGTGAGCAGGAAGGCGAGCACGTCGTCGCGCTCCTGGGGACTGAACGCGCGCGCGTCTCCATGGGCGGGGCCCGCCATCTCCAACACCTTCTTCAACGGGAAGCGCGTGTCCACCACCAGGCGGCCATCCTTCACCCCGTAACCCGCCGAGGCGCTGGTGAGCAGCGGCCACACATCCCACGTGCCCACCAGGGACGGAGGCGCCGCGCCCACCACCAGGTCCTGCTGCTCCAGCCGCAAGGGCAGCGCCACCGGCGTGCCCACGTCCAGGTACTGGCCGCGCGTCGCCGCGTCCTGGTCCAGCGTGTAGAGGGGCGCGGGGTGACAGGCGACACAGCCGCCCTTGCCCTCGAACAGCGCGCGGCCCCGCGCCGGGTGCCCCACGGCTCCGTCGGGGAGCGTCACCGTCGGCGGCGGCGCGCCGTCCCCGCCCCGGTACGGGTTGGGCGGCGTGGCAATCAACGACGAGAAGAGCGTGAGCGCCTCCACCTCCGAGGGCGACGGGTCCGGGTTGTGGAAGCGGTTGCGCGCGCCGACGAAGCTCGCCGTCTCCGCGAGGCTGTGCTGGCTGGCCGGCGTGAAGAAGGGCGGCGTGTCGCGGCTGCCCTGCACGGTGGGCGAGCGGTAGATGCGCAAAGGATACTTCTTCGCGTAGAAGAGCCCGCCGGTGTGCCCCTCGATGTGGCACCCGTCGCAGGTGATGCCCGTGCGGCCCAGGTCCGCGGAGTAGAGCACCTGCCCCAGCTGGCGCTTGGCCTGATGCCGCAGCGCCACCACGGGCAGCCGCCGCGCCACCACCGCCCCGCCCTCGCGCGCCTCGCGCGCGTCCACCACCGCCACCTCGCGGGTGAAGCGGTTGAGCACGTAGAGCCGCTGGCCGTCCTGGGACAGCACCAGCGAGCGCGGCCCCGAGTGCAGCTCCGGGCCCGCGCGGCCCTTGACGGAGAAGTCCTCCGCGGGGCGCACCAGCGGCGTGCCCTCGGGCGGCGCCAGCACCAGCTCCTGCAACACCGCGTCGCGCGCCACCCGGTCGTCGTTGGACACCAGCGCCCGCGCGTCGAGCACGCGCACCTGGCCCAGCGCCACGTCCGCCGCGTAGAGCAGCCCCGCCGCGTCATCCAGCGCCAGCCCCTCCGTCATGCCCACGCCGAAGCCCCGGTGGCGCACGAAGTCGCCGGTGGCCGGGTCGATGACGGACACGCCGCTGCTGCCGTGCACCTCCTTGCGCTGGGGCATGGGGCCCACGTTCGGCCCCAGGCTCCCCATGAACAGCCGCCCCAGCCGGGCGCTGGCCACCAGCGAGCGCGGCGCGTGGCCGCCCATCACCTGCGCGCGGAAGGGCTCCGTGCGTCCGCCGACGATGGCCACGCCCGGCCCCGGCGCCACGGTGAACACGGGCGTGCCGTCTTGGAGCCGCAGCAGCTCCACCTGCCCCGTCTGGAGGCTGCCCACCGCGAGCACGTCGCGCCACCGCGCCAGCGCGCGCGGATTGGGGTCCACCGGCGTCGCCCACTGCTCGCGCCCGTCCTCGAGCGACACCGCCCGCACCGTGTCGCGCACCTGCTCGGCGATGTAGGCCACGCCCCGCGCGCCATCCACCTCCAGCCCCGAGGCCCCCAGCGGTGCGGGCCACACCCGCGGCGCGCCGCGCGCCTCCAGCGCATACACCCACAGCTCCGGCTGGAAGCGGTGCACCACGCCCAGGAAGGCCCTGCCGCTCGCGTCCTTCCACGTGGCCAGCGCGGAGGGCCCGTCACCCACGGGGAGCGCCTCCACGTGGCCCGAGCCCACGTCCAGCGCGTACACCGTGTCCGTGGGCGGCGAGACGACGAACAGCGTGCGCCCATCGGGCGAGGCCACCATGCCCGTCAGGTCCGGGAAGGCGGTGTCGTTCACCACCGTGAGCGCGTCCTGTCCCTCGCAGCAGTCCGCCCGCTCCGACACCAGGCGCGCCTCCACCACGACCTGGGGCGAGTCCTCGGGCAGCTTCAGCCCGGAGGGCAGCCGCGCGAAGGCGTGGCGCGAGTCCACCACCCTCAGCGGCAGCTCCAGTGACAGGGGTGGACCCAGTGACAGTCGCAACCCGGTCACCAATTGCTCGCCATGCACGGAGAGCGGCTGGGAGGTCTCGTTGCTGGTGAGCCTGGGGCCCACGCCGGTGAGTCGGGGCCCGGTGGTGGGTGGAGTGGGACCTTGTGCCCGCGGGGGCGGCTGACCCCGGGGCTCCCGCGCGCTGAGCCGGTATCCGACGACACCCGCGGCGGACCAGAGCAGGACGCCCACCGTCAGGAGACTCCATCTGCGCAGCGCGCTCGTCACGCGCGCAGCATCTCTCATCCCCCGCGTCGCCGCGATGATTCTCCGGGCGCTCGCCCGGTTGGACGGCGCCTCCTTGGATTTGGATGCGGAGCGGCACGCCACATTTCCAGTCGGCCGGCAACGCGAGACACGAGTCGTGGAGCACGCGCCCCACATGGGGTGGAGTGCCCCCCACACCTGTCGCACCACGCCTCGTGAATGGCCCTGGAGTGTGCGTTGACAGGTCCATACGCGCATCGCTTAACCTGTTGATGATGCGACGCTTCCTCCTCTGCATGGTCGTCGCCCAGCTCCTCGGCATCGGTACGTTGTTGCACCCGAGCGACGCATGGGCCCAGGGCCGCGGCCGTTCCGCGAAAACAGCGAAGGCCAAGAAGGCGGCGGGCAAGAAGTCCGGCCCCAAGGCTCCGCCCAAGATCGAGACCAAGGGCGCGCCGGTGACGGACCCGGTGACGGGCGAGCCGGACGCCACCGCGTCCGCGGCGCCGCCGCAGCGCGGGCCCTCGCGCATCGACTTCGATGACCGGCTCATCCAGGGTCAGACGAACAAGTCGGGCGCGGTGTATCTGTATGACCGCAAGGAATTGAAGACCCGGTCGATGATCCGCGAGCGCGACAGCTTCCGCGCCGAAACGCTCGCCACCGTGTACGACCAGTAGGGCAGTACCGCCCACCCGCCCTTGAAGGGAGCGTCACCGTTGAGCGGCCAGCCCAGCGTCCTGCAAGTCGTCATCCTCCGCGACGGACTCCTCGTTGGGACGGAAGTGTTCGTCCCCGGCACGTATGCGCTCGGGTCGGACCCGACGTCGGACCTGCGCCTGGATGACCCGGCCGTGGAGCCGCGTCACGCGCTGCTCTACTTCCAGAACGGTCGCGCGGCCATCCAGGACGCGGGCACCGCCACGGGCCTGTTCGTCAACGGCCACCGCGTCACCGCGTGTGAGATCCGCTCGGTGGACGAGGTGCTCTGCGGTCCCTTCGTCCTCAAGACGCGCGTGCTCGCGCAGCGCCCCCAGGAGGTGAAGCCCCAGCCGCCGCCGGAGGTCGCCGCGCTGTTCGGCGCGCCGCAGCCCGCCCCGCCCCAGCCGCCCGCGCCGCAGGCCGCGCCCGTGCGCCAGCTGCGCCCCGTGCAGGCGGCGCCGACGCAGCCGCTCGCCACCACCGTCCCCGCGGTGCGCGCGGTGCCGCAGCAGACCGCGCCCTCCGCCGCGACGCAGGCCATCTATCCGCAGCACGCGGCCCAGCCCGCGGTGGTGCCCATGCCGGCGCCCGTCGCGCCGCAGGCGTCCGTCCACGGCGCGGTCGCGCACGCCGCCCCGCCCGCGCAGCCCATCCCCCTGCACGCGCCGGTGCCCGCGGGCACCGTCCCGTCCGTGCGCCGCCGCGCGACCCAGGAGCCCGCCCCCGCCGCCGCCGCGCCCGTCAACACCGGCATGCTGCTGGCGGACGACCTGCTCGCGGACGTGGCGCTGGACCCGCTCCCCGTCGCCCAGGGCCCGCTGCTGCAAGAGCCGCGCGTCACCGCCTCCCGGCCCACGCACGCGCCGCGCATCGACCCGGGCAAGGGCGCCTCCCAGCTCTACCTGGAGCTGTACTGGGGCACCGTGCGCCGCGACGCGCGCCGCTTCGCGCCGGACAGGAAGAAGCCCGTGGTGGCCTCGCTCGAGCTGCCGGAGGCGATGCCGCTGTGGGGCTTCACGCTGCCGGAGACCGGCGCGCCCTTCACGCTGGCCGAGTCCATCAGCGGCTCCTTCCGCCTCTTCGTGCCCCCGGGCACCGAGGTCGAGAAGAGCGGCTCCGACGGCCGCTTCACGCCCGTCACCGGGGCCTCGCTCGAGTCCGACGGCAGCCGCCGCTTCATCACGCTGCGCGAGGGCGTGGGCGCCCGGCTGACGCAGGGGCAGATGTCGCTCGTCGCCTACGCGGCGCCCGTGCCCGCGCGCGTGTTCGTCAACCCACTGCGCGGCCTGCCGTGGCTGGCGCTGACGTGCTTCGCGCTGTTCGCGTCGGGCCTGGGCGCGTTCATCGCGCTCAAGCCGCCCACGCCGGAGACGGCGGACTTCACGCAGAAGAACCTGCCGCCCGTGGCGCTGCGCCTCATCGCCCCCGAGCCCAAGAAGAAGGAGGAGGCGAAGAAGAAGCTGGAGGCGCTCAAGGAGAAGGCCAAGCCGGTGAAGAAGGAGGAGGCGAAGGTGGCGGAGAAGGCGCCGCCCAAGCCGGTGGAGAAGACGCCGCCGCCTCCCCAGCCCGCCAAGGCCGTGGCCGCCGCGCCGCCGGAGAACAAGGCGCTCAAGGCGCTCGCGAAGCTGTCGGCCGCGGGCCCCGCCACCAACGACCTGCTGGCCGCGGTGGACAAGCTGGGCAGCGGGCCGGGCAGCAAGAACGTGAAGAACTCCAACTACAAGCTGTCGGGCCTCATCGGGAAGGCGCCCATCGCCAACGCGGGCCTGGGCACCTTCGGCCTGGGCGGCGGCGGCAAGGGCGGCGGCGCCACGCTGGGCGCGGAGCTGTTGCGCGGCAAGGGCGGCGGCGGCATCGGCGCCCTGGGCGCGGGCTCGGTGGGCAAGGGCAAGGTGGGAGGCACCGTCACGCGCGCCACCGCGCGCAGCATCGCCTCCACGCAGGGCACGGTGGACCGCGAGGCCGTGGCGCGCGTCATCAACAGCCACCTGAACGAGGTGCACGGCTGCTACGAGCGCGCGCTGCTCAAGGACCCGGGCCTGGCCGGCAAGGTGGTGCTCGAGTGGACCATCGGCGCCAACGGCCGCGTGGCCGCGGCGAAGACCAAGTCCTCCACGCTGCGCAACGCCTCCGTCGAGGCGTGCATCCTCTCCAACCTGAAGACCTGGACCTTCCCCGCCCCCAAGGGCGGCGTGGTCATCATCACCTACCCGTTCCTCTTCAACTCCGTCGGCTACTGACGCGAGGGGGACCACCCCCTCCCCCCGCGTTCCGTTCCGCTCATCCGCCAGGAAGCCCCCACCGTGCGATACGCCCTGCTCATCCTCTTGTTCCTGGCGCCCGGCCTTGCCCGCGCGCAGGCCGAGGCGCTCGAGAACCCCGGCTCCGTCTCCGCCATCCAGGAGCGGCAGTACCGGATGCACCACGAGCTGTACCTCGGCGTCGGCGTGCTGCCGGCGGACGCCTTCTACAAGGGCCTCACCGGGAGCGTCTCGTACACGTACCACTTCAGCGACACGTTCGCGTGGCAGGTGGGCCGGGGCACGTACAGCTACAACATCCAGACGTCGCTGCGCCGCCAGTTGGAGCGCGACTTCGACGTGGCCCCCACCGCGTCCGCGTTCGAGGACCAGGTGCAGTGGATGGTGGGCTCCGACCTGGTGTGGAGCCCGCTGTACGGCAAGACGGCGGTGCTCAACAGCTCCGTGCTGCACTTCGAGGCGTTCCTGCTCGGCGGCGGCACGGTGGTCAAGATTGACCGGCAGGACGGCTTCCGCCCCGCCGTCAACCTGGGCCTGGGCGTGCGCATGTTCTCCGGCAAGACGGTGTCGTTCCGGTTGGACGTGTCCAACAACGTCGTCTTCGCCGGCGCCTCGCGCATCATCAACGTCCCGGTCGTCCAGCTCGGAACCGCGTTCAACTTCGGCGCCACGGAATGACTTCCCGCTCACTCATCGCCGCGCTCGCCAGCGCCGCGCTCGTCGTGTCTCCAGCGGCCGCCCGCGCCCAGTCCGGCACCGGCGCGCTGCCCATGCCACCACCGCCGGGGAGCGCGAAGCCCGCGTCCGCCGGCACGCCGCCCGCGTCCGGCGCGCCCGCCGCCAAGCCCGCGGAGGGCAGCGCCGCGCCGGGAACGCCCGCCGCCGCGCCCGGGGCCGACAAGAAGCCCGAGGGCGACAAGAAGGCCGAGGCCCCACCGGCGTCGCTCCCGCAGAAGGTGGACCCGGCCACGTTCGACCGCGCGCTGCAGGACTACTTCGACGGCAAGCCGCGCGACGCCGCCGGCCCCCTGTACGCCTGGCTCGAGGCCGCGCCCAAGACGGACGACAACTACGCCTGGGGCCAGTACTTCCTGGCCAGGAGCCTCATCGACCTGGGGCTCACGCACGCGGGCGCGTCGTACCTGGCGCGCATCGCGCGCGAGCGCTCCAACCCCAACGTCATCCCGCGCGCGCTCGACGCCCTCAAGGCGCTGACGGACCAGCCGCACGATGACGTGATGATCGACGAGCAGGTGTTCGGCGCGCTGGACCTGGGCTTTTTGCCCGAGGACACGGGCGCGTACGCGCACTACCAGCAGGGCCTGGTGGACCTGCGCGTGGGCAACGAGCGCTGGGCCAACACGCACTTCGCCAAGCTGTCGGAGACGAGCGCGGAGGCGAGCCACGCGAAGTTCGCGCTGCTCGTCACCCGGCTCAAGCAGGTGAAGGAGCCGTCCGAGGAGCTCATCTCGGACTTCCTCACGCTGTCCAAGGACGAGAAGCTCACCCGCTCGGCGCGCAACGAGGCGGCGCTCGCGGTGGCCCGCCTGCGCTACGAGCGCCAGGACTACAAGGGCGCGCTGGAGGCCTACAACCTGGTGAAGCTGCCCCAGCTGGACCCGGGCCGCGCCAGCCTCTACCTGGAGGAGGCGTGGACCCGCTACAAGCTGGGTGAGCCGCGCGCGTCGCTGGGCATCCTCACCACGCTGGACGCGCCGTCCTTCCGCGACGAGTTCCTGCCGGACAAGTACCTCTTGCGCGCGCTCATCTACCGCGACCTGTGCCACTACCTGCCCGCCAAGCGCGCCGCCAAGGAGCTCACGCGCCGCTTCGCGGACTCGCTGGAGGCGGTGCGCAACCGCGATGACCTGACGCAGGACATCCGCCTGCGCCGCGCGGCCAACTCGCACGGCGGCACGAAGCGCGCCTCTCGCTTCGTGGAGACGCTGGATTTGGAGGGCGAGCGCCTGGGCCGCTACGCCGGCAGCTTCGGCGACCGGCTCTTCACCCACCTGACGAAGCTCTATGACCTGTCCCGCGCGGAGGCCGTGCGGGTGTACGACGCGCGGCTGGCCAAGGCGGTGCGGCAGGAGGCGGACACGCTCTTGCGCGCGGCCGAGCAGGTGCGGCTGATGGAATACGAAGTGGGACTGAAGCTGTACGAGCGCGTGAAGAAGGGCTCCAAGCTGGTGGTGCCGGTGGACGAGCCCCTGTTGACGCCCGACAGCGTCGCCTTCCGCTTCGACGGCGAGTACTGGAACGACGAGCTCAAGTCGTACCGGGTCAGCATCGAGAGCCGCTGCATCGAGGAGACCCCATGACCGGCCAGCTTACCGGCCTGATTGCCGCCGCCCTGCTGGCGGCCGCCCCTGGAAGCCCGGGCCGCAACGCCGCGGGCTTCAACCCCATCGTGTCCAAGGCGAAGGAGCGCGACGAGCTCATCGCCAAGCTCAAGCGCGACATCTTCAAGGTGGACCGCGCCATCGGCGAGACGGAGAAACTCATCTCCAAGAGCCGCAACGCGCCGTACCTGCCGGACCTCCAGTTCCGGCTGGCCGAGCTCTACGTGGAGAAGAGCCGCTACGTGTACTACCTGCAGGCCGAGTCCCGGCCCGAGGGAGCCACGGGCGCCATCGTCTCTCCCGAGACGCGGCTGATGAAGCAGAAGGCGGTGCAGATGTACTACCGCCTGCTGCGCGAGTACCCGGACTTCAAGGACGGCGACCAGGTGACGTTCTACCTGGCGCACGAGCAGCGCGAGCTCGGCCAGTTCGACGAGATGCTCAAGACGCTGGGCGATTTGACGCGCAAGTTCCCCAACAGCCCGCTCAGGCTGGAGGCGGAGCAGATTCTCGGCGACCACTTCTTCGACAAGGCCGACCTCGTCGAAGCGGAGAAGCACTACCAGGCCATCCTCGAGGCCCCGCCCTCCCCCGTGCACGACCTGGCCCGCTACAAGATGGGCTGGATTCGCGTGAACCAGGCCAAGCACGCGGAGGCGGTGACGTTCTTCGAGGCCGCGGCGGCCAGCGCTCCCCTGCCGGGCGTGGACGTGAAGAAGGCGCTCAACGTCAAGCGCGAGGCGCTGCTGGACCTGGTCTACAGCTACACCGAGGCGAAGCCGCCCAAGGGCGCGCTCAACTACTTCGAGAAGCTCAGCGACAGCCGGGCCACGTACGCGCTCGCGCTGGACAAGCTGGGCAACCGCTACTTCATCAAGCAGCAGTACGAGTGGGCCATCCCCGCGCTGCGCAAGCTGATGGAGATCCAGCACGACCCGGAGCTGGACCTGGAGCGGAGCCAGAAGCTCTACGACGCGCTCAAGGCGGCCAAGGGCAAGGTGCTGCCGGAGCCAGAGGACCTGCGCGTGCTGGTGCGCGCGGCGGTGCAGAGCAAGACGGACCCGGAGCTGGTGGAGGTCGAGCGCAAGAAGCAGCTCGCGGAGCTGGAGGAGATGGGCCGCGACCTGGCCACCCAGCTGCACCTGGCGGCGCAGAAGAAGGAGGAGAAGGAGCTCTACCTGAGCACCGCCGAGGCGTACGAGGCGTACCTGAGCCTCTTCCGTCCCGAGCAGTACGTGCGGCCGATGATGAAGAACCGCGCGGAGGCGCTCTTCTCCGCCAAGGCCTTCCCGGAGGCGGCGCGCCAGTTCGAGGAGCTGGCCCGCTACGAGGCCAAGGCCAAGGACGTGAAGGGCGAGGAGGACGCCATCTACGCGGCGCTGCTCGCGCACTTCTCCACGCTCAAGCCGGAGGAGGCGCTCAAGCGCAACGCGTATGAGGTGGCGGACGCGCGCCAGGCCATGAAGCTGCTCGGCGCGGAGTACGTGTCGCGCTACCCCAAGAGCCCCAACGCCCTGGACGTGAAGTTCAACATCGCGCGCGCCTTCTACGAGGACGGCGACTACCCCAAGGCCGCGGAGCTGTTCACCGCCTTCGCCCTCTCCCACCCGCAGCACAAGGAGTCCACCGTCGCCGGCAACCTGGCGCTGGACAGCCTGCGGCAGGTCAACGACTTCAAGGGCCTGGACGAGACGGGCAAGAAGTTCCTCGGCGCGCCCTTGCCGGGCAACTTCCGCGCGGAGGTGCAGAAGATCCTCACGCAGAGCCGCGCCGAGGCGCTCGACGAGCTGGCCTTGCAGAGCGCCCAGGAGACGGGCGACGTCATCCAGGGCCTCGTGAAGGTGGCCGACGAGAACAAGAACAGCGACATCGGCGAGAAGGCCCTGTACGGCGCCTTCACGGCGGCGCGCGAGAAGAGGGACTTGCAGGCCGAGCGCGAGCTGGGCTCCAAGCTGTCGCAGGACTACCCCAAGAGCCAGTACCTGTCGGACGTGCTCCTGACGCTCGGCCGTCACGCGGCGGAGGCGGCGGCGTTCGGCGAGGCGGCCAGCTGGTTCGAGCAGGTGGGCCAGAAGCTGGGCTCGGACGTGGCCGGCGTGGACGGGTGGCTTGCGGGCGCGCGGCTGCGCATGGCGCTGGGTGAGTACAAGGAGGCCGCGCGCAACCTGGAGACGGCGGCGGAGTCCTCCGGCGCTCGCAAGGGCGACGTGCTGGTGCTGCTGGCCGAGGCGCGGCTGAAGGCGAAGGACTACTCGCGCGCGAAGCTGGCGGCGGAGGCCGCGCTGAAGCAGGACCCCAGGAGCGCGGGCGCGGCGGCGGTGCTCGCCGAGGTGCAGGCGACCACGGCGCCCACGGCGAGCGCGGACGCGCTGGTGGCCACGCTCACCACGGCGGTGCAGGGCCCCAACGGGCAGACGGAGGAGGCGGCCAAGGGCCTGTGGTACCTGGGCGAAATCCTCTACCGCGGCTACAAGGACCTGCCCTCCGACAAGGTGGAGGAGAAGGTCGCCGCGCTGCAGGGCCTGGAGGGCATCTACACGCAGGCCGCGTCGCTGGGTTATCCCGAGTGGGCGGTGGCGTCGCTGTGGCGGCTGGCGCTGGCGTACGGACACATCGCGGACGTGGTCGAGTCCACGCCGGTGCCGGGCGGGCTGTCGGCCTCCGAGTCGCAGCAGTTCCAGGCGGCGGTGAAGGAGCAGGTCGGGCCGCTCAAGGCGCGCTCCGAAGAGGCCTTCAAGGCGTGTCTGTCCCGCGCCGAGTCGCTGGAGGTCTTCAACGCCGCGGTGGTGGGCTGCCGTGCCCGCTCCGAGCAGGCCTCGTTGCCGGTGCCGCAGCCAGGCGCGCCGATGCAGTCGGCCGCGCTGGACGAGCTGCGCAAGAAGGCCGAGCGCACGCTCAGCGTGGAGGCGCTGGAGGCGCTGGGCATGGCGTACCTGGACGCGCGGCAGTTCGGCGTGGCGCAGCTGACGTTCGGCCGCGTGACGGAGCTGCAGGACACCAAGGCCTCGGCGCACTCGGCGCTGGGCTGGGCGCTGCTCAACATGGGCGACGCGATGGGCGCGCGCGAGGCCTACGCCAAGGCGATGGACTCCGACCCCACCTACGACAAGGCCCGCCTCAACCTGGCCGCGCTGCGCTGCCGCTTCGGCGACGTGGACGGGGCCCGGCGGGAGCTGGCGGTCCTCAAGGACGTGGGCTCGCTCACGGGCTCGGACGTGGACAGCGCGGGCTGGAAGGCGTGCAAGTGAGCCCGGGCATCCACGCTACGTCCATCTCCAGCGTCCGGTCCCTTCGGGGGCTGGCGCTGGCGGCCGTGCTGGTGGCCGGCCTGTGCGCGTGCGGCGACGAGGGCGGCCGGCTGGAGGGCAGCGTCTCTCCGCTCCTGGATTTGCGCTACACGCGCGCGGAGGCGGTGCTGGCCGAGGGTGAGCTGTCCATCAACTTCGTCAAGCCGCAGGGCCCTGGCGTCAACACGCTGTTGAAGGTCAGCGCGCGCGTGGGGGACATGATTCCCGAGGGCTACACGGGCGGGTTGGACATCAACCTCGCGGAGGTCCTGGAGGGTGGCGCGCAGCGGGGCGCCATCGGCCGCAGCGTGCTGGACGAACCGGCGCGCGTCTTCCCTCCGCTCGAGCGGGGCTCGCTGGTGGTCCAGCGGATCCCCACGGCGCAGGGCCAGCGCATCAGCGGCGAGTTCCACGTCACGTTCGTCAACGGCACCGACATCTATTCCGGCCGCACCATCTTCGGCAGCTTCGAGGCCACCGTTCCATGAAGCACTTGCTCCTGCTCACCCTTCCCCTGCTCGCCGCCGGCTGCGGCTCCAGCTACGGCATGAAGGTGCCCAACTCGTTGGTGAAGAAGCTCCCGTTCGAGGTCCGCATCGAGCTGCTCGAGGCGGAGAACGAGCTGGCGCTCGCCGTCGACAAGGTGGACGAGGCGAACAACGAAATCGACCGGGCCCGCGACAACATCCGCCGCGCCAAGGACCGCCAGGAGGCGGCCGAGGACGAGGTGGACCGCGCCACGGACGAGGTATCGCGCGAGGTGGCGAAGCTGGCCATCGAGGAGTCCGAGGCGCGCGTGGAATACCTGCGCGCGAAGCAGCGGCTGTCGGTGGGCCTGCGGGACGTGTCGGAGCTGGCGCGCGACTGCGCCTTCGCGAAGTTCGAGCTGGCCAAGCTGACGTCGGCCCGCAAGGCGAAGGTGCAGGGCAGCGAGGAGCTGGACCCGAAGGAGTACGAGGAGCAGGTGGCCGAGTGCGAGGCGGAGGTGAAGTCGGAGAGGGCCGAGCTCGCCGAGGAAGAGAAGGAAGAGAAGGCGGCGCGTGAGGCGTGGGAGGCGAAGAAGTCCGCCCTCGCCAAGAAGACGTTCGACGCGCGCGCCAGTCCCTACGTGGAGAACCTGTGATGACGAAAGCCGGCGTCCTAGTCCTCCAGTTGCTCACCGCCCAGGCGCCTCCCCCCGACGCGGCGGCGCTCGAACGCACCGCGGCGGTGGAGAGTGCCCGGTTGCGCGCGTCCCCGGACGACGCCGACGCCCTCTACCGTCTGGGCACGGCCTTCCTCGCGCTGAACAAACCGAAGAAGGCGGTGGAGCCGCTGACGAAGCTGGTGGAGCTGGAGCCGGAGCTCGTCCCGCCGAGGCTGGCGCTGGGACGCGCGCTCAGGCTGGCGGGCGACGCGCAGAAGGCGCGCACGCTGCTGGATCAGGCCATCGCGGCCTTCCCCGAGGACGCGACGCTGCGCTCGGAGCGAGGGCTGCTGGCGCGCGTGCTGGACGAGACGGACGTGGCCATCAGCCAGTACTCGGTGGCGGTGGAGCTGGCGCCGCAGGACGCGGAGCTGCGCTTCAACCTGGGTGAGGCGCTGCAGCGCGCCAACCGCACGGACGACGCCATCGAGGCGTACCGCGAGGCGCTGAAGCTCAACGCGCAGCTGAACGTCGCGCGCATCAACCTGGGCAAGGCGCTGGCGGAGAAGGGGCTCAACGGCGAGGCGAAGGCGACCTTGCGCGAGGCCACGCGCGAGAAGCTGGGCGACGCGGAGGCGCACTACAACCTGGGCGTCATCCTGCTGCGCGAGAACGACTTCGACGGCGCCATTGGCGAGTACCAGCGCGCCATCGCGGCGGACCCGAAGCACGCGCGCGCGCAGAACAACCTGGGCGTGGCGCTCAACGAGAAGGGCGACCCGCGCAAGGCCACCGACGCGTTCATCAAGGCCATCGCGGCGGACCCGAAGTACGCGGAGGCGCAC
This sequence comes from Myxococcus sp. AS-1-15, assembly GCF_020037055.1. Lineage (NCBI taxonomy): Bacteria > Pseudomonadati > Myxococcota > Myxococcia > Myxococcales > Myxococcaceae > Myxococcus > Myxococcus sp. AS-1-15. The sequence continues at coordinate 90,177 of NZ_JAIQDF010000014.1, read as the reverse complement.
TTCAACCTGGGGCTCGCGTACTACCAGCTGGGCGACAACGTGCGCGCCACCAAGTCCTTCGAGAAGGCGCTGGTGCTCGAGCCGCGTCGGGCCAGTGGCCCGTACACGCAGCTGGGCCACCTGTACCTGGAGCAGGGCAAGAAGAAGCAGGCGGTGGAGGCGTTCAAGAAGGCCATCGAGAAGAGCTCCGACGACGGCAAGAAGACGACGGAGGCGTACCAGGGCCTCGCCCGGGCGTACCTCTCGCTGGGCAAGGCGGACGAGGCGGTGGCCACGCTGAAGACGGCGGTGGAGGCGTTCCCCAAGGACGCGGCGGCGCGCGCGGGTTACGGCGAGGCGCTCAAGGCCAAGGGTGACCTGGATGGCGCCATCGCGGAGTACGAGGAGTGCGTCGCCCTGTCGCCGACGGTGGAGAACCGGCTGGCGCTGGCGGACACGTACGCGAAGAAGCGCGTGGCGGCGAAGGCGCAGCCCCTGTTCCTGGGCGTGCTGAAGGAGGACCCGAACCACCGCGCGGCGAAGCTGGGGCTGGCGGACCTGCTGATGGCGATGGGGGACTACCCTGGCGCGGAGACGTACCTGCGTCCGAAGGAGGGCGAGGAGGCCGACACGGCGGCGCTGGCGCGGCTGGGCATCGTCCACTCGCGGCGCGGGCGGCCGGAGCAGGCGGTGACGGAGCTGGAGGCGGTGGTGGCCAAGGACCCGGCGCAGATTGAAGCGCGCGCGGAGCTGGGCTTCCTGTACCTGCGTGGTGGTGATGGGGCGAAGGCGCGCAAGGTGCTGAGTGATGCACTGGCGGTGGAGCCTCGCAACGCGCTGACGTTGTTGTACCTGGGCCATGCGCTGTACCAGCAGGGCAACACGAAGGACGCGGAGAAGTCCTTCCGGGGCTCCGCGCAGATGGACCCGACGTTCGCCGAGCCGCACAACGCCCTGGGGCAGTTGCTCGAGGCGACCAAGCGCGTGGATGAGGCGAAGCAGGAGTATCAGACGGCGCTGAAGCTCCAGCCGAATCACGAGGATGCGCAAATCGCCCTGAAGCGACTGGGTGGTGCCGCGTCCGCGAAGGCGGAGTAGTCAGCCGGCGGGTGGATGCCCGCCCTCGTCGACCCGGGGCCACGGCCCTGGCCCGGGTCCGAGTGGCGGAGATTCGCGCCGGGATGCCGAGCAGCACCGACTGACGCGAGCACCGTGTCCGCGCTGGCGCGTCCCCCCGGCCAGCGGCTTCACGCCAGCGGGCACAGCAGCGCCTCCTCCTGAGCTCACTCCGCCTGGGCGGTTGTTACGCCGGGATGCCGAGCAGCACCGCGCCCACGGACACGAGCACCGCGCCCGAGAGCTGACGGTGTCCGAGCCGTTCCCCCTGGAACGCGGCAAGCAGCAGCGCGAAGGCGATGGACGTGTTGCGCAGCGTGAGCACCACCCCTGCCCCGCTGTCACTCAACGCCGTCAGCAGCAGCGAGAAGGACAGCATGCTGATGGTTCCCCCGATGAGCACCAGCCAGGGCCGGCTCCACGCCTGTCGCAGGAGTTCCATCCAGCCGAGCTGTCGCCCGCGCTCCACCATCAACACTGGGAGCGCGATGAGCAGGCCCGTGGTGAACAGGGCGGGCGGCAGCGCGCGCTCCGCCAGCGCCAGCTTGTAGCTCAGGTGATAGCCAGCAATCGCCACCGCCGACAGCGCCGCCCACGCGACGCCCGAGGCCGCGCGTCCCTGAGGACGCGACACGTGCATCACCACCAGCCCCGCGCCCAACACCCACGCGCCCGTCAGTGACCACACGGACACGCGCTCCGCCAGCAGCAGCACCGACACCGGCCACACCAGCAACATCGCGCCACCGCGCGACACCGTGTAGGCGAGCCCCAGCGGTGCTCGGTGCAGGGCTCGCGCGAGCGCCACCAGGTAGACGCTCTCGCACGCTCCCGCGCACAGCGCCCACATCAATCCTCGCGTCGTCGGGAACGCCTCGCCCCTCATCCCGAGCGCCCACAGTCCTCCGCCCACTGTCGCCACGGTGATGACGCCCACCACCCCGGCCTCGGGGTTCGGATGCCGCTTGAGCATCGCGTTCCACGACGCGTGAAGGAACGCGGACAGCAACACCAACACCAGGGCAGCGGTCTGCAACGAGGCACCTCGGAACGACGAGGCCCCGTATCTACTCCAGCCACCCCGCTCGGGTCCTCATCTGCTCACGGCACGTCGGAGTCACTCCCCGAGAGGAACCGGGCCGGCAACACCGGCCCCGTGGGTGCGGGAGGTCGCTCGAGCCGACTCGCACGTCCGAAGGTGTACCGCGCCTCCGCGTGCGCCCCGAAGGACCCGCCTCGAGCCTGCGCGGACAACACCAGGTCCGTCTCCGGAACCACGCCGGGAGCAACCGCCACCACACAGGGCGTCACCCGAGCATGGGCCCCCGCGCTCCTCGGCAACACGAACTCCGTGGAGCCCTCGACGACACGCGCACCCTCGGGGAGCACGATGCTCACCTCGATGTCCGCGTCGAAACCCGCGCGTCGCTCCACCTCGGCCACGAGTGACAGAGCACCGTCCTCGGACACCACCTCGCGCCAATCGACCCGCATCGGCGCGGGCATTCGCGACGTCAGCCCCCTCGGCGCGCCCGTGGCACTTCCCGAGTGGCCATGTTCGTCCGACGAGGTCCGGGGTTCTTCCTCGCGACCGCGCGAAGAAGGTGTCCGAAAGAGCGCCTCTCGCACCTGATGACGCGCACCCGACTCGCGCACCACGGCGGTCGCCGTCGACACGCTCCCGCGAGACGAGGCCCGAGCAGGTGCCTCCACTTCGCGCGCCATCCGAGGCGCGACACGTGAAGACACTCCATGGCCCACGGCCGCGCCCTCCTGCTGTGAGAGCGGCGGCGAAGGCTCCAGACTCCTACGCGGTCGCCCTCGGGCTCGCTCCACTCCCGAGGCCACTCCCGCCGAGAGCGCTCCCACCAACGCCAGCGCCAGCACCGCACCCGCGATGCGCCGTCGAGGACTCGCGAGCCACCTCATGGGCGACCCGCGTCCACTTCCCATCATCGACACGACGAACTCCCTACGGCCCCTGGCGCGAACATGGACATGCTCCGCTCACCTGCACAGGGGCGCGTGGCTCGGATACGGATACGCCACGGAGGGCTCGGTGGCGGCGTCCATCAGCTCGCGGGGAAAGCCTCCGCACATGAGCGCATCCAGGAAGTCCGCCAGACACGGCGCGGCCTCCAGCGTCTCCGCCACATCCACGGGCGTCCCCTCCTCCATGCGCCACGTGTGCTTGCGATAGCCACGCGCCCACGGAGCCAGGTTCATCGCCGGAGCCGCGAGCGACTCGTACAACAGCTGCCGCGACGGCGTGCTCGTGCCCAGCCGATAGAGGATGGCGGCCACCTCGTTCTCCTCGATGGGCTGGAGCAGCCCGTCCTCGGGACGAGGCCGGCTCCACGCAATCATCTCCGGTGAGCGTGTCTCCAGGTCCAGCCAGAACATCGTCCCGCCCTGGCGGTCGTAGTAGCGGGGACTGCCACGTGTGTCCGAGCTGAACCATGTGGCCCACCCCTCGCTCCACGCCTGCCCCGGAAACGTCGGCACGCCCAGGAAATGAGGCCCGCCCTCGGCCGGGCTCGTCCCATGGCTCGCCATGGCCCAGTGTCCCAGCTCGTGGAGCACCATCGCCTCGGACCACCACGCCGCATCCGAGTCCCCGGGCAGCCAGAGCTGCGCGGACCAGCGGCGCCCCACCGCCGTCACCTGCCACGGCGCGAAGCACGCCCCACAGGACCACGTCGTGCCGAAGCCCAGCCAGGCCACCAGCGGCAGCCCCGTGTCGCCATATCGCTCCCGCGTCCCGTGCCACGCCGCGCTCACCGCCTCGAACACCGCCGCGGCCCCGGAGCCCTCGGACTCCTCGATGGCGACCACGGGTGAATCGAGCAGCGCACGCGTCGGCCTCGACCAGCTCCAGATGCGCGCCGAGGAACCAGGCGTCGCGGGCACGCCCTGCGCACCCGACAGTCCCGGGTCCGCCACCGCGTACTCCACCAACCCCGTCTGCCCCTGCCCCGCCGCGTACACCACCACGGCGTCCTCCGCGCCCACCTCCCGCGCCACGCGCACGGTGAACCGCCCGGAGCCATCCGTCACGGCCAGGTCCACGAGCGCCCCGCCCTCGAACGACGCGACGAGGAAGCCCCGCGCGGACACCCACTCCGCCTCCGGCGCCCAGTCGCGGAACGACGCGTCCGGCAGTCGCCGCGCATAGCGGGCCATGCCGCTCAGCGTCCGCCCGGGAGCGCCGCAGAAGCCGCGGTTCCCTTCCGCCACACAGCCCGCGTCACACGCGGCGGATGCCCAGCGCCCATCCGCGCAGCGCTCCAGCGCGCCCGCGTCGGAGCAACGGGACGTGCCCTCCACACAGGCCGCCGCGGCCTCGCAGTGTGCGCCACCTGCCTCCACACAGGCCTCACCCATCGCGCAGTCCCGCTGCTGGAGCTGTCCATCGACACAGCGCTCCACCACGCGAGGGCCCAGACATCTCCCCTCGGGGGGAAGCGCGTCACAGGCGATGCGCATCCGGGGGCTCTCCTCGGGCAGGGCGCCGCACGCGCTCTGTCGGCACGCCTCATCGGAGGGCTCGCACGCGGAATCACAGGGCGCGCCCGCGCCGCACGCCAGCAACCCCACGCTCCACACCACCAGCGCCCACGCTCGCACCGCGGACTCGAAACCCACCAGGGGGACATCCTCCACGCCCGCCACACTGGTGACGGGTGCGCGGCAGGACAACACGCGCTCCTCCGAGGACTGCAGGAGCAGGAAGCGCGGGGGTCCCCTGCTCGCTCGCATCCGAGCGCGCACTCTGTCCATCAGGAGACAACAGCAGCTGGAACACCGCCTGCCCGGCTGCTCCACGCCCGAGGACGGGCGGTCAGCCTGGGGTCAGACAAGAACACTCCTCGCGGGGGCGGGCGCCCGGCGGTACAGCCTGGAGGGAGGCCGGGTTCGCCGCACACCCCCGCGAGAAGCAGCTTCAGACAACGACTGCCAGACTCCCGCTCACGCGGGAGGTGAGACGCGGCCCGAGGGGATGACGAAGGGACCGGGCACCTCCGGCCATTCGACAACCTGGACCTGCAGACCAAAGGTGCTCGCGATGAGGTCCGCGCGGAGCACCTGCGCGGGAGGGCCCAGCTCCACCAGCCGACCTCCCGCGATGACGGCGATGCGATGCGCGTACCGCGACGCCAGGTTCAAGTCATGGAGCACCGCGAGCACCGCGCCACCGTTGCGCGCGAAGTGCGTCGCCTCTTCCAGCACCAGGTGCTGATGCGACAAATCCAGACTCGACGTGGGCTCGTCGAGCAACAGGTAACGGCCCCCATGCGCGGGCGCATCCCAGAGTTGCGCCAACACGCGCGCCAGCTGCACGCGCTGCCGCTCGCCGCCCGACAGCGACGTATACGGACGCGAGGACAGGTGACGGATGTCCATCACGTCCAGCGCCGCCTGCGCCACGTCCAGGTCCGCGCCACTGTCACCGCGCATCGGATGCGGACTGCGTCCCAGCAGCGCCACCTCCAGCACGGTGAAGCCGAACCCCAGGGACGACTCCTGCGGGAGCACGCCCAGCCGCAGCGCGCGCTCGCGAGACGGCCACTTCAAGAGCGGGCGCCCATCCAGCAGCACCTCGCCCACGGAGCAGGGCAGCTCGCCCGAGAACGCGGACAGCAGCGTGGACTTGCCCGCGCCGTTGGGCCCCACCACGGCGAGCACCTCGCCGGGCACCAGCTCCAGGGACAGCGGCCCCAGCGTGCGCCCTCGGCCCCGCCACACCTCGACTCCTCGTGCCTCCAGGCTCATAGGGTCCCCTTGCTGCGCGCCAGCAGAGCGATGAAGACGGGCACCCCCAGCGCCGACGTCAGCGCGCCCACGGGCAGCTCCACCGGAGCCGCCAGGGTGCGCGTCAGCGTGTCCGCCACGACGAGCAGCGCCGCGCCCAGCAGCGCCGAGGCCCCCATCAACCGACGGTGGTCCGGCCCCATCCCGAGCCGCAGCAGCGCGGGGACCATCAGGCCCACGAAGCCGATGACGCCCGACGCAGACACCGCCGCCCCGACGCCGAGCGCTCCCGCCAGGATGAGCCTGCGCTTGAGCCGCTCCACGTCCACGCCCAGGTGCCACGCCTCGCGCTCCCCCAGCAGCAGCAGGTTGAGCGAGCGCGCCTCTCGCAACAGCAGCGCCAGCGCCACCAAGAGCGGCGCCGCGGCCGCGCCCACCACGCTCCACGAGGACCCGCTCAGGCTGCCCCACGTCCAGAAGGTGATGGTGCGCAGCTGCGCGTCGGTCGCGATGTGCGTGAGCAGGCCGATGCCCGCCCCCGCGCCCGCCGTCACCGCCACGCCCGCGAGCAGCACCCGCGTCGTCTCCGAACGTCCTCCTCCCGTACCCAGCCGCTGCGCGAGCAACGTCGCGCCCAGCGCGCCCATGAAGGCCATGCCCGGCACCGCCAGCAGCCGGAACGCGCCCAGCCTCGAATCGATGGACAGGTCCAGGATGATGGCCAGCACCGCGCCCAGCGCCGCGCCGCCCGAGGTGCCCAACAACCCCGGCTCCACGAGCGGGTTGCGGAACAGGGCCTGGAGCGCGGCGCCGCACGTGGCCAGCACCGCGCCCACCATCACCCCGAGCACCACGCGCGGCAGGCGGATGGACAGCAACACCGCCTCCTGCACGGCCTCCAGCCGATGCCCCGTCTCCACCCCGAGCGCTCCCAGCACGCTGCCCGCCAGCCCCAACAGCGGCACCCGCACCGAGCCCACCGAGAGCGACGTCAGCGCGGCCACCCCGAGCGCCGCGCCCAACACCCACCACGGACGTGGACGGAGACGGGCCGGATTCACCGACTCGCGCGCGGGATAGCTCGCGGGAGCCGGTGCCACGTCCGAGGCGCTCATTTCGCGTCCCGCGCCGGCAACCCCATGCCGTCCTGGATGCGCTGCACGGCCTTGCCCAGATGCGGCCCCAGACTCATGAAGTGCACGTCCTCGACGGTGGTCGCCTTCCAGCCCTTCGCCTGGGACAGCCCCGGCACGTTGCGCAGCCCTGCCTCCCCGCCAATGGCCGTCAATGTGCCATCCGGAACCAGGATGATGTCGGGCGCGGCGAGGATGACACCCTCCGCCGTGAGCGGCCGGTGCCCCGAGTACTCCGTCACCGCGTTGACGCCCCCCGCCAGACGGATGAGCTCGTCGGTGGGCGTCTCCTTGCCCGCGACCATCAGCGCGTTGGCGCCCCGCGCGTACAGCGCGAGGATGCGCACGGGCTTGTTCTGCTTGCCCTTCGCGGCCCGCGCCGCCGCGTCCTGGAGCTGCTTCTCCAGGTCCGCCACCAGCGCCTCGCCCTGGGACTCGCGCCCCAGCTTCCTGGCGAGCACGCGGACGCGGTTGCGCGCCTCGTCCAGCGTCGGCTTGTTGGACAGGATGACGACGTCCATGCCCGCCGAGCGCAGCTGCTCGAGCACGCCCGGAGGCCCCGCCTCCTCGGACGCGAGCAGCGCCGTGGCGCCGAGCGCGACCAGGGGCTCCGACGCGAGCGCGCGCTGGTAGCCCACCTTGGGACGGCCACGCGCCACCGGCAGCGCGAGGCTGGTGTCGTCCACGCCCACCACGGCCTCGCCCATCCCCAGCGCGAACACCGTCTCGGTGACGGCGGGCCCCACCGTCACCAGCTTCACCGGCGCGCTCTTCGCGGCGGCGGCGGGCGCGGCGGCCAGCGCCCCCTGCGACAGGAGCAGCGCGGCGAGCCCCAGGCTCCAGCGCTTCATGACACCACCCCGGGCGCGGGCAGCACGGCGACGAGCTCTTCCACCAGGGCCCGCCAGTCGGTGGACTCGGGCACGCCCGGCTTCCGCTTGCCGAAGATGAGCGCGATGTTCTCGCCGTCCTTGTCGAACAGCTCCAGCGACGTGACGACGCCGTCCCGCGTGGGCTTGCGGACGATCCAGGCCGAGTGGATGTGGTCGGTGCGCAGGTGCAGGTTGAAGCTGGGGTCCAGCACGTTCATCCACGGGCCCATGGCCTTCACCGTGTGCACCGGGCCGGTGTGGATCTGGATGGCGCCGGGGTTGCCCACGAACACCATGATGGCCAGCCCCGAGGCCGCCACCTTCTCCAGCACCCACGTCAGCGACGCGGGCGCCACGGGCGTGACGAACTCCTTGCCCACCAGCCGCAGCGCCTGGGTGCGCGCGACCTTGAAGCGGCGCAGCAGCGGGAAGAAGTCATGCGTGTCCTGCAGCCCGCGCCAGCCCTCCACCAGGCCCGCCACGTCGATGTCCGCGTCCGGACGCGGCGCCTCGGGAGCGGTGGCCGCCTCCACGGGGACGACCTTCGTCTGCTCCGCGTGGGTGAAGTCCTCGACGATGCGCTCGAACGCGGAGACGCCCTGCTCGTCCTCCAGATAGATTTTGTGCAGGGCCATGCCGGTGGCGTCGAAGAAGTGCAGGCTGCGGCGGATGCCCTCGGGCCGCGTCTCGCGCACCGCGTAGCCGAAGCGCCAGCGCGTCAGGAACAGGCGCAGGTCGATGTTCTCGTCGAGCACCAGCGCGACGGCGCCGTTCACCTCGATGTTGCGATACAGGCCGCGCTTCTCGTGCACCGCGCTCTCGTTGCGCGTGAGCGTCATCACCTTGCCCAGCGTGTCCAGCCGGGGCAGCAGGGCATCGAGGCGCAGGTCCAACCGGACGACGTCGCCGCCCACGCCGGTGGCGAGCAGCTGGGCCTCGCTCACGCCCAACTGCTGGGCCGCGTCGCGGATGCGCGTGCGCGGCTCGGCCTCGCGCAGCGCGTTCCAACGCTGGAGGAGGGCGGTGGGCTCGGAGGAGGAGGCCGTGGAGGCAGGGTTGGAAATCATGGCGGACACCTGGAAAGGGGGGAACAGGACGGCGACATCAACGCGAGGCCTCGGCGGAGATTTCTTCGGACGGCACGTCATCGACGGCCGCGCCACCCGTGGGCGCCGTCAGCTTCGACCAGCGCAGCTTCAGCATCGCGGGCGTGCCGGCGTCGTCGTAGTAGGACTCCATCTTCACCTTGACGTACGCGCCGGAGTCGGTGCGCACCACGTACACCTGCGCGCGCGGCGTCAGCTTGTGCGTGGACACGTCATAGGAGTACCAGGCGCCGTTCGCCTCGAAGACGGTGTCGGGGTCCGAGCCCTCGTCGTCCCCGTCGTCCTGGTCCACCGCGTAGCCGCTCGCGGGCGCCTGGGTCAGCCCCGCGAAGTCCTGACCGGACACCACCGCCACCTCCACGCCGCCCGTGCCGTTGACGCCGCCGCGCGAGCGGATGTGGTAGCGATTGAAGGACAGGTCCCAGAGCGCGTCCGTCTCCGGCGGCACCTGCGCGCCCTCGTCCAGGTCCAGGCCAATCCAGACCGACGAGTCCGTGGCGTTCACCGTGGTGGAGATGGAGCCGTCCGCGTTGCTCACGTGGCTGATGTGCGTGCCGTCCGTCGGGTCCAGGTCCTCGCCCGGCGTGGGCTCCAGGTCGTCACCGCAGGCGGCGAGCAGACCGGACAGGCACAGCGCGGCGGCGACGCGGGACGCGGAGAGGAAGGTGGGACGGGACATACGGGCTCCTGGGAAGTGGGGGTGGAAGCTCACAGCCGGACAGCGACGCCGGCCTGGAAGGAACGCGGAGGAATGGGCAGGTCCGTCGGGTTGCCCGCATCGGCCAGGTTGGAGCCGATGACGAAGAACTGGAGCGCCTCGCGCGGACGCCACGCGATGCGCGCGTCCAGGGAGAGGTACGCGTCCGAGTCGTACGGGTTGGCGACGCCGTCCCCATCCGTGTCCGGATAGAAGGGGCGCTTACCGACGAGCGCGCCGCGCACCCACGTCTCCAGGCCCCACTCGCGGTGGCGCCAGGTGACCTGCGCCGTCAGCCGGTGACGCGCCTGGCCCTCCAGCGCGCGCTCCTGCGACTGGTCGCGGCCGTCGGTGAGCGAGTACGCCAGCTCCCCCGACAGTCGCCACGGGAACTGCTGACGGAGGCCCAGCTCGCCGCCGCGCACCCGCGCGCGCGCCACGTTGACGTAGGAGAACTGCTGCTGCTCGCCGCCCTGCTCCACCGACGTCCCAATCATGTCGCGCAGCGAGTGCTGGAACGCGCTCACCCACAAGAGCGAGCGCTCCGTGGGGCGCACCTCGGTGGCGACGCTGAAGCTGCGCGAGCGCTCCGGCTTCAGGTCCGGGTTGCCGCGCACGACGTAGCCCACCGAGGGGTTCTCGAAGTCGATGAGCAGCTCCTGGAAGCCCGGCGCCCGGTAGCCCCAGCCGTAGCTGGCGCGCACGGTGAGCCACGACAGCGGGTCCACCTTCGCCGCGAGCCGGGGCGTCACCGCCGAGCCGAACTGCGTGTCCACGTCCACGCGCGCGCCGGGGACCACCACCAGCCTGGGCTCCGTCAGGAGCGTCCAGCTGTCCTGTGCGTACAGAGAGCCTCGGCCCCGCTCGCCCGTGCCCGTCTCCAGCCGGTCCGCCGTCAGCCACTCGCCCAGCGCCTCCGCGCCGACGACGAGCGCGTGCCGCTCACCCAGGCGCGCGTCCAGCTGCGTGCCCAGGCGGGCCTGCTGGTCGCGCGTCTGTTCCACCGTGTCCAGCGCGGAGGAGCGGCGCTGGTCGCGCAGGTACGTCCGCTGGAAGCGCGAGTACGAGCCCTCCACGCGCAGCGACGCGTCGTCGCTCAGCTTCCACGACGGCGCCACGCGCGAGTTGATGGACGTGTCTCGACTGGCCCGGTCGAACACCGCGCCGGTGGCGCCCAGGTCGATGCCGCGCTGGGTGCGCCGCGAGACGCCCGCGGACGCCTCCAGCGACATCGCCCCCTGGTTCTTCAGGTCGCCGCTCGCCGAGACGTCGAAGCCGTCCAGGCTGCTGCCGCTGGTGCCGACGTCCGTCGTGTCCAAATCGTAGGACGCGCGGCGCTGCAGGCCGCCGCTCAGCCGCAGACCCCAGTTCTCGCCTCGCGCCTCACCCGTGGCGTCCAGGTCCAGCCGGTCCAGCTGGCCGTATGCCAGCCGCAGCTCTCCGCCGAGCGGCCTGCGCGCGCGCCGCGTGATGAAGTTCACCACGCCGCCCACCGCGTCGCTGCCGTAGAGGACGGACGAGGGACCTTTCACGATTTCGACCTGCTCCACGTCCTCGAGGGACAGGCGCGACAGGTCCACGCTGCCGGCCACGCGGCCCGCGACGCGCTCGCCGTCCACCAACACCAGCACGTACTCGGGTCCCAGGCCCTGCACCTGGAGCGACGCGCCCGCGAACGTCTGGTTCACCACCAGGCCCGGGTGCGCTGCGAGCAACTCCGACGCGTCGCGCGCGCCGCTGGCGACGATCTCCGCGCGGGTGATGACCTCGGTGGCCACCGGTGTCTCGCTCAGCCGCTCCTGCCTGCGCGACGCCGTCACCACCGTGCGCGCCGTGGGCACCTCGTCGAACGACGCGTCCGTCGGCGCGGGCACGGGCGTCGAAGATGCCGAGGTCGTCGAGGCCCCTGGACCCGCGACGACCTCGGCCTGCTTCGACTGCTCCGCCGCATCCTCGGTGACGCCCGACGCGGAAGACTCCGACTGCGCCGGGACCTGCTCCCCGGCGGACTGAACTTCAGAAGGGACAGAGAACTGGGGCGCGGCGTCCCCGGGTGCCTGGGCCGTGACAGCCCCGGGCTCCGACGCCATCGAGCCCCACGCCATCGACGGCGCGGCACAGGCCAACACGAAGAGACACCAACTGCCGCGCATACAACGTCCTCCGGCCCGCGACCGGTCGAGACTCCCCAGCGTCCTGGAGTCCCCACGGGGCACTGGGCTCAACGGCCTCGGGCCTCAAAGTCCAAACCTGTGACACCCCGGGACGAGCGCCCCGGAACTCCCACCGCTCCACCGTGCGCGCCCTTCGCGCTCCCATCACCCGGCGGCCGCTCCAGCGGCACCACCCGCGTCCGATGACACCGCCGGCACTTGAGCTCCACGCCCTCGGGCACCCGCCTTGCCAGCAGACTTCCGCACAGACACCGCAGCTCGCCCGCCTCGCCCTCCCGCTGGCATCCGTCGCGCATCTCCACCCCGGTGTCTGAAACGCGACTGACGATATTGATACTCATTATCAAAGTCAATCTTCTCTCCCAGGTTCTGTCCCGGGGCGGACAAGTGCGGGTTCCAGGAGGACGGTGAGTGGGGATTGGCGCACCCAGGGACAGTCCGGGGCGGACACTCCGTGGGGCCCGGGGCGAGCGGAGGGCGCGCGGCCAGGGCCATGCCGCGCGGGCGGGGGCACCGTGGAGCTGGGCGCGGACGGCCTCTGGATGAGGAGCGGCACCGCGCGGGCGGGGCGCCGTGGAGCTGGGCACAGACGGCCTCTGGGTGAGGAGCGGCACCGCGCGGGTGGAGGCACCGTGGAGCTGGGCACAGACGGCCTCTGGATGAGGAGCGGCACCGCGCGGGTGGAGGCACCGTGGAGCTGGGCACAGACGACCTCTGGATGAGGAGCGGCACCGCGTGGGCGGGGCGCCTTGGAGACGGGCGCTGACGGCCTCTCGATGAGGAGCGGCACCGCGCGGGCGGGGCGCCGTGGAGCTCGGCGCAGACGGCCTCGAGATGAGGGCTCGGCCCAGGCGGCTCAGCGCGGCGGGGGCGCCGTGGAGCTCGGCGCAGACGGCCTCGAGATGAGGGCTCGGCCCAGGCGGCACCGCGCGGGCGGGGCACCGTGGAACTCGGCGCAGACGGCCTCTGGATGAGGGCTCGGCCCAGGCGGCACAGCGCGGGCGCGCGCGCCGTGGAGGCTGGCGCGGATGGCCTCGCCGCCGAGGAGGGAACCCGGCGCTAACCCTCGGCGCTGCGGCGCTTCGCACAACTGGCGGCCTCGCCGTCGAGGCGAGCGCCGGGCGCTTCCCCTCGACCTAGTGAAGCTTGGGGCGCGCGGCGGCTTCGCGCTGGATGCGAGGCTTGGGCGTCACCATGCGGGCGATGCCGTAATAGAGCTGGTCCTCGGTGTAGACCTTGCGCACGCGCCGGTGGGTGCCGGGGACGTAGGCGGGGCCGGGACGCTCCAGCCACTGGAGCACGCGCACCTCGCCGGTGAGGGCCAGGGCGGAGAGCAGCTCCGGAGGGCACTGCTTGAGGTAGCGGCGCACCAGGGGGCGCAGCTTCCGGGAGAAGTCCTTGCCGAGCACCGCGTGCCTGCGCCCCGAGTGCAGCGTGCCGTCGAAGCGGCGCGACATGTGGAAGAGCTCGTGCATCACCGTCTCCAGTCGGGCCCGGGCGGTGGACCCCCGGAAGAACAGCGGCCGGAGGGTGATGCAGTAGAGCATCCGCCGGCCGCGGATGCGGATGACGGGCTTGCGCCGGCCCCGGCGGTCCTTGCTCTTGCCACCCCGGAAGCACAGGGGCTTGACGGTGCCGCGGGAGGCTCGGCGCGCCTCACCCGCCACCACCAGGATGCGGCCCGCCTTCACGTGGGCGAACTCCGGCAGCTTCGTCGCGATGTCCCGGATGAGGGCGCGGACCGTCTTGTTGAAGTTGGGGCGGCGTCGGACCACGAGTGGTGGACAGTCTAGCGGAAAAGCCCTTGGGGAGGCCCTCCAGGGTGCACACAATGTCTAGCGTCATGCGCAAGACTTCGCTCGTCGTCCAGCTCGCGGCACTCGTCTGCTTGGGTCTGGGGTGCGCCTCGGCCCCCTCCCGTCCGTCGGCCTCGGCCTCGCTGACAGGCCAGCAGACCTCCGTGGAATCCCAGGGCCTCACCGAGGCCACCCTGCGCTTCGGCGCCCAGCTCGAGAGCGCCGGCCCCGGCATGGTGGAGCGGGCCGACTACGAGCTCGTCTCCGACGGGAAGGTCCTCAAGAAGGGCTCCGCCAGGCTGGAGACAGCCCTCCAGCCCGGGACCGCGACGGAGGTCTCCTTCGAGGAGAAGGCCGCCTACGTCCAGAGCCCCGAGGACCTCGCGCGCCTGAGCGCCCAGGGCGGCACGGTGCTGCTCGCCCTCCGAGGCGTATTGGTGGTGCGCTCCGGCGACTCCGAGCAGCAGGTCCCCTTCGCCGCGAGCCGCGCGGTGCGCGTGCCCCGCCTCCCCACCGTGGTGGTGGAGGAGCTGGATGGGGCGCGCTACTCGGCCGAGGAGGTGCAGCTCAACCTCCGGCTGGGTATCCGCAACCCCAACCCCTTCCCGCTGAAGCTGGATGGGCTGACGTGGCAGGTGGCGGTGGCGGGCAAGGCGCTGGACAGCGGGACGCTGGCCCAGGCCGACAGCGTGGATGCGTCCGCCACGGGTGTGTACCCGGTGGAGGTGGCGGTGACGAAGGACTCGTGGGGGCCGGAGGTGAAGTCCCTCATCTCACGGGGAATCCTGCCCTATGGGGTGACAGGAGAGCTGACGGGTCCACTGATGCGGGTGCCGTACTCGCTGACGGGCGAGGTGAAGCTGAACGTGTCCCGCTAGGATGGGCGATGCGTGCCCATCTATCTGTTGAGTGAAGAGCACCCGGAGCTGTTCCCTCCTCCGGACCGCGCGGACAAGAGCGGCGTGCTCGCCGTGGGCGGGGACCTGAGCCCCGAGCGGCTGCTGGCGGCGTACTCGCGTGGCATCTTCCCCTGGTTCAGCGAGGGGGACCCCATCCTGTGGCACTCGCCGGACCCGCGCTTCGTACTGGAGCCGGACAAGCTCCACGTGGGCCGCAGCCTGAGGAAGACGCTGGCGCGGGGCGAGTACGAGGTGCGCTACGACACGGCCTTCGCGCGCGTCATCACCGAGTGCGGCCGCGTGACGCGCCCCGGGCAGAACGGCACGTGGATCACCAACGAGATGCTGGAGGCGTACGTCGCGCTGCACGAGCGCGGCTATGCGCACTCGGTGGAGGCGTGGGCGGGAGGCGAGTTGAAGGGCGGGCTGTACGGCGTGTCGCTGGGCGCGGCGTTCTTCGGCGAGAGCATGTTCGCGTTGGCGCCGGACGCGTCGAAGGTGGCCTTCGTCACCGCGGTGGAGCGCTTCAAGGCGTGGGGCTTCCAGTTCGTGGACTGCCAGGTGGAGACCGAGCACCTGTCGCGCTTCGGCGCGGAGTCCTGGCCCCGGAAGCGCTTCCTCACCGCGCTGCGCGAGGCCCTGCGCCAACCGACGCGGCAGGGGAAGTGGACCCAGCCCGCGTCCGAGTGACGAGCGCGAGCGTCAGTCCTCCACGCCCCACAGCTCCACGGTGCCGTCCGCCCTGCCCCACGCCACCAGGCGCCCGTCGGGCGAGAACACCGCGTCGCTCGTGTGCAGGTCCTCGCCGTCGCCATGGCTGAACAGTGCCTCGCCCGTGTCGAAGCGATGCACGCCGAAACCTCGGCCATCGCGAGAGGCGGCGAGCAGTGTGCCCTCGGGATTGAAGCTCAGGTTGCACGCGTAGCCCTGGAAGCCCGCAAGCGACTTCACCTGGCGACGCTCGCCCACGTGCACCACGGCGACCTCCTCCGTGATTCCGCCCACGGCGAGCAGCGGCTGCGTCGGATGGAAGGCGAGACTCCACACCGTGGACGCGTCGATGGAGAGCGCCACGGGGCGGGCCTCGGAGGCGACGTCCCAGAGCCACAGGTTCTCGCTGCGTCGGTCATCGGCGTGGAAGGTCACCGCGGCGTAGCGGCCCTCCGCAGAGAGCGCGCACGCCGTCACCGACACGCCCAGGTCCATCGGCGTGAGCTCACGAAGCGGCCGCCAGGACTTCAGGTCCCACACCTCGGGCGAGTCACCTTCCAACGGAATCAGCAGCAACCGCGCGCCATCCGAGGACACGGCGAGCCGGGTCACCGCGTGCGTCAGGTGCCGCTCACGCACCTGTGCACCGTCCGTCGCGCAGAAGGCCACCAACCTCGGCCGCCACGGTCCTTGGGGCGACCGGTTCGCGGACACCACCGTCAAGACGTGCTCGGCGTCAGGGAACGCCAGGGAGTGCATTCCGGACGCGGACTCGTGGGTGCCCATCGGCTCCGGCGAGAGCGTCTCCACATCCCACCACCGCAGGGGCTGTCCCCTCCGCGCCAGCGCGCCGAGCCGGGCACCCGTCGGGTCGAAGACGAGCCGCTGGCCACAGGCAAACAAGTCCGGCACAGCGGGACCGAGCCTTGCCACCGGTTTGAGGCTCTCTGCGTTGGACTCGGTGATGACGGGACGGGAAGCTCGCATGGGGATGCTCGGCCGACGGGGCGGGAGCGGAGGCCTGACCGCGCCCCACCCATCCGATACGAAGCCACCGCGACGACCCGGTCACCGGAGACGACGAACTCCCTCAGCGCTTCACCTTGCACGGAGACAGGGTGCGCTGCTGCATCATCAGGTCCTCCTCCGAGGGGCTGCTGTAGCGCACGGCCTTCGGCGCGGCCTTGGGCTTCGCCACCTCGTGCACATAGAGCGACATCAAGTCCCGCGTGAGGATGAACTTCAGCCCGCCGCTGTCGTGCAGGCCGCCGAAGAACACCGAGCCGCCATTGCGAAGCTGCACGGGCGTCAGCGCGCCGATGGGCTTGTGCAGCACCAGGGACAGGTCCTCCGTGGCCCAGTCACACGGGTTCTTCTTCCCGGCGCGCTCCATCCACGTCACCAGGAAGTCGCTCACCGTGGTGCCATCCTCCCAGCTCGCGCCGATGCGCTCCCACAGCCGTCCGCACTCCGGCATGTCGCAGTCGCGCGCGGGCACGTACTCCATCACGTCCGAGGGCAGCCCCTCCGCCTCCTTGCCCGTCTCGCGCTCCGTCGGTCGGCGCAGCTTGCAGCCCGTGGGCTCGTCCTTCTGCCGCAGCGCCACCGGCGTGCCGGACAACCTGCCCGGCGGCAGCAGGTCGCACTCCGCCTGCACCTCCGCCATGAGGAACGTCTTGCGTTCCGCGTCCGTGGCGCCCATGCGCACGGCCCACCAGGCGCTCGGCACCGCGCGACAGGGCACCGCGTCCGTCTTGCCGTAGATCCACAGTGGAATCGTCGGGTCCGGCGCGCCCAGCTTCCGGATGTCCAGCTCGTCCACCCGCTTGACGCCGGCGCGCTCCCGCTCCAGCCCCTTGAAGTAGGGGTCCTTCGACTCGGGGATGATGGCCTGGTGCACCAACCAGCCCGAGCCCTCCAGCCCCGCCTGCGAGCGCTGGGTGAAGGGCACCACGTCCGGGCGCTTCGGACAGCCCCGCTCCACGTCGGAGGGGACGATGAACTTCACCGAGCCATCATCGTCCTGCGCCCCCGCGCTCCACGGCGCGAGCAGCGCCCATCCCAACACCCACGCAGTCGACCGCATCGACAATCGCATCCGCTCTCCTCCAGGCGACTCGAATCCTGGATGCGTTCATACCCCAAGCCCGGCGCCTGGCGGCACCTCGACGCACCGCGCCCGAAGCACGGCCAGCACCTTCGCGATATGAACACCCCGACACCCACTCACCAGGATGAGCCCATGCGCGCCCTGTCGATGCTGGCCGCGATGACACTGGCCTTGATGGCCTGCGGCAAGGACAAGCCCGACCCCGAGCCCCAACCTCCCGTCAGCGATGCCGACGAGGGCGACTGGGAGGACACGGGCCCCTTCGCCACCTGCGGCGTGGACGCCGCCTCCAACGCCTGCGGCAGCCTGGGCAGCTTCGACGTCACCGGCTGCACCCCCGGGCAGCTCGCCTCGCTGGACCCCGACGGCGTCTACACGATTCACGTGCGCGCGCGCACGCCCCGCTACAGCAACACCTACGCCTTCTCGTCGCAGTCGATGCGGCTGGCGGACGCGGGCGACCAGTACGCGGGCGGCCTGCCCCTCGACACGCGGCAGGTGCATGCCGGTGGCGTCGTCTTCGCCTCCGGCTCGTTCACCTCGGGCACCACCTCCCGACGCCGCTCGTTCATCGGCTGCCAGTCCCCCGCTCCGAACCGCCTGCAGGGCTGCTACGTGGACTGCATCAACGGCCGGCTCGAGAGCGAGGGCACCTTCGACGCGTGGAAGGTGACGCCTCGCGACGGCGAGCCGGTGTCCTCCGGCCTGGAGCTGATGTCCGAGACCGCCGTGTCGGCGGGACTCGCCGCCGACGTCTACGTCACCAAGGGCCACGCCTACGTCGTGTCCCTGTACGGCGGCCTCTTCGTCTACGACGTGAGCGACCCGGCCCACCCCCGGCTCACCCGCAACATCCGCCGCACGAACGACAACTACTGGAACGGCGTGTGGGCCAAGGACGACGCGCTCTACATCGCCAGCGACTCGCGCGGCGTCATCGTCTTCGACATCAGCACCCCGGGCGAGCCCCTGGAGGTGCGCGCGATGGGCACCTCACGCACCAACGTGCACACGGTGTTCGTCGAGGGAAACCGCCTGTTCGCCGCGTCCCCCGCGCCCACCGGAGAAGTCCTCGTCTATGACATCTCCCAGCCGCTCGACCCCCAGCTGACGGGCACCTTCCAGGCCACGGGCTTCACCGCGGCGACGTCCTACGGCCCCCACGACATGTTCGCCTTCGAGGGGCGGCTCTACGTCAACTTCTGGCGCGCCGGCTACGTCATCGCGTCGCTGCAGGACGACGCCGCGCCCCGGCAGCTCGGCGCGTACCGCTACGAGCACTCCAACAGCCACGCCAGCGCCGTCGCGCGCTACGGCGAGCGCCTCATCGCCTTCGAGGGCGGCGAGGACTGGGGCGCGCACCTGCGCGTGCTGGACGTGACGGACACCGCGAACCCCAAGCGCATCGGCGAGTACCGCCTGCGCCAGCACGTCTCCATCCACAACATGGTGCTGTCCGGCACGAAGCTCTACGTCGCCTGGTACCACGAGGGCGTGCGCGTGCTGGACGTGTCCACCCCGGAGAGCCCCCGCGAGGTGGCCCACTACAACACCTTCCGTCCGGACGACCCGATGCGCGGCGAGAGCTTCTACGACGGCGCCATCGGCATGCGCGTGCCCGGGGATGGCTTCGTCTACGCCGTGGACACCTCGCGCGGCCTGCTCATCCTGCGCGAGACGCCCTGAGCCTCACTGCGCCTTCTTGCGCGTGGGCTTCTTCGGCGCGGGCTTGAGGATTTCAATCTCCACCGGGGGCTCCGGCTTCACGTCCGGGCCCGCGTCCGGCGTGGCGGCCGAGGGCTCCGGGGCCTTCACCTCCACCCGGTCCTCCAGCGGCACCCGCCCCGCCGAGCGGCGGAACAGCTCCCACAGCGCCTTGTGCCAGTCCTCGCGGCTCGCCGAGCCCGACACCACCAGCCCCGCGCCGCTGTAGCGCGCCTCCAGGCCCAGCGGCTGCAGCGCGGTGGTGAACGACGTGAGCTGCTCCTGCAGCGCCGGCACGTCGAACGTCAGCTCCAGGTCCCGCGCGACGAAGGCGTCCGTGCGCAGCACCTCCAGCAGCGCCGCGCGGCACGCCGCGTCCTTCACCGTGGCCGTCAGCGCGCGCTCCGCACCCTGCGTGGCCTTCAGGTCCGGACACGCCTTGCGCGCCGCCGCCAGCCGGGGCGTGACGTCCTCGTCCGGGGGGTTGCCCACGGTGAGCCGCCACACGGCGAAGCGCCCCTCCGCGTACAGGAGCATCAGCGTGCGCCCGGGCTTTCGCCCACTGAGCAACAGTTCGTTGCTGCCCTGGAGCACCTCCACGTGGGCCACGGAGGGGTCCTCCACCTCCACCCACTCGACGGCCGCCAGCTTCTGGAACTGCTCCTTGTCGACGTCCAGGGGACGGACCAGGTCCACCGGCCACGCCAGGGCCAGCGCGGGGACGAGGAGGGCCAGGAGTGCTCCAAGGGAATACATGCGAGCGGGCATCGGGGCTCCGGCGGGGTGGAACGGACCCTTAGCACGGGATAAGAACGGTGCTCTATGCCTACCTGGGCCCTCTGGGTCGCCTGCCTGGCGCTGTGCTTCGTCAGGTCGCTGGTCGCCGCGGCCGAATCCGCGCTCTACGGAACGTCGGACCTGCGTGCACAGGAGCTGGCCGAGTCCCACAAGGGCGCGTCGAGCCGACGCGTGCTGCGCCACAAGACCGAGCGCGAGGCCACCGCCACCGCGCTGCGCCTGGGCACCCTGCTCAGCGGGTTCCTCGCCGCCGCCATCGGCGCGTTCGTCCCGCCGCGCATGCTGGATTTGACGCGCTACGGTGAGGCCGCGTGGCTGCCCGTCGCCACCGTGGCCGCGGGCGCACTGTTCGTCGGCGTGCTGGCCAGCCTCATGGAGGTCACCATGCGGGGCCTCGCCAACGCGAACCCGGAGCGCTGGGCGCTGCGGCTGTCGGGCGTGGTGTCGCTGCTGGTGGCGGTGCTCTACCCGCCCATGCGCGTGGTGCTCGGCGTGCTCAACCTGATGGCGCGCACCTTCGGCCGCACGCTGCGCTTCGAGCCGCCGCCGCCGCCGCTCGAGGAGCTGGAGAAGCTGCTCGCCGCGCAGGCCGCGAAGAACGAGGTGGACAAGAGCGCGCCCCAGCTCATCCGCTCCATCTTCGAGCTGTCCGACAAGCGCTGCCGCGACGTCATGGTGCCGCGCACCGAGGTCGTCACCGTCGACAGCACCATCTCCTCCGAGGACCTGCTGCGGCTGCTCGCCGAGGAGAACCACTCGCGCATCCCCGTGTACCGGGACGACGTGGACCACATCATCGGCGTGCTGCACGCGCGCGACATCATCCCGCTCCTGCAGCACCCGGAGCTCATCGTCCTGCAGGACATCATCCGCCCCGCGCACTTCGTGCCGTGGATGAAGCCCATCGGCGACCTCCTGCGCGACATGCAGAAGCGGAAGATCCACATGGCCATCGTCGTGGACGAGTACGGCGGCTTCATGGGCGTCGTCACACTGGAGGACATCCTGCGTGAAATCGTCGGCGACATCGGCGACGAGTTCGAGGTGGAGGAGAAGCAGGTCGAGAAGATGGCGGACGGCAGCTTCATGGTGGACGCCGCCATGGAGGTGGACAGCTTCACCCAGGCGTTCGGCTTCCCGCTGCCCGAGGGCGACTTCGACACGCTGGGCGGCTACCTGTCGTCGCTCGCCGGCCACCTGCCGGACGTGGGCGAGCGCTTCACCTACAACGGCTGGCAGTTCGTCGTGGCCAACAAGGAAGGCGCCCGCATCGACCGCGTGCGCATGTCCCGGCTCAAGAGCGCCACGCCGGGCAAGGACACGCGCCCCAAGGAGCCTCGCTCCGAGGCCTCCGCGGCCAAGTCCTGAGCGTCACTCCGCCATGCCCTCCAGCGGGGGCACGTGCGTGAGCTTGCGCGAGCCCTGGGCCCGGAAGGACGCCCGCCGCTCCGTGCCGCCGAAGCGCAGCACCACCCCGCCGCGCAGCCGCACCGGCACCGCCCCCGTCACCGGCACGACGCGCTCGGCGGCCAGCGGGAAGAGCACGCGCAGGGGCACCTCGCCCTGGGGCGCCAGCGCCGCGTCCACGTGCTGCTGGCCGGTGGCCACGCGCCGTCCGTCCACCCACAGCTCGAAGTCCACCGCGGTGAGCGTCGCCGGGTCCGACGCGGGGTTCCTCACCTGGAGCCCGACATCGAGCAGGCCCGAGCCGTCCGCCTGGAAGTCCACGTCCAGCGACTCGACGCGCACCGCCTCGTCGTAGGCGCGCGGCTTGAGGGGCACCGCGCCCAGGCAGCCCGGGCCGACGAGCGCCGCCCATGCCCCGAGGACGAGGAGCCGCGCGCGCATCAGCCGCCCAACAGGGGCTGGAGCGCCTCCACCGTGAGGGGCCAGCCCGCCCGGCGGGCCAGCGCCTCCAGCGCCTTGATGAACTCCGCCGCCGACTGGAAGCGCCGCGCCCGGTCCGCGAAGAGCGCCTTGCGCACCACCAGCCCCGCGTAGTCCGGCAGGTCCGACGTCACCGAGGAGAGCAGCGGCACCCGCGCGTCGCGCACCTTGTGCATCAGGTCCGCCTCGTTGTCGCCCGAGTACAGCCGCCGGCTGGCGAACAGCTCCCACAGGATGATGCCCACGGCGAACAAGTCGGTGCGCGCGTCCACCGCCTGCCCCAGCACCTGCTCGGGGCTCATGTACGGCAGCGTGCCGCGCAGCGCGCCCGCGTCGCCGCGCATCATCCCCTCCACCTCCGCCACGCCGAAGTCCGTCAGCTTCACGTCGCCGTTGATGCCCAGCAGCACGTTGGCCGGGTTGAGGTCGCGGTGGACGATGGTGGCGCCGTTCTCCCCCACCTTCGCCCGGTGGATGTAGTCGAGCGCCTTGAGCAGGCACCACGCGATGTAGCACGCGGCCTCGGGCGGCATCGCCGCGCCGGCCTTGAGCAAGAGCTCCTGCATGTAGCCGAGCGTCCGGCCACTGACGAGCTCCTGCACCATGAGGTAGTCCGGCCCCGCCTTGAACAGGCGGAACGTCCGGACGATGTGCGCGTGTCGCAGGCGCACCGTCAGCTTCGCCTCGTCGACGAAGGCCTTCACGTAGGCCGTGTCGTTGCGGAACGACGGGTGCAACCGCTTGATGACAACTTCGTCAGGCTCGCCGGGCGAGCGCTGCGTCGTGGACCGGGCTCGCGCCTGGTACACCTCCGCCATGCCGCCAACGGCCAGTCGGCCGACTACCTCGTAGCCACCCAGGTCCGGAGCATCCGCCACGACACAAGCCTACTGCGATTTTCCGCAGGCACCCACTATTCAGCCATCAAGGCTGAATACAGGGCCTCGTATCGCCGGGCGGAGACATCCCAGGAAAAGTCCTTCTCCATGCCCCGCCGCCGGAAATCCGCGAGCCGGGGCGGGTCCGCGTAGAGGGCCTGGGCCCGGCGGAAGGCGGCCAGGAGCGCCGACTTGTGGAAGGCCTCGAAGAGGATGCCGTTGCCGTCCAGCCCCCCCTCCACGGTGTCCACCAGCCCCCCGGTGGCCCGGACGATGGGAACGGTCCCGTAACGCAGCGAATACATCTGGTTCAGCCCACACGGCTCGTAGCGGCTGGGCATCAGGAAGAAGTCGGCGCCGGCCTCCACCAGATGTGACAGGGCCGGGTCGAAGCCCAGGTGCACGGACACCTGGCGCGGGAAGCGGACCTGCAGGGCGCGCAGGCCCTCCTCCAGGGGGCCCTCGCCGCTGCCCACGCCCACGAAGCGGATGTCCGCCTGCAGCGCGGTGGGCAGCGCCTCCAGGAGCAGGTCCATGCCCTTCTGCCACGCCAGCCGGCTGACGATGGCGAACACGGGCGCGTCCCCCTCCGGCAGGCCGAAGCGCTGGAGCATCTCCCGCTTGCACACCGCCTTGCCCTCCATCTCCCGAGGGCCGAAGCGTGCCGGCAGGTAGGGGTCCGTGACGGGGTTCCACTCGTGCACGTCCACGCCGTTGAGGATGCCGTGCAGCCGGTGGGCGCGGCGGCGCAAGAGCCCGTCCAGGCCGTAGCCCTGCTCGGGCGTCTGGATTTCGCGCGCGTACGTGGGCGACACGGTGGTGAGCGCGTCGGAGAAGACCAGGCCCCCCTTGAGCAGGTTGACGGTGTCGTAGAACTCCAGGCCACCCTCCGAGGTGAACAAATCCCACGGCAGCCCCAGGTCCGTCATCGCGTCCTTCTGGAACTGCCCCTGGTAGGCCAGGTTGTGGATGGTGAACACGCTCCGGGCGCGCGACAGCGACGTGGACTGGAAGCCGCGCCGCAGCGCCACCGGGACCAGCCCCGTCTGCCAGTCGTTCGCGTGGATGATGTCCGGCTGGAAGCCCACGCGCTGGGCCGCCTGGAGCGCGCCCACGGACAGGTAGGCGAAGCGCCGCGCGTTGTCGCCGAACTCACCCGCCGCGTCGCCGTACAGCCCGTGGCGGCCGCCGAAGAAGTGCTCGTTCTCCAGGAAGAGGACCTCCAGCCCCTGCGCCACGCGGGCGGAGAGGATGGGCCCGCCCACCTCGCCGAAGGGGAAGCGCAGCTGGAGCGACTGTCCGGTGGGCGCGAGTCGTCCGGCGTCGCGCAAGTCACGGTAGCGCGGGGTGACGACCTTGACGTCGTGACCCAGCGAGGCGAGCGCGGCGGGCAGCGCGCCGGCCACGTCCCCCAGTCCCCCCGTCTTCGAGAAGGGCGCCACCTCCGAGGAGATGAAGAGAATCTTCATGTGACAACCATGACGGTTGCGCCGGATGAGTCAACCGTGAACGTGCGCCCACTGTCCGCGTCCCTTATGGTGCGCCCGTGCTGATACCTCCCGACCCCATCCAGCGCTTCGCGGACGTCTTCGAGCGCGCCAAGAAGGCCATCCCCGTGGACCCCAACGCGGTGGTGGTGGCCAGCGTCGGCGCCGACGGCCGCCCCAGCGCGCGCGTCGTCCTCCTCAAGGACTTCGATGCGCGCGGCTTCGTGTTCTTCACCAACCACGAGAGCCGCAAGGGCCAGGAGTTGCGCGCGCACCCCTTCGCCGCGCTGTGCTTCTACTGGCAGCCCCTGGACGAGCAGGTCCGCGTGGAGGGCCGCGTGGAGGTGGTGTCACCCGAGGAGGCGGACCAGTACTTCAGGAGCCGCGCGCGCGGCAGCCAGGTGGGCGCGTGGGCCAGCCTCCAGAGCCAGCGGCTGGGCTCGCGCGATGAATTGGAGTCGCGCGTGGAGGACGTGGAGAAGCGCTACGCGGGAGGGGACGTGCCGCGCCCGCCGCACTGGTCCGGCTTCCGCGTGGTGCCCGACCGCATCGAGTTCTGGCACGCCCAGCCCAGCCGGCTGCATGACCGGCACGTCTACCTGCGCGACGGCGACGCGTGGCGCACGCAGATGCTCTACCCGTAGCGACGCGGCCCCTCGTGCTACCAGGGCACCTCCGCGCCCTGGTAGTCGAAGAAGCGACCACTGTGCTCCGCGCGCAGCTCATCGATGACGTTGAGCATCCCTCGCACCGAGTCGCGTGGCGGCAAGGGCGCGTCCGGCCCGCCCATGTCCGTCTTCACCCAGCCGGGGTGCAGCAGCACGGGCACGATTCCCTGGGCACGCAAGTCATTGGACAGGTTGCGCACGCCCATGTTCAACGCGACCTTGGACATCCGATAGGCATAAGCGCCGCCGTCGCTGTTGGACGACAGCGAGCCCATGCGCGAGGTGACGTAGGCCACCTTGCGCGAGCGGCCCCGCAGGAGCCCCGGGAGCAGCGCGCTGGTGACACGCAGCGGCCCCAGCGCGTTGACGGCGAAGGTGCGCACCACGTCCGCGTAGTCCACGTCCGTCAGCGCGCACCACAACCCTGGCACGCCCGCGTTGTTGATGAGGACATCCACCGGCTCCAGCAGCACCTCGTCGGCGAAATCCCTGACACTCGCCTCGTCGGCCACGTCCAGCGCATGGACTCTCAAGCGCCCCGCACAGCCGTGTTTCAGCGGCTCCAGCCGCCGCCGCCCCTCCTCGGTGCGCACCCCGGCGTCGACGATGTCGCCGCGCTCGAGGAGCTGTTGGACGAACTCATACCCAATGCCCCTGCTCGCTCCGGTGATGACGTAGCGCATGCTCTTCATTAACGCGCCGAATGGATGTCCTTGGCAAAACACGGACGAATGACGCGAGTGAGTGCACGCTGGTCACCGGAAAATTTGATTCAGGAGAGACAACCCATGACTGTCGCCGTCGTAGGAGGTGGGATTTCAGGTCTGGTCGTCGCCTGGCGATTGCGCTCCCGCGGTAGGGATGCCGTTCTCCTGGAGACAACCCCCCGGCTCGGTGGCGCGGTGGGAACGCGCGCGCAGCAGGGCTTCCTCCTGGAGACGGGCCCCAACAGCTTCCTGGACCGCGAGCCCGCCATGCGAGAGCTGGCATCCGCGCTCAATCTGGAACACAGGATTCGCGCGGCGGATGGGGCGGCGAAGCGGCGGTATGTCTACACGCGGGGGAAGCTGCGCTCGGTGCCCGCATCGCCGCCGGCGTTCCTGAAGTCGGACATCCTCCCCTTCGGCGCGAAGCTGCGGGTGATGGGGGAGCTGTTCAGCGGCCGCGCGGCGGCTGGTGTGGACGAATCCCTGGCGGACTTCGGGCGCCGGCATCTGGGGCCCACGGCGACGCGGGTGCTGCTGGACGCGGTGCAGACGGGCATCTTCGCGGGCGACGTGGAGAAGCTGAGCGTGGGCGCCACGTTCCCGCAGCTCGTGAAGCTGGAGCGCGAGCACCGCAGCCTCCTGCTCGGCGCCATCCACGCCCAGAAGGCCCAGGCGAAGGCGCAGAAGGCCCTGCCCGCGGGCAGCACCGCGCCGAAGCTGAGCGGCGCGCTGAGCACCTTCGAGGGCGGACTCGGCACGCTCATCGACGCCCTGGGCACGGCGCTCGGGGACGCGGCGCACACCGGTGCCACGGTGGAGGGCCTGACGCGGGGAGACGACGGCTGGCGGCTCGCGGTGAGCGAGCGGGGACAGCGCTCGGAGCTGAAGGCGTCCCACGTGGTGCTGGCCGCGCCCGCATACGTGACGCGGGGCCTCCTGGAGCCGCTGGACGCGGAGCTGGCTTCTCGCGTGGGCGGCATCGACTACGCGCCCATCGCCGTGGTGCACCTGGGCTTCGACGCGGGGACGACGCCCGCGCCGGACGGCTTCGGCTTCCTGGTGCCGCCGATGGAGAAGCGCCGGCTGCTCGGCGCCATCCACGCGTCCACCGTGTTCCCCTTCCGCGTGGAGGCGGGCCGGGTGCTGTACACGTGCATGGTGGGCGGCGCGACGCGGCCGGACCTGGTGGCGCTGGACGAGGCCGCGCTGGTGGCGCTGGCGCGCGAGGAGCTGCGGGCGCTCGCGGGCGTCACCGCCACGCCGACGCTCACCGAGGTCTTCCGCTGGAAGCGGGGCATCCCCCAGTACAACGTGGGCCACCTGGAGCGGATGGACGGCGTGGACCGGGCGCTCACGCGCCTGCCCGGGCTGCACCTGGCGGGGAACGCCTACAAGGGCGTGGGCCTCAACGACTGCATCCGCAACGGGCTTTCGCTCGCGGACGCGCTGGTGGACGCGGGGGCCTGAAAGCGACGGCTCGGCCCCGGGCGGCGACCGTCCGGCGCCACCGGGTCAGTGGGGCACGAGGGGCACGTCAGACTGGGCATGCATGCTGCGCAGCCTCCGGAGACCCCCATGCCCCCCACCCTCCTCGTCGCCGCCGCCATCGTCCTGTTCCCCGTCGTCCTCGCCGGAAGCATCCTCGTCGACGCACTCGAGCTCGACGTGGACAAGGCCCCCGAGCAGTGACGCCTCCGACGGTGTAGGCTCCGCCGGGCGCATGTCGGAGAAGCCCGAAGGGTCCATCGTCCGCGCCACCCTGCGGGCCCTCGCGGAGCCCCGCAGGCTGGTGCCCATCCTCCTCGTCTGCGCCCCGCTCGTCGCCGCGCAGGTGAGCTTCAGCCGCGAGCCGCTCGCCCCGCACCTGGGCGTGCTCATGTGCCTGGTCTTCGTGGGCGTGGCCCCCGTCACCTACCGGGTCCTCTTCCCCAGCGGGCTGGATTTGAGCCACGGCGGCGTGCGCGTGCTGATGTACGGCACGCTGGGCAGCGGCGTGGTGCTGATGATGGGCATCGTGCTGCCCAAGCTCCTGGACATGGGGCCCACGTTCCTCACCCAGCGCACCAACCTCATGGTGTGCAACGCGCTGTTCCTCGTCGGCGGCTGGGGGCTGGGGCGGGACATCGGCTTCGAGGAGTCCCTGGCCAAGGAGCGCGCCCGCGCGGCCCGCTTCGCGCTGGAGGCGGAGCAGGCGCAGTTGCTCGCGCTCCGGAGCCACCTGGACCCGCACTTCCTCTTCAACACGCTCAACGCCATCGCCGAGTGGTGCCGCGAGGACGGCGCGGTGGCGGAGGCGGCGGTGCTCAGGCTGTCCACCATGCTGCGCTCGGTGCTCGCCGGCGTGCGCAAGGCGACCTGGCCCCTCTCCGAGGAGCTGGCGCTGATGCGCACCCTCTTCGACCTCCACCTGCTCAGGGACCCGGAGCTGTTCCAGCTCGCGGTGGACATCCGCCCCGGCGCCGAGGACGTGCCGGTGCCGCCGCTGGTGCTGCTGCCGCTCGCGGAGAACGCGGTGAAGCACGGCCCCGCCGCGGGCCACCGGGGCCGGCTGTCGCTGGAGGTGCAGGTGCGCGACGGCCAGGTGGCGGTGGCCATCGAGAACCCCGGCGCCTCCCGGGGGCCGCGCGAGGGCAGCGCGGGCCTGCCCACCGTGGAGCGCAGGCTCGCGCTGGCCTATGGCGAACAGGCGCGCCTGTCGCTCACCAGTGACGCGGAGCGCACCCGTGTCACCGTCACCCTGCCCCGCTCGGGCCCCCTGCCAGGAGTCATCACGTGAGCCCTCCCCTGCGTGTCCTCATCGCCGACGACGAGCTGCTCGCCCGCAAGCGCCTGTCGCGACTGTTGGGCGCGCTGCCCGACGTGCGGGTGTGCGGCGAGGCGGCCGACGGGGAGGCGGTGCTCGCCGCGGTGCGCGCGGGCGGCGTGGACGTGGTGCTGCTGGACATCCACATGCCCGGCCTCAGCGGCCTGGACGCGCTCGCGCTGCTGCCGGAAGACGGCCCTCGCGTGGTGCTCTGCACCGCGCACGCCGAGCACGCCGTGGACGCCTTCGAGCACGGCGCCGTGGACTACGTCTTGAAGCCCGTGGAGCCCGCGCGGCTGCAGAAGGCCCTGGAGCGCGTGCGCGCGAGAATCGGCGCGGAGCCCCGCGCCCGCGGGGACGGCGCCCCCACGGAGAAGCCGCCGCAGCAGGCCCGGGCGCTGGCGCGGCTGCCCATCCCCACGCGGCAGGGCATCGTCCTGGTGGACCCGGAGACCATCTCCCACGCGGCGCTGGATGACGAGCTGGTGACGGTGTTCACCGCGCAGGGCGAGTTCCTCACCGACTTCACGCTCAACGAGCTGGCGGAGAAGCTGCCCCAGGACCTGTTCCAACGGGTCCACCGCCGGGCGCTGCTCAACCTGCGCCACGTCGCCAGGCTGGAGCCCCTGGAGACGGGGGGCTACCTGGCGCGCACGTCGCGGGGCCACGCGGTGGAGGTCAGCCGCCAGTCCGCGCGCGAGCTGCGAAGGATGCTGGGTCTGCGCAAGGGCGCCGAGGACGAGGGCTGACCGCAGGTCCCCCTCGCGTGTCGCGGCGCGCCCAGCTCGCGCCGCACCTCACCTGCGACTACTGCACGCTCACCTCGACATCGACGAGCTGGCCGTTCTCCTCGCGCTGGAAGCGCACGTTGCCCTCCTCGGTCCACGCGGGCGAGGTGCCCTGTCCCAGGCTGTAGGCCGACGCGACGTTGTCCTGGGCGTCGAGCTTCATCACCCGCACCTCGGTGGTGGTCGTCGTCTGCGGCGCGAGGTAGACGATGATGCGCCGCTGGTTGGGCCCCCACTGCACGGGGGTGTTGCTCACCGGGGCCGGCACGTAGGCGGGGTCCGTGGCGAGCGACGTGCTCCGGTTCGTCACCTGCATCAGGTTCTTCCCGTTGGCCTTCACGCGCCAGAAGGACGCGAGCCCCGAGCGCAGCTTCGACTGGAACAGGATGCTCTTGCCGTCCGGCGTCCACGACGGGCTCTGGTCGTCATGGCCCGTCGTCAGCCGCTCCGTCTTGCCGTTGCTCGCCTTGTAGAGGTGGAGCTCCGCGCTCTTCACCGGCTCGCCCACGTTCCACGAGGAGGGCAGCTTGGCGAACACCACCTGGCTGCCGTCCGGCGACACCGACGGGGCGCTCGCGCGCTCGGCGATGAGCGTCGACTTGCCGTCCTTCACGCCGTACAGCTGCTGGCTCGGCGTGAGGTAGACGATGATGCGTCGGTCCGCGACGGCGCTCTGCGACTGCTCCGCCACGGTGGCGTCACCGCCGGAGGATGCGGCCTCCATGTCCGCGCCACCGCAAGCGGTCAGCGCCAGAGAAGAAGCCATCCACATCACGAGTGTCCCGCGACGAGCGATGCTTCGGACTTCATTCGGATGCATACGGTCCTCTGTGTGAAAATTTCCGCTGCCGAGTACGAATACTGACAAAGGAGTCTGACCCGCACTCACGGGTATTTCACGTCAGACTGCTGGAACAATCCACCCAGTCTCAATTGACCCGCCGATTACCCAACGCGCCTCTCGCACCGCGTCAGCGGTTGACGAACAGCGCCGGGATGCGCGCCGCGTCGTCGCCCAGCACTTCCGAGAGGAGCTGGTGGGCAGGGGTGGGAAGCGTGGTGCCGGCGCGTGCACAGCGGGAAGCCTCGTCCAATGTGCGCATGGGCACGTCGCAGTAGGACTCGCGCCAGTGGACGGAGAGGGACTCGGCGAAGCGGCGGGCCATCAGCTCCACGCGCTGCTCCAGCCAGCCCTCGGGCGAGGTGAAGCTGGCGCGGCGCGGGCGAATCTCACCGGGCTCGAAGTGGACGTCGTGCTCCAGCGAGGACTCGGACAGGTGGTCCTGGAGCACCGTCGCCAGCGGGGCCCGACGCGCGTCCAGCACCCCCGAGGAGGACAGCGTGAGCTGGTGCTCCACCGACAGGCGCAGGGCGTGGTACTCGAAGGTGCGCGCCACATCCCTGTAGCGCGTGACGGGCACGGTGAAGTTGCGCGTGTACGTGCGCACCTTGGTCACCTTGCGCGTCTGCGTCTTGCCGTCCTTGTCGGTGTACGTCTCGTCCGCCTCGAACGGCTCCTCGATGGTCTCCTTGCGCTCCTCGTGGTCGGTGTAGGGGACGCGCTCCGTGTACGGCGCCGTCATGGCCACGTTCTCGCTGCCGCGGCGCGTGTCGAAGCGGCCGGCGAGCAAGAGCTCCGGCTGGGGCTTCGCGGCGGGCGAGTACCAGGGCGACAGCTCGTAGGCGCGCGCGAGCCGCGAGCGCAGGAGCGCCATGCGCGCGGAGTCGAGGCCCGACACCTGGCCCTCCCACGTGGGCACGCCGGTGAGCTCGGGGGCCGGAGCGGGCTCGGGGGCGGGCTCGCGCCAGTGGCGGCAGTAGCGCGACACCACCTCGCGCCAGTGCGCGCCGGTGTCGGACGTCACGGCCTTGAGGCGCCCGCAGGTGTCCTTGCCGCTCTGGAGCACGGAGGACTCCATCTCGCGCTGGATGCCGACCATCTCCTTGTGCGCGAGCAGCGGGCGCTTGCGGATGAGCGCCTCCTCCGCCGTCAGCGCGTGGCCCTGGCTCGCGGGCGCGACGATGACGGCGCGCAGGTGCCGGTGCGTGCCCTCCATCTCCTCCAGGAGCGAACTCTCCAGGCCGCCGCTGAGCTTCGCGTTCCACTGCACGCGCCGGTCGAGGAAGCGCAACAGGTCGTCCTCGGCCTTCTCGTCGATGCCGTCCAACCGGAAGCGCCGCGCGTTGCCGAGCAACTGGCTGAGCGCCTTGCCGCGCAGGCCATCGCGCTCGATGACCAGGGACTTGTCATGCGGGTCCTTGGCGACGAGGTCGTCATAGAGGCTGGCGGCCTCGACGAACTGGCCGTTGCGCGCCAGCTCGTCGGCGCGACCTCGCAGGGTGGAGCAGGCACTTCCCAAAAGAGCGAGCAGCAACAGCGGAGGAAGGAGTCGGAACATGGGCGCGAAGAGCAGGACCTCTGCCGCTGACGTGGCGGGCGCCCGGATATTCGCCCCAGCCGCGCCCGGCTCGCAACGGCAGGGGTCCTCCCGAGGCCGCCCGCCCGCGCCTACTCCACCGGCCAGTCGTGCACGGGCGCCCCGGAGGCCGTGAGGTCCAGGTAGCGCTCCAGCATCGCCGCCAGGGCGTCCCTGCGGGGCATGCCCGCCTCCAGCCGCGTGAGCACCTGCCGCTGCCAGCGCGCCCCCGTCCTGCGCGTGTCCACCCGGCGGGAGATGACCTCCATCATCCGGTCCGCCTCCTGTGCCTCCACGCCCGCGGACACCAGCCCGCGGTGCGCCACGGGGATGAGCCTGCGCACCAGGTCCACCACGGGCACCACGCGGGGACTCGGCGCGGACTCACCCGGCCACAGCAGCTCCGCGTCCAGCCCCTTGCGCGAGGCGCGGATGAAGTTGCCCGCGGCGTGCGCGAAGGGCAGCGCGGGCAGCAGCGCGTCGATGCGCTCGGCGAGCCCCAGCGTCAGGCCCAGGAGGAACGCGCCGTTGGCCACCATGTCCACCACGGAGGGCCCCGCGGGCAGCGCGCGCAGCTCGATGCGCAGGTGCCCCGCGTCCTTCGGGTCATAGACGGCCCGGTTCCAGGACCACACGGTGCCCTGGTGCAGCCGCAGCTCCTCCAGCCCCGGCGGACGGCCCGAGGCCGCGTGCTCCAGCGGGGACTCGTGCCCCACCACGGGCAACAGCGGCGCGTGCAGCGCGACCGACTCGGCGAACAGCTCGTAGGCGCCCTCGCGCACCCAGCCGTGGCCGAACGTCACGCGCCCGTGGGGCTGGAAGCCGCCCTCGCCCGGCTCGCCCCGGTCATCCACGGACTGACGGAACAGCGCCACGCGTGTCTCGTCCCAGAGCTTGCGCCCCAGGAACAGCGGCGAGTTGGCGCTGATGGCCAAGGCGGGCGCGGTGGCCAACTGCGCGGCGTTGTACAGGCGCGCGAAGTCGGCGGGCGTCACGCGCAGGTGGAACTGGAGGGACGTGTTCGCGCCCTCGAGCGTCGTGTCGTCCCAGGCGAGCGTCAGCGCCTCCTCGTCGCCCCGGATGGCGACCTCGATGGGCTTGCCTCGGCGCTGGCGGATGGCGTTGTTCAGCGCGCGGTAGCGAGGCTGGGCCGTCAGCGCGCCCTTGCCCAGGTCCGCCTCGCGCAGCGTGGGCAGGATTCCAATCACCGCCACCCGCGCGCCCTCGGCCGCCGCCGCGCGCCGCACCTCCGCGAGCGCGTCCTCCAGCTCCGCCCGGAGCGCGGTGAAGGGCCGCCCCGCCAGCGGCCCCGGGCGCAGGTTGACCTCCAGGTTGAAGCGGTTCATCTCCAGCGTCACGCGCGGGTCCTTCGTGCGCGCGAGCACCTGCTGGTTCATCGGCAGCGGGAAGCCCCGGTCGTCCACGAGGAACAACTCCAGCTCCGCGCCAATCGTCGTCGGTCCTTCGCCGAAGCCGGGCCTGGCGAGGACGACGCGCAGCGCCTCCAGGCTCTCGTCGAGCCTGCGCGAGAAGCGCTCGAAGTCCTCCGGACCGAACTGCTCCTGCTGGATGGAGAGCCCCATGCGCGGACAACCTGTGCACGGTCGCCCGCACCGGCAGCACTCGCCAGGGGCTCGCCGGCCCGGCCGCCGGGACTGCCTCGGGCCGTCCGCTCCGGAGGCACGCCCGTCTTCCACCCCGGGGCACCCGGGTGACGAGGGGCCCGGGTGTGTTATCTGGCGTCCTGGCCATGCCGTCCGACACGCCCACCAACCTCTACGACCTGACGCGGCCCGCGCTCGGCGCGCTGCTGTCCGACTGGGGCTACCGGCCCCACCACCGCGACGTGCTCTGGTCCGGCCTGTACCGACAACAGGCCCGGGCGCTGGACGAGGTGGAGGGGCTGCGCGCGGACCTGCGCGAGGCCCTGCGCGAGCGCGCGCGGCTGGGACAGCTCACCACGCACCACGAGGCGTTCAGCTCCGACGGCCACACCCACAAGCTGCTCATGAAGCTGGAGGACGGACAGACCATCGAGACCGTCCTCATGCGCTTCAAGGGCCGCGCGACGGTGTGCATCAGCACCCAGGCAGGGTGCGCCATGGGCTGTGTCTTCTGCGCCACGGGGCAGATGGGCCTGTCGCGTCACCTGACGCCCGGCGAAATCGTGGGACAGATTCTGCACGTGCAGCGCATCCTCCGCGAGTCGGGCGAGACGCTGCGCAACGTCGTGCTCATGGGCATGGGCGAGCCGTTGCACAACTACGACAATACCCTGGCCGCGGTGGATGTCCTGGTGGACCCGCTGGGCCTGGCCATGGCGCCGCGCTTCATCACGCTGAGCACGGTGGGCGTGGTGCCGGGCATCCGTCGACTCGCGGACGAGGACCGACCGGTGCAGCTGGCGGTGAGCCTGCACGGCGCGACGGACGCGGAGCGCGCGGCGCTGGTGCCCGCGGGACGACGCTGGCCGCTGGCGGAGCTGATGGACGCGTGCCGCTACTACATCGCCCGACGCAAGCGCCGCATCTTCTTCGAGTGGACGCTCATCGAGGGCCGCAACGACACGGTGGAGCACGCCCACACGCTGGGCGCGCTGTTGGGTGACATGGACGCGCACGTCAACGTCATCCCCCTCAACCCCACGGTGGGCTACGACGGCGGGCCGAGCCGCCCCGAGTCGGTGCGCACCTTCCAGGACGTGCTGATGTCGCACGGTGTCCCCAGCACCGTGCGTCAACGCCGGGGCATCGACATCGACGCGGGCTGTGGTCAGCTCAAGTCCGCCGTGGAGCGACGCTCGCGCCGTTCACTTCCCACCAGCCCGTGACGCGCTCGCGCGCGCATGTCAGCCGCGCCCGTTAACGTCGCGCCGCCGGAGGCCTTGTGCCGAGCTCCGGACCCACACCCTCATCTTGTGTCGCTGGAGGACACCCGCGAGGTTTCCGCGGGGGGGCTCTTGCACGCTCCATGGCCGTGGGCACATTCTTTCCATCGGCTTCCCCGGGGAGGTGGGCGATGCTTTCCATCCAGGAGCATTCGACGACGGAAGAAGCGAGCAGCGACTTGCTCGACTTCATCCTCCAGCCGTCCAACTGGCTCTCGGCCGCGCGCCGGGAGACGGACCCTGCCGTATGGCCGGGTCAGAACACGCTCTACCAGCGCCGGGTGGGCCCGCTGCGCATCAGCGCGTGCGTGGAGGTCTCCGCGGGGCTGGAGGTGCTGCTGCACATCGCCTTCCGCGCGCCGGGGCTCACGCCCGTGAAGGCGGCGGACCAGCTGGAGAGCTTCCTCAAGGAGCGGCTGCCGCTCACGCCCAACTCCGAGTGGCAGGTGGAGGTGGACGAGCGCCGGTGGATCCACTTCTCCCGGCGCTACGCGGCCTCGCACCTCACGGCGTGAGGCTGTCCAGTCGGTGATGGCGCAGGGGCTGCGCCACGTTCTTCACCGGCGTCTCGGTGAGCGCGCCGAAGCGCAGGCCCTGGATGAAGGGCTCGGTGGAGTCCACCAGCACGTCCCGGGCGCTCGCCATGACGAGCGTCTCGCGGAAGCCCGCCAGTGACTGCAGGCGCGCCGCCTGGTTCATGCCGCTGGAGAAGGCGGTGTACTGACGGTTGGGGCCGAAGAGGCCGCAGTTGACGTGGGCCAGGTTGACGCCCACGGCCACGCCCAGCCCCGGGAGCTTCACGCGCTCGCACAGCGCGGCCACCTCTTCACGCGCGCCGAGCCTGGCGGTGAGCGCCTGGATGTCACACGCGGCGCGCACGGCGGCCTCGGCGCGCTCCTTGCGGCTGGACTTGAAGAAGGGCGGGCCGAACAGGCCGATGACGCAGTCGCCGACCATCTTGTCGAACACGCCGCCGTGCTCCCAGATGCAGTCCACGGCGCGCGCGCTCCACTCGTCCACGAAGCGGCCGATGTTGCGCGGGCTGTCGAAGCCGTGCTCGCAGATGCGCGTGAAGCCGTTGATGTCCGCGAAGAGGATTCCCACCTCCTGGTCCTGCGCGCGCAGGTGCTGCGCGTAGTTGGGGTCCTGCAGGAGCGCGTCGATGATGCTGGTGGGGAAGAACTGCGACAGGTGGATGCGCTCGCGGTTGTAGTCGAGCAGGCGCTGGCTGAGCGTGGAGGCCAGCACGCGCAAGAGGTCCATCGTGTACGCGGAGAAGCCCTCGTCGCAGGCGACCGCGATCTTGCCCAACGGCTCGCTGGAGGCCGAGCCGGAGATGAGCACCGCCTCGGTGGTGCGGCCGGGGAGCAGCTGGCGCAGGGCGGAGACCTCCTCGGACAGCAGGCGGTGGCCGTGCTGGCGCAGGGCGCGCTCCACGTCCTGGCTGGGCTGCTCGCCGCTCTCGAACTCCAGGTGGCCGTTGCGGTACAGGCGGTAGTGGAGCACCTGGGGGCGCACGGCGTCGCGGTAGAGCAGGAGGAAGGAGGGCACGCGCACGCGCTGGGCCAGCGTGAGCACCGCCTGGTCCATGCCCACCTCGAACACGGGGTTGGCCAGGTGCGCGTTGCACTGGATGATGAGCTGGTGCTTCTCCGACGCGGTGTGGACCAGGCACAGCACGGTGTCGAGCTGCTCGGCGATGGTGTCGAGCAGGCGCAGGGCGCGGGCGGAGGCCTCCGGTGACGTGTGGTCTCCGGAGAAGAGCAGACCGAAGGAGCCCACGGGGTCTCCGGCGACGTCGAGCGGCTGGGTGACGAGCGTCGCGTCTCCGATTCGCTGGGGTCCGGGGGCGCCGTCGAGCAGCGGGCCGGGGAAGTCTCCGCCCCAGTCGCCCTCCTGCCAGGTGCGGGTGCGCAGGTCCTCGTCGCGCGTGGTCAGCGCCACGGCGCGGGCGCCGGTGAGCGCGAGGATGGGCGGGAAGCAGCGGCGGAAGGTCTGCGTGAGGTTCTCACGCGCGCGGAGGCTCTCCTCGAGGAGGTCATCCACCGCGCGGTGGAGCGCGCGCAGCGTCTTGTATTCCTCGAGGCTCAGGTCCGTGGCCAGCGGATGCGTCATGAGGCGGGTTCTACCGCCGAGGACGCGGCGTTGTCACAGGGGCGGCGTGTGGGGCTGGCCGCCCACGACCTGACCGTGGGCCACCTCGATGAGCCAGTAGCCCTCGTGGCCGGCCTCGGTGGAGGAGCCGGCGCCGAAGATGTGGGGGCGCTCGGCGGTGGCGGGGTGGTGGTAGCGCTGGTGGATGTGGCCGTGGAGGACGGCGTGGCGGGGGCCAGGGAGCAGCCGCAGCAGGGCCTGGGCGTCGCGCAGGCCGTGGTGCCAGCGGTCGGCGCGTCCCTTGCGCGTGAGGGGCGCGTGGTGGACGACGACGAGGATGGCGCGGCCGTCCAACCGGGGGTCCTTCAGCAGGGCCGAGAGGCCGTCGAGCTGGGCGTCGCCGATGACGCCGAAGGAGAGGCCGGGCGAAGCGGGGACGCGGGCGGACAGGAGGCCCACGACGGCGGCCTCGGAGCCCACGAGGCGCACGAAGGGGAAGGCGCCCTCGCGGCGGTGTTCGGGAAGGTCGCTGTGGAGCAGGTGGCCGAAGTGGCTGGCGAAGCGGCCCTTCTGGTGGCTGCCGGGGGTGTAGACGTCGTGGTTGCCGGGGATGATGGTGCAGCGGCTCGGGTCGTCGGCGAGGGGGCCGAGGGCCTGGCGCGCGCCCTTGAACTCGCTGTCGAGCGCGTACGCGGTGAGGTCACCGGAGAGGATGAAGTGGTCGGCGGTGTGGCGGTCGACTTCGCGGGCGATGGCGGAGAGGGCGTGAGGGGCGCGGGCGTAGCGCTTCGCGCGGCCGCCGACGGTGAGCTCGGCCAGGGCGACCCAGCGGCGCCAGCCGAGCTTGTGCAGAGGCAGCGCGAAGTAGTCGTCGGTGATGTGGACGTCGGAACAGTGGATGAAGCGCATCGAGACTCCCGCCCGGGAACGGGCGGCCGGGTGCGGACATTCTCTCCGGATGACGAATGGGGGGAAGCGCCATCGACGCCGGTGGGGTGTACAGGCGTGACGGAATCGCCGCGAAGTGATGGTCAGGCCATGGACCTTCGCGGCGAGCGCTTCGAGATGCTTCGAGCCCCTGCACCGTCCGCGAGGTCGACATGGTGCGTCTGCGGCTCTTGGTGTTCGTGCTGTGGCTCCATGCCCCCCTGGCCAGCGCCTATCCCATTGCGCCGCGGACACTCTGGTCGCTGACGCAGGAAGCGAACAGCATCGTCTGGGTGGAGGTGGAGAGCGTCCGCATGGCCCCGAGACGCGCTGGCGATACCTGGGCAGATGACCCTGGAGATATCGCACGGCTGAAGGTCCTGGAGTCACTGATGGGCGCGGCCCGGCCAGGAATGACGATCGAAGTGCCCTCCTCCTCGGCATTCATTTGCCCAGCCCCCGCGAGCTATACGACCGGGAAGCGGGTGCTCGCGTTCCTCTTCGAGGAAGAGGGCGAATGGTGGACAGTGGGTATGTCCTACGGCGTGCGCCCCTTGGAGAACGCGCCCGAACTGGATGTGTACCGGCGGGTCGTGAAGGCCGCACGGGAGGCACATGCGCTCACCGCATCGCTTCCAGAGACGTCACCCGTCCGGACGAAAGCACGACAGGACTGGCACGTGCTCGCCGCACGTTTTCCAGCGACGCGCTGGGACGGGCTGCATGACCTGATTCCCAGGGCGAGTCTGCTCCAGTACGGCGCCTTCATGCCTCCCAGCGCGTCATCCCTTCCGCTCACATCGGCACAGCTCGGACAAGTGGCACAGGACTTCGTGAGCGCGCCGTCGCTGGACCTCTCGTTCGTGATGACGCTCATGCTTCTCCGAGAGGTCCCGCACCGGAACTTCGACCAGATGGCCACACGCGTCCTGGAAACCATCATCCTCGACAGGCAGATGCCTCCCTGGGGATTCACCGCCTTCAACCTCATGCGGGCAAGGCATGGAGAGACGCCCCATCCTCCTCCCAAGCTTGTCCCCAAGCCGGGAGTACTCCGCGCCGAGATGAACGCTCAGCGGTTCCAGGCGCTACAGCTCGAATGGACCGCGTTCAAGCAGCGCCATGGACTGAAGCCTCGACCATTGTCTCTGCCCGTCAGGTCCCAGCCCTCGGGTCCATGATGTGCTTCATCCTGGATGCCTCCTCGTGGCAACCGTTCTCCGAGGGACTTCCCGTTCCGCGTCGAGTAAGCAATCGGCTCTCCCGGAGCCCTCTCGGGCAGGAGGGGCCGGCGGCACGGGACTCCGCTCCGTGCTAGGAACACGGTCGGAGTCACTGCCGACCATGAAGCGATTCGCGCTCCTGCTCTGCCTCGTCCTGGGCGCCTCTTCCCTCGCCGCGCAGCCGCGCGTGCCTCGGAAGAAGGTGGCCGTGCTGCCCTTCCAGGCCATCTCCGGTGATGTCCCCGCACGCGCTGGCCCACGGCTCGCCGCGCGGCTCGCCTCCGAGCTCCATGGCACCGCGGGGCTGGCGCTCGTCGACACTCCCGCGACCCCGCCCGCCGAGACCACGGTCGACGCGCTCGCCGCCGCGCGTGCCGCCGTGCAGGAGGCGACCACCGCGCGTGCCGCCCGTCGCTTCTCCCGCGCAGACGCCGCGCTCGGCCGCGCGCTCAAGGCCTACGCGGACAACGCCGTTCATCTCACGGATGGCGCGGAGCTCGCGGACACCTACGCCCTGCGCGCCGCCGTGCGCTACGCCGTCGGCCGCGATGACGAGGCCACCCAGGCCCTCACCCACGCCCTCTCCATCGCGCCTGGGCGTCCCCTCCCCCTGGCCGCTACGTCCCCGCTCTTCGCGCACACCGTCGAGCGCGTTCGCACCACCCACGCCGCGCAGCCTCGCGCCACGCTCCGCTTCGAGTCCGTCCCCTCCGGCGTCGAGGTCACGCTCGATGGCATCGCCGTCGGCACCACGCCAGTGCGCGTGCTGCATGTGCCTCCGGGCGCGCACCTGTGGCGCGCCACGCTTCCCTCGGGCGAGAGCGTCGCGGGCGTGGCGGAGGCCGTGGCAGAGCGCGAGGTGCCCGTGCTCCTCATGCCTCCAGGCGATGGCCCCGCCGCGTCGCTGGCGATGTCCCTCTCCAACAATCAGCTCGATGCGTCCGCGATCAAGGCCGCGTCGAAGCTCGGTCGCGACCTCGGCGCAGACTTCGTCGTGCTCGGCACCCTGTCCCGCATGGGCTCGGGCCTCGCCCTCGACGCGTTCGTCCTCGCGCCCGGCGACACCTCGCCACGCAGGCTGCCGCGCATCGCCATGGACCTGGAGTTGCTCGACGCGGGTGACCCGTTGCGCGAGATAGCGGCACAGCTCGCCTCGCGCGGCGTGGAGGCGGGACTCGCCGAGTCCGTTCCGCTCTCACCGACTCCCGGCGCCTCGCGCAACACACGCACCTCACAGACGGTCTATGCCGTGCCTGTCGCGGATGCGGCGAAGCCCGTGGCCCCCGTCCGCAAGCCCGCGGATGCCATCCGCAAGCCGCTCGTCCGTCCATGAGCACCTTCCGAGGACGCTTCGCGCCCAGCCCCACGGGCCGGATGCACCTGGGCAACATCCGCAGCGCGCTGCTCGGCTGGCTCCAGGCTCGCGCCGCCAACGGGCGGTTCCTCTTGCGCATCGAGGACCTCGACCGCGCTCGCTGCAAGCCCCAGTACGTCGACGACCTGATGCAGGACCTGCGCTGGCTCGGCCTCGACTGGGATGAAACACCCCTCGTCCAGAGTCAGCGCGACGACCTCTACCGCGCGGCCCTCGCCACGCTGGAACAACAAGACCTCGTCTATCCCTGCTTCTGCACCCGCGCGGAGATTGCCCGCGCCGTCAGCGCCCCCCACGGCCTCTCCGAGGAAGGCCCCCGCTACCCCGGCACCTGCGCCCACCTCACCTCCGCGCAAATCGCCGAGCGCGCCAGGACTCGCGCCCCCGCCATCCGCTTCCGCGCCCGTCCCGGAGAGGTCCACTTCATCGACGCCCTGATGGGCCCCTACACCCAAGACGTCGACGCCGTGGTCGGTGACTTCGTCGTGCGCCGCAACGACGGCGTCGCCAGCTACCAGCTCGCCGTCGTCGTCGATGACGCGGCCTCCGACATCACCCACGTGCTGCGCGGCGACGACCTGCTCT
This sequence comes from Myxococcus sp. AS-1-15, assembly GCF_020037055.1. Lineage (NCBI taxonomy): Bacteria > Pseudomonadati > Myxococcota > Myxococcia > Myxococcales > Myxococcaceae > Myxococcus > Myxococcus sp. AS-1-15. Next base: position 49,604 of record NZ_JAIQDF010000014.1, on the reverse strand, counting down.
CCTCCACGCCCCGCCAGCTCCAGCTCTACGACGCCCTGGCGAAACGAGCGCCCGACTTCCTCCACGTCCCACTCGTGCACGGAGAGGACGGCAAGCGCCTCGCCAAGCGCGAGGGTGCCTTCGCCCTCGCTGAGCTGCGCGAGCGCGGCGTCGCACCCGAGCGCGTGCTGGGCCTGCTCGCCGCGTGGAGCGGACTCGGAGACGGTACCCCCAGGACACTCGAAGAGCTGCTGCGCGCCTTCTCCATCGAAGCCCTCCCCCGCTCGCCCGTGGTGGCGAAGGAAGCCGTGCTCCTCAAGGCACTCGACCTGCGGTGAGCCCCCGCCGTCTCCCTCTCACCGAGGAGGCGTCCTGGAGCCGTGGAATCGTCCGCGGCCCGACGATGCCCATGTTTGCCGCGGAACCCGAGCAGCCCGCTTCAGGGGTGCTCACCGCGGCAGGAGGCCCGGCCCATGGCAACAACCATCGTGGAAAGAGAGAAACCCGGCGTCATCTCCGCCAGCGCGGGAACGCCCTTCAAGCTCAGCTGGGGCGCCATCCTCGGCGGCACCTTCGTCGCGCTCGGCGTGCTCATCCTCCTGTACTCCCTGGGCCTCGCGCTCGGACTGTCGTCCGTCGATCCGAGCAACCCAGGCAGTGCACGCTCGGCGGGCATCGGCACCGGCATCTGGGGCCTCATCGCTCCGCTCATCGCCCTCTTCGCGGGAGGCTTCGTCGCCGCCCGCACCGCGGGCGTGGTGGACAAGGGCGGCGGCGCGATGCACGGCGCCGTGATGTGGGGCCTGACGACCATCGCGGGCGTTGCCCTCATGGGCATGGTCATCTCCACCATCGTCGGCACCGCGGTGCGCACCGCCACCGGCGTGGTGGGTGCCACGGGCGCCGCCGTCGCGGGCGCGGCCTCCCAGGGTGACCAGGTCGCCAACGCCTTCGGCCTCGACGCCAACGACGCGCTCGGTCCGGTGAACGAGCGGCTGCGCGCCGAGGGCAAGCCGGCCATCACCGCCAACCAGCTCGAGGCCGCGACGAAGGACATCGTCACCACCGGCGTGCGCACGGGCAACGTGGACCGCGAGCTGCTCGTCAGCTCCATCGCGGAGAACACGCGCCTGTCGCGGCAGGACTCGGAGGACGTCGCCAACCGCGTGCAGGTGCAGATCGATGCCGCCAAGACGAAGGTCGGCCAGGTCGGCCAGCAGGTGCAGCAGGGCGCGCTCGTGGCCGCGGACAAGTCCGGCCGCGTCTTCTGGGGCATCTTCGGCGCGCTGCTGCTGGGCCTCATCGCCTCCGTGCTCGGCGCGGGCCTGGGCGTGAGCAAGCGCCAGCGCGTCTACGCCGAGGGCGCCATCTCCACGCCGGGAACGACGACCCGCCGTGAGGTGTATCCGTAAGGCAACGAAGCGCCCTTGCGGCACACGCGAGGCCCACTCCTTCACGGGGGTGGGCCTCGCGTCGTCCCCATCTCGCCACGAGAACGAGCCCCAGGCGCGCTCGCCCCGCACAAGGCCCTGACGGCGGCGAACCGTGCCCGACGGAGCGTCGCGTGACGCAGGGCCCCCGCGAAGTCGGTCGGCGGGCCCTCGCGCGCACCCGCGCCACACGGAGCACGACTCGCTCGCGCCGCCCCTCGGCCGGTCCGCACTCCGGAATGGCGCGGGGTTGAGATGTTCATCGCTCCACGCCAGGGCGTCGCTCGCGTCCACCAGGCACCGCACGATGCGCCGTCCCCCGCACGACGACGCGCTGCCCCGTGGGCCTCCTGCGGTAACCTGCTCGCGAGTCGTCATCAGGGGGGCGCCCTCACACCTCCAGGCCCCCAGTCACGCTCCATGACGGGGGAAGCTCGTGAACCGAAGTCGGACGTCCCTGCTGTGTCTCGTGCTGCTCGCCACCCTCAGTGGCGGCTGCTTCCTGCGCACCGGCTACATCCTCGAGGCGCTCAACGAGCCCTCGGAGCCGAAGACGCCTCCCCTTCCCCCTTCCTTCCGCGAGCGCGTGGGCCGCCTGACGCGCTCCCACCTGGTCGACGCCTACGCCGACCCCGCCGAGGTCGCGAAGTGGATGTCCGCCCTCGGCAGCGCCCCCCGCCCCATCGTCGAGCAGGTGGAGTGCCTGCGCGCCCACGCCGGCGGCAGCAACGCCACCTGCTACGACACCTTCCTGCGCGCCACCGTCCCCGGAGGCATCTGGGGCCTGCCCACCCAACCCCGGAGCGTCAACCCCACGGCGCCCACCGCCGCGGAGGTCGACGCGCAGCGCTTCCTCGGCAACGCGATGGGCATCGCCGCGTCGCTCGCCGCGCTGGGTGACTCGCTTTCGGACCCAGTGAACCCCAGCCTGCTCAACCAGGGCCTGCGCGAGGGCGCCGAGTCCGCCGCGCAGTACGTGAGCGCCCGCCGCTGGAGCCGCAAGCTGGGGCGCCCCTCCAACGCCATCGTCCTCAGCGGCGGCGGCGCCAACGGAGCCTTCAGCGCGGGCATCCTGTGGCGCCTGCTCGGCGTGCTCGAGCAGTGCCGCGGCAAGCCCGAGCCCGAGGGCTGCGGCGACGCGCGCATCGACCTGGCCGCGGGCTCCAGCACCGGCGCGCTCATCAGCACGCTCGTCGACCTGTTCCACACGCCCGGGTACGAGCAGAAGGCCCGCGACGTGCTCCTGGGCAACTACACGTGCTCGGTGGAGTCGGACCTGTACTGCGTCAACTCGACGTGGGTCTGGAAGATTGCCTCGGACCTCAAGGGACTGGTCCGCTTCGACGGCATCGAGAACAAGCTGCGCGCCATGGTCGTCCCCGCGCAGCTCACCAACGGCACGGAGCTGGTCTCCGTCTCCGTGGACTTCGAGACCGGTGACGTCCACGGCGTCAGCGACCAGGACCCCGCGGACTTCCCGCCCACCGCCACCGAGGCGCAGCGCGTGGACGGCCTCATCAACGCCGTGCTCGCCTCCATCGTCGAGCCCGTGCTCGCCGAGCCCGTCCCCTGGATTCCCTCCAGCAAGGGCCGCCACGCGGGCACCTTCCTGGATGGCGGCGTGCGCTCGGGCCTGCCCGTGCTCCAGGCCGTGCAGCGCGGCGCCGAGCGCGTGCTGGTCATCTCCACCGGCAACCTCGAGTCCACGCCCGTGCCGCCCCCGGACAACGCCGTCACCACGCTGATGCGCACCATCGACCTGTTCGTCGCCCAGCCGCGCGTGGGCGAGGTGCAGCAGGCGGAGCTCGCCGCAGTGGGCCGCCGCTTCGCCGAGTACAACGTCTGCGCGCTGCGGCTCGCCCAGGTGGAGGACCCCACCGCCACGGAGCCCTACTGCCGCCGCACCGGCACGGGCTTCGTCCCCACCGAGCCGCGCTCGCTCCAGGCCGCCACCAGCATGTGGCTGGGCCCCGCCCGCTTCGAGCAGGTCGCGTCCAGCTGGCGCTCGTCGTGGATGTTCCGGCCCGAGTCGCAGCTCGCCACCGCCAGCGGCTACGCGTTCTCGCCGCAGGTCATGCGCCCGCTCTTCAAGGAGGGCGTGAAGTCCTTCCAGCAGCGCTGCGCCGAGGTGCTGCGCCTGTTCGAGGTGCGCGGCACGCTCGCCCAGAACGAGTGCGCCCGCCCCGTCGACGACGTCGTCACCGAGGCCGAGTCGCGCTTCGCCCCGATGGGCCAGTGCACCGACGGCAAGCCCGACCAGCGCTCCTGCGATTGAAGTCTCCAGGAGAGCCGGGGCCGCCCTCCGCGCCCCGGCTCCCGTCGCCATGAGCCCCCTGTCGCCACGAGGGGCCTCAGCGCCCAGGCCACCGCCGCTCCTGTCGCCACGAGCCCCGGGCTCCCCGGCCAGCCTCCGCGCCATGCGGGCCCCACGGAGCACCGGCGTCGGCATATCCTCGCGCGCCCGCTTCACCCGAGTGCGCCATGTCCCAGAGCTCCACCACCCGCTGGCTCGCCCTGCCCCTGGTCTGCCTGAGCCTCCTGCTGCTCCTGGCCGCCCTGGCCTACTGGCTCACCCAACCCACCACCCCGCCCCCACCGCCGCCCGAGGAGCCCGTCGCCCAGGCGCCCCCGCCGGCCCCCACGCCGCCGCCCCGCCTCACCCCGCCGCCCGTGGTGCCGCCCCCCGCCTTCCCCTCGCCCCAGTCCGAGGTGCCCGTCCCCGAGCAGCCCGACAAGCGCCGCGTCATCCAGAGCGAGTTCACCCTCGAGGAAATCCACGGCGACTTCCGCCCCGAGGACATCGAGGCCGCCCTCAAGGCGGTGACTCCGCTCGTGCAGCAATGTTTCCAGGATGCCGCACAGCGAAACCGGGGCCCACAAGCCGTGAAGCTGCGCTTCAACCTGGAGTCCCGCGGCGAGGGCGAGGGGCGGATGGACAAGGGCGAAGTGCTGGCGAGCACCATCCCGGACCCGATGGTGCAGGCGTGCGTGGTGGACTCGCTCCTGGACATCGGGTTCAAGACCCCGTCCCGAGGGGGCCGGGCGACGGTGGTGTACCCCTTCGAGTTCCGCGTACCGTTGGAGTAAGGTCGCAAGGCCCCCGCCCCCACCTCAATGCCCGTCTCCGTCGAACAGCTTGGCCCCCAGGACGCGGACGCCCTGCGGGCGTTGCTCTCGAAGGACCCGGTCCACAACCTCTACCTCCTGGGGTTGCTGGAGGAGTTCGGCATCGCCGCCCGGGGCCGCATCCCCTTCGCCTTCTACGGCCGCTTCGACAACAAGCTGCTGACGGCCGCCGTCTTCGTGGGCGGAGAAGGCGGCCTCGTGGTGCCCAGCGCCAGCGACGCGAGCGCCACGAGCGTCATCGCGGACGCGCTGGCCTCCTCGCTGAGCCTGAAGGCCGCGGTGGGCGACAAGTCCTCGGTGGACGCGCTCCTGCGCAGCCTGTCCCCCGGCAAGCCCCGGCTGTCGCGCACGCAGCGGCTGTTCAGCGTGTCCGCGGACGACCTGGGCCCCTTCACCAACCCGCTCCTGCGGCTCGCGCGCGAGGAGGACCTGCCCCGCCTGCTGCCGCTGGCGCAGGGCTACGTGCGCGAGGCCATGGAGCGAGACCCGCTCTCCGAGGACCCCCGGGGCTACGAGGCCCGCGTCGTCCAGCGCGTGCGCCAGAAGCGCACCTACGTGCTGGAGGAGAACGACGCGCTGGTGCTCAAGGTCGACATCGGCAGCCGCTCCCAGTACGGCGCGGAGCTGGAGGGCCTCTACACCCTGCCCTCCGAGCGCCAGAAGGGCCACGCCACGCTGTGCCTGGGACAGATTTCCCGGCACCTCTTGTCCTCGCTGCCCCGGCTGACGATGCGCATCGACGAGCGCGACGAGAGCACCGCCCGCATCGCCCGGAAGGTCGGCTACCTGGCCGGCCGCACGTGGCGGCTGGTGCTGGTGGAGTAGCTCGCCCGGGCCGGGGGCGATGCCGTACAGTCCGCGCCCTCCATGAGCAGCCGTCCCACGCCTTCCCGCCGCCCCCTCTCCGGAGAGGGCCCCGTCATCCTCCACTCGGCCACGGACCCGCGCTGGCTCCCGCTGGCGCTCGAGCACTTCGACGCCGTGCTGGTGGACCACGCCCACTGCGAGAAGAAGGCCGCCGCCAACGCGCTGTCGCTCCTGCAGGCCTACCCGGACCTGCCGGGGCTGCCCGCGCAGATGGCCCGGCTGGCGCGCGAGGAGAGCGCGCACCTGGCCCGCGTGCTCGACCTCATGGAGGCCCGGGGGCTCACGCTCACCAAGGACGCCGGGGACCCGTACGCCCAAGGCCTGCAGAAGCTGGTGCGCACCCCGGCCGCCGAGCGGCGCACCGACAGGCTCCTGGTCGCCGCCATCATCGAGGCGCGCTCGTGCGAGCGGCTGTCACTGCTCGCCGAGGGGCTGACGGACCCGGCGCTCGCGCGCTTCTACGGGGAGCTGGCCCAGTCCGAGGATGGCCACCAGTCGCTGTTCTTCCGGCTGGCCGTCACCGCGTCCGGAGGCGACGACGCGCCCGTGCGCGAGCGGATGGAGTGGATGCTCGACCACGAGGCGCGGGTGCTCGAGGACATCGGCGTGCGCGCGGCCATCCACTGACGCCCTCGCCTCAGAAGGGCCACACCCACGGCACCGCCACCGTCAGCACCACCACGAGCAGCAGGGTGAGCGGCGTGCCCAGCCGGAAGAAGTCCGTGAAGCGGTAGTGCCCGGGGCCGTAGACCAGCACGCAGCTGGGCTCCAGCGGCGTGATGAACGAGCAGCTGGCCGCCAGCGTCACGCCGATGGCGAAGGGGCGCACGTCCACGCCCAGCTGCGCCGCCGCGTTCACGGCCACCGGCAGCACCACCAGCGCCGCGGCCTGGTTGGACATGGGCGCGGACAGGACGATGGTGAGCAGCATCAGCGCCACCAGCACCGTGCGCGGCCCGCCGAAGTCACCCAGCTCCGCCACCCGCTGACCCAGGAACTTCCCCGCCCCGCTCACCTCCATGGCCAGCCCCAGCGCCATCATGGAGCCGATGAGCAGCACCACCCGCCAGTCCACCCGGAACGCCTTGCGCGCGTCCATGCAGCCGGTGGCGATCATCGCCAGCATGCCGGTGAGCCCCGCCACCGACAGCGGCAGGATGTCCAGCGAGCCCGCCGCGAGCGCGCACAGGAACAGCACCACCGCGAGCAGCGCCTTGCCGTAGCGCGGCGGCTGGTACTCGTGGCCGCTCAGCACCGTCAGGCTCAGCCCGTCCGCCAGCTCCGCCGCCTTCTCGCGGGGTCCGCGCAAGAGCAGCACGTCCCCCACCGCCAGGGGCAGCAGCGACAGACGCCGCTCGCCGAAGGTGCGGCCCAACAGCTGGAGCTTGGTGACGCGCTGGAGGCTCGGGTGGCGGTGCAGGGCCAGCGCCACCAGGCCGTAGCGCTCCACGAAGAGCGCCTCCTTCAGGCTGCGCCCCACCAGCGGGCTGCCCGGCGGTACCGCGGCCTCCACCAGCGCCGTGTCCTCGTCGAGCTGCGCCTCGTCCGCGTGCCGCAGGTCCGGACGGATTTCGATGCCCTGCAGGTCCTTCACCCGGAGGATGTCCTCGCGCGAGCCCTCGACCAGCAGCCGCTCGTCGCCGCTCAGCACCTGCGTGGGCGTGGCCGACGTGGCCTTCCCGTCGCGGAGCAGCCCGATGACGCGCAGGCCCAGCCCTTCCGTGATTTCGGCCAGCGGCTTGCCCAGGTAGCGCGAGCCCGCGGGCAGCACCGCCTCCGTCAGGTAGTCGCGCAGCGTCCACTCGTCCGCGCTCCCCTTGCCCACCCGCGAGGGCAGCAGGAGCGGCCCGAGCAGCACCACGACGAGGATGCCGATGACCGCCACCGGCAGCCCCACCGGCGCCAGCTCCGCCACGCCAATGGGCCGCATCCCCATGCGCTCGAGCGCCGCGGACATCACCAGGTTGGTGGACGTGCCGTAGAGGAACACCATGCCGCCCAGCATCGACGCGTACGCCAGGGGCAGGAGCACCTTGCTCTTGGGCACCTTCGCCCGGTTCGCCGCGCCGATGGCCACCGGCAGGAAGGCCGCCGTCGTCACCGTGTTGGAGATGACGGACGAGAACACCGCCACCACCACCATCATCGCCAGGACGAAGGTCTGGTGGCCGAAGCGCGCGAAGAAGGCCAGCCGCTGCCCGACCAGCTGCACCACGCCCGTCGACGCCAGCCCCTGCGTCATCGCCAGCAGCGTGAAGATGAAGATGACGGTGTCGTTGCTGAAGCCCTCGAAGGCCTGCCGGGGCGTCAGCACCCCCGTCAGCGCCAACAGGCACACCACCACCAGCGAGCTGACCTCGATGGGGATGCTATCGATGGTGAACAGAACCAGCGCGACGAGGACGACGGCCAGGACGATGGCGATGGTCATGGAAAACCAGTGGGGGCCGCCAACTTGTGCCCTGTCCGCCGGGGCGGCGAGCCCCTGCCGCACCGTGTCGTCAACTACTAGATGACCGAGCGCTGATAAGAGGAATTAGGAGATTGTGCCTGGTGGGGCGGGGCATCGTCGGACGCCAGTTGCTTTTAGGCGCCCCTTCCAGAAGTTTTGTCGTCTCTCCCGCTGGTAGGGGCCGTGCCCTACTTCACCAGGACGGGGAGCCCCTATCTTGAGAGAACACAAGGAAACTTCCATGGCTTCGACGCAAGTGGCGGCGGAGGGCTCCAAGGCCCCCACGAACAACCCCACGCTGCTGGCCTGGGTGGCCGAGATGGCCAAGATGACCCAGCCGGACAGCATTGTCTGGTGCGATGGCTCCGAGTCCGAGAAGAAGCGGATGACGGAGCAGGCGGTGAGTGAGGGCATCCTCATCCCGCTGAACCAGCAGAAGCGGCCCGGCTGCTACCTGCACCGCTCCAACCCGAACGACGTGGCGCGCGTGGAGCACCTCACGTTCATCTGCACGCCGAACAAGGCGGAGGCGGGCCCCACCAACAACTGGATGGAGCCGGACGAGGCGTACCACAAGCTGGGCCAGCTCTTCGCCGGCAGCATGAAGGGCCGCACCATGTACGTGGTGCCCTACGCCATGGGCCCCATCGGCAGCCCCTTCACGAAGATTGGCGTGGAGCTGACCGACAGCATCTACGTGGTGCTGAACATGCGCATCATGGCGCGCATGGGTCAGCAGGCGCTGGACATGCTGGGCGACAGCGACGACTTCAACCGCGGCCTGCACAGCACGGGCGACGTCAACCCGGACCGCCGCTACATCTGCCACTTCCCGCACGACAACACCATCTGGAGCTTCGGCTCGGGATATGGCGGCAACGTGCTGCTGGGGAAGAAATGCCTGGCGCTGCGCATCGGCAGCTTCCTGGGCCGCGAGGAGGGGTGGCTGGCCGAGCACATGCTCATCCTCGGCGTGACGAGCCCCAAGGGCGAGACGACCTACGTCGCCGCCGCCTTCCCGTCCGCGTGCGGCAAGACGAACTTCGCGATGATGATTCCGCCCGCCGAGTACAAGGGCTGGAAGATCGAAACGGTGGGCGACGACATCGCCTGGATGCGCCCGGGCCCGGACGGCCGGCTGTACGCCATCAACCCGGAGGCCGGCTACTTCGGCGTCGTCCCGGGCACCAACAACAAGACCAACCCCAACGCCATGGAGACCATCTCCAAGGACACGCTGTTCACCAACGTGGCGCTGACGCCGGATGGTGACGTGTGGTGGGAGGGCAAGGACGGCGAGGTCCCCGAGGAGCTCATCGACTGGCAGGGCCGGCCCTGGAAGAAGGGCAGCACGGAGAAGGCGGCGCACCCGAACAGCCGCTTCACCGCGCCCATGTCCAACAACCCGGTGCTCAGCCCCAAGGCGAATGATCCGATGGGCGTGCCCATCTCCGCGCTCATCTTCGGCGGCCGTCGCTCCAGCACCGTCCCCCTGGTGCTCCAGGCCTTCAACTGGACCCACGGCGTGTTCCTGGGCGCCACCATGGGCAGCGAGACGACGGCGGCGGCCACGGGCAAGGTCGGCGTCGTGCGCCGCGACCCCATGGCCATGCTGCCCTTCTGCGGCTACCACATGGGCGACTACCTCCAGCACTGGCTGGACATGCAGAAGACCATTCCGCAGCTGCCCAAGATCTTCCAGGTGAACTGGTTCCGCCAGGACAAGGACGGCAAGTTCCTGTGGCCGGGCTTCGGCGAGAACATGCGCGTGCTGGAGTGGGTGGTGAACCGCGTGCACGGCCGCGTCCCCACCAAGGAGACGCTGCTGGGCTGGGTGCCCCGTCAGGACGAGGGCCTCAACCTCAAGGGCCTGGACATGTCGGCGGACGCCGTCGCCGAGGCCACCTCCATCAAGGAGGACGAGTGGAAGACCGAGCTCAAGAGCCAGGAGGTGTTCTTCGAGCAGCTGGGCACCAAGGCGCCGGAGGCGCTCATGCTCCAGCGCAAGCTCTTGATTTCGCGCCTGGAGCACTGAGGCGCCCGTCGGCTGTAGCGCCTTGAAGCACCCGTCGGGGTCGCTCCCTCTCCCAGTCTGGGGGTGGAAGCGGCCCCGACCTCGTTTCACGAGGTGTGAGGTCACCCTCTTCGCCCCGGGGCCGAAGGCGCGCTAGTCTCGTGTTCATCATGAGACTGGTCTTCGTATTGTCGGCGGCCCTCGCGCTGTCGCCCCCGGTGGCGTTCGCCCAGCGCGCCAAGAATCCAGCGGCCCTCATCAAGGAAGGCGAGCGGCTGTATCAAGCCGGCAAGTACCAGGAGGCAGCGGACGCGCTGAAGAAGGCCCACGAGGCCCAGCCCAACCCGCGGCTCATCTTCAACATCGCCGTGGCGCTGGAGAACGCCGGGGATTTGCGCGAGGCGCTCTCCTGGTACCAGCAATACGTGGGCAACACCGAGGGCACGGACCCGGCGCTGCTCAAGCGCAGCGCGCGCAGCATCGACAAGCTGCGGCTCTTGCTCGACAAGGAGAACCAGGCCCAGGCCACCGCGGAGGCCGAGCGGCTGAAGCTGCAGAGCGAGGCGGAGGCGGCGAAGAAGCGCGCGGAGGAGGAGCAGCTCGCCGCGCAGCGCGCCGAGGAGGAGAACCTGCGCCAGCGCCAGGCGGAGCTGGACCGGGCCATCAAGTCCTACCAGCGCCAGAAGATCGCCGCCTACGCGGTGGGCGGCGTGGCGGTGCTGGGCGTGGGCGCGGGCGTGCTGTTCGGCCTGCAGGCGCGCGACGAGCGCGAGAAGTTCGACGCGGCGCGCACCGAGGACACCAAGCAGACCTTCGCGGACAACACGAAGACCAAGGCGCTGCTCGCGGACATCGGCTTCGGCGTGGGCCTGGCCGGCGCCATCACCGCCATCATCCTGTATCCGAAAGACGGCCCCCCGGCGGAAGGCGAGGTCCGGATGACCCTGGCGCCTCGTGGCACCGGCGCGGGTCTGGAGGTCAGCTTCTGATGAAGACCCTGCGACTCATGTCGTGCTGCGCGGCGCTCCTGGCCGGCTGCAGCTTCACCACCGCGGGCGGGCTCGACGAGTGCGAGACCAGCGCGGACTGCGACACCAACCAGGTCTGCTCCGCGGGCGGCTTCTGCCTGCCCCAGCCGGAGGGCTGCGGCGAAATAGTGGGCCCCACCACGGGCAACCCCATCATCCTGGGCGCGGCGCTGCCCCTGACGACGTCCACCGGAGAGGACGTGTCGGAGCGGCAGGCGCTCAACGCGCTCAAGCTGGCGATGGAGGAGATCAACCAGCGCGAGGGTGTGGGCGGCCGGCGGTTCAACCTGCTCATCTGCGACACGCGCTCGGAGCCCGCCCGGGCCCGCGAGCAGGCCGAGTGGCTGGTGACCGAGCGCGGCGTGCCCGCCATCTTCTCCTCGGGCAGCGCGCAGACCATCGCCATCAGCACCATCACCATTCCGCGCAACGTGCTCTTGATGACGCACACGGCGACCAGCCCCGACATCGCCACGCTGAGCGACAAGACGGCGGCGTCGGGTGAGGCGGGCCTGGTGTGGCGCACGGCGCCGTCGGACCGGCTGCAGGGCCGCATCATCGCGGACCTGGTGAGCAACGTGCGCGCGGTGAGCGGGGACCAGCGCCCCTTCGCCGACACCACGACGGTGAGCCTGGTCTACGTGAACGACGCCTACGGTCAGGGCCTGTTCGACACCGTGCTCGGCCGGGTGAGCAACGGCCGGACGCCCTCCTCCGCGTTCTACGCGCGCAACGGCGACGTCAGCGCGGCGGTGACGCACCTGGCGACCAACCCGGCGCCGAGCATCGCGGTGATGATGGGCTTCTCCGAGGACAACGCGAAGATCATCACCCAGGCCGCCGCCCAGGGCCGTACCACCCAGCGCTACTTCTTCACGGACGCGAGCAAGGACTCGAACCTCATCACGTCGCTGGGCACCTCGAAGGGCATCGTCGAGGGCGCCTATGGCACCGCGCCCGCGCAGGCGCGCCCGGGTGACGCGGTCTACACGACGTTCAAGGAGCGCTTCCGCACGGCCTACAACGGCACGGACCCGGGCCAGTTCTCCTTCACGGCGCACGCGTACGACTCGATGTACCTGGTGGCGCTGGGCGCGGCGTACGCGGCGGGCGCGGAGGTCAACAACCCGCAGCCCATCACCGGCGACCGCATCGCCCAGGGACTGGCCAAGGTGACGCCGCCTCCGGCCACCCCGGCCACCACCTACGCGCTGGGCTTCAGCCGCTTCACCGAGGCGCGCGGCGAAATCAGCGCGGGCAAGTTCATCAACGTGCAGGGCGCCAGCGGCCCGCTGGACTTCGATGCCACGGGCGAGGCGCCGTCCGAGTACGAGCTGTTCCAGATTGTCGACGGCGCCTTCCAGACGGTGGAGCTCATCGCTCCGGCCGCGGACTGAAGCATCCCCGGGTTGAAGGAGCGCTCCCTCGGTCGGGGGAGCGCTCTACCCCGCCGCCCCGAGCACCCGCGTCAGGGCAGCGATGGACGGTGGAACTCATCGCTCCGGCCGCGGACTGAAAGCGCCGGTGCGTGGAAGGAGCGCTCCCGCAGCCGAGGGAGCGTGCGCCCCCGTCGCCCCGAGCACCCGGGTCAGGGCGGCGATGGACGGTGGAGTTCATCGCTCCGGCCGTGGACTGAAGAAGCCTGGGCTGAAGGAGCGCCCCCTCATCCGAGGGAGCGCGCTACCCCGTCGCCCCGAGCACCCGCGTCAGGGCGGCGATGGACGGTGGAGTTCATCGCTCCGGTCGCGAACTGAAGAAGCGCCGGTGCGTGAAAGGAGCGCTCCCGCAGCCGAGGGCGCGCTCTTCCCCGCCGCCCCGAGCACCCGCGTCAGGACGGTGGAGCTCATCGCTCCGGCCGAGGACTGAAGAAGCGCCGGTGCCTGGAAGGAGCGCTCCCCCAGCCGAGGGAGCGTGCTACCCCGTCGCCCCGAGCACCCGCGTCAGCGGCGCCAGGGCGGCGAGGAAGTCCTCGGGCGGGGAGAGCAGCGAGAGCACCAGGAACGCGCCCCCGCCGAAGTCGTAGAAGTAGCCGGGCTGGACGAGCACCCCCGCCTCCAGCAGCGCGAGGCACGTGGCCTCCTCGCCGGGCTCCCTCGGAATGCGCAGCACCGCGCTCCAGCCGCCGTGCGCGGGCAGCACGTCCCACGTCGCGCCCGGGGGGCGGGCCCGCAGGAGGTGCTCGCGGTTGGCGCGCACGCGCTCGAGCAGCGCCGCCTGGAACACGGGCGCATGGGCGAGCAGTCGGGGCAGCGCGAGCTGCACGGGCGTGGCCACGGACAGGTACGTGTCGGCCACCCACTCCAGGCGGGCCAGGGCCTCGTCGCGCGCGGCCTCGGGCCCGCCCACGTGCATCCACCCAAGCTTCAGGCCGGGCAGGCCCGCCACCTTGGACAGGCCGGACAGGCTGAAGGTGGGCATGGGGAGCGCGCGGCCGGCCACCGTCGTCACGCGGCCGGGCGCCGGGGCCCAGGCGTAATCGGCGAACACCTCGTCGCTGATGAGGGCCAGTTGGTGGCGCGCGCAGACGTCGGCGAGCGCGGAGAGCTCGCCCTCGTGCAGGAAGTGGCCGGTGGGGTTGCCGGGGTTGATGATGAGCACGGCGCGGGTGCGCGGGCCGAGGGCCGCCTCCACCTCGCCCGCGTCCAGGCCGAAGCCGTGCGCGAGCGGAAGGCGGTAGGAGCGCGTCTGGACGGCCTCCAGACGCGCCAGGTGCTCGAAGAGGGGGTAGCAGGGCGCGGGGACGAGGACGTCGTCACCCGGCTCGCACAGGAGCTTGAAGAGCCAGCCGTAGGACTCGCTGGTGCTCGCGCTGAGCACCAGGTGCTCCGGGGAGACGGCGGTGCCCCGGGAGCGGAGGTACCCGGCCACCGCCTCGCGAGCCGAGGGGAGGCCGAGTGCTTCCGGCGCGTAGTCGAAGGCGCCGGGAGGGTGGAGCACGCCGGCGTCGGGCGCCGGGAGCCCCACGCGGGTGGGGTTTGAAACCGTGAGGTCCAGTGGGGGGAGGCCCTGGGCGCGGAGCCCGGCGAGCGCTTCCGCCAGTGGATTCGGGGTGCGGGAGAAGTCCGAGCGGAGGGAGAAGCGGCTCACAGCCCCGTCTGCAGCATGGCGTTGGCGACGCGGCGGATGAGCTCGCGACGCACTTCCTTGCGGCAGTGCTCGATGGCCTTCTCATGAGGCCTGGGAAGCTCCGGGTCCCTGGCTCGCAGGGCGGTACGGAGGACGAGCTCCACCTTGGTGGGCTCGATGTGGAACAGCCGAGCCCCGTCCTTCTGGAGGAAGTAGGACAGCCCCCTCTGGTCGATGAGCTTGTGGAAGAAGCGTCGGACGTCCGCGAGGAACGTGAGGTCGATGATGTCCGCCATTCGTGACGGCTTTCTCGCGCGGAAAAATCGGCCCGTCCATTTCACGGCCGCGTCACCCGAAAACTTGCGCGACCTGTAGCACCCGTCTGTCCGGCCGAACGCGCGGGAGGCCGAATTCTCGGCCCCGGCGCTCACGGCATCAGAGGACGCAGGGCGCGCCGGAACGCGGCGTGCCGACGTCGCGCGTCGGGCTCGAACGGCACCGGCCCGAGCACGGGAACACCGTGGCGCGCCTGCAGTAGCGCGCGGTTGTCGCGCTCGGAGACGTCACGGGTGGAGGTGCTCCGCGAGAGCAGCACGGCGCGCACGGGGATGCGCCGGGCGGCGAGCGCCTGGAGGGACAGCGCGGTGTGGTTGAGCGTGCCCAGGCCCGCGCGCGCCACCAGCAGCACGGGCAGCCGCAGCGTCTGGATGAGGTCGATGACGTCGTGGCGCGAGTCGAGCGGGACGAAGAGCCCCCCGGCGCCCTCCACCACGGCGGGGCCGCCCTTCAGCTGCCTCCAGGCCGACAGGGTGGTCTTCCAGTCCGGCTCGCGGCCCAGGCGCGCGGCGGCCACGCCCGGGGCCACGGGCAGGCGGAAGCGGTGCGGACACAGGACATCCAGCGGGAGCGTGCTGCCGGCGGCCTCTCGCAGCGAGAGCGCGTCGGCGGGGGCGCGCAGGGAGGCGCAGCCGGACTCATAGGGCTTGAAGCCCTGGGGCGACAGGCCCGCGTCGGCGAGGAGGGACAGGAGCGCGCGCGAGGCCTGCGTCTTGCCCACCCCCGTGTCCGTGCCGGTGACGAAAATCTGGAACGGTCGGCTCATGCGGTGTTGTCTCCGTGGATCATCCCCGGGCCTTCGCGCGAAGGCCGCCGCGGACCGAGGCACGCTCGCGCGACGTACAGAATGACGAGGGCGTCTGGTCCGCGGGCGCGCCGCGCGCGAGAGGCGTGGCCCGAGGCCCTCACCACGACGTGCCACGGTCATGCACGCCCACGTGCCGCAGCGCCTCGAGCGCGAGGTCCACGTGCCCCAGCGTATGGCCCGCCGACAGGCAGAAGCGCAGCCGGCTCGTCCCCTCGGGCACCGTGGGCGGACGGATGGCCTTCACCAGCACCCCCGCCTCGCGCAGCCGCCTCGCCGCGTCCAGCGCGCGCCCGGGCTCGCCCAGGATGACCGGGAACACCGCGCTGCGAGCCTCCGCGCGCAGGCCCAGGCCCCTCAGCCCCTCCGCGAAGCGACGGATGTTGCGCCACAGCCGCTCGCGCAGCTCCACGTCCTTCTCCACCGCGTCCACCGCCACCTCCGCCGCCACGCACAGCGCCGCCGGCAAGGCCGTGGAGAAGATGAACGGCCGCGCCCGGCTCGTGAGCAGGTCCACCACCACGCGCGACGTGGCCACGTAGGCCCCCTGCCCTCCCAGCGCCTTGCTCAGCGTCCCCATGCGCAGCGCCACCCGCGACTCCAGCCCCAGCTCCTCGCACAGCCCCGCGCCCCGCGCGCCGAGCACCCCCGTCGCGTGCGCCTCGTCCACCATCAGCGCGGCGCCGTGCGCCTCACACGCCTCCACGATTGCACGCAGCGGCGCCACGTCCCCATCCATGGAGAACACCGTGTCCGTGACGACCAGCTTGCGCCGCGCCGTCGTCGACGCGAGCGCGCCCGCGAGCGCCTCCACGTCCGCGTGCGGGTACACGATGACCTTCGCGCGCGACAGCCTGCACCCATCCACCAGGGACGCATGGTTCAGCGCGTCCGAGAACACCGCGTCCCCCGGTCCCACCAGCGCGGGGAGGATGCCCGTGTTCGCCGCGTAGCCGCTGTTGAACAGCAGCACCGCCTCCGCCCGCTCGAACGCCGCGAGCCGCGCCTCCAGCCGGTGATGCGCCAGGGTGTCGCCCACCACCAGCCGGCTCGCGCCCGTGCCGACGCCGTACCGCTCCACCGCGGCAATCGCCGCCGCCCTCACCGCCGAGGACGCCGCGAGCCCCAGGTAGTCATTGGACGAGAAGTTGACGAGCGTCTCGCCCCCCACCGTCACCACCGGCCCCTGCGCCGAGTCCAGGGGCTCCAGCCCGCGCCGAAGTCCCCGCGCCTGCAGCGCCGACACATCCTCGCGCGCCCACTCCGAGGCCACGTCGCGCGTCGAATCACTCACGGCCCACTCACCCTACCGGTCCTGCCGGGGCTCCAGCGGACGGATGCCGGCCTTCTCCAGGAGCGCCATGTCCTGGGTGTACTCGGGGTTGCCCGTGGTCAAGAGCTTCTCGCCGAAGAACAGCGAGTTCGCGCCCGCCATCATGCACAAAAGCTGCGCCTCCTCGTTCATCTGCTGCCGGCCCGCCGACAGCCGCACCATCGACTGGGGCATCAGGATGCGCGCGGTGGCGATGGTGCGCACCATGTCCACCGTCTCCACCCGGGGCTGCTCCGCCAGCGGCGTGCCCTCCACCGCCACCAGCGCGTTGATGGGCACCGACTCCGGGTGGTGATCCTGATTGGCCAGCGTGCGCAGCAGGTTGCAGCGATCATCCACCGACTCGCCCAGGCCGATGATGCCGCCGCAGCACACGGAGATGCCCGCGTCCCGCACCCGCCCCAGCGTGCGCAGCCGATCTTCATACAGGCGCGTGGAGATGATGTCCCCGTAGTGCTCGGCGGAAGTGTCCAGGTTGTGGTTGTACGCGGACAGCCCCGCGTCCTTCAGGCGCTTGGCCTGGCTGTCCGTCAGCATGCCGAGCGTGGCGCACGCCTCCATCCCCAGCTCGCGCACGCCCCGCACCATCTCCAGCACGCTGTCGAACTGCGGGCCGTCCTTCACCTCGCGCCACGCGGCCCCCATGCAGAAGCGCGTGGCCCCCGCGGAGCGGGCCTTCCGGGCGGCGGCCAGCACCTCCGGCACCGCCATCAGCTTCTCCGCCTTGACGCCCGTCTTGTAGCGCGCCGCCTGCGGGCAGTACGCGCAGTCCTCCGAGCACCCGCCCGTCTTGATGGACAACAGCGAGCACAGCTGCACCTTGTTGTCCTGGAACACCGCGCGGTGCACGGTCTGCGCCCGGTGGACCAGGTCCAACAGCGGCAGCGCGTAGACGGCCTTCACCTCGGCCAGCGTCCAGTCGTGCCGCACCGCCACTCCCTCGGGAGCGGGCTCGGCGTGGTGGGCATGGCCGTGGAAGGACTCGGTGGCGACGTCGGACATGGGCTCCTCGACAGACGGCAAGAGGAGCGCGAACGTGCGCGGGCGGCGGAGACTTGTCAACCACTCAGCGAGAACAGGTTGACGACTGCCCTCCCACCCCCGAACGGACGACCGGCGCCCGAGGAGAACCCTGGAGCGCCGGCCTTCCACCCTTCATGTCATGCGGGCTCGCGTCAGACGTGGACGCGGCGCCGGCCGGCCAGTCCCACCAGGAACAGGACCAGGAGCGCGCCCAGCACGGAGAACAGCAGACCGGACGGGTGCAGGTCGAAGACGCGGCCGTCGCTGCGGAACAGCGAGCCGATGAAGCCACCCACGAAGGAGCCGACGATACCCAGCAGCGTCGTGGCCACCAGACCCATGGACTGGTTGCCGGGCATCAGGGCCCGAGCGAGAAGACCGGCGAGAAGACCGATGACCAGGAAAGCGATGATCCCCATGACACGACCTCACAGTGAGTGGTGAAGGGGGCGCACGGTGTGGCGCCCACCCGGCTTGTGCGAGGGTCAGCGCCCTTCGCGCCGCCCGTGGGAATGAAGCTGGGTCGCCCCTCCCCAACGTACAACTCGACGGCATGGGTCTTGACACCAAGCCTGCCTGCTCTCCAGACGTGCCTGCTCGTCCGCCCGTGGCGACGTCAGGGTAGTGCGATACACACCCGACCCATGGCGAAGGCGAAGACGCACTACACCTGCCAGGCGTGTGGGTACCAGACGGCGAAGTGGCTGGGGAAGTGCCCGGACTGTGGCGCATGGAGCTCGCTCCTGGAGGAAGCCGGGGCGAAGCAGGACGAGAAACGCCCGGCCTGGGGCGCCTCGGGCGGCGCGGCGAAGCCCATGCTGCTCAAGGACGTCAGCGGGGACGCGGAGGTGCGCCAGCGCACCGGCATCGCCGAGTTCGACCGGGTGCTGGGCGGCGGCGTGGTGGCGGGCTCCGTCGTCCTGTTGGGCGGCGACCCGGGCATCGGCAAGTCCACGCTGCTGCTCGCGGCCCTGGACCGGCTCGCGCGCCAGGGCGCGGTGCTCTACGTCTCCGGCGAGGAGAGCCTGCGCCAGACGAAGATGCGCGCCGAGCGGCTGCGCGTGGAGGGCGACTCCATCCACCTGTTCGCGGAGACGGACGCGGAGCGGGTGCTGGCCGCCGCCGAATCGCTCCAGCCGCGCGCGCTGGTGGTGGACTCCATCCAGACCATGTACCTGCCGGAGTTGGGCAACGCGCCGGGCAGCATCACCCAGGTGCGCGAGGTGGCCGGGCGGCTGATGGCCTACGCCAAGCGCACGGGGGTGCCCACCTTCATCGTGGGCCACGTGACGAAGGAGGGCTCCATCGCGGGCCCCCGCGTGCTCGAGCACATGGTGGACACCGTGCTCTACTTCGAGGGCGAGCGCGGCCACCCGTTCCGAATCCTGCGCGCGCACAAGAACCGCTTCGGCTCCACCAACGAGATTGGCGTCTTCGAGATGAAGGGCGCGGGCTTGGTGGAGGTCTCGGACCCGTCCGCCCTCTTCCTGTCGGAGCGCCCCGCGGGCAAGTCCGGCAGCGTCGTCACCAGCACGCTCAACGGCACCCGCCCCCTCCTGGTGGAGGTGCAGGCCTTGGTGGCCCCCACCGGCTACGGCACCGCGCGGCGCACCGCCATCGGCGTGGACAGCAACCGCGTGGCCCTGCTCGCCGCCGTGCTGGAGAAGAAGGAGGAGATTCCCCTCGTCGGGTGTGACTTGTTCGTCAACGTCGCGGGCGGCATGCAGCTCAACGAGCCCGCGTGCGACCTGGCTGTCTGCGCGGCGCTGGTGAGCAGCCTGCAGAACCGGCCGCTGGACCCGCACACGCTGGTGCTGGGCGAGGTGGGCCTGGCGGGTGAGGTGCGCGCGGTGGGCCAGGTGGAACCCCGGCTCATCGAGGCGGCGAAGATGGGCTTCAAGCGGGTGGTGATGCCCGCGGGCAGCGCCCGGCGCATGGAGGCCACGAAGCTGCGCGTGGTGGGCGTGGAGACCCTGGGCGACGCGCTCCGGGCCATGTTCGACTGACGGGCCCTACCTCCGCGTGGGCCCCGTCGGAGGAGGTGGCTTGGGCTTCTTGTCATAGCGGCCCCGGGCCGTCTGGATGGCGGCGCGGCTCTGCAGCGCCCACTTCGCCAGCTCCTGGACGGGGTCCAAGAGCGTGTGCCCCAGGGGCGTCAGCGCGTACTCCACGCGGGGCGGCACCGTGGGGTACTGGGTGCGCGTCACCAGCCCGTCCCGCTCCAGCCCCCTGAGGGTGAGCGTCAGCATGCGCTGGGAGATGCCCTCGATGCCGCGCTTCAAGTCACTGAAGCGCAGCGGCCCGTCTCCCAGGCTGCCCACGACGAGCACGCTCCACTTGTCGCCCACGCGCGTGAGGACGTCGCGCACGGCCAGACAGGACTCGGTGGCGCCATGGGGATTCTTCGAGCGGGGACGCTTGGCGGGAGGTGGTGACATGGATGTGCCTTCTTGCGGACGAAACGGGCCCCCGTTACACGAGCGCCGGTTACGGGTTGTAACCGACGAACCTTTCGGAACCCACTCCCATCAGGAGCCGTCCCCCCATGACGACCGCCGCCACCACCGCCGTCCCCGCCTCCAAACCCTGGGCCCTCTGGACGGGCCGGGTCTTCTCCGGCCTCGTCGTGCTGGCGCTGGTCGCCAGCGCGTCCATGAAGCTGCGGCAGCCCCCGGAGGTGGTGGAGGGCTTCGCCAAGTCGGGCTTCCCGGCGTCGGTGCTCGTGCCCATCGGCATCGCGGAGCTGCTCTCGGCGCTGCTCTACGCGGTGCCGCGCACGGCGGTGCTGGGGGCCATCCTCGTCACGGGCTACCTGGGCGGCGCCACGGTGACGCACGTGCGGCAGGGGGACTCGTTCCTCATCCCCGTGCTGCTGGGCGTCATCGCCTGGGGCGGCCTGTTCCTCAGGGATGCGCGCGTGCGGGCGCTGTTGCCCCTGCGCGGCCCGAACTAGGAACCACCTCCTGCCTGCAAGCCGCCGCGCCCTCGTTCCCGACGGGGGCGCGGCGGAGGTGTCCTTCCGCTACCAGGTCACGATGAAGGTGCAGGAGGCGCCGCCCTTCTGACGGCAGCCCTGGTCCGGGTCATGCGTGACGACGGCGTGGGGCATGAAGCGCTGGGCCATGCCCTTGATGAGGCCCTGGTCGAACCGGCACGGATAGGGATTGCCACACACCACGTGGCCCTCGTTCTTCCCGGGCACGGCGCTGTAAGAGTAGTGACCGATGCCGTCCGCCATCTCCCCCGTGAGGGGATTGAACATGGACCGGCCGTTCTTCCGGTGGTTCATGTGGAAGGCGATGTCGATGGAGGCGAGCCCCTTGTGGATGTCGGTGATGTCCGAGGGGAACACGGCGTTCTTGGGAATCATCGAGCCGACCTTCTCCAGGCCGCGCCCGCCCAGCAGGGAGTCGATCTTCCGGTACGCCTGGAGGTAGTCCTCCAGCGGGTACCAGGCCGTCACGTCGATGGCGCGCTCGGCGCCCGCCCCGCGCGCGGGGACCTTCATCACGTCCAGCAGGGCGTTGACGAGGACGGTGAACGACTGGATGGCCTCCACGATGGAGGCCACGCTCGCGCCCGTGACGGTGACGCCGGGCTCGTGGGTGACTTGGGACATGTGAGTCTGGGTTCCGGAAAGAGGGTTCGGAGGGCTACCGGCCGCCCGCGTCGAGAGCGCGGTGGGCGGTGTGGTTGCGCAGGTACAGGAAGCACTCCTTCAGCCCGTCACGCAGGCTGCCGAGCGTCTTCACGTCCCGCAGGTCGACGCCAATCTGCGTGAGCGTCTGGGCGATGACCGGGCTGATGCCCGTCACCACGCAGTAGGTGCCGAGCAGGCGGGCGGCGTTCACCATCTTCACGAAGTGGTTCGCGGTGGAGGTGTCCACCACCTCCACGCCCGTGATGTCGATGATGGCGCAGCGGGCCTTGCCCTGGGAGATGCGGTGGAGCAGCCGCTCGGTCATCTCCAGCGAGCGCTGCGTGTCCACCACCCCGACGATGGGCAGCGTGAGCACGTCCTCCCACAGCTCGATGATGGGCGTGGACAAGTCGCGGATGGCCAGCCGCTGCTTCTCGATGGTGGAGAGCTTCTCCTCCAGCTCGCGCCGGGCCGCGTCGAGCTTGAGCATCGACTGCTCGCTCTCCTGCACGGACGCGTGGAGCTGGCGGGCGAAGAGGTTGATGGTGTCCTCGAACGAGGAGAACACGTCATGGTTCTCCACCGCGATGAGATGCTCGTCCGGGTTGAACTCCCCGAGCGAAATCATCGCCAGCACGTCCCGGATGCGCTCGAGACGCTCGAGGTTGATTTCGATGACCTGCGGTTGCGACTGATTCATGGGCGATGAGGCCCGGGCCGTGGACGAGGGAGTTGGCGTTGGACGGCCCGAAACGGATTCGACACATCAGGGTATGCCCAAAACCTCTCAACGCTTCAAATGGGTGGACATCGACCCGGATGAAACATTGAAAAGCCCGCCTCTCCAGAGAGAGAACAGACTCCCTGGGAAGCGCAGTCAGCCCGGCGGGGCGCGGCCAATTCCTCTCAAATCGAAGACCCAAACCCAGACGGACGGGCGAGCGCTCGCGGACCGCCCGCGCGCACGGGCAACGCTTCGCGTCGGAGCCATGGACACGGCGTGGGCTCCTGGACGTCGCGGGGCCCTTCGAGTGCGGAGCAGTCGACGCTCGGGGCGGGACCGCCGTCCACGGGTGGACGGGATGTCCGGGGCGCTGACGCGCCGGTGACCGGGCGTGACTAGGACAGGGGGCATGGCGTCCATCGTCCCTCCCGAGCTCCGCGCCGTGGTCGCGGAGGTGAAGCCCCGGCTGC
Source organism: Myxococcus sp. AS-1-15 (assembly GCF_020037055.1). Classification (NCBI taxonomy): domain Bacteria; kingdom Pseudomonadati; phylum Myxococcota; class Myxococcia; order Myxococcales; family Myxococcaceae; genus Myxococcus; species Myxococcus sp. AS-1-15. The sequence continues at coordinate 27,311 of NZ_JAIQDF010000014.1, read as the reverse complement.
GAGGCGTGTCGCACGCGCTCGCATTCCTCGCGGCGTTGGGCGGCTTCATCGCGCTCGCGCTCGCGCCGGCCAAGGGCCTGCAGCACTTCGCCGACTGCGTCTTCGGCCTGTCGCTGGTGCTGATGTTCGGGACCAGCGCCACCTACCACGTGCCCACCTGGAGCCCGGCCGCGTACCAGCGCCTGCGGCGGATGGACCACGCCGCCATCTACCTGCTCATCGCGGGGACCTTCACGCCGCTGGCCACGCTGGACGCACCCGACGCGTGGACGCGGCACCTGCTCTGGGTGATGTGGGGCTGCGCGCTCACGGGCGCGGGGCTGTCGCTCCTCGGCATCTCCGGCACGCGGGGCGTGCGCTCGGTGCTCTACGTCATCCTGGGCGCGCTCTCCGCCCCGGTGATGCTGCGGCTGCCCTCGGTGGTGGGCTCGACTCGCGCGACCTGGCTCCTCCTGGGCGGCCTGCTCTACGCGGTGGGCGCCGTCGTCTACGCGCGCCGGTGGCCGGACCCCAGCCCCGCCGTCTTCGGCTACCACGAGGTCTTCCACCTCATGGTCATCGCCGCCGCCTCCACGCACTACCTCGTGCTCGTCGACTTCCTCTGGAGCCGATGACGACGGGGTGACGGCGCGCGCCCGCACCAGGACGATGCGTGCATGCGCCCTCGCGCATCTCCTCTAGTGACCCGCGCGCGCCTGGCTCCGAAGCCAGACACGGGGTGAAAACCATGCATGCGTCGGAATGAAACCCCATGGAAGGGTTACCAACTTCACGCGTGCGTTGGCGCGCATTCCAGGTAGTTTGCCATTGCGGTTCCCCCCTCCTCGAGGTCTCTCCATGGTCGCCAGGCAACGCGCTGCTCCCCCCTCCCCGCCGATTTCCAAGGGAGAGCGAAGGGACGGCTTCGCGTTCCGGGCGGGGCGCGTGTCGCTGGACCTGCCTGCGACGCTGGCGGGGCGGCTGAAGGACACGCCCCAGGAGCTGCTCCAGACGCCGAAGGACCTGGGCCGGTGGCTCATCGCCGCGGGACTGGCGGCGCAGGTGCAGGAGCCCACGGCGGAGGAGCTGGCCCAGGCGCGCGAGCTGCGCGAGGCGCTCCACCGGCTGGCCCTGGCCCGCGCGCGCGGGGAGAACTTCTCCGCGAGGGACCGCTCCATCCTCAACCGCTGGGCCGCGGAGCCGCCGCCCGCGCCCCAGCTGGGGCCTCGCGGGCTGTTCTGGGCGGGCGCGGACATCCGGGGGCTGTTGGTGACGGTGGCGCGCGACGGCGCGGAGCTGCTCGGCGGCGAGCTGGCGGAGCGCGTGCGCACGTGTGAGCAGCGCGACTGTGGCCTGCTCTTCGTGGACACCTCGCGCTCGGGCTTGCGGCGCTGGTGCTCCATGTCCGGCTGCGGCAACAAGGCCAAGGTGGCCGAGTTCCGGCGTCGGCAGCGGCAGGAGGCCCGCTAGCCACCCCCGCGCGCCAGGGCCAGCAGCTTTTGGGCGCGGGCCTCCAGCGCGGCGCGCAGCCCGTCGGGGCGCTGGATGTGGAACGCGAAGGGCAGCCGCGACAGCTCCCGCGCGAACCAGTCCAGGTCATCCGTCTGCCCCGACAGCCGCACGCCGCCGGGCACCGCCTCCAGCACGCCCAGCGTGGCGAACAGGTGCTGGCGCGCCCGGGCCAGGTCCGTGTCGAGCAGCACCTCCACGGCGAACGCGCGCGGCAGCGACGCCACCGCGGCCTCCACGTGCGCCAGCGCGTCGAAGCCGTCCGGCCGCGTGAAGTGGACGTCGAGCGGGAGCACCGCGCGCACCCGGTCCAACCGGAAGGTGCGTAAATCCTCGCGCAGGTGACAGACGCCCACCGCGTACCAGCGCCCGCCGCGCCAGACGAGGCCATACGGGTCGAAGTCGCGCTCGGTGTCCTCCTCGCGCGCGCCCCGGTAGCCCAGGCGCACGCGCTTGCGCAGCTGGGCCGCGGAGCTCAGGGCGACGAGCGCGGTGTTGTCCGCCATCTCGCGGGCGCGGGAGATGTCGAGCGTCACCGACTCGTCCACGGAGCGCACGCGCCGCTTCAGCGTCGCGGGCATCACCCGCTCCAGCTTCGCCTGGGCGCTCTCCACCGCGGGGGCCGCCTCCGCCAGGCCCAGCCCGCGCGAGGCGAGCAGCCCCACCGACAGCGCCAGCACCTCGTCCTCGGTGAACATCATGGGCGGCAGCTTGAAGCCCGCCACCAGCATGTAGGCGCCGTCCCTGCCGCGCTCGGCGGTGATGGGGATGCCCAGCTCCTCCAACTTCAGGATGTAGCGGCGCACGGTGCGCCGGTCCACCTCCAGCCGCCGCGCCAGCTCCGAGCCGCTCATCCGCCCATGGGTCTGCAGCAACTCGAGCACGGTGAGCACGCGCGTGGTGGGCCGGGACATAGGTCGGGAACCTAACGCCAGGCGCGCTCGAATCAGGGCCGATTCCGCCCTACATGCTCCGTACGGTGCCGCCCTCCCCGCTCCCCTGGAGGGCGCCCCCATGACGCAGACGTCCCACCTCTGGCTGTTCTTCGTGCTCGTGTCCGGAATCGTCATCCTCCCCGGGCTGGACATGGCCTTCGTCCTGGCCAGCTCCCTGGTGGGAGGACGCCGCTCGGGGCTGGCCGCGGTGGGCGGCATCATCTGCGGCGGCGTGTGTCACGTGGCGGTGGGGGCGACGGGGGTGGCGGTGCTGCTCGCGGTGATGCCCGCCGCGTTCAACGTGCTGCTCTGGGTGGGGGCGCTCTACGTGGCGTGGATGGGGGTGGCGCTGGTGCGAAGCCCGTCCACCTTCTCCCCGTCCTCGCAGGCCGGCCAGCGCTCCGCCCTGGCCACGTTCCGCCGGGGAGCGCTCACCAACCTGCTCAACCCGAAGGCCTACGTCTTCATGCTCGCCGTCTTCCCCCAGTTCCTGCGGAAGGAGTATGGGCCGCTGTGGCTGCAGGCCCTGGTCCTGGGGGCCATCATCGCGCTGACCCAGGGCGCGGTGTACGGCGCCATCACCCTGGTCGCGGACCGCGCGCGCGGCTGGCTGGAGTCACGTCCCTCCGCCAGCGCGCGCGTGGCTCAGGCCGTGGGAGGCCTCATGGTGCTCGCCGCCGTCGTCACCGCCCTCGAGGGCTGGCGCGGCACCTGAAGCCGCCCACTCATGTGCGTCGGACGCGTGTCGAGTGGATGGCTCTCAGGATGAGCAGCAGCACCACCGCTCCGATGAAGGCCACGAAGATGGTCCCGGCCAGGCCGCCGAAGGGCGTGCCCGCTCCCAGTGCACGGAAGATGAAGCCGCCCAGGAACGCTCCCACCACACCCACGACGATGTCGCCGATGAGCCCGTAGCCCCCGCCGACCACGGCCGACGCCAACCACCCGGCGATGAGGCCGATGACCGCCCACACTAGAATCGTTTCCAAAGACATCTCTTCCTCCTCGGGTCGCACTGATGTGTCTGGCGCAAACCTAAGCACGCCGGTTCGCGTTCGAACGGAGGCCGGTCCGTTCGCAGGGCAGGCAAGCGGGCGTCGAGCCGGTTTTGACTGACTTTCCGCTCTTTCGGAGGTAGCTGAAGGAAGACACCGCGCAAAGGAGAGCGCCCATGGGTCGTCATCGGAATGATTCACTGTGGATGAAGTGCGGAGCCCTGCTGTGGGCGGGGGCCCTGGTGGGGTGTGGTGGGGCGGAGGTGGGAGGTGGGCCGGTGGAGGAGGCCCGTGGGGAGCAGGGGCTCGCGGCCTGCGCGTATGTGATTACGACGAACACGTACGTGGGCGCGGACTGGTGGGGCACCATCGTCTTCAAGAACACGGGCGCGGCGGCGATGACGAGCCCGACGATTGCGTTCGGGGTTCCCAGCGGCGTGACGTGCGACCACGACGAGCCGGGCTGGACGCACACGCAGAGCGGGAGTACGTGCACGTACTCGCGCACCTCGGGGCTGACGGTGGGGGTGAACGCGTCCTACACGTTCTACTACTCGACGAACTCGAACACGTCGTGGACGGCGAGCAACATCGTCATCAGCGACCCGAGCTGCGGGAGCACGCCGCCTCCTCCGGGAGGTGGGCTGACGGAGAACCAGAAGAAGGTGTCGGAGGGGCTCACGAGCATCTGGGAGAACGACACGCCGGTGCTCGCGTATGCGTATTCGGAGAACATCCAGGACGGGCGCGGGTACACCAGCGGGCGCGCGGGGTTCTGCACGGGCACGGGCGACGCCATCCAGGTCATCCAGTGCTACAACGCGCGGCGCAGCGCGGCCAATGGCAACCTGATGGCCAAGTACATGCCGGGGCTGACGACCATCAACAACCGCTTCCTGTCCACGGGGCAATCGCAGCCATCCACGTCGGAGCTGGATGTCATCGGCAACTGGCGGGCGGACTGGGCCGCCAGCTACAACAACACCACCACGCGCGCGGACTTCAAGGCGTGCCAGGACCAGGTCAGCGACCAGTTCTATTACACGCCGGCCATGGCGGAGGCGAACAAGTGGGGCGCCACGAGCGCGCTGTCGAAGATGGCGCTGTATGACGCGTACATCAACCACGGCGAGTCGGGGGTGAAGAGCCTGGTGCGCGCGGCGAACAACGCGCTGGGCAACACGGCCCAGGTGGCACCGGCGGTGGGCTACAACGGAATCACCGAGTCCTCGTGGCTGCAGCGCTTCCTGGAGAAGCGCCGCGACGTGCTGGCGGCGGACGCCACGTGGCTGCAGGCCATCGACCGCGTGGCCGCGTACGAGAAGCTGCGCCGCCGGGGCAACTGGGATTTGTCCGCCGCCGTGCGCAACGACGTGCGCGCCAGCGACTGCTGGAACTCGCCCTATCCGTTCAGCGGCTACACCGTGCGCAACATCAACGCGGACGGCACCTGGAGCACCCCCGGCTCGTACACGTTCTCGTGTCAGTGAGGGGTGGGTGAGCGCCCGGGGAGCGTGACTCCGGGCGCAGGCCGCGGGCGGCGCGGCCAGGGCACCATGAGGAGCAGGCACACGAGGAACCCCAGGCCGCTCACCGCCATCGAGACGCCCTCGCCCGGCGGTGAGTAGCGCCACACCACGCGGTGGGCCCCCGGCGGGACTGCCACCGCGCGCAGGGCGTGATTGGCGACGAGGACCTCCGTCGGCACGTCGTCCACGGTGGCGCTCCAGCCGGAGAAGTACGCATCCGACAGCACCAGGACCGCCGGGTGCTTCGCCTGCACCGTCACCTCCACCTCGTCCACGCCGTATCGCTCGAGCCTGGCCTCCCCCAGGGGCTCACCCTCGGGTGGCACGGGCAACGGCGCATGGCACTCCACCACGGCCTGGAGTCCGGGAACGAAGCCGGGCGAGGAGAGCAGCGCCAGTCCCTCCTCCGCGCTCGCCACGCAGCGAGGCGCGGCGAGATACACCCGCGACAGCGGTCGGGGGTGCGCGAGCAGCGCCACGCGGAACGGCTCGCTCGTGGCGAGCACGGTGCTCTGAAGTCCCCGGGCCTTCACCTGTTGCTCGTCGGCGACGAAGTACCCGACGCCCGCGAGCGGTCCGAAGCGGTTCCACCACGGCTGCGGGTCCTTGAGCAGGTCCGCCACGCGGGCGGACAGCGCGGGCAGATACCAGTTCGCGCTCTCCACGCCCCAGGACGCGGCCGAGTCCGCCGCCAGCACCACGCGCGCGCCCGCCACCTGCGTCTCGTCCGGGGTCAGCCCCTCCATCGTCTCCGGCAGGGCGATGCCGGCGGCCGTGAAGACCCGCGCCCGTCCCTGCAACGGCTCCCCCACGCGCTGTTGGAGCGTCTCGACGAACGGTGGCGGCGCATCGAGCAGACTCCGCGCACAGGAGACATACGCGGGCTCCGTGGCGCGCCCGAGGTCGACGGCCAGCAGCGCCACCCACGCCACGCCCACCCGCCGCGAGGGCACGCGCAACAGGGCCACGCCGCCCATGGCGATGCAGGTGACGGCCATGCAGGCCGCCTCCACCGTGAGTCGCTCGCCCAACTGTCGCGACACCTCCCGCCACACCTCGGCGGGCCCCGCGTAGAGCCCGCGCAAGGACTCCGCCAGCCACAGCCCCGTCCCCGTCATGGCCAGGAGCAACACCCCCACGCCCGTGGCCAGCAGGCCCCACGCCGTGCGTCGACGCTCGTCCCGCGTGCGCCCCAGCAGCACGTCCGCGCCCCACGCGGCCAGCACCGCCAGCCAGAACGCGGCGTGCACGGTGAGCTTCTCCGGATAGCGGAAGGCCCTCCAGGGAGGCAGCAGCTCGTAGACCCATCCGTAGAGCGGCGTGTGCCGGCCGAGCATCAACAGTCCCGCCAGCCCCACGAACCCGAGCGCCAGCTGCACCCAGCGCTCCCGACGCCGCGCCCACGCCGCCACGCCCGCCAGGAACACCACCGGCAAGCCCACGTAGAGCGAGCGCGCCCAGAAGTCCGCCGTCCCCAGGCCCAACAACCCCTGGGCCACCGCGCCCCGGAGCGGCGGCTCCAGCGCGAGGACATTGCCCACCACCAGGTCCAGCACGCGCAGCGGATGCACGGACCACAGCTGCGCGGCCTCCGCGGTGCGCCGCTGCGCAAAGGTCTCCGGCAACACCGACGCGGAGGCCCACAGCTGCGCCGTGGACACCACCACCGCGAGCAGGAGCCCCGCCCCCGCCACCAGCACCGCGCGCCGTCGGGACACGCCCTCGCCGAGCGGCCCCAGGAGCACCACCAGCGCCACCGTGGCGCCGCCCACCGTGAAGCCCTGCGGGTCGCCCGCGAGCAGCACCAGCGCCAACGTCACCCCCAGGGCGCCCGCCGCCGCCCGCGAGGCCCGGGTCAGCACCGCGTCGGAGAACAGCAGGAGCCACGGCAGCATGGCCGCGGCCTGGAGGTACAGCAGGTTGCTGGTGAGGCTGACCAGATAGCCGCTCAGCGTGAAGGCGAGCGCCCCCAGCACCGAGGCCTCGATGCTGGCCCGCCGCGCCCGCAGGAACAGGTACGTGCCCGTGGCCGCCAGCGGATAACACGCGAGCACCATCACCGTGAGGGCCACCGGGCCGTCGAACAGCAGCATCAGCACGTTGGCCGGGTGGAACGCGCCCGTGACGGTGGCGCCCGCGAAGGGCTGCCCCAGCGCGTTGAAGGGATACCAGCCAGGCCACGCGCCCTGGCTTACACACGCCGCCCAGTACTCCCGCGTCGGGGCGTACACGCGCAGCATGTCCCGCTCGCAGAACACGCCCCCCGAGGCGAGCAGCCGATGGAAGAACAGCAGCGTCCCGAGGACCGAGGCCCCCAGGATGAGGAGGCCCTCGCGCGCGCGGGTCGAAAGAGGAGAGGACATGCGGTGCTCCGCCTTCTAGCAGAGGAGGAAGGGCCCTCGAAGCAGGGCTCGGCTAGAGTCCGGCCCACGCATGAGCCCGGAGCGCCGAGACACCTTCCGCTGGCGGGACGTCCCGCACCTGTTGTCGACGCGGCTGCTGGCGGCGTTCCTCGTCCCCACCCTGCTCATCCTCGCGGTGACGGGCACGGCGGTGTACCAGTTGGCGCGCGCCATCCTCGAGGAGGAGCTGGGCACCAGCCTCTCCAACATCGCCGCCGCCACCGCCAGCCAGCTCAACGGCGAGCGCATGCTCACCATCGAACCCGGCGACGACGTGGGCGGCACCCGCACCTGGCGCAACGTGGTGCGCCTGCTCGAGGGCGTGCGCGAGGCCAGCAACGTGCGCCGCGTCTTCGCCGTCGACGTCCAGGGCCGCGTCCGCGCGGACGTGGGCGGCGGCCTGCCCGTGGGCGCGGAGGTGCCGGAGCTCGCGCGCGACAGGCTGGAGCTGGCGCGCGTCTTCGCCGGCCAGCACGCCGCCAGCCAGGTGCTCTTCACCGGCTCCGACGGACGCCTCTACAAGACGGGCTATGCCCCCATCACCCTGGCGGGCCAGGTGGTGGGCGCGGTGGGCGTGGAGGGCAGCGCGGCCTTCTTCGGCCCCCTGCAGCGGCTGTCGCGCACCTTCGCCATCATGGGCGCGCTCGCCCTGGCCGCGCTCGCCGTCGTCGCGCTGCTCACCGCGCGGGGCCTCGCGCGCCCCCTGCGCCGGCTGATGGACTCCGCCCTGCGCATCGGCCGGGGCGACCTCACCACGCCCGTGCCGCCCGAGCCCACGCGCGAAATCGGCGTGCTCGCGCGCGAGCTGGAGGAGATGCGCGGCGCGCTGGAGGGCCGGGACAGACAGCTCAAGATGATGCTCGCGGGCGTCGCCCACGAGGTGCGAAACCCCCTGGGCGGCATCGCCCTGTTCTCCGGCCTGCTCCAGGAGGACCTCCGCGCCGGCGCCCACGAGGACGCGCGCGCGCACGTCGAGCGCATCCAGCGCGAGGTGGCCTTCCTGCAGCGCATCGTCGAGGACTTCCTCGCCTTCGCCCGCGAGCAGCCCCTGGCCCGCGCGCCCGTGGAGGCCCCCGCGCTGCTGTCCATCGTCAGCGAGCTGTCCTCCGCGGAGGCCCAGTCCCGGAACGTGGTCCTGGACGTGGACGCCTCTCCCGCCCTGCTGGAGGCCGACGGCAGCCTGCTCACCGCCGCCCTCTTGAACCTGGTGAAGAACGCCGTGCAGGCCTCGCCATCCGGAGGCCACGTGCGCATCCACGGCGCCGTGCGCGACGGGCGCTACGCCATCCAGGTCCACGACGTCGGCGCGGGCGTGCCCGACCTCCAGAAGGAGCGCATCTTCGAGCCCTTCTTCACCACCCGGGAGAAGGGCACCGGCCTGGGCCTGCCCCTGGCGCGCAAGATTGCCCGCGCCCACGGGGGCGAGCTGCACCTGACGTCCACGCCGGGCGACACCACCTTCACCCTGACGCTGCCGTTGGGCGCCGTCAGCCCGCCTCGTTGAACTGACGCGCCATCTGCCCCACCTCGCCGGACACCTGCGCGAGCGTGCTCGTGGCCTCCTGCGTGGACTCCAGGCGCTTCATCGTCTCGTCCATGATTTGCGACAGGTCCGAGACGGCGATGGAGATCTGCGAGATGCCCGCGTTCTGCTGCGTCACGGCGGCGGCAATCTGCCGGGCCGCGGCCGAGTTCTCCTGCGACATCAGCGACAAGGCCCGCAGCGAGTCGCCCGACGCCCGCATCTGGTCCAGCCCCGTGCCGATGGTGCGCACGCCCTGCTCGCCCATGCGGGCCGCGTCCTGGATGCCCACGCTGACGTCCTGGAGCACGTCGCGGATGCGCCGCGTGGACTGCAGCGACTGGTCCGCCAGCGCCCGCACCTCGCGGGCCACCACCGCGAAGCCCTTGCCCTGCTCCCCCGAGCGCGCCGCCTCGATGGCCGCGTTCACCGCGAGCAGGTGCGACTGGGCGGCCAGGTCCTTCACCGTCTCCGTGATGTCGCCAATCAGCGAGGCGCTCCGGGCCAGCTTGTCCAGCCGCTGCTGGATGCCGTCCACCGCGCCGCGGATGTCCGCCAGCCCCGCCACGCTCTTCTCCACCGCCGCCTCGCCCTGCAGCCCCAGCGCCTCCGCGCGCCGGGCCACCTGCAGCACCGCCTCCGCCCGGTCCGCCGCCATGCTCGAAGTGCGCCGTATCTCCTCCGACGTCACCTGCGCCTGGTGCAGCGCCGCCGACTGCTTCGACAGGCTCTGCTGCTGCGCGTCGTTCGCCGCGCGCAGGTGCCCGCCCGCCTCTCCCAGCCGCGCCGCCGAGGCCTGCAGCGTCAGGGGAAGCTGACGCAGCCGCGCCAGCACCGCGTTCATGCCCTCGGCCAGGTCCCCCATCTCGTCCGTGGACACCCACGCGGGCGCCACCACGCGCCCCGCCGCCACGGACTCAATCGCCTGCCCCACCGCGTCCGCCGCCCGCGCCTGCCTGCGCGCCAGCATCCACATGGTGATGCCCGGCAGCAGCAGGAGCCCGCCCACCCACGCCAGGCTGAACGTCAGCTCCCCCGCCAGCACCCCGCCCAGCTCCATCAGCATCCGCGCCGAGCGCCGCGCGCCCTCCGACTCCAGCTCCAGCGCCAGCGTGTCCCGGATGGCCTCCAGCTTCACCACCACCACGCAGCCGCTGAGCACCAGCGCGGAGATGATGGAGCCGCCGAAGGTGAAGGGCAGGAACCACGCCTGCCGGGGCCACGAGAAGCCGCCGCCCGCCAGCGCCACCGTCGCGTGCTTGCGCTGCTCCTCCAGCGCCAGCGGCAACAACATCCGCTCCAGCGAGACGCTGATGGGAAAGCCCAGCAGCACGCCACAGCACACGCCGATGATGGTCCCCAGCACCACCTGCGACAAATCCTTGTGCCACGTCAGGCACACGTGGAGGCTGAACCAGAAGCCCCCCAGCGTCCACCCCACCCACGACGTCCCCACCGCCACGCGCCACGGCAGCCGCAGGATGCGCTCCAGTCGCTCACCCGGCTTGTCGCCCGCGCGCGAGCGCAGCGCGTTGCCCACCATCCACCGCATCAGCAGCGCGGGGTAGAGCATCCCCAGGCCCACCAGGATGGGCGGCAGCACCCACGCCACCGCCCTCACGCCCTCCCACCCGGCGACGCCCATGGACATGCCGTTGAGGTACGCCGCGATGGGCGCCGCGGGGACCACCCAGGACATGAACACCCTGAGCGCGCGCCAGCGATACTCGCGAATCAACGAATCTTCGATGCTCATGCGGGATTGCCTTCCCGCGCCTCCGGCCAGGGGACGCGGTGAGTCCAGGAATGGAGGGATGGCGGACGACCCCATTCTCCGCACGTCGTCGAGACGAAAGCGAGCGGCGCACGCCCGGTTCCAGACATTGCACTCCCGTCAGCCGGGCGCTCGTCGAAAGGCATACACAATCTGGAAATCAACCTCCCCCGGAAAGGTTGAGCAAGAAGACAGACGCGGCGATTTCAGCCTCAATCCACACAGCAGGCGCGGATGGCGGAGGTATACAGGCGCAGGGACTTGCGCGTGGCGTCGAGCACCCGGGCAGGCTCGTCCCCGGTGGGGTCCGTGCAGAGCTTGAGGATTTCGAGCGCCTCCACCGGGTGCAGGTCGTCATAGCGAGCGTGCGCCTTGAGCCACATCATCGCGCTGGCGTCGATGCGCGCGCCGTCCGCGGCATAGGCGCGGAAGGGCTCCACCACGTCGCGCGTCCACACGCCGGTGATGCCCTCGATGGCCCAGTTGGACGCGGCGATGCCCTCCGCCAGCGTGCCCCGGGCACAGGTGTCTCGCAGGTGCGCGTGCAGCGCCTGGAGCTCCGGCAGCGGCCGCACCTGGAAGAGCGCCTCCGGCTCCAGGCCGAGCGCGCGCACCCAGTCGATGAACCACTCCGCGTGGCGCGCCTCCACGGCCAGGTTCTGCAGGAGCCAGCGGCGGATGCTCGCGTCCCCCTCGGAGCGGCCGTATGTCGTCTTGGCCAGCGACAGGGCCATGTACTTGGGGAAGGACTCGACGATGAGGAAGAACTGCGACAGCACGCGGCGCCAGTACACCAACGGCGGGCGCCGGCCCTCGGCGGTGGCGCGGAACAGCGGAGGCCAGCACGCCGCGTCCCAGTCCCGGCGGGTCGCATCCAGCATGGACTCGAGCCAGCGGGGATGCGCCGACGGGTTCAGCGGCGGAGGCCCATAGCGACGCACGGGCACACGAGACGTGAGGCTGCGCACTTCCTGCTCGGAAGACGACATGGCGGCACGAGGCTCCTGCACCCGGCGGGTTCCAGACCGACATGGCCCCCCTCACCCGCCAGGGCGGCCCCATAGTGGTGACAGCACCTCCACGGGGCCACGCGACTGTCGTCGCCCGACGCTTTTCTCACCGCCTTGTTTCAGATTTCAGCCGGGGGCACCTGGAGGCGTCGCGTGCCCCACAGCGGGCCTGTCTCTCCGACCGACGGCGACTCGCGCCCGCCGTCACGGGGTGCGGGCCACCTGGCGGCGCGCCTTCTCCAGCATGCGCTGGAGCGGCGCCTCGTCCGCGCGGGCGAGCGCCTCGTCCCAGGTGAGCCACTGCGCGCCGGAGGACTCGTGGGGGTCGTGCGCGAGCGACTCCGGGTCCTCGGCCACGACGAGGTAGCGCACGTCCAGGTGCTGGTGCTCCGGCTCGTCGCGGCGCGCGGGGATGGTGTGGACGTCCACGTCCAGCGGGCGGGGCGCGGTGGGGTGGAGCACCACGCGGCAGCCGGTCTCCTCGCGCGCCTCGCGCAGGGCGGTGGCCTCCATGTCGCCGCCGTCCGCCGGGTCCGCGTGTCCGCCCGGCTGCAGCCACCGGTGGAGCTTGCCGTGCAGCACCATCACCACGCGCTCGCCCCGGGGGTCCACCACCACCGCGCTGCCGGTGAAGTGCGCCGTGGCCTGCGCGCGGGAGAAGGGCGAGGCGAGCGTGGCCGCGTGGTGGCGCATCCGCTCCAGGTCCTGGCGCTCCTTGTCGTCCCCGGGGACGTGGCGCGCCAGGAGCTCCCGCAGGGCGTGGGCGTTCTGGGATTCCATGCGCGACCACGTATCCCCGGCGGGCCCTCACACGCCAGCGCCTTCTGGAAGCGGCCGGCCCGCCCGGGGCGGTGTAGGGTTCTGGCCGGGTGTGTTCTCATGCGGACGCACCCGGGGCGGCCGGCCCCGCTGGCATGAGGACCTGAGGGCAAGCACCTGCATGGCGCGCATTCTCGTCATCGACGACCACGACACCCTCCGCGAGGGGATGACCGTCACGCTCACGCGCTCCGGGCACGCCGTGTCCGCGGTGCGCGGCGGCGCGGACGGGCTGGCCGCATACCGCAAGGCCCCGTTCGACCTGGTCGTCACGGATTTGAAGATGGACGGCATGGACGGCATCGCCGTCACCCAGGCCCTCAAGGCGCTGGACGCCTCCGCCGTCGTCATGGTGGTGACGGCCTTCGGCACGATTGAGACGGCCGTGCGGGCCATGCAGGAGGGCGCCTACGACTTCATCACCAAGCCCTTCACGCCCGACGTGCTGCGCGCCAAGGTGGACAAGGGGCTGGAGCTGGCGAGCACCCGCCGGCGCGTGGAGAAGCTGGAGGGGCGCACCGCCGCGCACGACGCGGACGCGGCCCTGACGCACGGCAGCCTGGTGGGCGACAGCGAGCCCATGCAGAAGCTGCTCTCCCAGGCGCGCAAGGCGGCGATGAGCGACGCCACGGTGCTCGTTCGCGGCGAGAGCGGCACCGGCAAGGAGCTCATCGCGCGCATGCTGCACCAGCAGTCCCCGCGCAAGGACGGGCCCTTCGTCGTGGTGCACTGCGCGGCGCTGGCGGAGACGCTGCTGGAGAGCGAGCTGTTCGGCCACGAGCGCGGCGCCTTCACCGGCGCGGTGAAGCGCAAGCTGGGCCGCTTCGAGCTGGCCGACGGCGGCACCCTCTTCCTCGACGAAATCGGGGAGATTCCCCACGCGGTGCAGACCAAGCTGTTGCGCGTGCTCCAGGAGAAGGAGATCCAGCGCGTGGGCGGCGAGGAGACGCTCAAGGTGGACGTGCGCGTGGTGAGCGCCACGCACCGGGATTTGCAGGCCGAGGTGAAGGCGGGCCGCTTCCGCGAGGACCTGTACTACCGGCTGCACATCGTCCCGCTGGTGCTGCCGCCTTTGCGCGAGCGCCCAGAGGACATCGCCGCGCTGGCGCGCCACTTCGTCGCCAAGCACGCGGTGCGCGTCAACCGCCGGGTGACGGGGCTGGACGAGGGCGCCCTGCGCGCCCTGGCCCGCCACGCGTGGCCCGGCAACGTGCGCGAGCTGGAGAACGTGGTGGAGCAGGCGCTCGTCTTCGCGGAAGGGGAGGTGCTCACCGCCCAGGACCTGCCCGGCCACCTCACCGGCGGCACGCCGCGCATGGACGCGGGGCTGCCGGTGCCGCACGGCGACAGGCCCCTGCCGGACATCCTGGAGGACCTGGAGCGGCAGCTCATCGCCCGCGCCTACGAGAAGGCCGGCGGGGTGAAGACGGAGACCGCCCGCCTGCTGGGCATCAAGACGTCGGCGCTGTACTACAAGCTGGAGAAGTATGGCTTCCTCCCCAAGGGCACCGCGCCCGAGGAGGGGTGATCCTCGGAAATCCGTGACCCCAGGCCCACGCCCCATGACTTTCCACCGGCCCCCCCTCCCCACCCCGTCCCACCCGGCGCGCCCAGACGCCTGGAATCCCAGCGCTTTTCGCGCGAGGCGGGGACACGGGGGCGCCACGGGGCTGGCATCCGCCTTGCTCCTGGGGGCGTGTTGATGAACCCCCGCTCCCTCGTCCTCGCGTTGTGCCTGCTGGTGGGCGTGCCCGCCTGGGCCGCGTCCGGCCTGGAGGCGGCGCGCGCGCGGGCGCAGGTGGCGAGGACGGAAGCGCGGGCGCTGAGGACCCAGCAGCAGACGCTGCGCGACGAGCTGCAGGGCGTGGCCGAGCGCATCGAGGCGCTGAAGGCCCGTGCCCAGGGGCGGCTGACCACGGGCACGGAGCTGGAGACGGCGCTGAGGCGCTCGCAGGAGCTGAGCGGCTCGCTCACCCAGCTGGCGCAGGCGGTGTCCACGGCCGAGGGCGAGTCGGAGCGCGCGCACGTGGCGCTGCACCAGGCGCTGTCGGAGGAGCTCGGGCGGCTGATGACGGCCTGGGACAAGACGGTGGACCGCGCCCAGCGAGCCACGCTGCTGGAGGTGATGCGCACCACGCGCACCGAGCGCGACTCGGTGCGCCTGGCGCTGCCGGCCTCCAAGGTCCCCACGCTGGACAGGACGACGACGGGCGGCGACGACCCGGAGGACCTGCTGGAGCAGGCGGACACCCTGCGCGACGCCGAGGACAAGGTGCGCGAGCGGCTCAAGCTGATGCGCGCGCGAATCACCGAGGCACGCGAGGAGCGCGACCTGGACCGCCGGATGAGCGACTTCCTGGGCGAGGAGTCGATGTTCGACGAGCAGGACCGGCGGCTGCGGCTCAGGATGAGCTCGGACCGGAGCCTGCGGGTGGAGCCCAGCGACCGCGGCGGTGGCCTGTTCCAGGAGGCCAGCGGCGACAGCGACGCGCCGCCCATGTCGGGCAACCCGGGCACGGGCGCGCCCCCGGAGCCCTCCATGCCGGACACCCCCGGGACGCCCACCACGGGCCGCCCCGAGCCCATGTCCGTCCGCGCCACGGACCGCCGCCCCCTGGTGGACGGGGTGCGCGCCCAGGACCTGGCCGCCGGAGGTCCGGTGGACCTCACGGCGATGGAGGCCGAGGCCAGGCGCCTGGAGGCCCTGGCCGGGGAGCTGGATGGCCGGGCCGGCGCGCTGGAGCGCCGCGCGCAGGAGCTGACGAAGTAGGGCCGCCCTCGGGCTAGAGCAGCCCGGACTCGACCTCCAGCCGCACCACCGCGCGCAGCCGCACCTCGCGCTCGGGCGTCCGGCCCTTGCCGCGGATGATGATGCTCATGGTGGGCGCGGCGACGAAGGGCTGCAGCTCCACGTCCGCCAGGTCCAGCCGCAGCGTGGGGTTGGGCGCGCGCGGGCTGCCACGGGACAGGTCGTTCTTCCACGCGATGCGCGACTCACGGTCTCCGGCGCGGACGAAGAACTCCACGTTGTCCAGGAAGGTGAAGTCCACGTCGTTGGGGCTGAGAATCTGGAGCGAGAGCGAGTCGACGTGGACGGAGGTGGCCTCGCTCTTGGAGAGCCCCTGGTTCTTGAAGTCCTGGTTCTGGTCGAAGTCCATCCCCGCGAAGCTGCTGATGGGGGGGAAGGCGTTGAGCTCGGTGCTGCCGCCCGGCAGGCTCGCGGGCACGGTCGTCTCGCCCCTCACCTCGGTGATGAACGTCGACTGGGCGCAGGCGGCCAGCCCGAGGCCGACCGCCGCGGCGAGAAGTGAGGCAGGGCGCATTCCAGCAATGTACCGGGCGCGAGCCGTGTCGTCACCGTCGCCAGCCAACCGGCCGGGCCCGTCCTCCCGCGAGTGGGGCGTGCAGGCACGAGGCCGGGTATGGTGCCCCGCGTCGTGTCCCGCGTCCGCCCTACCCTCCTGGTGTTCCTGGTGCTCGCCACCGCCCGCCCCGCGTCCGCGGCCGAGTGGGAGGGCGCGCTCAAGGGCACCCTGCGGCTGCTGGCGGACACCAACGCCCCGCGCGACTTCACCGACGGCAGCACGCCTTCGCCCGGAGTGGACCCGGCGCTGAGCGTGCTGGGTTCGGCCGAGGGGAAGGGGACGTTCGAGCGCACGCAGCTCGTCGGCCGCTACGAGCTGGGCGCGCGCAAGTACGCGGGCTTCTCCGACGAGGACACGCTCATCCAGGCCGGCGCGCTCGAGGCCTCGCTGGCGCTGGGCACGGAGTTCGGCCTGGGCGCGGAGGGGCACGCGAAGGACCGGCGGGGCGGCACCCGCGCGTACTCGGATTTGGGCGCGAGCGCCTTCGCGGAGTACGCCCCGGACGTGCGGCTGGCGCTGCGGGTGCGCGCGGGCGCGCGCAGGTTCGTCTACCGGCCGGACCCCACGGCGAACTTCGGCGGGCTGGAGCTGGGGGTGCTGGGGCGCTACCGCTTCGACCGGCGCCACAGCCTGTCCGTCTTCGGCGACTGGGGCGCGCGCCGCTACGGGCCGCTGGCGCGCCCGCGCCCGGGCGTGGAGAGCTCCCCGGGACGGCGCGAGGACGGCGCCCTCACCGCGGGCTTCGGCTACAACTACCGGGGGCCGCTGACCCTGGGGCTGCGCTACACGTACCAGGAGGTCTCCTCCAACAGCTACGGGGAGACGGTGCTGCGCCACCGGGTGTCGGCGAACGCCGGGGTGCGGCTGCCCTGGCGGATGACGCTGCTGGCTCAGGGCTCGCTGGGCGTGACGCGCTACCCGGACGGCATCTATTTGTCGCCGGAGATCATCCTCGTGGAGGAGGACGAGGGGCAGAACTCCCTGTCCCTGAAGCTCGCGCGCCCCGTCTCGGAGCGCGTGGACCTGGAGCTGTCCTGGGGCCTGTGGAGCACGCGGCTGCCGCGCAACGACTTGAGCTACTCCCGCCAGGTGTTCGGCGTGGGCGTCACCTGGCGCGACTGAGGCTCAGCCCAGGTCGGAGATGCGCTCGTCGATCTCCTCGGCGAGCCCCGGGTGTCCCTGGGCCAGGGCGTGCTCCTTCGCCCGGGTGAGCACCTCGCGGGCGCGCTCGGACTGCCCGGCGCCCGACAGCGCGTCCCCCAGGGAGACCATGGCGGCCGCGTAGGTCCCATCCAGCCGCACCGCCTGCTCCAGGGCGGCGGCGGCCTCGGCGTACTGCTTGCGGTCCAAGTACAGCTTGCCGAGGGAGAAGTGGCTCATGGGGGAGTCGGGGAAGTCCGCCACCATCTTCTTGAACTGTTCCAGCCGGGCGTCGCTCATGGACAGGACCCTTAGAGGACCCATGGCGTGTTGCCAAGGGTGCGGTAGGGTGCGCCGCACATGGCAACGAAGAAGAAGACGACCCCCAAGAAGAAGAGCGCGGCCAAGAAGGCGCCGGCGCGCGGCAAGAAGTCGGCGACGGGCAGGACGGTCGCCGCGAGCAAGGCGCCCGCCAAGGCCAAGGCCCCGGCGCGCAAGAAGACGACGGGCAAGACGCCGCTGCGGCCCAAGAAGAAGGCGAAGCTGCCAGCCGCCCCGCAGCAGAAGACGGGCCCCGCGGAGAACCCCCAGGCGCAGGCCCTGGCGCGCCGCATGGCGCAGCTGCTCATCGACAAGAAGGCGCTGGACGTCGTCATCCTGGATGTCCGGGGCATGACGTCGTACGCGGACTACATCGTCATCGCCTCCGGCGAGAGCGACCGCCAGGTGAGCGCCATGGCGGAGAACGTCCAGGTGCAGCTCAAGCAGGGTGACGCGCCCGAGCGCGCGCTGGGCACCGAGGGCGTGGACACGGGCCAGTGGGTGCTGCTCGACTACGGCGAGGTGGTGGCGCACCTGTTCCTCGCGGACCTGCGCGCGCACTACGACCTCGAGGGTCTCTGGGCGGACGCCGCCCGGGAGAAGGTGTCCTGAAGGTCCGCCTGCTCTCCATCGGCAAGGACCGCTCGGGCCTCTTCGAGCCGGCGGTCCAGGAGTATGCCCGGAGGCTGGGGCACTACACCCGCTTCGAGCTGGTGGAGCTCGCCGAGGCGAGCGGCAAGAAGCTCAAGCCCGGCGACGCCAAGACCGCGGAGGCCCAGGCCATCCTCGCGAAGCGAAAGCCGCAGGACTGGCTGGTGGCGCTGGACGAGCGCGGCTCGCTCATCGACTCGGTGGAGCTGGGCCGCTACGTGGGCAAGGCGCAGACGGGCTCGCGCGACCTGCTCTTCGTCATCGGCGGCGACGAGGGCCTGGACGAGAGCGTGCGGGCCCAGGCCCACCTGACGCTGTCCTTGTCCAAGATGACGCTGCCCCACCGGCTCGCGCGCGTGGTGCTCGTGGAGCAGCTGTACCGGGCCTTCACCATCCTCAAGGGTGAGCCGTACCACAAGTAGGCAGGCGGGCCTCCCTGGCCCCCTTGCGCGCTGGCGTCAGGGCCGTCGGACAGGAGGCGTCAACGGGCCCCATGAGCACCGCCAGCACCGAGACCTCCCTTCCCTCCCCCGCCGCCACCGTGCGCGTCATCGCCTCGCCCCAGTCGTGGGTGGAGGGGGAGGCGGTGCGACAGCTCGAGGCCGTCGCGCGGCTGCCGGGCATGAAGGCCGCGGTGGGACTTCCGGACCTGCACCCGGGCAAGGGCGCGCCGGTGGGCGCGGCCTTCACCTCGGAGGGGCTCTTCTATCCCTACCTGGTGGGCAACGACATCGGCTGTGGGATGGGGTTGTGGGACGTGGGGATGCTGGCGCGAAAGTCGAAGGCCGAGCGCTGGGCCTCGAAGCTGGATGTGGAGGGACCCTGGAACGGTGACGTGGAGGGGTTCCTGGCGGAGCAAGGGGTGAAGCCCTCGGGCTTCGAGGGGACGCTGGGCACGGTGGGCGGCGGCAACCACTTCGCCGAGCTGCAGCGGGTGGACGCGGTGCACGACACGCGGGCCTTCGCCGAGCTGGGGCTGGAGGCGGACCGGTTGCTGCTGCTGGTGCACTCGGGCTCGCGCGGACTGGGCGAGGCGATTCTGCGGGCCCACGTGGACCGGCACGCGGCGGGCGGGCTGGTGGCGGACTCGGACGAGGCGCGGGCGTACCTGGCGCGGCATGACCACGCGGTGGCGTGGGCCCGGGCCAACCGGGCGCTGGTGGCGCGCAGGGTGCTGGATGGCATCGGCGCTCCGGCGCGGCGAGTGTTGGATGTCTGCCACAACAGCGTCACCCCACGACGCGAGGACGGGGCCCTGAGGTGGTTGCATCGCAAGGGGGCGGCGCCGGCGGACGAGGGGCCCGTGGTGATTCCGGGCAGTCGTGGCGCGCTGAGCTATCTGGTGGCGCCGGTGGGGGATGGGACGGGCAGCGCGTACAGCCTGGCGCACGGCGCAGGGCGCAAGTGGACGCGCACGGCGGCCCGGGAGCGCATCAAGGAGCGCTTCACGGCGGAGTCGCTCACCCGGACGAGCTTCAAGAGCCACGTCGTCTGCGAGAACAAGGACCTGCTCTTCGAGGAGGCGCCGCAGGCGTACAAGGCCATCGACCGGGTGGTGACGGACCTGGTGGAGGCGGGGCTGGTGAAGGTGGTGGCCACGCTGGCGCCGGTGCTGACGTACAAGACGCGCTCCCACGAGGAGTAGCGCGGGCCCGCGGGAAGAAGCCGGCCCTGGAGTCGCAGCGCGTTTTTCCCCTCCGCGTCCGGCGGGTGCGTGGTTAGGGTTCGGGCATGACTCCCGCGCACAAGGTATTGCTCTGCATCCTGGATGGTTGGGGCATCCGCCACGAGCGAGAGGCGAACGCCATCCTCCTGGCCGGCACGCCGAACCTGGACAAGCTGACGAGCCCCTACCCGTTCACCGAGCTACAGACCTCGGGGCTGGCCGTGGGTCTGCCCGAGGGGCAGATGGGCAACTCGGAGGTCGGCCACACCAACATCGGCGCCGGTCGCATCGTCTACCAGGACCTGGTGCGCATCAACCGCGCGGCCGAGTCGGGGGAGCTGGCGCAGAACCCGGTGCTCCGCGCGGCGATGGACGGCGTGAAGGCGGACGGCAAGGCGCTGCACCTGTTGGGGTTGGTGTCGCCGGGTGGGGTGCACTCGTCGATGGAGCACCTGTACGCGCTCCTGAAGGCGGCGCGGGAGCGGGGTGTGCCGCACGTGTACGTGCACGCGTTCCTGGACGGGCGTGACACACCGCCGCAGAGCGCGCTGGGCTACGTGGAGGCGCTGGAGCGCTTCCTCCACGAGACGCACACGGGCCGCATCGCCACGGTGAGCGGGCGCTATTACGCGATGGACCGCGACAAGCGGTGGGACCGGGTGCAGCTGGCGTACGAGGCGCTGGTGCACACGCGCGGCCCCAAGGCTCCGGACGCGCTGAGCGCCATCCGCGCGTCGTACGCGGAGAAGGTGACGGACGAGTTCGTGAAGCCCACGGTGATGGCGAGCGGGGATGGGACGCCCGTGGGCCGCATCCAGGATGGGGACACGGTGGTGTTCTTCAACTTCCGCGCGGACCGGGCGCGGGAGCTGACGCAGGCCCTGGCGTATCCGACGTTCAAGGAGTTCGACCGGGGCGGGCTCCGGCTGGGGCGGTACGTGTGCATGACCCAGTACGACGAGACCTTCGACCTGCCGGTGGCGTTCGCGCCGGACCAGCCGCAGGACATCTTCCCGGAGATTCTGGCGCGGCAGGGGCTGCGGCAGTTCCGCACGGCGGAGACGGAGAAGTACGCGCACGTGACGTTCTTCTTCAACGGTGGGCGCGAGGTCGTCTACCCGGGTGAGGACCGGCACCTGGTGCCGAGTCCGCGCGACGTGAAGACGTACGACTTGAAGCCGGAGATGGCGGCGCGCGAGGTGACGGCGGAGCTGGTGCGGCGGCTGGACTCGGGGACGTATGACTTCGCGCTGGCGAACTTCGCCAACCCGGACATGGTGGGGCACAGCGGCCGGCTGGACGCGGCGATGCAGGCGGTGCGGGTGGTGGACGAGTGCCTGGGCGTGCTCGGCAAGGCGTGCGAGCGCAACGGCTGGGTGATGGCCATCTCGGCGGACCACGGCAACTGCGAGCAGATGGTGGACCCGGTGACGGGCGAGCCGCACACGGCGCACACGCTGAACCCGGTGCCCTTCCACCTCATCCACCCGGCGTTCCGGGGACAGAAGCTGCGCCCCGGCATCCTCGCGGACATCGCGCCCACGCTGTGCAAGGTGATGAACCTGCCGCAGTCGAAGGAGATGAACCGGCAGGGCGTGCTGCCCTGAGCACGCGGCCCCTCCGGGCCCCACGAATCCACTCGACGCTCCCCTCCACCGCCGCCTAGCGTTCCCAAGCGGGCGGTGGGGGAACGGGCGATGGGGATGGGGACGACACGAGTCGGGAGCAGGGGTTCCACGCAGCGGGCGTCCACGAGCGCGCGCCCATGCTGAGGGCCCTGCTGGACGTGCTCTACCCTCCCGCGTGCATCGCCTGCGCGAAGGTCCTCCCAGGTCCCGGCGCCTTCTTCTGCGAGCCCTGCGACACCGCCGTGGAGCGCCTGCCGCCCGTGTGCTGCCGCACCTGCGCGGAGCCGGGTCCGTTCCCCGCCGGCCTGTGCCCACGCTGCCGCGCCGCTCCCCCACCCTTCTCTCGCGCCTGGGCCCCGTTCGCGCACGAAGGCCCCGTGGCCCGCGCCGTCCACCGCTTCAAGTACGAAGACCACCCGGAGCTGGCCGCGCCCCTCGGCGAGATGCTCGCGGCCGAGGCCCACCGCTTCCTCACCCGCGCGCCCCGCCTCGTCGTCGCGCTGCCGCTCCACACCCGCCGCTACCACGCGCGCAAGTACGACCAGGCCCAACTGCTCGCGGGCGCGCTGGCGAAACACCTGGGCCTGCGCGCCCCCGTCGGGCTGCTCACGCGCACGCGGGAGACCCAACGACAGGTGGGCCTCACCGAGGCCGAGCGCGCCGACAACGTCGCGGACGCCTTCGTCGCCTCGGACGACCTCGCGGGGCACGACGTGCTCCTCCTCGATGACGTCTTCACCACCGGCGCCACCGCGCGCGCCGCGGCCACCGCGCTCCTGGACGCCGGCGCCACCCGCGTCGAGGTCCTCACCCTCGCCCGCGCCTTCACCGTGACCTGAACACCACCTGACGCAGCAACTGTCACAGCGCGTCAACTGCAACCGGGTCCACGACAACTCACGCCCGGATTCAGCGCGGACCCCGCGTGTCTTTCATTACCCATCTTCCGCGACTTTCCGTCCCGTGTTCTTGCATCAGTGCCGTGTCACGAGACATTTCGCGTCGCGTTTCACGGCTCGCTTCCCCCCTCTTCGAAACGGAGTCCGTGATGAAGCTCCCCGTGTTGAGCTCGTTCGCCCTCGCCGGTGCCGTGTGCGCGCTGGGCCTCCCCGCCCCCGTCCAGGCCCAGGTCCCCGCGCCCTCGTGGACGCGGCAGTTCGGCGCCAACCTCGACGAGCAGGCCCGCGCCGTCGCCGTCGCGGGCACCGCCGTCTATGTCGTGGGCAACACCACCAGCCAGCTCGGCCCCGAGCCCAAGGCCGGCGGCAACGACGTCTTCGTCGCGAAGTACGACACCGCGGGCGCGCTGCAGTGGGTGCACCAGTTCGGCACGCCCGAGGATGACCGCCCCGCCGCCGCGGCCACCGACTCCGAGGGGAACGTGTACGTGACGGGCCGGACGTACGGCTCGATGGGCTTCCACACGAACGCCGGCGGCTATGACTTCTTCATCGCCAAGTACAGCCCGCAGGGCCAGCAGCTCTGGGTGCGCCAGCAGGGCACGCAGATGGATGACTTCGGCACGGGCCTGGCCATCGGCGCGGACGACACGCTGTACTTCTCCGGCTACACCGGCGGCAGCTTCGCCAACGGCGGCAACCCCGGCCACTACGACGCCCTCGTGGGCCTCTACGACTCCGCCGGAAACCCGTACTGGCTCCGGCAGCTGGGCTCGACGAGCAGCGACATCGCGCGAGGCATCGCCGTGACGCCGGACCATAAGGTGTACGTCGTGGGCCAGACGAGCGGCAGCCTCGACGGCGCCACCACGCCCACGGGCACGGACATGTTCCTGCTGCGCCTGGACATCCTCGGCGCCACCCAGTGGGTGCGCCAGCTGGACCTCTCCGAGCTCGATGACGCCAAGGGCGTGGCGGTGAGCCCCGACGGCGGCGCCTACCTCGTCGGCGACACCTTCGGCGCCATCGACGGCCACACCAACGCCGGCACCATCGACGTGGTGCTCGCCCGCTATGACGCCGTGGGCAACCGCCAGTGGAGCCGCCTGCTCGGCGGCGCGCAGCCCGACTACGCGAGCAGCGTCGCCGTGGCCGCCAACGGCACCGTGAACGTCACGGGCTACACGGCCAACGCCCTGGACGGCCAGCCGTACGCCGGCAGCCAGGACGCCTTCCTCACCCGCTACGACGGCTCGGGCACCAAGCTGGGCACGCGCGTCGTCGGCACCCACCTGCCCGACGTCGGCAGCGGCGTGGCGGTGGACACCAGCGGCAATGCCTACGTGACGGGCTCCACCTACGGCAGCCTGGGCGGAACCAACGCGGGCAGCTACGACGCGTTCCTCGTCCGCTTCTGAGACAGGCCCGCATTCCGTGTCCGGACGTGGGACAGGTGTTCGTTGCCTGTCTCACGCGGAATCCAGGACGGAAGCTTCGCGGTGGCCAATCGTCGAGGGCGCGATAGCCTCGCGGCATGCGCTGGCACTCCCTCCTCCTCGTCCCCGCGTTGCTCTCACTCCACTGTACCCACGCCACCGGGTCCGCCGGGCCGTCCAAGCCCGAGGCCACGGTGGCGGCGGCGCCCGAGTGGCCCGAGGCCCAGCCCCCCGCGCTGCGCCTGCCGGACACCGTCCAGCCCCTGCACTACCTGCTGGACCTGAAGCTCATCTCCACCGAGTCCACCCACTCGGGCACCGTCACCATCGACGTGGACGTGCGCGAGCCGGTGCGCCAGGTCTGGCTGCACGGACAGGATTTGGAGGTCACCTCCGCGCGCATCGAGACGCAGGGCCGCGCGCTCGAGGCCAGGCCCGTCACCGCGAGCGAGGGCCGGCTGGGCCTGCTGCTGCCCGAGACGCTGCCCGCGGGCAAGGCGCGCATCGTCATCGCCTTCACGGGTCAAATCGACAAGGAGCGCAGCCGGGGCCTGTACTCGCAGGAGGAGGGCGGCCACAACTACCTCTACACCTTCTTCGAGCCGGTGGACGCGCGCCGCGCCTTCCCGTGCTTCGACGAGCCGGGCTTCAAGGTGCCCTGGCAGCTGCGCTTCACGGTGAAGGCCGAGGACGTGGCGCTGGCCAACCACGCCATCGAGGCGAAGGAGACGCTGCCGGACGGCCTGCAGCGCATCACCTTCCGCGACAGCAAGCCCATGCCCAGCTACCTCGTCGCCTTCGTGGTGGGCCCGTTCGACGTGGTGGACGCGGGCACCACCGGGCGCAACAGGGTGCCGCTGCGCTTCGTCGTCCCCAAGGGCCGCGGCGCGGAGACGGCGTACGCCGCGAGCGTCACCCCGCGCATCGTCACCGTGCTCGAGGACTTCTTCGACCAGGCGTACCCGTACGAGAAGCTCGACGTCGCGGTGGTGCCCCGCTACTGGGGCACCATGGAGCACCCGGGCCTGGTCGCCCTGGGGCAGCCCCTGACGCTCATCCGCCCCGGCGAGGAGACGCTCCAGCGGCGCAAGTGGTACGTCAACATCGCGGGCCACGAGCTGGGGCACTACTGGTTCGGCAACATCGTCACCTGCCGCTGGTGGGACGACATCTGGCTGAACGAGTCGCTCACCTCGTGGCTGGACCGCAAGCAGATGGACGGGTTCGACCCGAGCTGGGGCTTCGGCCGGGACGCGAGCACCAACGCGCTGGCGGGCGCCATGAGCGCGGACGCGCTCGCCGCGGCGCTGCCGGTGCGAAAGCCCGCCAACACGCATGACGAGGTCATCGGCTCGTTCGACAACTCCACCACCTACGCCAAGGGCTCCGCCATCATCGGCATGTTCGAGTCGTGGCTGGGCGAGGACACGATGCGCGACATCCTGCGCGCGCACATCCGCAAGCACGAGTGGGGCACGGCGACGTCGGATGACTTCGCCGCCACGCTCGCCCAGGCCGCGAGCCCCGACGTCGCGCGCTCCTTCCGCAACTTCATCGACCAGCCCGGCGCGCCCCACATCTCCGCGCAGCTGGTGTGCGACGCGGGCAAGGCGCCGCGCCTGAAGCTGTCCCAGGAGCGCTTCCTGCCCGCGGGCTCCACCGCGTCCAAGGACGCCACCTGGTCCGTTCCCGTGTGCGTGCGCGCCGGGGACCGCGCGGGCGACGTGCGCGCCTGCCAGCTGCTCTCCGAGCGCACCGGCGAGATGGAGCTGCCCATGAAGAGCTGCCCCCAGTGGGTGCTGCTCAACGCGGGCGGCATGGGCTACTACCGCGCCAGCTACACGCTGCGGCAGTTCCAGCAGGTGAACAGCGTGGCCAGCAAGTCGCTGACGGTGCCCGAGCGGCTGGCCTTCTTCGCGGACATCGAGGGCGCGGTGCAGCGGGGCGACGTGCGGCTCGGGGAGGTGCTGTCCCTGGTGAACGACACGGCGAAGGACCCGGACCGCGGCATCGCGCTGAGCGGCGCGCGCCTCTTGCACCTGGTGGGCGAGGACTCGCTCACGCCCGCCGAGCGGCAGCGCTTCCGCGCCTGGGTGGGCAAGCTCTACGGAGCGCGGGCCCGGGCGCTGGGCTGGCAGCCGGCGAAGGGCGACAGCGACGAGGTGAAGCAGACGCGCTCGTTGTTCCTGTCGCTCGCGACGATGATGGGTGACGAGCCCACGCTCACGCGCGAGGCCAAGGCCCTGGTGACGAAGTGGCTGGCGCAGCGCGACAGCGTGAGCCCGGAGGCGGTGCCGGTGGCGCTGGCGGTGGCGGCGCGCAACTCCGACCGCGCGCTCCACGAGCAGCTCCTCACCCGCGCGCGCAAGGCGGAGGACCGCAACGAGCGCAACCAGATGATCAACGCGCTGTCGGCCTTCCGCGACCCGGAGCTGGTGAAGCAGAACCTGACGCTGGCGATGACGGAGTTCGACGTGCGCGACGCGCGGCCCTTGTTCGCGGGCGCGTTCAGCGGGCCGGAGACGCGGGCGGTGGCGTGGCAGTTCTACCGCGAGCACTTCGACGCGCTGGCCTCGCGCGTCCGCTCGGATGAGCTGGGCTGGCTCATCGCGATGACGGGCTCGCTGTGCGACGACACCAGCCGCGCGCAGATGGAGGCCTTCCTCGGGCCTCGCGTCGACAAGCTGGAGGGCGCGCCGCGCGCCTACGCCCGGGCGCTGGAGTCCGTGCGGCTGTGCGTGGAGTCCAACCGCCTCCACCAGGACAGCGTGCGCGCGTTCATCGGCAAGCTGCCCCAGGTCACCGCGGCGCCCACCCGCTGAGGGCCCGTGCGGGCTCCCTCGTGTTCAAGAGGGAGCCCGCTCCACGCGGGCAGACGGTGCGCGCGCCCCGCGAGCGCGCTAGACATGGGGCCATGCTCGACTCCGCCCGCTACCTCGAACGCATCGGCGCCCCCGCGCACGCATCGCTCGCCGAGCTGCAGCGCGCCCACCTGGAGTCGGTGCCCTTCGAGAACCTGGACATCCACCTGGGCCGGCCCATCCAGCTGGACCCGGACGCGCTCTTCGACAAGGTCGTCGTCCGGCGGCGCGGCGGCTTCTGCTACGAGCTCAACGGGCTGTTCTCCCGCCTGCTCACCGCGCGCGGCCTGCGCGTGACGCCGCTGTCCGCGCGCGTAGCCACCGAGCCCCGGGACGGCACCTTCGGCCCGGAGTTCGACCACCTGACGCTCCAGGTGGAGGACCGCGAGGGGACGTGGCTCGTCGACGTGGGCTTCGGCGACAGCTTCCTCGAGCCCCTGCGCCTGGACGAGAGAGGCGTGCAGACACGCGCCGGCCGCGACTTCCGGCTGGCGCCCGAGGGCGACCGGCTCATGCTCCTGCGGCGCGACGACTCCGGCTGGCAGCCGCAGTACTCCCTGTCCCTCGTCCCGCGCGCGCTCGGGGACTTCGTGGACATGTGCCACCACCACCAGACGTCGCCCCAGTCCATCTTCACGCGGGGGCGCCTGTGCACCCGGGCGACGCGGGAGGGCCGCGTCACCCTCAAGGAAGGCGCCCTCGTCCTCACCCGGGGCACCACCCGCGAGGAGCACCCCGTGGAGGGCGAGGACGCTCGCGCCCGGGTACTGGCGGAGCACTTCGGCATCCGCCTCTAAGTAGGTCGCCAGAAGTTCTCTAACAAATCGCGTAGCCAGAAGCCCTCGGCGAGGCAGCCGGCCTTGCGGAGGG
>NZ_JAIQDF010000013.1:0-315479 GCF_020037055.1 Myxococcus sp. AS-1-15 | reverse complement strand
AAAACCGCACGTACGGTTTGAAAGGAGGCGGGTGGAAACGGGCCGCTGACCGGTACCGCGCCACCCATCTACCAATGAGCTCCGAGCACCGCACCGCGATTCTCGACGCCGCCACGGACAGCTTCTCCCGGCTCGGCTTCAAGAAGACCTCCATCGAGGACATCGCGAAGCGCGCGGGCATCGGCAAGGGGACCGTCTACCTCCACTTCGAGAGCAAGGAGGCCCTGCTCGGCGCCGTCATCGACCGCAACCGGGGCGAGGCGCTCGTCCACCTGGAGGCCGCGGTGCGCAGGGCGGCGACTCCGGAAGCGAAGCTGCGCACGTTCATCGAGGTGCGCGAGGCGCAGCTCACGCGCGTCACGCGGACGCTCTCGCTCCCTGAAACCGCGATGCTGGAGTTCATCCCCGTCGCCGAGCCCTTCCTCCGGGAGGACCGGGCGCGGGAGCTCGCGCTGCTGGAGTCCATCATCGTCGAGGGGAAGGCGCGGGGGGCCTTCGTCGTCCGCGAGCCCCGGAGCGTCGCGATGGGGCTGTTGGCCGGGCTCCACGGCATCACCGGAATGCTCCTCACGTCAGCGGAGGGCGCCCGTCAGCGTGCGGCGCTCTCGGAGATGCTCGAGCTGGTGCTTCGTGGGCTGACGATGCGGTCACCCGTTTCCGATGACACTTCATCGTGAGGGTGAGTGGGGCGGGGCACATCGAACTCCCGGACCTCGCGCGTTAGAGTCGCGCGGCTGTCCGTCCAAGCCGGGGGTACGCACATGAAGCCGTCGGGAGTCATGTTGGCGTTGTTCGTCGCGCTTTCGTTCATCGGATGTGGTGGGACGGAGCTGGAGCCCGGCTCCGCGGCGCCTTCGGAGGAGGGCGCGACGCATTCCCAGCTCGCCGTCTGTTCCGTGTCGTGTCCCGGGTCCACGTCCGTGTCGTGTTCGGGGACGACGTGCTCGGGCACGGACGGGCAGGGCGTCACGTGTGATGGGGTGTTCACGGCGTGCTCCCAGTCCACCTGCTCGGGGCTGCCCGCGTGCAGCCAGTATGCGAACCAGTCCTGCCTGCGCAGTCAGATTGGGACGCAGATGGCGTGCTGTAGTGGCAGTGGCTTCGCGGACGCGTTGCTGTGCTCGGCGTATTCGAGCTCGCCCACGGGCGCGCGGTGGCTCTACTTCTGAGGCCCTTGGGGTGAGCGTGCGCGGGAGCTTCGGGTCGTGACGTCGCGCCGCATGTGGCTCCCGCGGCAGGGGCGCGCGGTGGGAGTGGACTGGAGTGGCGCGGTCCACGCCCACCGGAAGGTCTGGGCCGCCACCGTGGAGTTCGAGGCGGGGCGGGCGAGGCTCGTGTCGCTCGTGCGCCCGTTCTCCTCCGGAGGCGCGCTCGTGGTGGCGGAGGGGCTGGGGCCCTGGTTGTCGTCCCACGGCGCCGACGTGGCCGGGCTCGACTTCTGCTTCAGCCTGGAGGCGAGCCAGCTCCAGCGCCTGGGGCTCCCCGTGACGGGCCCCTCGCGGTTGGGGGCCGCGGTGGCGAAGGTGCATGCCTCGGCTGAAGCGTTCAGGGACGCGGTGGGGCCGGAGAAGAAGCGCGTCACGGACGTGACGTGCTCGGCGCCGTTCGCGCCCACGAACCTGCGCATGTTCAGACAGACGTACTGGGGCCTGCGTGCGCTCGCGGGCTGGCGCGGGGCCGTTCCTCCGTGGAGCATGTACCCCGGGCCGGCGGTGGTGGAGGTGCTCCCCGCGGAGGTCGTCCGCTGGTTGGGATTGCCCAGGCCATACAAGGGCCGCGACTTCGCCGAGCGCCGCCGCGACCTCCTCCGATGCGTTCGTGCATCCACCGGGCTGGTCATCTCCACCCGCGACCAGCTCACCCTGGTCTCCGACGCGGATGGCGACGCGCTCGATTCGCTCTTCGCGGCGCTGTCGGCCGCGTCGGCCTGGGCCTCGGGGTTCAGTGGTGCTCCCGCCTCCGTGGTGCGCTCGGGAGAGGGGTGGATCTACCCGGTACAGGAGCGCCCCGGCCCATAGCGCCCCGAGGAGACGCGCGGCACTCGCAACCGACGAGGTCCTCCGTCCCCACGCCGCGAGGGGCGCTCCGGCTCGGAGCGCGCGCGCCGCAGCTCACCAGGGGGCGGCCTTGGTCTGTGCCAGGTCGGAGCGATGAGGACCTCGAGGCTCGGCGTGCCGCTCGCGGCAGGGCTTCTGTGGACGCCATGCTGGCACGAGCCGCTCGGCTTCATCAGCTCGGGGCGCGCAGCTTGCGCGTGGCCTGCAGCTCCGTGGGCGCGGCCTCCACTGGCGCCACCAACTGGGTGGGGACGAGCTCCACCGGAGCCACCCCGGGCGCGCGCGACTGGAGCGCCTCCACCTGCTCGGGCGTGGGGTCGCTCAAGTCCGCGAGCGCGCACTCATGCGCGTACTTCTCCACGAAGTCCTCGCGCAGCCACCGCGCCAGATTCACCGCAGGCAGCGCGGGCCTCAGCCCCTCCAGCGCCAGCTCCATCTGCCGCGCATCCTCGAAGCGCCGCGCGGGCATGGGGTGCAGCGCCCGGTCGACGATGGCCCGCAGCTTCCGGTTCACCTCGGCCGCCTCGGGCCCATCCCACAGCGCGCGCTGCTGGAGGCTCATGCCGATGCCCGGCAGCTCACCCCACAGCAGCTCATGCAGCACGCAGCCGAGCGCATACACATCCCCGGACACCGTCGCCGGGGCCCCCGCCCTCCGCTCGGGCGGCATGTACGCGACCTTGCCGATGACGTCGCCTTCCTGGGTGAGGTGGCTCAGCGCGGGCACGGACGCGGTGGACACGGACGACTCCTGCGGCGCGCCCAGCCCGTGCGCGATGCCGAAGTCCACCACCTTCACCACGCCGTCGAACGTCACCACCAGGTTGTCCGCGCTGATGTCCCGGTGGATGACGCCGCGCTCGTGCGCGTACGCGAGCCCCCGCAGCGCCTGCACGCAGATCTCCACCACGACCTCGAGCGGCACCACGCTCCCGCGCCGCACCTGCCGCGCGAGCTTCAGCGCATTCACGCCGCTCAGGTACTCCATGACGATGAACCACGCGCCGTCGACCTGTCCCAGGTCGTGCACGGAGACGATGTTCGGGTGATGCAGTCGCGCCGCGGTGCGCGCCTCACCGATGAAGCGCTGCAGCCGCACCGCGAGGTCCTCGCCCCCCTCGTCGACCATCCGCTTGAGCACCACCAGCCGGTGGAACCCCGCCCGCCCCGTGCGCACCGCGAGCCACACCTCGCCCATCCCGCCACGCCCCAACCGCGACAAGCGCCGATAGCGGTGGATGCCCGTGCCCAGGTCCGCGCCCCTCAGCGAGCGCGCGGTGAGGATGGCCAGCGCCGTCGTCGCCAGCATCAGGAAGGGAATCCCCACCAGCGTCGTCAAGGACGGCCCCTGCGTCCACCCCAGGTCCACCGCCAGCTCCCGCCCCAGGATGCCGAGCGCGCACAGCGCGGCGAACAGCACCGCCACCGCCATGGCCCCGCGCCGCTTGAGCGCCCGCAGCGCCTCCACCGCCCACGTCCCGCCCACCGTGAAGGCGAGCAACCAGAACATGGGCAACCCCAGGCTGGAGGTCGCCTGGCCCAGCTCCGCCGGCGTCATCCGCACGCTCGCGCTCGAAAGCACCGAGCCCAGCACGTCCACGATGCGCAGCGCGCCGAAGGCCACCGCCAGCGCCACCAACACCTTGCGCCAGGGCGTCAGCGGCAGGTCCAACAGCGCCCACAGCACCCGCAGCAGCGTGTAGGGCAGGGGGATGGCCATCAGCGCGCCCAACAGCAACCAGGGGCGCGTGTCGATGAACAGCCGCCCCGCCTCGTGGCTCGTCACGCCGGTGGAGAAGCTCAGCGCCGCGAAGCCCAGGAAGCTCGTGGCCAGCCACAGCTGCACCCGCTGGGAGCGCACCGCGCCCCACGTCGCCAGGTGCACCAGCGCGAGCACCAGGAAGGCGCCGGCCAATGCCAGATGCAACATCGTGTAGGGCGTCACGACGCGGGAGCCTAGTCCAGGCCTCCCGCTCCTCGCGAATTACGACTTGGACGGGGCTCAAACCAAGCCACCGGGGTGGTCGAGGACCCCCGTGGAAAGGCGCTACTTCTTGCCCGCGACCTTCGCGTACGTGCCCTTGAGGGCGACGCCGATGGCGAAGGTGCCGGCGTGGCACTCGATCTCGGTCGCGTGCTGCAGCTCGTTCTTCTTGTAGTAGCTGACGATGCCGACCACGGCGTTGGCGCCGCGCTTCTTGGCGCCCTCCTGGAGGGCGATGAGCGCGGAGAGGGTGGCCCACTTGCAGCCCTCCTCGTCGGACTTGTTGAGGCCGTTGGTCTTCTTGTTGGAGACGTCCTCGCCCATCTCCTTGACGATGTCGGGCGTCTTGGCGCCGGCCAGGTAGAAGCGCACCGTGCCGTCCAGCTTCTCCTGGGCCTGGGGCATGGCCAGGACTTCCT
The DNA here is from genome assembly GCF_020037055.1 of Myxococcus sp. AS-1-15. NCBI lineage: Bacteria > Pseudomonadati > Myxococcota > Myxococcia > Myxococcales > Myxococcaceae > Myxococcus > Myxococcus sp. AS-1-15. The sequence goes on along the minus strand of NZ_JAIQDF010000013.1, from coordinate 311,019 downwards.
TGAGCGGAATCATGACCACGGTGTCGCGCGCCAGGGCCGGGGTGGAGACGGTGAGCGCGAGCAGCGACAGCAGCATTGCCTTCTTCATGGAGTTCTCCGTCACTGCCACCGGCGGAAGATCAACGAGGTGTTGATGCCACCGAAGGCGAAGTTGTTCGACATGACGACGTCGGCCTGGATCCTTCGGCCATTTCCCGTCACGTAGTCCAGCGGGGCGCAGCGGGGGTCCACCGACGCTTCATCCAGATGGAGCGTGGGGGCGAACCACTCCGAGCGCATCATCTCCACCGTCATCCACGCCTCCAGCGCGCCGCAGGCGCCCAGCGTGTGTCCCATGTAGCTCTTGAGGGACGAGATGGGCATCCGCTCGCCGAAGACCTGGTTCGTGGCCACGCTCTCCGCCACGTCGCCCGTGTCGGTGGCGGTGCCGTGCGCGTTGACGTAGGCCACCGCGCCCGGCTCCACGCCCGCGTCCTCCAGGGCCAGTCGCATCGCCAGGGCCATGGTCTCCGAGTGCGGCTGGGTGATGTGGCGCCCGTCGCTGTTGGTCCCGTAGCCGATGAGCTCCGCGTAGATGCGCGCGCCCCGGGCCCGGGCGTGCTCCAGCTCCTCCAGCACCAGCGTGCACGCGCCCTCGCCGAGCACCAGGCCGTCGCGCTGGGCGTGGAAGGGGCGGGGCGTCAGCTCCGGGGTGCCGTTGCTCTTCGTGCTGGTGGCGAACAGGGTGTCGAACACGGCGGCGCCGGTGGCATCCAGCTCCTCGGCGCCTCCGGCGAGCATGGCCACCTGCCGGCCCATCTTGATGGCCTCGTACGCGTAGCCGATGCCCTGGCTGCCGGACGTGCACGCGCTCGACGTGGTGATGATGCGCCCGGTGAGCCCGAAGAAGACGCCGATGTTGACGGCGGCCGTATGGGACATGGAGCGCACGTAGGACGTGGCGGTGATGCCCTCGGTGCTCTTGTTCATCAGCATCCGGCCGAAGTCGCCGATGCTCGGCGGCGAGCCGGTGGACGAGCCGTACGACACGCCCATCCTCCCGCTGGAGAGCAGCGCGTCGCCCAGGAGCCCCGCGTCGACGAGCGCCAGCTCACTGGCGCGCGTGGCCAGCAGCGCCACCCGGCCCATGCCGCGCATCGTCTTGCGCGAGTAGGTCTGCGGCGGCAGCTCGAACGGCGCGGTGGGCGCGCCCACCTGGGTGTTGAGCCCCTCGTACTGCTTCCAGTCCTCGATGACCTGCACGGCATTGCGCAGCGACCTGAGCCGGGCCTCCACCTGCGGCCAGTCATGGCCCAGGGGGCTCAGCGCGCCCACGCCCGTGACGACGACCCGCTTCATCCCAGCAGCCCTCCATTCACGGAGATGACCTGCCGCGTGACGTACGCGGCGTCCTCGCTCATCAGGAAGCTCACCGCGGCGGCGACCTCCTCGGGCCTGCCCAGCCGCTTCGCCGGAATCATCTTCAGCGCCTCCTCGACGACGTGCGGCTCCACCATCTCCGTGTCGATGAGGCCCGGCGCCACGCAATTCACCGTGATTCCACGGCTGGCCAGCTCCACCGCCAGCGCCTTCGTGGCGCCGATGATGCCCGCCTTCGCCGCGCTGTAGTTCACCTGGCCCCGGTTGCCCATGAGGCCGGACACCGAGGACAGCGTGACGATGCGCCCGGGCTTGCGCCTGCGCACCAGCGGCATGCTCAGCGGGTTGAGCACGTTGTAGAACGCGTCCAGGTTGGTGTGGATGACCGCGTCCCAGTCCTCCGCGGGCATGGCGGGGAAGGCGTTGTCCCGGGCGATGCCCGCGTTGCACACCACGCCGTAGTAGCAGCCGTGGGCCTCGATGTCCGCGAGCAGCACCTTCTCCGTGTCGGCGCGGTCGGCCACGTCGAAGCGCAGCACCCGCGACGCGCGGCCCAGCTCGCGCACGCCCGCGGCCACCGCCTCCGCCTCTTCCACCTTGGCGCGGCAGTGCACCACGACGTCGAAGCCGTCGCGCGCCAGCCGCAGGGCAATGGCGCGGCCGATGCCCCGGCTGGAGCCCGTCACCAGTACCGTCTTCTCACTCATCCTTGCCCACCTTCGTCAGGTCCACCGAGGCCGGCGGCTGGAACACCGTCAGCGCCGCGGTGGCCACCGTCTCCCCGCCCACGCCCAGGGTGCAGTCGAACTGGCTCATGCCCTCGTCCGTCCAGAATTGTCGGCGGACCTCGATGCGAAGGTGCTCGCCCACCTTGAACGACGGGCGGCTGCACTCGTACTTGCGCGTGCCCAGGAGGAAGCCCATCCGCTGGGGCTGTCCCTGCAGCCGCTGCCGCCAGCCGGCGTAGGCGGCGATGGCCTGGGCCATGAACTCGATGCCCACCCAGCCGCCCACCTCGCCCCCTTCCTGGAAGAGGCAGTCCTCGCGCAGCGTCACCTCGGCCACCAGGCCCTCCTCGTCGCCTTCCACCGCCCTGTCTATCAGCCGCATGCGGTCGGCGTGGGGGACAATCTCCGAGATGTCGAAGGCAATGGGCGTGCGCATCAGGCCGTCCCCAACAGAAGCGCGGCGTTGCTGCCGCCGAAGGCGAAGGAGTTGCTCAGGACATAGCGCGGCGGGCGCCCCAGCGCCGTTCCCGGCTTCACCAGCGCCAGCGCGGGCAGCTCCGGGTCCGCCTCGCCGTCCCACCAGTGGGGCGGAAGCCGCCCGTGGGCGTCGGTGAGCGTCAGCCAGCACAGGGCCGCCTCCAGCGCGCCCGCGGCCCCCAGCGTGTGCCCGGTGAGCGGCTTGGTGGAACTGCACGGCACGGCCTGCCCCAGGAGCGAGGCCACCGCGCGGCTCTCCATGGCGTCGTTCTGCGGCGTCGCCGTGCCGTGGAGGTTGACGTAGCCCACGTCGGCCGCCGTCACGCCCGCGCGCTCCATCGCCGTCCGCATGGCGACCAGGGCGCCCCGTCCCCCGGGCTCGGGCGCGGAGAGGTGGTGAGCGTCGGAGGACTCGCCCCAGCCCGCGAGCCGCACGGGCCCCGGCTCGCGCGTCATCAGGAACAGCGCCGCGCCTTCCCCGATGTTGATGCCCCGGCGGTGGACGCTCATCGGGTTGCACCGGGCCTCGCTCACCGAGTCGAGCGAGGCGAAGCCCGCCACGGTGAAGGCGCACAGCGCGTCCGCGCCGCCGGTGATGACCGCGTCGGCGATTCCCGAGCGCAGGAGCCGGGCCGCGGTGGCCAGGGACTTGGCGCTGGACGAGCACGCGGTGGAGATGACGAACGACGGCCCGTTCACCCCGAGCACGTGGTTGAGTGCCAGCGCGGGCGAGCCCAATTCCTGTTGTCGCACGTCGAAGTGCGCGGGCAGCTCGCCCGTGGCCTCGCGGACCTTGATGGCGGCCTCGCTCTCGCCGATGCCGGAGGTGCTGGTGCCCAGGACCACGGCCACGCGCTGGGGCCCGTAGCGCAGCAGGGCCTCATCCACGGCGGGACGCACCTGGGCGAGCGCGGTGAGCAGGAGCGCGTTGTTGCGGCTTCGCAGGTGCACCGGCAGCGCGTCCGTGGCCACGAGCGGCGAGGTGACCTGCCCCACGTGCAGCACGCGGGAGGCGAAGTCGGGGCTGGGGGCCACGCCCGTCGGCTGGGCGCCGAAGAGGGCCTGGGCCACCTCGGTGGTGCCATGGCCCAGGGCGCACACCACGCCGAGGTGGTTGAGGAAGACGGGCGGCGTCACGGGCTCACTCCTCCGTGGGTTGGGAGTCGATGGTCAGCCGGTAGTGTTCCGCCGCGTTGACCAGCTCCGCGCGGCCCTTCCAGCGGGGCTCTCCACCATAGCGCACCGACATCCACTCCTTGTCTCCATACCGCAGGACCCGCTGGCCCGGGCCGTCCTCAAGCGTCCATCCTGGCGGGAGCGCATCCCGCACCGCGGGGGCGGGCCAGTAGACCCACTGGATGTCGCGCAGCACCGTCCGAGCCTGGAACTGCTCGGGCACCCGCGCGTCCCGCTGCTCCTCCAGCCGCTCACCGTCCCACTCCATGGTGAAGACCCGCTGGCCCAGCGCGAAGCCGGCCAGGCGCAGCGCCGCCGGGTCGACCTCCAGCAGGGCCTCCAGCGAGCGCGGGCCGCCCGGGTCCAACTCGTGGGCGAAGCTCAGCCGCTGCGTCAGGCTGACGCTGGCGCCGAGCGAGGCCGGCGGCAGGGCGAGCGCGGGCAAGGCCACCTCCGGCGCGCCCCGGCGCGGGGCCGGGGTGACGCAGGAGGCGAGCCCCACCAGGGCGAGGGTGGCGCTCAGGCCGCGCACAGCTTCTCGAGCACGCCGAGCCGGCGCTTGCTGTCGGCCACGAAGGGGTTCTCCTTGTCCCACGCGTAGCCGGCGAGGATGGCGGAGATCATCTTGCGCACCTCGGGCGAGGCGTTGGGGTGGAAGATGACGTCCTGGAAGCCGCCCTGGTACCAGGACTCGACGAAGGTGCGGAACGTGTCCACGCCGCCCTTGAGGGGCACCGCGTAGTCGGCCTCCCAGTCGACCTTCTCACCCGCGAACTCCCGGGCGATGCACTTCGCCGCCAGGCTCGCGGACTTCACGGCGATGGTGACGCCCGAGGAGAAGACGGGGTCCAGGAACTCGCCCGCGTTGCCGAGCAGCGCGAAGCCGTTGCCCCACAGCGACTTCACGTTGGCCGCGTAGCCGGTGATGGCGCGCGCGGGCGTGTCCCAGACGGCGTCCTTCAGGAGGCCGGACAGCGAAGGGTCCTCGGCGACGATGGCCTTGAGCCGCTCGGTCTCCGTGCCCTTGAACTGCTCCAGGTACTCGCGCCTGGCCACCACGCCCAGCGAGCAGCGCCCGTTGGAGAAGGGGATGGTCCAGTACCAGACGTGCACGTGCTGGGGGTGCACGGTGATGCGGATCTTGCTGCGGTCGAACGTGCCCGGCGCGACGCGGTCCTCCACGTGCGTGAAGAGCGCGCCGCGCACCGGGAAGTTGGACGGCGTCTCCAGCGACAGGAGGCGGGGCAGCACGCGGCCGAAGCCGCTGGCGTCGAGCAGGAAGCGGGCCTGGACGCGGTAGGGCTCACCGTCGGGGCCGCGCGCCGTCAGCTCCGGCGTGGGGCCGGAGACGTCCACGGACTCCACGGTGTGGCGGAAGCGCAGCGTGGCGCCCATGCGCTCGGCGGCGAGCGCCAGCACGTGGTCGAAGTGTGCGCGCTGCACCTGGTACGTGGTGCCCCAGCCCTGGGAGAACTTCTCGCGGAAGTCGAAGTCGGTGTACTTGTCGCCGCGTACGAAGGACGCGCCGTTCTTGTACTGGAAGCCCGCCTCCACGACGTCGCGGAGCATCCCCGCTTCCTCGATGTACTGCATGCTCTGCGGCAACAGGCTCTCTCCGATGGAGAAGCGGGGGAATTCCTCGCGCTCCAGGATCAACACCTGACGGCCTTGTTTGCGCAGGATGCCCGCCGCCACTGAACCCGACGGACCCGCCCCGATGATGACGACTTCCGTTTTTTCGATCTTCACGACACGTCCTTGCCTGATGGCAGTCTGCAACAGGGCGTGAGCACCCAGATGGTGACTTCGCCCAACAACATGGTGAGTCCGAAGGAGCGCAGCGCCGGCGTGGCGGAGAGTCCCAGGAGTCCGAAGGAGAGCAGGGTGCTCACGCCCGCCAGCGCCACCGCGAGCCAGGCGGAGTTGTCCCCGGGGTGCTCCAGCATGAAGATGCCGTAGTCCACGCCCATGCCCAAAAGGAGCATGAAGCCGAGCACCGTGAAGAGCTGGAGCGGCTCGCCGACCCAGCCGAAGCAGGCCAGCGTCACCAGTGTCCCCAGCGCGGTGGGCACCCACGCCCGCCAGGCCTGTCGGCCGAAGCGCGCGACGAGCAGCAGCAGCACCGCGACGTAGCCCAGCACGATGAGCCCGCCCATGAGCCGGCGGTAGCGCTCCAGCAGGCTGGAGATCTCCCGCGTCTTGTCCACCCAGCGCACGCCCTCCAGCCCCTGTGCGGCATCGGCCACGCGCGGCAGCACGGACGGGTCATTGAGCCCGCGCAGCATGACGATGCTGAAGTGGCCGTCGCCCAGCTGGCCCAGCCACTGCTGGCGGATGGCCGCCGAGGCGGGGCTGGCCAACAGCCGCTCGGGGGTGAGCACGTCGTCGGCGAAGCGGGCGCGCGTGGGGGCCTCGCCCGTGGCCTCGGCCACCGCGGCCACCGCCTGCGCCTCCGCGCGCGCGCTCAGCTCCGCGTCCGCGCGCTGCCGCGCCATGCTGGGCAGCCAGTCCGACACCGCGCGGTAGCCCGAGAGCACCTTCTGCATGACGAGCGGGTCCAGCTTCGCCTTGAGCGCGGCCTCCCGCTCCAGTACCTGCTCCGCGTCGTCACCGCCCACCAGGAAGAACTGGGCGGGGCTGGGCAGGCCGAGCAGGCGCCCCAATTCGCGCTGGTCGGAGATGAGGTGCGCGGGCGCGTTCTGGAGCTGGCGCACGTCGTCGCGCGTGCCCAGCCGCCACAGGCCGCCGACGACGAACAGGCCGAGCACCGCCGTGCCCACCCACCACGCGGGCGTGTGCGTGAAGCGCGGCCAGCGCGACAGCGACGCGCCGAAGCGGGTGGCGAAGGACGTCACCGGCAGCTCACCCGTGTCCAGCAGGGGGAACCAGCACGCGACGGTGAGGAACGCGGCGACCAGGCCCGTGGCGGAGAAGAGCGCCATCTGCCGCAGGCCGGGGAAGGGCGCCACGCCCAGCGCCAGGTACGCCACCACGCTGGTGGCGAGCGCCAGCACCATGCCAGGCAGGAGGCCGCGCATCAGCGGCCAGCGCTCCGAGGGCGGCCTGCCCTGGCGCGCGGCGAAGTAGTGGAAGCCGTAGTCCTCCGCCACGCCCACCAGGCTGGAGCCGAACACCAGGGTGAGCAGGTGCACCCGCTCGAAGACCAGGGCCGTGACGCTCAGCGCCACGGCGCACCCGAGCGCCAGCGACACGCCGACCAGGACGATGGGCCGCACCGAGCGGAACGTGAGCCAGACGAGCAACAGCACCGCCGCGAGCGAGCCGATGCCGATGGTGGACATCTCCGAGCTGGCCTGGGACGCGGCAGCCTCCGCGTACAGCGGCACGCCCGCGGACACCATCCGGCTGCCGGGCACCTGGGCCTCCATGGTCGCGCGCGCTCGCGCCACCGCGGAGGTGATGTTCCCCTCGTCGCCCAGCGCGAAGGCGGACACCTGGCTGTGCCACGCGAGCAGCACCCACTCACGCCCCTCGCCCGACAACCACAGGCGTCCATCCCGCGGACGCGCGGTGCTCTCCGATGCGCGCGCCGCCCACCAGTCGGGCCACAGTCCCAGCGGGTCCGCCTCCCAGTCCGTCAGCTTGGGGCCCGCGGGCTGGTACAGCTTCATCAGCGCGGTGCCGCCCAGCTCCTCCGGGCTCGCCTTCGCCAGCCACTCGCGCTGCGAGGCGGTGAGCAGCCTGTCGCGATAGGGCCGGTACAGCTCCAGCGCCGTCTCCAGCGAGGACGCATCCAGCGCGGAGGCCTTCAGCGGCGAGTCCTCGCGCGACAGCTCCGCCTTGACGACGTCCGCCGCGCGCTGAGCGGACTCCCAGTCCGCCGCGCCCACCAGCATCACCAGCTCACGGCCGGCCTGGTCGGCGAGCTTGCGCGTGGCGGCGCCGACCTCGGGGGCCTGCTCGTCCTCGGGCAGCAGCGCCAGCACATCCGTGTCCAGGCGCGCCGAGCGCCAGAACCGGACCTGGTGCGCGCCCACGACGAGCACCACGAGCAGCCACAGGATGGCCCACTTATTTCGCAAGGCGTCCGGCTTCCGCGTCGCTGGGAGGAGGCGTCTGGCTCAGCTTGTCGAAGAGGATGACGCTCGAGTCGCCTCGGGCCTCCTCCAGTTGCACTCGCCGCACGTACTGGTCGCCCTCCAGGTGGATGCTCCGGAACACGCGCTGCAGGCCCGTGTCCGTGGGCGTGAGCGTCAGCTTCCAGCCCGCCGCGCCCACCAGCTCCCCCTCGACCTTGAAGCGCCTGGAGAGCGCCTTCACGTCGCCGGACAGCAGCGCGAACATCACCTCGTTCACCGCGGCGAGCCCCGGCTCCTTGCTCGCGTCCAGGTGGTACGCCGCCGCGCCCGTGCCCTGCTCGGCGCTCAGCGACTTGCGCGTCAGCGTGAGGGTGGAGGCGAAGGGCGCCTTCGTGTCCCACAGCACGCCCTGCTCGCGCGACAGGAGGAAGACCCCGCGCGACACCAGCGGCTTCTTGAAGCCGGAGACCGTCTTCTTCTGCTCGAAGTCGCCGCGCAGCAGCGGCACATCCACGAGCCGCTCGCGGACCTGGGACACGACGTCACGGGCGCTCGCCGCCGCTCCCCAGAGCAGCGCCACGAGCAGGAGCACGCGCTTCATTCGGGCTTCACCCCCAGCCGCTGCCAGAGCACCGGCGGACAGACGTACAGCATCTCCTTGGTGGCGATGGACACGGCGACCTGGATGGTGTGGGCCTGGTTCACCTTCTGGCCCGTGGCCGCGTCGCGCAGCACGTAGTCGATGCGCAGCCGGTTCTCCCACTCGGTGATTTCGGCGCGAATCCTGAGCGCCTTCCCGTACGTCGCCGAGCGCACGTACTTCAGCCGCATGTCCACCACGGGCCACGCGTAGCCGGACGCCAGCATCTGCGGGTAGTCGTAGTCGAACTTCGCCAGGAGCGCGCACCGCGCCAGCTCCAGGTACTTCACGTAGTGGCCATGCCAGACGACCTCCATCAGGTCGATGTCATGGAAGGGCGGCGTCAGCTCGATTTCGTGGCTGAGGTCAGGCTTCATAGAGCCTCCACTCACGGGCGCGGATGGCCCCCAGCAGCGCTTGCAGCTCACGGTCCAACGCGCGGTCCTCCACCACCAACGGGATTCGCTGCTCCAGCTCGGCCTGCATCGACGCCAGAGACGCCGTGAGATTCAAACCTTGAGCAACGCGTTGCCGCAGCGCGATTCCCTGACGCGCCGCGATGAGCATGGCGGCCACCACCTGCTCGGACAGCTCGAGGACGCGCAGGCAGTCGCGCGCGGCGATGGTGCCCATGCTCACCTTGTCCTGGTTGTGGCACTCGGTGGAGCGGGAGAAGACGGACGCGGGCATCGTCTGCTTGAGCGCCTCCGCCGTCCACGCGGACACGCTGATCTGCACCGCCTTGAGGCCGTGGTTGATGGCCGCGCGCGGGCCCGTGGCCCCGGAGAGGTTGGACGGCAGGCCGTGGTTGTAGCGGGTGTCCACCAGCAGCGCGAGCTGACGGTCCAAGAGGTCCGCCACGTTGGCCACCGCGTTCTTCAGCCCGTCCATGGCGAAGGCGATGTGGCCGCCGTAGAAGTGCCCGCCGTGCAGCACCCGCTCGCTGTCCGGGTCGATGAGCGGGTTGTCGTTGGCGCTGTTGAGCTCGTTCTCAATCTGCGCGCGGAAGAAGGGCAGGGCGTCCTCGAGCACGCCGATGACGTGGGGCGCGCAGCGCAGCGAGTAGCGGTCTTGCAGGCGCTGCTCGTTGCGGCTGGGGCGCTCGGTGGCCAGGTCCTGCCGCAGCCTCGCGGCCACGCGCTGCTGGCCCACGTGCGGCTTGACGGCGAACAGGGCCTCGTCGAAGTGGTGCGCGTTGCCGGCGCTCGCCACCACGTTGAAGGCCGTCAGCCGCGTGGCCAGCCGGCTCAGGTACTCCGCGCGCTCCCACGCGAGGCAGGCCAGGGCGGTCATCACCGCCGTGCCGTTCATGATGGCCAGCCCCTCCTTGGGGCGCAGCCTCAGGGGCACAAGCCCGTGCTTCGCCAGCACCTCGGCCGCGGGACGGCGCTCACCCCGGTGGAGGACTTCGCGCTCACCGCACAGCGCGGCGGCCACGTAGGACAGGGGCGTCAGGTCACCGCTGGCGCCCACCGAGCCCTCGGCCGGAATCAGCGGCAGGATGTCCAGGCGCAGGAACTGCTCCAACTGGTGGAGCAGCCCCAGGCCCACGCCGGACACGCCCTGCGACAGCGACGCCAGCCGGGCCGCGAGCACCGCGCGCGTCTCCTCGGGGGTGAGGAAGCGGCCCGCGCCGATGCCATGGTAGGCGTAGAGGTGGTGCGGCAGCTCGGCCACCAGCTCCGGGGGGATGGTGACGGTGCACGAGTCTCCGTACCCCGTCGTCACCCCGTAGATGTGCCCGTCCTCGGCCAAGAGCCGGTCCAGGAACTCCGCGCCCCGGGTGATGCGTCCCCGGAACTCCGCGGCGGTGCTCAGCTCGGCTTCGCGCTCGCGGCGCGACAGCGCGGACACGTCCTCGATGGCGAGCCGGCTCCCATCGAACCGGACCGCGCGCTCACTCTTGATTCCTGGCGGAGACATTCGCCTGATCCCAGAAGGGAAAGAAGTTGAACCAATCGAACGGTGAGCGCTTCAAGAGCGCCGTCACCTGTCCGGCATAACGCCTGGCGTGCTCCGTCAGCGCGGGCACGCGCCTGCCTCTGGGCAGCTCGACCTTCTCCGCCAGGCACTCGAAGTGGATGGTGTAGCCGCCGTTCTCGTGGATGCAGCCCAAGAGGTACAGCGGGCACTTGAACAGCGAGGCCAGCACGTACGGCCCCACGGGGAAGGCGGCCGGGTGCCCCAGGAACTCCACGTCCACCGTCTGGCTGGCGTTCACCGGCACGCGGTCCCCGGCAATCACCACGAACTCGCCCGCCGCCACGTACTTCTCCAGCGCGACGGCGGTGCCCGGCCCCATGTCCGTGACCTCCACCAGCTGGAACATGCTGTCGGGGTTGAGCCGCTTGAGCAGCCGGTTGAACTGCTCGGCGTGGCGGGTGTGCACCAGGATGTGGAGCTTCACCTCGCCGCGCTTCTCCGCCATGGCCCGGCACAGCTCCAGGCAGCCCATGTGCGCGGTGACGATGATGCCGCCCTTGCCCTGCTTCACGACCTCGTAGAACTGCTCGCGCCCCTCGGTGCGGACCTGCTCGAAGCGGTAGCGGCCGCTGACGGCGAGCAGCTTGTCGAGCATCGTCTCCGCGAAGGTCACCAGGTGCTTGAGGCTGTCCTTCCGGCCCGGGGTGTGGCCGATGGCGCCCGTGGCCGCCTGGACGCGCGTGAGGTACTGCAGCGACGCGTCGCGGACCACGGGGCGCGACAGCCAGTGGACGAACACGACGGGGTACAGGCACAGGCGGAACGGCCAGCGGCCCAGGAGCCGGTGGACCCAGTACAGGAGCCAGATGCCGAGCACGAACGTGCTCTCTCCCATCTCCGCCCAGTGCCGCGCCCTCATGAGGAGACCTTCCTCCAGAGGAGCAGCGGCAGCCGCGCCAGCATCCCGAAGAACAGCTTCGCGTGCATGCCGGAGATGCGCACGTTGTCCCAGAGCACGTCGAAGTGGGAGATGCCGTCGGTGGGGTAGCGCACGCGGGTGGGCTGGTTGAGGATGCCCATCCCCCGCCAGTACAGCCGCACCAGCACCTCCACGTCGAAGTCCATCCGCTTGCCGATGCGCACCTGTTCGATGAGCGCCACGGTGGGCGCCAGCGGATAGACGCGGAAGCCGCACATCGAGTCGCGGATGGCCAGGGACAGCGTGTTGATCCACACCCAGATGTGCGTGGCGTAGCGGCCGTACAGCCGGCCCTTGGGCACCGACTCGTCGTACACGGGCGTGCCGCAGACGAGCTTGTCGGGCGCGCCCTTCGCCAGCTCCAGGAAGCGCGGGATGTCGCCGGTGTCGTGCTGACCGTCGGCGTCGATCTGCAGCGCGTGGCTGTAGCCCGCGGCCTGGGCCGCCTTGAGGCCCGCCATCATCGCGCCGCCCTTGCCCTCGTTCTGGGGCAGGCGCACCACGGAGACACCGGACGTGTCGCTTGCCGCGAGCGAGTCCAGCACCCGCGCGCAGCCCGGCTCGCTGCCGTCGTCCACCAGCACGCACGGCAGCCCATGCGAGCGCACGGCGTGCACCACCGCGCCCACGGCCTCGCCGTGGTTGTAGACGGGAATCACCGCGCAGACCTTCATCCGTGGACCTCGGTGAACAGGATGCGGCCGCTCCCGTGGGTGCCGGCCTCGGAGGTGTACTTGAAGTGGAGGCTGCCCTTGGCCGCGCTCCACGTCAGCTCCAGCGTCACCTGCGTCCCGGGGACGATGAGCTGCTGGAACTTCACCACCTCCATGCGCAGGAAGTGGGGCGGCAGCGTGAACAGCTCGCGGGCGAACTGGATGGCCCATTCAATCTGCGCCACGCCGGGCAGGATGGCCTTCTGGGGGAAGTGGCCCTTGAACTGGGGCAGGCTCGCCGGCGTCTCCAGGCTCAGCACGGCCTTCTCCGGACCCTGCTCGAGCACGCGCAGGGGCGGCCTGCGGGAGTCGAAGAGGGCGGTGAGTGCCGCCTCGGTGGATTTGCCCTGGCTGTTGACTGGCATCGCCTCCAGATACCGGAATCGACGCGGAAGGACAGCAGGCTCGAAGCCGTGGGCCAGCTGTTCCCGCAGGGCCTGGTTCAGCGAGCGCTTGCCCTGTTCCGTGAGGAGCCTCCCGCCAGCGGCCGTGGGCACCGCCACCACCGCGAGCGTCACCCGCAGGCCCTCTTGCAGCGGCACCACGCGCGCCTCGGTGAGGAGCCCGCCCGCCACGAGCGTTCGCTCCATGGCGCTCAGCGACACGCGCTTCTCCTCGAGCTTGAGCAGGCGGTCCTTGCGCCCCAGCAGCTCGAAGCCCTCCGGCAGGAGCCGCGCCCGGTCCTCGGTCTGGAACCAGCTGTCCTCAGGCAGGTGCGGGGAGCGGACCGCGAGCGCGTCGTCCTCCAGGCGGACCTCCAGGCCCGGCATCAGCGTCCATCCCGCGTCGTCCTCGCGCGAGCGCTGTCGCCACGCGATGCCGCCCGTCTCCGAGCTGCCGTAGACCTCCACCGGCGCCTGCCCCAGGAGCGTCCGGCACGCGTGCAGCGCCTCGGTGGGCAGCGGCCCTCCGGACGAGTACACCGCGCGAAGGCTCCCGCGCGCGCGCTCCCACGCCAGCGTCCCGGGCAGCCGCTTGAGGTGGGCGGGGCTGGCCACGAGCACGGCCGGGCCCTTCGTCAGCTCCGCGAGCAGCTCCTCCGGATACGGCAGGCTCCGCGCGAGGAAGGGCCGGCCCGCCGTCAGCGGCCAGAGCACCCGGAACAAGAGCCCGTAGATGTGCTGATGCGAGACGGTGGCGAGCACGCGGGCGTCGCCGACGCGCGCGTCGAACAGGCGGCCCAGCGTGTGGACCTCGCGCGTGAGCTGGCCCAGGTGCTTGTCGATGGCCGCGGGCTCGCCGCTGGAGCCGGAGGTGTAGACCACCAGCGAGCGCGCCCCCGAGGACAGCGGCCTCCAGTCGGAGCGCCGGGCCTCCTCGGGCACGAGCGGGGAGAGCGAGGCGGGGACCTGTCCGGCGAAGCCCTCCACCTCGCGCGCGAGCCGCTCCAGCGTGGCGGGCTGGACGTCGGACGGCAGGTAGACACACTTCCCCGCGTGCCAGGCGCCCAGGAGCGCGGCGGCGAACTCGTACGTGTCCTCGAAGTACAGCGCCAGGCGCCGACCTTCGCGCCGCTCGAAGGCCGCGCGCCAGCCGGCGGCCCGGGCCTGGAAGGCCGCGAACCCCAGCACGTGCCCGTCCCGCAGCGCCACCGGGAAGTCGGAGGGGCGGCCGTGGGTGAGGAGCTCTTCGAGGGCGACGCTCTCAGCCATGGACGTGGCCCGCCCTCACGCGTCGGCGCACCAGCCACTCGCCGGCGAAGAGCAGCCCCATCAGGCCGTAGGAGATGAGCCCGTTGTACAGCGCCCACGTGGCGTCGCTCGCCCACAGGGCCGTGGCGAGCGCGATGCCGCCGTTGACGACGAAGAAGCCGCACCACACCTGCGTCACCCGCCGCGTGTAGGCCACGCCCGACGCCGGGAGCTGGGGCTCGCGCAGCCGCGCCAGCCGCTCGATGACGGTGGGCGGATACACCAGACTGGTGGCGAAGACGGCGAGCAGCATCGAGTTCACGAGCACCGGATAGAGCTTCAGCGGCAGGGCGTGGTTGCCCAGCATGCTGGTGCCCGCGAGCACGAGCGCGAGCGCGGCGGTGACGAGCCACACGCGCTCCTTCGTGGCCACGGCGCGCAGGACGGCCATGACCACCAGGGGTATCGCCATCCAGCGAGGCTCGAACCGGCCCAGCCCGCTGTACATCAACAGCGGGTACGCGAGGCTCAGCACGCCGAGCAGCGCTGGACGCAGGTGCTTCACGCCGCCACGGATTCGTCGAGCAGGCTGTGCAGCGCGTCGACGACGTCCTGGATGGTGCGGACCGACTTGAAGACCTCCGGCGAGATGCGCTTGCCCGTCACGGGCTTGAGCTTCACCAGCAGGTCCACCGCGTCGATGCTGTCGATGTCCAGGTCGTCCCGGAGGCGGGCCTCGGGGGTGATTCGCGCCGGGTCGATGTCGAAGGTGTCCTGCAGGAGCGTGCGCAGGTTCTCGAAGAGCTGGTTCTTGGTCATGTGGTGCATAAGGGCCCCCTCGAATGAATGGTGGATGCTCAGGACTTGCGGTGGGCGCTCACGAAGGTCGCGAGGGCGCGCACGCTGGCGAAGTGACGACGGTTCTCCTGGGAATCGCTCGCCAGGGCGACGCCATAGGTCTTCTGCAGCGCCAGGCCGAGCTCCAGGGCATCGATGGAGTCCAGCCCCAGGCCCTCGACGAACAGCGGCGCACCCGGGTCGATGTCCTCGGGTTTGACGTCCTCGAGATTCAAGGTCTCGATGACCAGCTTCTTTATCTCCTGCTCAAGCACCTGCATGACGTTGTGTCTCCGTGGAGAAGTAGTCGTGCAATCTCTCGGTGAGATGGCGGGCCGCGAGCGCCTCTCCGTGCGCTTCGTCGACCATGGACGCGACCTGGAGGTCGTCCTGGACCACGATGGTGAAGTTCATCTTCGAGGGGGGCACGCGCCACCAGGGCAGGCCCTTGGTGAGGCTCAGCGGCTGGCAGCGGATGGTGACGGGGGTGATGTCACAGGGCCCGCGCACCGCGATGTTGGCCGCGCCGCGCTGCAGCTTCATGGGCCCCGTCACCGGCGTGCGGGTGCCCTCGGGGAAGATGATGAGGTTGTTGCCCGCCTTCACGGACGCGATGCACGCCTTGACCAGCTCCGGGCCGGAGTCGTTGCACAGGTAGCCGGTGGCCTCCACGGGCCCCCGGGTGAAGGGGTTGTTGGCCAGGCTCGCCTTCACCACGCAGTCCGCGTTGGGCACCAGCGAGATGAGGAACACCACGTCGATGAGCGTGGGGTGGTTGGCGAGGATGAGCAGGCCGGGGCGCGCGAGCTTCTCCACGCCCTCGATGCGGTAGGCCAGCACGCCCACCACGCGCATCAGCTCGATGAAGAAGCGGAACGCGTGGTGCACCGCCAGCCGGGCCAGCCGCGTGCGCCGGGGCCGGTCGCGCACCAGCAGCGACAGCAGCGGGAAGAAGAAGATGCGCAGGGCCAGCCCGCCCAGCCCGAAGGTGGCGAAGCAGAAGCCCGTGGCGAACACGCGCCAGTAGTAGTTGAGGCGCTCAGACATCGCGTTCCCACCGCCACAGGCGCGAGCCCAGGACCCGCTCCAGGCGCGCGTCGCCCAGGACGAGGAAGCGCAGCACGGACAGCTCCTCCGGGAGCCCCTCCGGCGTCGGCGCGGGATGGACACCCTCCGCGGCGCCGCAGGACAGCCGGAAGCGCGGGCCGTCGCCCGCGGGCCTCACGCTGCAGGCCCAGGCGTGCGCCAGGGACGTCTGCTCCGGGAAGTGCTGGAAGGGCGCGGGGCGGGGCTCGTCGTAGACGATGACGACGACCTCCGGAGCGCCCTCGCCGAGCAGCCCGCACGCCTCCACGAAGGCGGCCTCCACCGTCTCCGCGCCCGCGGCCACCGCGCTCTGCGCCGTCAAATCCCCCCGGGCGATGGAGTACAGCCCGCCGATGGCGTTGTGCACCGACAGGCTGAAGGACGTGGGCGACAGCGGGGTGGACCTCGCGAGCTGCTCCAGCAGGTCCACCGAGCGGCCCATGTCCCCATGGCGGGACGCGAACACCAGGGGACACGCGGGGGCGTCCGCCTGGCACGTGTACGCCGCCTGGAGCGCGATGCGGCCCAGCCTGTCCACCCGACGGCGCATCATCGGCGGCATCTCCGTCAGGGGAGGCGTTCCCTCGGACGGGAGTGGATGGGGCTTGGAGAGCCAGGACCTCCAGGCGTCTTGCCCGAAAAGCCCAGGAGCCCACGCGGCCCAGTGGTGGACGGAAAAAACCATGATGGCGGGGAAGAAAGGCGGGTGCTGCCTGCGGCGGTCCTCTACCAAAGCATCATATACGAGACAATTGGCTCCGATGGGGCGTTGCCTCCGAGGACGAGACAGGGCACCCGCGCATTCACTCGCTCATGCTACGCCGCGCCCGCACCGGGCCGAGAGGGGTGGGGCGGATGGCGCGCTCGCATGGCCGGTGGGGAGGTGGCCGCCGCCCGCCCACGGGTCGACTCCGCGTCGAGGGCCCTGGGCCACGAGCGCGCGAGCGTGCCGTCCGGAATGGTGACGCCCCGTGCGCCGCCTCCAGACCCTGGGTGGTAGAGGGTAGGAGAGACCTCGTGGTTTCCCATGGTGTGATGACGACCCGGATCACCGAGGGACTGCGCAAGCGGCCGGACCCCGTGATTTCCGCCAGGGAGGAATCGACGCCGCGGGCCCCGCGCTTTCGAAGAAACCGGGCGGAGCGCGTTGGCGCGAAGCGTGCGCCGGGCCGGGATGACACGCGGGGCAATGACATACGGCGGCGGTCCGCTCCTCCCGGGCGACGGAGGCGGTCCCCGCGCGCCCCGCATGCGCAACTGTCCCGCAGTCAGGTGTCACGCGTCGGAGCGTGGCCGTCCCTTCGGGGCTCGTTGCCGCGATGCATGACCGGAGGCAGCTTGGCCGCTCCCTCGACAGCCCGCTGTGGGCCGCACGGGCCCCGGGCAGGAGCGTCACACCATGTTCCAGGTCCTCGCAGGCATCCTCGCCGCGGCGGGTGTCGCCGGTTCACAACCCGTCCCCGAGGCGCCTCCCGACGCCGCCGCGGAGCTGGCGCGGGCCTGCACCACGCTGACGGCGCCCGGGAACCGCCGGGCGAACGTCTGCAAGACGTGGACGGCGATGGGTGGTGGCGTCTATCGGGGCACGTGGTCCACCAGCAGCCACGCCAGTGGCACCCGGCTCCAGTTCTATGCGGACGGCTACGTCTTCAACGCGGCCTGGAGCGGCGAGTACTCGGGCGTCCAGCGCTTCCTGCTGCGGCTGTGCAACACGAGCACGGGGCGCTGCTCCGCGTGGTGGTAGCCGCCGTCAGGGCGCCGCGCTCCAGTCCCACGCCACCACGGCCCACTCGTCCGTGGCGTCGCGATAGGTGTGCAGCGTCCTGAAGCCCACGCGCTCGTGGGCGCGCAGCGAGCGCGTGTTGCGCGCCGACACCTCGGTGACGAGCAGGTCGAAGCGGCCGCGGTAGAGCTCCCGGTGCTTCGCGTAGAGCTGGTCGAAGAGCCCCTTGCCCCGGTGGGCCTTGTCCACGCAGACCTGCCCCATGACGTAGAAGCGCTGCTCTCGCAGCGCGCGCCCCCGGTACTCCAGCGTGTCGAGCAGGTCGAACATGGGCACGAGCAGGGGCATCAGCGCCCGGCACTCGCGGGGCATCGTCAGCGCGTACGCCACCAGCTCGTCGCCGTGGTGCGCGACGATGCTGGGCGCCAGCGCGTGCATCTGCTCCAGGGCCGTCACGTCGTGCTCCACGGTGACGAAGCCTTGCGAGCGCATCTCGTCATCCTCGAGCACCTGCTTCAGGTTCCTGCGCTGCAGCTCCAGGATTCGCGGGAGCTCCGACGGGCCGCGCACCGCCGTCACCTCATAGGGGCTTGCCATGGTGCTGGGAGGATAGACGAGGCGCGGTGTGTCGCACGAGCCAGCGCTCGACGTCCTTGAACTGCTGGGTACGGGCGGGCAGGTGGGACTGGTTGTAGCGCTGCGCGGCGTTCGCCAGCGTGAGGGCGCGCTGGCGCTGGCCGGGCTCGGCCTCGAGCGCTCGGGCCATCGAGTAGCGGGCGCTGGCCAGCTCATCGGCGTAGCGCTCGGCGGAGGGCTGTTCGAGCAGGCCGAGGGCCCGCTCCAGCAGGGGGATGGCCTTGCGCGACTCCCCCAGGCCCAGGTGGTCATCGGCGACGTTCATCAGCTCCATCCCCACCCGGGCATCCTGGGGACCGTAGCGCTTCTCGCGGATGGTCACCGCGCGCTGGTGGTGCTTCAGCGCCTCCTCGTGCCGCCCCAGCGAGGCCAGCACCAGGCCCATGCGTGAGAGGGACGCGCCCACGTCGCTGGCGTCGGGGCCCTGCACCTTCTCGTGGATGCGCGCCGCCTTGATGTAGTGCTGGAGGCTCTCCTCCGGGCGCCCCTGCTCCATCAGGAACCCCGCCAGGTTGTGGTACGCGCTGGCCACCGCCTCGCTCTCCTCGCCGTAGACGCGCTGGTTGATGGCCAGCGCCTCCCGTCCGTATCGGAGCGCGGCCTCGATGTCGCCGAGCCGCACGTTGAAGACGGCGAGGTTGCTGAGCACGGTGGCGAGGTACGGATGCTCGGGGCCGTACTTCTCCCGGTAGATGGCCTCCGCCTCGGTGAGGAAGCGAAGCCCCTCCGCGTGGCGGTCGAACTCGTGGAGCGCGTGGCCCATGGTCAACAGCGCCGTGCCGAGCTCCGGCTCGTTCGAGGTGTAGAGCTTGCGCGCCAGCTCCACCGCGCGCTGGCTCGCGGCCAGCGCCTCCTCGCGTCGCCCGCGCCTGCGGTGGAGGCTGGCGAGGTTGCGGAAGTACATCGCCTCGATGCGCGCGTCGCCGCCCAGCCTGCGCAGCGCCGCCTCCGCGTGTCCGGGCACGGCGCCGTCCGGGTCCACCTCCGGCCCCACCAGGCTGAGCAGGCGGATCATGCCCGCCCACGACTCGGCGGCCTGTCGGTCATGGCGACTGGCGGTGGCCACCTGGATGGCCTGGTGCAGGGTCTTGATGGCGTCGCGGTACGCGAGGTTCTTCCCCTGCGTCTCGGCGAGCAGGTCCAGCACCTCCGCCTCGAGCGGCCCGTAGCCGATGGCGTGGGCCTCGGCCGCCACCTCGTTCGCCAGCAGGAGCGCGGGCGCGACCTGGCCCGCGTTGAGCTTCGCGCGCACCTGGGCCCGTCGGGTGCGCAGGGCCTCCATGCGCTTCTGGCTGGCCTCGTCGGTGGGCGGCGGCTCGGGCGCGGCCAGCGCGGCCAGGTTGGCGCAGACGGACACGCTCTCCAGCGAGTGCACCACGCGCGTCGCGTTCTGGATGACCTGCGCGTCCGCGGCGGCGAGCGTGTCCACCACGGCGCCCAGGTCCTTGAGCCGCTGGTCCAGGCAGATGACCTGTCGCTCGAGCAGCCGCTCCGTCTGCTGTCCCTTCACGCGCGTGGCGACACACGCCTCGTGGCTCGCGGTGAGCCAGGCCCGTGCCTGGCCGTTCAACGTGCGCTCCACCTCGCTCCACGCGCCCGCGGCGTAGGGCAGGGGGCTCTGGGTGAAGCGCGCGCGCACGGCGGCCCCGCGGGCCTCATCCCAGACGCCGACGAGGGCCTGCTCGTTGCTGGCGCAGGGCGACGCGGACGTGGTGCGGTGCAGGACGGCGCCTCCCACGAGCAACACCAGCCCCGCGGCCGTGGCGAGCGCGGCGCGGCGCCACCGGGTCCCGGGGGCATGGCTGAGCCCGCGCAAAAGCGCGTCCATGGATTCGTGGCGCGCCTCCGGCGAGGCGGCGAGTCCTCGCAGCAACACCTGATGCAGCCACACCGGGACATCCGAGCCCGGTGGTGGCCGAGGTCCGGGCGGCACGCGGACAGGCATCTGCGTGCCGGGGCTCGCGGGCTCGGCCGGGGTGAAGGGGCGCTTGCCATAGAGGGCCTCGTACAGCGCGACGCAGAAGCTGTACTGGTCGCTGCGCGCGTCGGAGGGCTCGCCGCGCTTCTGCTCGGGCGCCATGTAGGCCGGCGTTCCCAGCACCATGTCCGAGCGGGTGTGCCACTCGCTGCGCAGCGGGGCGGGCGGGCCGCTCGGGGTGGGCGTGGGCGTGTCCTCGACGCCCTCGACGATGCGCGCCAGCCCGAAGTCGGTGATGCGCACGCGCCCGTCCTTGCCGACGAGCGCGTTGTCGGGCTTGAAGTCCCGGTGCACCAGCCCCTGCGCGTGCGCCGCCGCGAGCCCGCGCCCGGCCTGGATGAACAGGCCCAGCGTCTCGCGCCAGTCCTTGGGGCCCTTGCTCGCGCGGATGTGCGCGCGCAGCGTGGTGCCGTCCACCAGCTCCATGGCCAGGAAGACGTGCTCACCGAAGCGGCCCACGTCGTGGATGGTGATGACGTTCGGGTGGATGACGCGGGCGGTGGCCTGGGCCTCGCGCAACAGCCGCGCCTGGGCGCGCTCGAGGTGGGCGGAGCTGCTGGAGTCGATGCGGATCAGCTTGAGCGCGACGCGCCGGTCCAGCTCCGGGTCATACGCCGCGTGGACGACGCCCATGCCCCCGGAGCCGATGCGCTCGAGTACCACGTAGCGCCCGAGCAGCGCCCCGCGCTCGATCCACGAGCGCGCGGAGGTGGGCGTCGCGGGCGTCGAGGACGGAGGGCTTGCCTCCTCGTCCCGCGAACGCGCAGCCTCCGCCAGGAGTGCTCGACAGGAGGCGCAGGAATCAAGATGCTGCTCCACCTCATGCGTCGCTTCGACGTCCAGCTCACCCAGTGCGAAGGCGAAGAGTCGTCGTGTCTCGATGCATTCCATGACCGTGGCGAAGATAACCGACGTGGGCGGTCAAGACGATGAGTGGCTCCGAGCATGATGAGGACCTGGCCTTCGCGCGCGCCTGCGCGCGGCAGGACGCCAGCGCCCTGACCGAGTTCGAGTCGCGCTTCATCCCGTCGCTCCGCAAGGCGCTGCTGCACCGGGGGCTGGAAGTCACGGTGGCGGATGAGGCGCTCCAGTTGCTGCGCGTGAAGCTCTTCCTTCCCAGCGGAGAGCGCGCGCCGCGCATCGCCGACTACGAGGGGCAGGGCTCGTTGCTGGCGTGGCTCCGCGTGGCCGCCCTGCGCACCGCGCTCAACCTGATGCGGGAGCGGAAGATTTCGCTCGACCTGGATGACTCCAAGCTCGCGGAGACGAGCGTTCAAGACGTGGACATGGACCGGCGCTTCATCCAGGAGCGCTACCGCGAGGACTTCACGGTGGCGTTCCAGGAGGCGCTCGGCGCGCTGGAGCCCCGGGGGCGGACGCTGCTGCGGCTGCACCTGGTGGAGGGGATGGGCACGGCGCAGATTGCCCGCGCGTACCAGGTGGACCGCTCCACGGTGAAGCGGTGGCTGGCGCAGTTCCGCGAGCGGCTGCGGCAGGACGTGCGCGAGCGGCTCGCGGCCCGGCTGGGCGAGAACTCCGAGGGGCTCACCAGCCTGTTGCGGGTGCTCCAGAGCCAGCTGGACCTGAGCATCCGCTCGGTGATGCGCGACGCGACGCCGTCTTGAGCGCTGGCGCGCCCGGACTCTTGGGGAAAAGCGAGGCGCGAATGCGCCACTTCGCGCCGGGGCGTGTCGAGAGGGTGATGTGCCCCGAAGCCGCGCTTGCTTCCCCACACCCCCTGCGCGGACCCGGGGACGGCTGACCGCTCCTGGTCGGGAATTCGAGGGGAGCGTGGAGAAGGTCCGCGGGGGGCCTCTCCACGCTCCTTGTTCGAGCGTGCGCTCAGGCCTTCGTCGTCGCGAGCGCCTGTCGGATGGCGACCACCAGGGGGCAGTCGTCCTTCTCCAGGTCGAAGGGCTTGCGAGGGAAGAGGGGAGGCTGCGCCATGAAGCGGGGGCGGGTGCCCCGGTGCGGCTGCGCGGCGTGAGCGATGAACGGATGGCAGAGGTAGACGGTCCCCGCGTCGCCCGTGGCCAGCGCCTCCGGTCGTGACGCCGTCTGCTCCATCCGCTGCGCCAGCTCCATGAACGAAAGACCCGCATCGCCCATGGGGGCCAGCATCCGCGCGACGTCGTGATGTGAGCCGACACGGAGTCGCGTGGGAGCGTCGCTCTCTCCGACATCGGAGAACAAGAAGAGCATCAGGAGTGCGCGCCCCTGGGTGGAGACGTTGCTGCGCCACTCGAAGAAGGAGTCGGTGCCGCCCGGTGGAGGGAAGCTGACGTCGACGTGCCAGCCGTCGTCACCGGGGTTCTCGGTGCTGGGGAAGCGGACCGGGAAGGAGCCCAGGCTCATCCTCGGCCACCATCGCTCGAAGCCGACGAGCTGGTCGTACGCGGCCTTCAGCCTGGGGGTGTTCGCGGCCCTCCGGAAGACGTCCTGCGTGTACTCGCCGAGCCGGACCACGGGGCGGGTCCAGCTCGAAGGGTCGTCGGGTGAACAGCCGGTGTCCTTCCAGAGGAGGGCGCGCGCCTCGGCGGCGACCTCCTTCGGGAAGGCGTCATCGAGCCGGACGAAGCCCTGCTCGATGAACTGTTGAAGCTGGGACGCACTCAGGACCGGGGAGGATTCAGGGGGCATGGGGCGCGGGGACGAAGGGACGCGCTGATCCTGACAGGTCCCGCGCGGGGACGTCAGGGTTGTCCCACGACCTGGAGCATCTGGATGAGATTGCCGCAGGTGTCCTCGAACGTGGCGATGATGGCGGGTCCGAACTGGGTGGGCGCCTTGGTGAACACCACGCCGCGTGCCTTCAGTCGCTCATATTCCTCGTGGATGTTCGTCGACGTGAAGGCCGTGGCGGGGATGCCATCCGCGAAGATGGCCTTCTGGTACGCCGTCGCCGCCGGGTGCCCGTTGGGCTCCAGCAGCAGCTCCGTGCCGTTCGGGTCGTCCGGCGACACCACCGTCAGCCAGCGCGCTCCGCCCGCGGGCACGTCCACCTTCGTCACGAAGCCCAGCTTCTCCGTGTAGAACTTCTGGGCCTTGGCCTGGTCGTCGACGAACACGCTATTCATCGAGATGCGCATCGGTTCCTCCAAGAGGGGACAACGTCGTCGACGCGGTCCTCCCGCGTGACGTTCAACCATTTTGTTGAGAATAGCGATGGAGATGGGACAGTCAACCATCTGGTTGTGAGTGCGGCTCGGGCGTGAAGGGGGTCAGCTTCCGGACTCCCTGGCGCGGGCGCGGACCTCGGCGGCGAACAGCTCGGCGGCGGGGGCTCGGGGCGCACCCTTGCGCCAGAGGAGGGCGGCCAGCTCGGAGCGCGGCGCCGGGGACAGCCGCTTGACGACCAGCCGCTCCACGTCGGCGAGACGTGGCTCGGGCAGCATCGTGACGGCGAGCCCCGCGCGGACGATGGCGAGCACCGTGCCCACGGCGTTGGACTCGAGCGCGATGCGTGGGGACAGCTTCAGCGTGGCGAAGTACGCGTCCACGCGCGAGCGCACCCGCAGGCCCGGGGAGAGCAGGGCGAAGGGCTCGTCCGTGAGCTGCTTCACGCCCACCGTCTCCGCGCCCGCCAGCCCGTGGCCTCGCGCGACGACGAGCGCGAGCCGGCTGTCGAACACCGGCTCCGTGTCCAGGTCCGGCGCGCGCGCCGGTGCGTAGCCCAGCCCCACGTCCAGCTTTCCGTCCGTCAAGCGCCGCTCCATCCTGCGCACCACCAGCTCCTCCGCGCTGAGCGCGAGGCCGGGGTGCCGGCGCAGGACGGCGGCGATCGCGGGGACGACCAGGCCTCGCATGCTGGGGGGATAGCCCACGCGCAGCGCGCCCGTGGCCAGGCCTCGCAGCGCGCCCACCGCCATCCGTCCCGCGTCCACGTCCTCCAGCGCGCGCGACGCGTAGCTGCGGAACAGCTCTCCGGCCTGCGTCAGGCGCACGCCCGCGCGGGAGCGCTCGAAGAGGGGCGTCTCCAGCTCCTCCTCCAACTGGCGGATCTGCTGGGACAGCGTGGGCTGCGAGACGTGGACCCGCCGCGCGGCCCGGCCGAAGTGCAGCGTGTCCGCCACGGCGGTGAAGTAGCGCAGGTGTCGGAGCTCCATGGGTCCATCATAGATGGTGCCTATCGAAGTGATGTGAACAAACGAATGTACGAATCGAGCCCGGTCCGTAGAACTTCGGTGTCACCGGAAGGAAGGACCGCGAGATGAAGGCATCGGACCTGTTCGTCAAAGCGCTGGAGGCCGAGGGCGTGCGCTACGTCTTCGGGCTGCCCGGCGAGGAGAATCTGGACCTCTTGGAGTCGATGCGCGGCTCCAGCCTGAAGCTGGTGCTGACCCGCCACGAGCAGGCGGCCGGCTTCATGGCGGCGACGTGGGGGCGGCTGACCGGCAAGGCGGGCGTCACCCTGGCGACGCTGGGGCCGGGCGCCACCAACCTCGTCACGCCCGCCGCGTACGCGCAATTGGGCGCCATGCCCATGGTGATGCTCACCGGGCAGAAGCCCATCAAGGCGAGCAAGCAGGGCCACTTCCAGATTGTCGACGTGGTGGGGATGATGCGCCCGCTCACCAAGCTGACGCGCACGCTCGTCTCCGCGGAGCACGTCCCGTCCGCCGTGCGCGAGGCCTTCCGCCGCGCGGAGGAGGAGCGCCCCGGCGCCACCCATCTGGAGCTGCCCGAGGACGTCGCGCGCGAGGCCACCGAGGCGCCGTTGCTCGCGCCCAGCGCGTGGCGCAGGCCCGTGGCGGACGAGGGCTCCATCGCGCGGGCGGTGGAGACGATTGCCTCCGCGCGCCGGCCGCTGCTGATGGTGGGCGCGGGCGCGAACCGGAAGCTCACCTCGGAGATGCTGCGCGTCCTGGTGGACCGGGTGGGGATTCCCTTCTCGAGCACGCAGATGGGCAAGGGCGTCGTCGATGAGTCCCACCCGCTGTGGATGGGCACCGCCGCGCTGTCGGACGGAGACTTCGTCCACCGCGCCATCGAGATGTCCGACTGCATCATCAACGTGGGACACGACGTCATCGAGAAGCCGCCGTTCGTGATGCGCGACAGCAGCCGCGCCGTCGTCCACCTGAACTTCTCCTCGGCGGAGGTGGACCCGGTCTACTTCCCGAAGCTGGAGGTGACGGGGGACATCGCCAACGCCGTGTGGCGCATCGCGGAGGGGCTGGGACAGCGTGGGGCGAGCTGGGACTTCGCGCCGTTCGAGAAGGCCCGGGCGGGGCTGGAGGCGCAGCTGGCGCGAGGCGCGGCGGATGACCGCTTCCCCATCTACCCCGCGCGGCTGGTGGCGGAGGTGCGCCGCGCGCTGCCGGATGACGGCATCGTGTGCCTGGACAACGGCATGTACAAGCTGTGGTTCGCCCGGTACTACCGCACGCGGCGGCCCAACACGCTCCTGTTGGACAACGCGCTCGCGACGATGGGGGCGGGGCTGCCCTCCGCGATTGCGGCGAAGCTGGTGCATCCGCGCCGCAAGGTGGTGGCGGTCTGCGGTGACGGTGGGTTCATGATGAACTCGCAGGAGCTGGAGACGGCGGTGCGGCTGGGGCTGGACCTGACGGTGGTCGTCGTGCGTGACGACGGCTACGGGATGATTCGCTGGAAGCAGGGGGAGATGGGCCTGCCGGATTTCGGTATGGCGTTGGGCAACCCCGACTTCGTCCGCTACGCGGAGGCGTACGGCGCCAGGGGGCATCGACCCACGAGCGCGTCGGAGTTCGGCTCCACCCTGTCACGCTGCCTGGAGTCGGGCGGCGTGCATGTCATCGACCTGCCCATCGACTACTCGGACAACACCCGCGCGCTCGGCGTCGGGGAGAAGGAAGGCGAGGTGCTCCATGTTGGCTGAACGCTACCCGTACTACGTGGCCAACCGGCCGCGCTGGCCGAACACGGACCTGCCCGTGGTGGACAAGTACTCGGGTGAGGTGGTGACGCGCGTCGCGCTCTCGGACGCGGCCGCGGTGGAGGAGGCCATCGCCGCCGCGGTGCGCGCGGCGGGGCCGATGCGGCGGCTGCCCGCGCATGCCCGACAGGCGGTGCTGGAGCACTGCGTGCGTCGCTTCCAGGCGCGCGCGGAGGAGCTGGCCCGGGTCCTCTGCATCGAGGCGGGCAAGCCCCTGCGTGACGCGCGCGGCGAGGTGACGAGGCTCATCGAGACGTTCAAGGCCGCCGCCGAGGAGGCGGTGCGCGGAGGCGGCGAGGTGCTGAACCTGGAGGTGTCCGCGCGGGCCGAGGGTTATCGGGGCTTCACGCGTCGGGTGCCGGTGGGGCCGGTGTCGCTCATCACGCCATTCAACTTCCCGCTCAACCTGGTAGCGCACAAGGTCGCCCCCGCGATTGCCGCGGGCTGCCCGTTCATCCTGAAGCCGTCGGACCGCACGCCGGTGAGCGCGATGATTCTGGCGGAGGTGCTCGCGGAGACGGACCTGCCCGAGGGCGCGTTCTCCGTCGTCACGCCGACGCTGCAGGACATCGGTCCGCTCATCGAGGACGAGCGGCTGAAGCTCCTGTCGTTCACGGGCTCGGAGAAGGTGGGCTGGGAGCTCAAGGCGCGCGCGGGGCGCAAGAAGGTGGTGCTGGAGCTGGGCGGCAACGCGGCGTGCGTGGTGGACCGCGAGCCGGGCGCGCCGCTGGAGGCGGTGGCGGACCGCGTGGCGCTCGGGGCGTTCTTCCAGTCGGGGCAGAGCTGCATCTCGGTGCAGCGGGTGCTGGTGCATGCGTCGCACTACGACGCATTCAAGGCGCTCATCGTCGCGCGGGCGCGGGCGCTGCGCTCGGGGAACCCTCGGGACGAGGCGACGACGCTGGGGCCGATGATCGACGAGCCGGCGGCGAAGCGGCTCGAGGGGTGGATCCAGGACGCGGTGGAGCGGGGCGCCCGGGTGCTGACGGGCGGTGGACGCAAGGGGGCGCTGCTGGAGGCCACGGTGCTGGAGGGGGTGCCCGAGGACGCGCCGCTGAGCGCGGAGGAGGCGTTCGGTCCGGTGGTGCTCTTGCAGCCCTTCACGTCCTTCACGGAGGCGATGGCCCAGGTCAACGCGGGGCGGTACGGGCTCCAGGCAGGGCTCTTCACCAACGACCTCTCACGCGCGATGCACGCCTGGGACGAGCTGGAGGTGGGCGGCGTGGTGGTGGGGGACGTGCCGAGCTTCCGCGTGGACACCATGCCCTACGGCGGAGTGAAGGGCTCCGGCCTGGGGCGCGAGGGCGTGAAGTACGCCATCGAGGACATGACCGAGCTGCGGTTGCTGGTGCTGCGCCAGCGCGCGCCCCAGGAGGATTGAGGCGCGGCGCGAGCGTGGCCAAGATGCCCGGATGGACCAGGACGAGCGCGACTTCATCGAGCGCATCAAGAAGGAGGAGCCCTCCCGGGGGCTCCGCGTGCGCGTGAGTGACTCGGAGGCGTACCGCGTCACGGCGCTCGGCCGCGGCGAGATGGGCTTCTACCAGCAGAACGACAGGGCCCTGCTGTTCGAGTTCAGCGCCGGCTTCGGCTTCATCGTCAAGAAGTCCATCCGGCGCTGGGACGACGGCAAGAAGGTCACCGACGCGGAGCGCGAGGTCATCATCCAGCGCATCGCCGACTACCTGAAGGCCGGCGGCGCGCAGCACGTCAAAATCATCGAGTAGCCCGGGCATCACGGAGCAACGATGGTTCGACAGCGCGCGGAGGTCGCTGTACGCCAGGGGGCCTCGCTCCCCAGGAGGTCCTCCCATGGTCCGCACGCTGCTCGTCCTCGTCCTGCTTGCACTGTCCACCCCCGCCTCCGCCGCGAGCGCGGAGGAGAAGGCCGTGCTCGACGCGCTGCACGCCGGCTGCGCGGCCTTCGAGAAGGGGGACGTCGCCTTCCTCGAGGGCTTCCTCGCCGACGGCTTCACGCTGCTCGACTCCTCCGGCAACCTCACGGACCGCGCCGCGACGCTCGCCGAGGTGCGCACCCGGGAGCCTCGCTACGAGGTGTTCCGCAACCACGACATGAAGGTCCGCCTGTACGGAGACACCGCCGTGGTGATTGGCATCACCTCCGTCAAGGGCGTCGCGGGCGGCTCCTCCTTCGCGGCGGACCTGCGCTTCACCGACACCCTCATCAAGCGCGAGGGCCGGTGGCGCATCGTCGCGAGCCACGTCTCGCGACTGCCCGGGCCCGCGCCGGCCGCGAAGACCGGCGCGAAGTGACCCCGCGTCAGCGGATGATGGCGTAACCGGCGTGCGCGTGGTCGCTCACGCCGTCCGTCTTCACCTGCGCGGCGTTGTGCGTGTCCAGCCCGCCCGACACCCAGACCTGGTCGAAGTTGTCGCCGTTGGCCTTCTTGCCGCCGACCACGCGGTGCAGCCCCGCGCCCTCGAGCGCCTTGCCCACGTTCTCGGTCGAGTCGTTGAAGTCACCCATCACCACCAGCTCGCGCGCCGGCGGCCCCTTGGCCTCCGCGCGCGCCACCTCCGCGAGGAACTGGAGCTGCTTCTCACGCAGCCCCGCGCCTTCCTTCCCCGCGGCCAGGTGCACGTTGATGATGCTCTTCTCCTGGCCATCCGGCCCCACCACGCGCGTCACCAGCGCCGTGCGCGGCTCGGAGGGACTGTTCTTCCTGAGCGCCTCGTTGCGCTCCCCCAGCGCCTTGCGCTCGGACTCCGTCAGCTTGCCGTCTCCCAGCGCCGCCAGGTCCTCCTTCGTCGACACCGCGGGTCCTCCGGACTCCGCCGCCGGCAGCGTCACCGTGTACGCGTCCACCACCTTGTCCGGCGCCCCCACGTAGATGGCGTTGCCGTACGTCGCGTCCGCGTCCGTGTCGCCCTTGATGCTCCTGTCGTCCCCGGAGAACGACTCGCCCGTCACCAGCGTCCCCTCGGGCGTCTGGTACAGCGTCGTCCCATCCGCGCCCTTGCGGATCGCCGTGGCCGGCGCGTCCTCGTGCAGCCCCACCGTGGGCACCGTGCCCGACTTGAACGCCTCGAACGCCGGGTTCAGGTGCCGCGCGATGTCCAACGCCGTGTTCGCGTTCCCGCTGCGGTCCACGCCGATGTCCACCTCCTGGAACCCGGCGATGGTCGCGCCCGTCTCGCGGATGAGCTCCGCCTGCTCCTCCCGGTTCTTCGCCGTGCGGTACTCGGAGCCCGCGCCGTTGGCCAGGTTCAGCGTCAGCACCCCCGTGCCGTTCTGGATGTTCGGCAGCTCGTCCGCGTGCACCGGCTTCGAGTACCCGCTCGGCCCCTCGTTCGCTCCCCCAGACAAGTCCGGCCGCGTGGGGCTGGGGCCCGGTGACGGAGACGGCGTGAAGGAGTCCTTCGCCTGCGCCGAGCCCGACGCCGCGCCCGCGCCATCCTTGGGCCGCGCCTCGTTGGCCGTGGAGGGGGCGGGCGGCTGCTGAACGACGCTCCGGGCCCAACGGCCCGCGACATTCCAGATGCTCATCACCATCTCCTGCGCTCAGGAAGCACACGGCCCGGGCCGTGGTTCCGCGTGGACAGCGTGGGGCCCGAGTCTCCCTCAACCCGGTCATCCCGGAAAGCCGCGCCGGGTCCAGGGGAACCTCCCTCCAAAAAGGTCCTGGACCATCCCCGCTCGTACCGTTAGTAGGTTTGACCTCAAACATTAAGCCCGGGAGCACGGAGTCCACGCGAGAGGGAGGCGCGGGACCGGGGCTCGCCGTGCGCCCCGACTCGAAAGGTCCCAGACATGGTGCGTTCCATCCCCTTGCCCTGGCTCTCCGCCGCGACTCCCGAAGCACCCGTGGCGAGCACCCCGCCGCCTCCGTTGCCCGTCCCGGTGCCCGAGGGCAGCGCGTGGGGCCTGGAGCTGTGGCAGTGGGCGGGGCTGGCGGTGCTGTTCGTGGGGGCGTGGCTGTTGGGGCGGGCCCTCGAGTGGCTGGTGCTCAGGTTGGTGGACCGGGCCACCGCCATGACGAAGTCGGGCTGGGATGACCAGCTGGCGACGTCCGCGCGAGGCCCCACGCGCTACGTGCTGTTCGCGGTGCTGGTGGCCTCGGGGCTGTGGGCGCTGAAGCTGCCGCCGGTGGCGAAGCACGGCGTGGAGCTGGTGACGCGCTCGGTGGGCCTGGTGGCGGTGGCGTGGTTCCTCTTGCGCTTCGTGAAGCTCGCCGCGGGCTTCGTCGAGCAGACGGTGGTGCGCGAGGAGAAGGGCGGCAACGTGGGCCGGGCCCGCGGCCTGCGCACGCAGCTGGCGGTGCTGCGGCGGGTCGTCGAGGTCGCCGTGGTGCTCATCGGCGCGTCGCTGATGCTGCTGCAGTTCGAGGCGGTGCGGAACGTGGGCGTGTCGCTGCTCGCCTCGGCGGGCATCGCCGGCCTGTTCATCGGCCTGGCGGCGCAGAAGTCCATCTCCACGCTGCTGGCCGGCATCCAGCTGTCCATCACCCAGCCCATCCGCATCGGCGACACCGTCATCGTGGAGAACGAGTGGGGGTGGGTGGAGGAGATCACCCTCACGTACGTGGTGGTGAAGGTGTGGGATTTGCGCCGGCTGGTGATTCCCATGGGTCACTTCCTGGAGAAGCCCTTCCAGAACTGGAGCAAGGTGTCTCCGGACATCATGGGCACCGCGGAGTTCTACGTGGACTTCCGCACGGACGTGCCCGCGGTCCGCGCCGAGCTGCGGCGCATCCTGGAGCAGGAGTCCAACGGGCTGTGGGACGGCAAGGTGGGCGGGCTGCAGGTGACGGACATGTCCGAGCGCACCATGAAGCTGCGCGCCCTGGTGAGCGCGGCGGACTCCGGCAAGGCGTTCGACCTGCGGTGCCTGGTGCGCGAGCGGCTGATGGCCTTCCTGCGCGAGCAGCCCTACGGCCTGCCCATGGTCCGCACCGAGGCCTGCCTCACCGAGCACGAGCCGTCCTCCCACAACGGCGCCCGGCCGGGCACGAATGTGGTGGCCGCGCTCCCCAGCGAGTGACTGGCCCGCACTCCACGGCCGTGCAGGTGGGGCCGTGGAGGCGCAACGCCCATACGGAGCGTCCATGTTGAATGGTGGATAGTTCACCCTGCGTCTCCGGGGTGGGGTAGGTTGTCCGCAATCGCGGATTAAGCGGAAAGTGCGGTTCCGTCTCCCGAGGGCGCGCGTGGCAGCAGTGCGCGCGCCATGTGGAGTCCACACGCGGAGGCCGTGCGATGCGGCTGGCCGCGGTGATCCGCGACGCACCACCCACCCAGCAAGGAGCGCTGCCCATGAAGCGGTTGATTCCGTTTGCCCTGATGTTGCTGAGCCCTACCGCGTCGTTCGCGGGGGCCGAGGACCGGGAGCTGTGGATTTCGTTGGGCGCCGACGCCATGGAGCCCGTGGCGGAGGCGTTCGCGAAGGAAGGCTGGAAAATGCCGCCTCCGTCGCTGACGAAGAAGGAGGTGTCGGTGATTGCGGTGCGCGAGTCGCAGCTGGAGCGCATCGCGCATGTCATGCACGAGAAGTTCAACCGGTGTGCGGGCTTCGTCACGTTCGAGACCCGGGACGAGGCGGAGAAGTCGCTGGTGCCCGAGCCGCTGGCGGCCACGCAGGAGCTGGTGACGTACACCATCGACAACGCCACCGCCGTCAACTGCATGATTGGCCGGCTGACCGAGCCCGGCGTGCGCTCCACCATCACCACGCTGTCGGGGTACACCACGCGCTACTACACGCACACGACGGGCGTGAACGCGGCGAACGCGCTGCGCACCCTCTGGGCGAACATCGCCGCGTCGCGCAGCGACATCACCGCGTCGCTGTTCACCCACGCGGCGTGGGCGCAGCCCTCCGTGGTCCTCACCATCCCTGGCTCCACGCTGGCCAGCGAGGTGGTGGTGGTGGGCGGCCACCTGGACTCCATCTCCTCGGGCTCCACGGCGCCTGGCGCGGATGACAACGCCTCCGGCATCGCGTCCTTCACGGAGGTCATCCGCGCCGCGGTGTCCTGCAACTACCGTCCGCTGCGCACGGTGAAGTTCATCGGCTACGCGGCCGAAGAGGTCGGCCTGCGCGGCTCGAAGGAGATCGCTGCCTGGCACAAGAACAACGGCATCAACGTGGTGGGCGTGCTCCAACTGGACATGACCAACTACAAGCGCGCCGGCAACACCCATGACGTGGGCGTGGTCACGGATTACACCAACGCCGCGCAGAACACGTTCCTGCGCAACATCATCACCACCTACGGCGGTGGCATCGTCCAGCGCGACACCACGTGTGGCTACGCGTGCTCGGACCACGCGTCGTGGACGAACCAGGGCTTCGCCGCCTCCATCCCGCACGAGTCCACGGTCAGCTCGGGCAACCCCTACATCCACACGGTCAACGACACGATTGCCCAGTCGGGTAACAACGCCAACCACGCCCTGAAGTTCTCGCGCATCGCCGCGGGCTTCGTGGGTGAGCTGGCCAAGGGCGTGACGAACTAGGCCGTCCGTCCTCCGCCGCGCCGGCTGTCCCGGGGCGCGGCGGAGGGCGTCGAATCGTCGTCCCCGTCGGCAGGGGGCACTGTAGGCTCGCGCGCGCAGCTTGGACCGCGCAGTGCGAGGACCCATGGCCTACTCGTCGGAGATCAGCCGCACCCAGCCCGCTTGCATCCTGCTGCTCATCGACCAGTCGGGGTCGATGGACGACCCCTTCGGGGGGCAGGGCGGCACGCGCAAGAAGGCCGAGGGTGTGGCGGACGTCACCAACCGCCTGTTGCAGAACCTGGTGGTGCGGTGCGCCCGCGAGGAGGGCATCCGGGACTACTTCCACCTGGGCGTGCTCGGGTATGGCGAGAAGGTCGCCCCGGCCTTCTCCGGCGCGCTCGCGGGGCGGGGGCTGGTGCCCATCAGCGAGGTGGGGCATGCGCCCGCGAGGCTGGAAGAGCGCACGCGCGAGCGCGAGGACGGGATGGGGGGCCTGGTGCGCGAGAAGGTCCGCTTCCCCATCTGGGTCGAGCCGCACGCGCACGGCCCCACGCCCATGTGCGAGGTGCTCCTCCGGGCCCGCGAGCTGGTGACGACCTGGAGGCGCGAGCACCCGGAGAGCTTCCCGCCCATCGTGGTGAACATCTCCGACGGCGAGCCCACGGACGGCGACCCGACGGAGGCCGCGGCGGCGCTCCGCTCGGTGCAGGGCGCGGACGGCGCGGTGCTGCTGCTCAACGTGCACCTGTCCTCGAACCCGGCCGTGCCCATCCAGTTCCCCGACTCGGAGACGAACCTGCCGGACGCGCACGCGCGCAGGCTCTTCGCGCTCTCCAGCCCGCTCACCCAGGGCATGCTCGCCGCGGCCAGGGACGAGGGCCACGCGGTGCGCGAGGGCGCGCGCGGCTTCGTCTTCAACGCGGACATCCTCTCGCTCATCAAGTTCCTGAACATCGGGACGCGGCCGAGCAACCTGCGTTGAGCATGCGAATCGGGCTCGAGGTGATGGGCGTCCAGAAGGACGGCAACGCGCCCTCGGAGAACGAGGACGCCGCGGCGCCCGAGCACGCCTGTGTCATCGAAGAGGACACGCTGCACGTGGCCGTCGCGGACGGGGCGACGGAGAGCCTCTTCTCCGGTCTGTGGGCGCGGCTGCTCGCGCGTGAGTACGCCCAGGGCCCGCTGCGGGCGCCCCCGGACCTGCTCCAGGCGTTGCCGGGACTGCAGCGTCGCTGGCTCGCGGAGGTCGAGGGGCGGGAGCTGCCCTGGTACGCCCAGGAGAAGCTCCGCGAGGGGGCCTTCGCCACGCTGCTGGGCGTGAGCCTCGTGGGGACGCCGGCGCGAGGGGACGGCGTCGTGGGCACGTGGTCCGCGCTGGCGGTGGGGGACTCGTGTCTGTTCCAGGTGCGCGACGAGCAGCTGGTGCGGAGCTTCCCCCTGGAGCTCGCGTCGTCGTTCGGCTCGCGTCCCTTCCTGGTGTCCACGCACGGCGCGCAGAACGCACGCGTCGTCGAGCAGGCGCGCGGGGCGACGGGCGAGGTGCGCGCGGGTGACATGCTGCTCCTGATGACGGATGCGCTGGCCCACTGGTTCCTGGGGGAGCATGAGCGGGGAGCGCGGCCCTGGCTGGCGTTGCCCGCCCGGGCTTCATTCGAGTCGTTCGTGGCGGGCCTGCGCGCGGCGCGGAGCATCCGCAATGACGACACCACGCTGATGCGCCTGTCGGTGGGGGCGTGACGTCATGGCCCTGCCTTCCGACAGCGACTATCAAGCCGCCCTTCAGCATCCGGGACAGGCCTTCTCCGACGCTCGGCTGAAGGCGGGCGTCGTCGAGCAGGGGACGGGGGCGATGGCGGGGCTGCCCCGGCCTCGCGCGGGCAACTTCGCCACCACGTACAAGGTGACCTGCGGCGACCAGGTCTACGCCGTGCGCTGCTTCACGCGCCCGTATCCCCGGGACCAGGAGTCGCGCTACCTCGAGATCCGGCGGCATCTGGAGCAGCGCTGGCTGCCATCGTCCGTGGGGGTCTGGTTCCAGCCTCGTGGCATCCACGTCCGTGGCCGTTGGCTGCCCATCGTCATGATGGAGTGGGTGCAGGGCGAGTCCCTGGAGCGCTACGTCGGCCGACACCTGCATGAGCCGCTGACGTTGTTCAGGCTCGCCGCGGAGTGGCTGGGGCTGCTGTCGGCCCTGCGTGACGCCGGCATCGCGCACGGCGATTTGCAGCACGGCAATGTGCTCGTCACGGAGCGGGGGCTGCGGCTCATCGATTACGACGGCATGTGCGTACCCGCGCTGGTCGGGCGCACGGGCCACGAGACGGGTCACCCGAACTACCAGCACCCCGGCCGCGACGCGGCGTTCTTCGACCTGCGGCTGGACCACTTCTCGGGCTGGGTGGTGTGGCTGTCGCTCGTGGCGCTCGCGCACGAGCCGTCGCTCTGGGAGCGCTTCCAGGGCGGGGATGACTGTCTGCTGTTGCGCCGCAGGGACTTCGTCGAGCCGGAGCGCTCCCCGCTGCTCCAGGCGCTGCGGACCTCGCCCCACGCGCGGGTGCGCGAGTACGTGGCCCCCATGTTGTCGCGACTGCTGGCGATGCGCGCCGACGCGGTGCCCGAGGTGTCGCTGGACGTGTCGCCGCCCAGGGAGGGCGAGGCGTCGCCGACGATGGCCTGGCTGCGCGAGCTGTCGCGATTCCTTCCCCTCGACAAGCTCGTGGTGCGGGAGTTCTCCCGCGAGGGCTCGCTGGAGCGCGGCATGGTCGGCGGGCTGCTGGTCACCGCGGCGCTGGGCCTGGTGCCCGCCGTGGTGTTCTCGCCGTGGTGGCTGCTGGGCGCGGGGTTCGTCGGGAGCGTGGGGGCGGTGCGAAGTCGAGCGCTGTACCTGCGCGACGCACTGGCGCGTGAGCGCCTCGCGTGGGAACGCCAGCGGACCGAGGCGGCCACGGCGCGCGCCCGGTTGGAGGAGCAGCTGCGTCGGCTGACCCAGTCCCGTCCCGCCATCCTGCGCGAGTCCCAGGCCGCGCGCGCTCCATTGCTCACGGAGCAGGACGCCCTGCACGCGTGGATGGAGGACGTGCGTCGACGCAACCTGGACGTGGACAGCTCCGAGCTGGAGCGCATCGAGGGACGGCGGGCGCAGGTGGAGCGCGAGGAGCTCAACGCTCGCAAGGACCTGGAGGTCGAACGTCGACGCTGGGAGGACGACGCGGAGCTTCAACAATCGCTCTCAGCCCGCGCGCGCGACGAGGCGCTGCTGCGTTTCAAGCAGCGCCTGGCTGCGCTCGAGGCCCGGTTCGACGAGCGCCGCGCCGCGCTGGAGGCGGAGGAGGACACCGCGGCGGCCCAGGCTCGGACCTCTGGCGTCCTCTCCAGGGCCTTCCGTGAGGCCATGTCCCGGGCCGCCGCGCTCATCGAGCTGCTGCGGGCGCAGGAGAGTCCGCTCACCGAGGTGGACCGCGCGCTCGCTCAGACGCGACATGACCTCGTCGTCGAGGGCTCGCGTGAGCTCGTCGCCGAATGTGCGCTCGCCGCTTACGGCTCCAGCCAGTTCTCCCATTTCCTCGGCTGGCTCTTTCAGGAAACTCCCGACAAACCGTGAAAAGTTGTATTGAGCAGGTCCATGACGACTCGCTCGAGCATCTTCACTGCGGCCGTGGGATGGGCAGTCCTCGTCGTGGGGGGCGGGTGCTCGGAGCTCATCGGCGCTGGCAGCGGCTCCATCTGGGTGGATGGCTCCAGCGCGGGCCCCGAGCGCATCATGTTCCAGGGCCTGGGCGGCTCGCTGGTGATGAACAACATCATCCTCGGAGCCCGGACGGGGACGCGCTTCAACGTCACCTTCTCCAACAACATCGTCGCGGGCGCGCCGACGACGCACGCGGGCAATGGCAACAACACGGCGTGCCTGGACCTGCTCGCGAGGGCGAACCTGGTGTCCACGCAGCTGTCTGCGGCGGGCTTCAGGGACGCGGCGGCGAAGGACTTCCACCTGCTGGCCTCCTCGGCCGCGGTGGACAAGGGCGTGACGCTCACCGGCGTGGTGGACTTCGACTACGACGGCGCCCAGCGCCTGCCTCCCTATGACTACGGCGCGTACGTGGCGGCCGCGGGGATTCCGCTCGTCACGCCGCAGCCCCAGGTGGAGCGCTGATGTTTCGGGTGGGAGCGTTGGTGCTGGGGCTGCTCGCGGTGGGGACCGCTCAGGCGACGGATGCGGGCCCCGCGCGTGCCTCGCTCCAGTCCGTCGTGGACTCGCTGGCGGCGGAGGCGGCGAGCCTGTCGCCGGGCTCGGACATCGCGTTGGCGGTGCGGGACTCGAGGACGGGGGAGTACGCCGGGTTCTCGGACACGGTGCCGCACATCTCCGCGAGCTCGGCCAAGGTGTTCTGGGTGGCCGCGGCGCTGAAGAAGGCCGAGGAGAAGAAGGTGGCCCCGCTGGCGGAGAAGGTCTTCCGCACCTCGGACAACGAGGCCTCGGGCGCGGTCATCGACCTGGTGGGTGGGCCGGACGCCATCAACGACTATCTGCGCTCGCTCGAGGTGAAGAACACCGCGCTGACGAAGTGGAACTACGGCAAGCCGCGCTGGGCCACCAACTCCCCGAAGGTGATGGGGAACGACAACTACCTCTGCGCGGCGGACGCGGTGGCCTTCCTCCATCGCCTGGCGGCGGGCGAGCTGCTGAAGCCCCGGCCGACGTCGCGCCTGTTGAAGTGGATGGAGCTGACGCCTCGCGAGGGCTGCGGTGGGTGGCTGGGCACGCGCCTGCCGGCGAAGGCCCGCGCGAGCTTGCGGCACAAGGCGGGGTGGCTGCCTCCGGGGTGCTGCTCGGACGACGCGCGCTACAACGTGCTCAACGAGGTGGGCGTGGTGCGGCTGCCGGACGGCGGGCACTACACCGTGGCCATCCTGGTGGCGCGCGGGCCGGACTGGCCACGTCAGGCGTTCTTCGTCGAGCGCGCGTCATGTGTGCTCTACCGCACGCTGTCGGGGGAGGCATCGCTCGACTGCGGGGAGGCGCTGGCGAAGCAGGGCGGCCCCGCGCCGGTGGTCATCGAGGACGGGGGGACACCTCCCGACTACGACTGCTGACGACGGCGCGCCCCTGGGGCGTCGAGCCACGGTAGATTGCGGCTTGGACCCTCGCGGGAGGACGTCATGGGCTTCGGGTGCTGCCACTACCAGGAGGTGGGGGAGGGATGTGACTCCGCCTTCACCATGGAGTCCTCGCGCGTCACCTTCGGACGGGGCTGCCTGTCGGAGGTGGGGGACAGGGCGAGGGCGCTCGGGATGCGGCGCGTGGCGCTCTTCACCGACGCGGGGGTGGCCAGGCTGCCCATCTTCGGCACCGTGGTGGAGTCGCTGCGCGCGGCGGGGCTGGAGATTGGCGTCTTCAAGGACGTGAGCATCGAGCCCACGGACCAGTCCTTCCTGGAGGCGATCCGCTTCGCCGCGGACCTGCGTCCGGATGGCTATGTCTCCCTGGGCGGTGGCTCCGTCATCGACACGTGCAAGGCGGCGAACCTCTTCGCCACCTGGCCGTCCGACTTCCTGACGTATGTGAATGCGCCGGTGGGCGAGGGCCGGCCGGTGCCCGGGCCGCTCAAGCCCCACATCGCGTGTCCCACCACGTCCGGCACGGGCAGCGAGGTGACGGGCATCACCATCTTCGATTTGCGCTCGCTGGGCGCGAAGACGGGCATCGCGTCGAATGCGCTGCGGCCCACCGAGGCGCTGGTGGACCCGGACTGCACCGCCACGCTGCCGGGCGAGGTCGTGGCGGCCAGTGGACTGGATGTCCTGTCCCACGCGCTGGAGAGCTATACGGCCCGGGCCTATGTGCGCCGGCCCGCGCCCGCGCGTCCGACGCTGCGGCCGATGAGTCAGGGGGCGAATCCCTGGAGTGATCTGGGCTGCCGTGAGGCGCTGCGGTTGATGGGGCTGTATCTGGAGCGGGGTGTGGCGGACGCGACGGACCACGAGGCTCGAGAGCAGTTGATGTGGGCGGCGACGCTGGCGGGCATCGCGTTCGGCAACGCGGGCGTGCATGCGCCGCACGGCATGGCGTACGCGGTGGCGGGGCTGGTGCGGGACTTCCGTCCCTCGGGTTATCCCCAGGAGGAGC
The DNA here is from genome assembly GCF_020037055.1 of Myxococcus sp. AS-1-15. Lineage (NCBI taxonomy): Bacteria > Pseudomonadati > Myxococcota > Myxococcia > Myxococcales > Myxococcaceae > Myxococcus > Myxococcus sp. AS-1-15. The sequence goes on along the minus strand of NZ_JAIQDF010000013.1, from coordinate 272,590 downwards.
CGCTGGTGCCACACGGCATGGCGGTCATCCTCAACGCGCCGGCGGTGTTCCGCTACACGGCGGCCGAGAGCCCGGAGCGTCATCTGGAGGCGGCCACGTGGCTGGGCGCGGACGCGCGGGGCGCGGGGCCTGGGGACGCGGGCGAGGTGCTGGCGGACAAGCTCATCCGCATCATGCGCGCGGTGGGGATGCCGAACGGGCTTCGAGGGGTGGGGTACACGCAGGAGGACGTATCGGCGCTCGCATCGGGGGCGCTGCCCCAGCAGCGCCTGCTCCAGAACGCGCCCCGAGAGATGACGCGGCCGGTGCTGGAAGGGCTCTTCCAGCAGGCCCTGGGATACTGGTCGCCGTGATGCGAGGGATTGTGCCGTGAGTGACGTCGAGACCGCCGAGCGCTACACCTACTTCCTGCCCATCACCACGCGGTGGATGGACAATGACGTCTACGGTCACATCAACAACGTCACGTACTACAGCTACTTCGACACCGTGGCGAACCACTTCCTCATCCACGAGGGAGGGCTGGACATCCACACGAGCCCCATCATCGGGTTGGTGGTGGAGTCGAAGTGCCAGTACCGCGCGCCGCTCGCGTATCCGGACCGCCTCCGGGCGGGGCTGCGGGTGGACAAGCTGGGCACGCGCTCGGTGACGTATGGGATTGGCATCTTCAAGGAGGGCGAGGCGGAGGCCGCGGCCCACGGCCACTTCGTCCATGTGTTCGTGGACCGACAGACGCGCAAGTCCACGGCGATTCCCGAGCGATTGAGAGAAGCGCTTTCGCGGTTGGTAGCGCCCGCCTAGGGAGGTGTCATGGCGTCCCTGTCCCTGTCAGGTCCCCCTCTCGTGCTCATCCTGCCGCTCGCGGCGCTGTGGTTCGCGTTCGTGATGTGGGGCTTGTCGTGGATGAGTGGCTGGCGTGGGCTGGCGCGGGACTTCGCGACGGACACCGAGGACCCGCCCGAGTCGATGCGGTGGTTGCGCTCGGCCCGGTTGGGGTGGACCTCGTATAACAATTGTCTCCGGATGGGAGGCGACGCGCGAGGGCTCTACCTGTGTCCCATCCTGCCGCTGCGGCTCTCCCATTCCCCGCTGCGCATCCCCTGGTCGGAGATTCGTGCGTGGGAGCGCAAGAAGTTCCTGTTCCGGTGGACCGACACGCTCCTCCTCGGCCCGACGCACCTTCGGCTGACCGTTCCCTCGTCCGCGATGGAGTCGCTCACTGCCTACCTGGAGGACGGCCGCGATGGACGCGTTCAGACTCGTCTTCGATGAGCAGCGGGAGCTGGTGGGGGAGGTGCCCCCGGTGTCGTGCGGGCTGTGCGCCGCGCCGGCGAAGGGGCGGCTGCTCGAGGAGGGCGCGCTGGCGGGGAGCTTCGGGTGGGAGTGTGGCTGTGGCGCGCTGGGGATTCATGCGCCGCTGTATGACCTGGATGAGCTGTACGACGAGCTGCTGGCCGCGTGGGGGTTGGGGGTGGACTCTCCGGAGGCGGAGCCGCTGACGCCGGTGGGCGCCTCGGGGTTCCTCTTCGCGACGTATGTCGATGGGCCGAAGCTGCTCCAGCAGCTCTTCAATCGGGCCAGGGCGGAGGGGGCACAGGTGGCGGCCACCGAGGTGCAGGTCGTCATCGAGACCCCCGGCTCCGCGGGGTTGGAGCTGACCTGGGATGTGCTCTGGGCGCGTGCTCCGCGCCGGGGCGAGTGAGGAGGGATTCAGATGCTGGAGTCACGAGACATGCTCCTGCTGGCGACGGGGGCCTTACCGGGCTGGCTGTTTCCTCCGTTGTTCGTGCTGGGCCTCGTGGGCATCTCGTTCTTCGCGTCGGTCAAGGGCGGCTGGTCCGGGCTCGCGAAGCGCTACCGGACGAGCGCGCCCCGGCCGGACCTGTTCATGAAGATGTCGACCGGGCGGATGGGCTGGACGCACTACAACCGCTGCCTGACGGTGGGCGCGAGTGAAGCGGGGCTCTATCTCGCGATGATGCCCAGCTTCACACCGTTCCATCCGCCGCTGCTCATCCCCTGGTCTGAAATCAAGGAGCGGCGGCGTGAGACCTCCCAGTTCCAGCGCGTCGAGACGCTCGTCATCGGGCCCGACCGGACCGTGGTCCGAATCGAGGCCCTGGTGATGGATGGACTCGGCCGATACCTGCCGCCCCAGCGTTCAATGACATGAACCCTTGAGGGCGCAGGCGTGGGTTGCTATTCCCCGCTTTGCCTGCCGATGCGCTGGCGGCCAAGAGTGGGGGCCTCATGAGAGCTGTAGGAATTGCCGCGCTGTTGTTATTGGCGAGTGGGTGTGCGTCGACGCGCGTTGTCCATCTCAGGACGGGACAGGGCGAAGTCATTACGTACGAACCCATCGAGTCAGCCCCTGTCGAGGTTGACGAGGACGCATTCAAACGCACGGTGACTCGGCTCGTCCTCGATATGCAACTGGACGTTGCCTTCCGAGAAGATGAACAGGACGACCACCGTGCTTTGTTGGCGTCCTCGACAGGGCTTGTCGATGGCATACGGCCGCGGCCTTCTTCCTATGAGCGAATTTGTCAGCGGCAGGAGGAGCCATTGACCTGCATGAGCATGCTCGCCGGTGGATTGACGCTCGGTGCCATGGAGCGGAGGATGATGGCGCTCTACTTCGCCCTCGACACGGTGTGGGAGGGCGTTGAAGAGGCGATTCGCGGAATGGTGAACGCCGCTGCTCTGCGCGCCATGGTCACGACGATGATCGGGACAGCCCTCGTGATGCTGGTTGCCCCCGAACCAGTGACAAAGCTGGTGGCGGTAGCCCTCACCGCATCCCTGATCGCCTATCTGGGGACTGGGCCTGTCTGGAACCTGGGGCAAGGGTTCCTGCGGCTCATGGATGAGTCTCGCGACGCGGTGACCGTCCAGGAACTCATGCGGGTTGGACATCGCTTCGGGAAATTGCTGGGAGACAATGTCGCCCGCGTCCTGGTGGTCGTTGCTCTCTCCGCGCTCGGTGGCAAGAGCGCCATGGCCTCTCAGGGACCCAGGATGCCGGGCTTCGCACACGCGGCAACTCGGGCACAGATGGAGGGGGGATTCCAGCTCGCGGGCGCCATGGCGGGCGAGGTCCAGGCCATCTCCATCACGTCGGCTGGGGTGTTGAGCGTGACGCTGGCGCCAACAGCGGTCGCAGCGGCCGCAACAGGGGCAGGAGCTGCGACGGGGACTGTTGGAGGCATCCGGGGAGACCCGGAGGGAAACGTGCATCACATCTGCACGGACAAGAACACGGTCTCGGATGCGAGCGGTGGGCCCTGGACGCCGCAGTTCGAACGAATATTCGCGCGAGCAGGGATGAAACTGAGCGACCCCGAGAATCTCGTTCGTATCAAGGGGCATCAGGGGCCCCATCCTCGTGAGTACCACGAAGAGGTTTTCAGGATGCTGGAGTTCGCAACACAAGGTTGTGGTAGGCCTGCTCAATGCCGGGTCGCGTTGAGTGAGGCGCTTGCCAGGATTGCCCGAGACCTCGTACGGGACGGGTCGAGGCTCCGAAGGCTCATTGCGAAAGGCGTGGAGGACTAGGTCGTGGAGCGACGATTCTTCAACCTGTCTGTCGACGTCTATGTGAAGGGGCGTTGGTATCTCTCGGATCCGACCGATGCAGAGGGGACGGAGATCGACGATATCTGGCTCTTCCGGAAAGGGGCGCGGGTCGAAGTCAATGAGCGGCTACGAGTCCCCCTCCACCGGCCCGGAATCCCCCTGGATATCGAATTCGCGGGGGCGGGGGGGACACCCGTCGTCAGTGAACGGGTGGCGTCTGTCTTTCGCGAATGGGCTCCTGCGGATGTTCAGCTCTTCCCCGTGGCAGTCGAGGGCGCGTCGGGTCCCTTCTTCGTGCTCAATGTGGCGCGGACGATTCGCTGTATCGATGATGCTGCCAGCGAAGAAGTTCAATACCGCACCGCTGAGGAGTTTGCCGACCGGATTGGCGAATACTGGTCCGTTGCCGGCATGCGGATCCACAAGTCGCAGGTGGGGAACGCGCGTGTGTTCCGAACGTGGGGCTGGGGGCCCGCGCTCATTGTCGACGAGGACGTCAAAGACGCCCTGGAGGCAACCGGCATCTTGGGGGGGAAGTTCGAGGAAGTCTGAGTCACTGGGCCTGCCCCAGTCGCTAAACCAACGATCGCGATTCTCGAACGACCTCAGACGACACGCCTGAGGTCGGTGCGGCGCAGGGATGGACTGGCGGAGCGCTGGCGGTTAGGAGCGGCGAGGCACGTCTTCTTGCTGGAGTGGACCGAGGCGTTGTCGAGGGCGAGGTGGATGCGGCGAGCCCGCCGGTGGACATTCGACAGGCGCCAGAGCAGTTGGATGGCTCGTCCGTTTCCTGCCCTCTTGTCTCGCAGGGCATGGCGTCCGCCCTCTCGATACCTCCGCACCGCCGCCACCACCGTCGAGGTCGCGCACTCCAGCCACCGAGCCGCAGCGCGACACGAGGCGCCTCGTCCCACCGCGGCGACCGCCTCGCAGCTCCGATAGGTGAGCAGGCAGCCACTCTTGGCTGCCCACCGAAGCAGCGCCCGGCGCTGCTTCCTCTTCATCCACTGCCTACCTTTACCCTCGGGCAGGGCCTTCTCGCTCTCAGGTCTTCTGCGCACACAGAGCCGAACGAGAGGTGCCCCTGCTCTCTCTTCCCGCTCGCTACACGCCCGCCTACTCTCCAACCTGATCGAGAATCACGAACCTCGGTTTAGGAGGCGGAGGTGTCCCGCGCCGCGTGCACGGGCGGCCTGCGCACGGACCAGGGGCGGGCGTGCTCCAACTGGCCCGCGAGCCGGAACAGGGTGGCCTCCTCCACGAAGCGGCCGACGAACTGCACGCCGATGGGCAGACCCTGCGCGTTCCAGTGCAGGGGCACGGACATGGCCGGCTGCCCCGTCACGTTGAAGAGCGGCGTGAAGGGAATCAGCGTGAAGACGTGCCGGTACCACTCGCCCGCGCCCATGGGCTTGTTCGAGTCCAGCACGCCGAGCGGGTAGGGCGGCACGGCCACGGTGGGCGTCAGCAGCGCGTCGTGGTCCACGAAGAACGCGCCCACCGCGCGGCTCACCTGGTTGAAGACCGCGAACGCCGCCTGCAGGTCCAGCGCGCGCAGACGCCGTCCGTGCTCCACGGCGGCCCACGTCGTGGCCTCCAGCGTGTCCGGCCCCAGCGTGCGCCCCAGCGCCCCGCCGAGCATCTCCGCGAGCGCCGCGTTGCTCGCGCACCACACCGACACCATGGCCTCCACCAGGACCGCGTCGTCATAGACGGGCGCGGCCTCCACGATGTCGTGCCCCAGCGACGCGCACAGCTTCGCCGCGTCCTCCACCGCCGCCACGTTGTCCGGGTGCACCGGCACGCCCGACGCCGCCTTGCGTGAAATCGCGATGCGCAGCTTCCCCGGCTCCCGACGCACCTCCTCCAGGAACGGCCGCTCCGGCGGCGGCGCGTAGTACGGGTCACCCGGCGCCGCGCCCTGCGTGGCATCCAGCATCGCCGCGCTGTCGCGCACCGAGCGGGTAATGACATGCTCGATGCCCAGGCCGTTGACCGCGTCGCCCCCGTCCGGACCCACCGAGACGCGCCCGCGCGTGGGCTTCATGCCGAACACACCGCACAGCGAGGCCGGGATGCGCAGCGAGCCGCCGCCATCGTTGCCGTGCGCCACCGGGACGATGCCCGACGCCACCGCCGCCGCCGAGCCGCCGCTCGAGCCACCCGGGCTGCGCGACAGGTCCCACGGGTTGCGCGTGGGGCCGTACGTCACCGGCTCCGTGGTCGCGTTGTTGCCGAACTCCGGCGTGTTCGTCCGCCCCATCAGCACCATGCCCGAGCGGCGATAGCGCTCCATCAACACCGTGTCATGCGGGAGCACCAGGCCACGCGCCAGCCGGCTGCCCAGCTCCGTGGGGATTCCCGCGGCGTGCACCACCAGGTCCTTGATGAGGAAGGGCACCCCACGGAAGGGCCCATCGGCCACCCCCCGCTTCAAGGCCTCGCGTGCGTCGGCTTCCCGGACGTCGATGACCGCGTTCAGCTTCGGATTGACGCGGGCGATGGCCTCCAGCGCCGCGCGCAGCAGCTCGTCGGGGCTGACTTCCTTCTGACGCACCAGCTCCGCCAGCCCCAGCGCGTCGTATCGCGTGTAGTCGTCCAGGTGCATGAGTCCTCGTGGCGCACCGGCCGACGGGACGCGGCCCAGGTGCGGCGCGAGAGGATACCGCTACACCTCTCGCCGCTGCTCGCGCGCGCCGCGCCGGGTCGCCACCGCACCACCACGCGAAGCCGATGACGCAAGGCGGCGACAACTGTCACCGAATGTTTCAAGCAGCACGGACGCGGCTCGAAATGCGCGTTGAGCGAGGAGTATCCTCACCACCGCGGCCGCGGAGCCATCCGCCCGCATCCCGAGAAGGAATCCCCCGCTTATGTTCATGTCCCCGCGTCATCGACGCCAGGGTGTCCTGGCCCTTCTTCCCTTGAGCCTGTGTCTGGGGCTCGCCTGCGGTCCCGTGCAGGAGGAGGCGCCGTCCGAAGCGCCCGCGACCGAGTCCGAATCCCAGCCGCTGACGGCCCCGGGCTTCGCGGAGCTGCACCACCACATGTTCGCGGAGGAGGCCTTCGGCGGTGGCTGGTTCCACGGCAGCCACACCGGCTCGCTGACGAGCTGTGACGGCGGCCTTCCGGAGAGCGACCACGCCCGCGTGCGCATGGACTTGAGCAACCTGCTCAACCTGTGCCCGAACTCGGGAGGCATCAACCTGGGCGGCAACCCGCTGCTCGCGGCGCTCTTCGGCCTGGGCGGCGCGGTGGGCTCGGAGTTCATCGGCAAGATTGAGGGCACCGAGGGCGACACCGGCATCCACCTGGGCCGCATGTCCGTCAACACCCAGTGGCCGCGCTGGGACACCATCGCCCATCAGCAGTCGTGGGAGGGGTGGCTGCGGCAGGCGCACCAGGGCGGCATGTCGCTGGTGATGGTGTCGCTGGTCAGCAACGAGTTCCTCTGCAAGGTGTTGCCGTACCAGAACATCTCGCGGCCGTGCGACGAGATGGTGGACGTGGAGCTCCAACTCCAGATGGCGCGTGACTTCGACGCGCGCAACGACTGGGTGGAGATCGCCCTGACGCCCTCGCACGCGCGCAACATCATCGCCTCCGGCAAGCTCGCCATGGTGCTCTCCATCGAGACGAGCAAGCTGTTCGGCACCAAGGACTGGCGCACGGAGCTGGACCGCTTCTATTCGTTGGGTGTGCGCTCGCTCCAGCCGGTGCACCAGCTGGACAACCGCTTCGGCGGCGCGGCGCTGCACAACGCCATCTTCCAGGCCGCGCAGTTCCTGGAGACGTGCCACGTGGACACCGACTGCGGCGTGACGACCGACACGATGACGCTCGGCTTCGACGTGTACCGCGACGCGGCGGGCAACTGCCGCAACACCAAGGGCCTCACCGCGGACGGCAAGGCGCTGGTGCAGGCGATGATGAGCCGCGGGATGCTCATCGACGTGGCGCACCTGTCGGAGAAGGGCCTGCAGGACGCCTTCGCCCTGGCGCAGGCGAACACGTACTACCCGCTGGTCATCTCCCACGGCCACTTCCGCGAGGTGATGAACCCGAAGCTGGCGGACGACGAGAAGACCACGCCCGCGTGGGTGGTGCGCTACCTGCGCCAGACGGGCGGCATCTTCGGCCTGCGCACGGCGCATGACGAGACGCGCACGTACTCGCGCTCGGGCGTGGCCAACAACTGCCACGGCTCCACGCGCTCCTTGGCGCAGGCGGTCGAGTTCGGCCGCCAGGGCCTCAAGGTGCCCATGGCCTTCGGCGCGGACCTGAACGGCTTCATCCAGCAGACCCGTCCGCGCTTCGGCAACAACGGCGCGTGCTCGGCCACGTTCCAGGCGGAGGCGGACGCGCACCTGCGGCAGCAGAACGTCGCCGGCCCCACGCGCCTGGGCACGGGCTTCGACGAGTACGGCCTCGCGCACGTGGGCTACCTGCCGGACCTGCTCAAGGATTTGGGCCGCGTGGGCGCGAACACCGCGGGCCTGTCGGGCTCGGCGGAGACGTTCCTGAAGACGTGGGAGCGCGCCGTGAACCCGCGCACGGGCATGGCGGACGCGGCGGCGGACATCGACACCAGCGGCGTGGCCACCTACGTGGACAAGGCCACCCGCGAGACGCAGTACCCGCTCTTGTGCGGCGTGCGCTATGCGCCGGACTCCAAGGCCGTGGGCGAGTCCTGCCGCTTCAAGGAGGAGTGCATCAGCGACGCGTGCACCGCGTCCGGCTGCAACAGCTCCGGCACCTGCATCTGCGACGAGGAGGCCGACTGCGCGTCGACGCAGTACTGTGGTTGGGGTCTCAACAGCGGCAAGTGCCAGCCGAAGAAGGCCCGAGGGGCCACCTGCCTGTACGGGAAGGAGTGCTTGTCGGGTAGCTGCCGCTGGACGCTGACCTGCGGCTGAGCCGGGGGGCCGGGGTGCGCATCGCCGTTGCGCGGCGCACCCCGGGGGCGTAGGGAGTTCCCATCCCCTATGTCCGCCACCGTCCAACTGCTCGAAGCCGTCCGGAAGGAAGCCCGCCCCGGTATCTGGTCCAACGGAGTGAACCTCTCCCGCGCCGGGGCGGTGGTCCTCCAGTCGAAGACGGAGAGCGAGCTGGAGCTGAGGGTGCGCTCGTCGGGGCGCCCGGTTCCCTTCACGGTGACGCTCTATCCGGCCGACGAGGCCTGGGAGTGTGACTGCCCCAGCCGCGTGGACCCGTGCGAGCACGTGGTGGCCGCGGCCCTGTCGCTCCAGCAGGCGGAGAAGACGGACGCGCCCATGGAGACGGCGGCCACCCGCTGGTCGCGCGTGGTGTACCACTTCGCGCGCACGGGCGACGGCCTCCAGCTCAAGCGCACGCTGGCCCACGCGGACGGACGCGAGGAGGCGCTCGACGGCAGCCTCGCCTCGTACATGGCGAAGCCGGCGCAGGCCGCGCAGCTCCAGGTGGAGCAGGCCGACCTGCTGGCCGACCGCATCCTCGAGCAGCGCCGCACGCGCGGCGCCCTGGCCCCCGAGACGCTGGAGGCGCTGCTCAAGGTCCTGGTGCAGGCGCGCAACGTGCTGCTCGATGGCCGCCCCGTGGCCATCCCCGACGAGGTCGTCGTGCCCCGGGCGCTGGTGGAGGAGCGTGGCGGGCAGCTGGTGGTGACGGTGGCGAGGGACTCCCGCGTGACGGAGGTGGTGAGCCCCGGCGTCGCGCTGGTGGGGGACGCGCTGGCGCGGCTGGGCGAGACGGGCATGACGGGCCCGTGGCTCAACAACCTGCCCATCGTCCGCACCTACGGCGCGGAGCAGCTCGGCGAGCTGACCTCCAAGGTGCTGCCGGAGCTGGGGCGTCGCATGCCCGTGGACGTGCGCACGAAGCGGGTGCCGTCCATCGACCGCGAGCTCAAGCCGCGCATCCTGCTGGAGCTGCACCAGTTGGAGTCCGGGCTGTCGGTGCTGCCGACGCTGGTCTACGGCGCGCCGCCGGCGGTGCGCATCGACAACGGCCGCATGGTGTACCTGCGCGGCGCGGTGCCGCTGCGCGACGAGGCCGTGGAGCAGCGCCTGGTGCACGAGCTGCGCGAGGAGCTGAACCTGGTGCCGGGCCGTCGGGTGACGGTGCAGGGGCCGGAGATGGTGCGCTGGGCGGACAAGCTGCGGCGGTGGGGCGGGGACCTCGCCGGTGACGGCGCGTCGGTGGTGAGCCCGGACGTGCGGCTCAAGCCCTCGTTGTCCGTGGAGGGTGCCACCAACGCGCTCGGCGTGCCGGAGGTGCGCTTCACGCTCGACTTCCAGGTGGAGGGGGGCAAGGGCGGCGAGACGCGCTCGGTGGACGCGGCCGCGGTGGTGCGCGCGTGGCAGGAGGGGCTGGGCCTGGTGCCGCTGGTGGGCGGGGGCTGGGCGCCCTTGCCTCGCGCCTGGCTGGAGAAGAACGGCCAGCGCGTGGCGGACCTCCTGGCCGCGCGTCAGTCGGATGGCCGCGTGTCCAACCACGCGCTGCCGCAGCTGTCGCAGCTGTGCGAGACGCTGGAGCAGCCGCCTCCGCCGGGCCTGGACAAGCTGGCGCCGCTCGTCGAGGGCTTCGAGAAGCTGCCGCCGCCGGTGTTGCCGGAGGAGCTCAACGCGTCGCTGCGCCACTACCAGCAGACGGGCGTGAGCTGGCTGGGCTTCCTCAAGAGCGCGGGTCTGGGCGGCATCCTCGCGGACGACATGGGCCTGGGAAAGACGCTCCAGACCATCTGCGTCCTGGGAAAGGGCTCGCTCGTGGTGTGCCCCACCAGCGTGCTGCCCAACTGGGCGGCGGAGCTCAAGCGCTTCCGTCCCTCGCTGAAGGTCTGCGTCTACCACGGCCCCGGCCGCGCGCTGGACGCGGCGGCGGACGTGACGCTCACCACGTATTCCATCCTGCGCCTGGACGCGGCGGTGCTGGGCGCGCAGGACTGGGCCATGGTGGTGCTGGACGAGGCGCAGGCCATCAAGAACCCGGAGAGCCAGGTGGCGCGCGCCGCCTTCGGCATCAAGTCCGGCTTCCGGCTGGCGCTCAGCGGCACGCCGCTGGAGAACCGCCTGGACGAGCTGTGGAGCCTGATGCACTTCACCAACCCGGGCCTGCTCGGAGGACGGCGGCAGTTCGAGGAGAAGCTCGCGCGCCCCATCTCCGAGGGCAACGCGGGCGCCGCGAGCGAGCTGCGCCGCCGCATCCGTCCCTTCGTGCTGCGCCGCCTCAAGCGCGACGTGGCGCCGGAGCTGCCGCCGCGCATCGAGTCGGTGATGCACGTGTCGCTGGATGAGCGCGAGCGCTCCATCTACGACGCGGTGATGGCGGCCACGCGCGCGGAGGTGGTGGCCCTGCTCAACGAGGGCGGCAGCGTGCTCAAGGCGCTGGAGGCGCTCCTGCGCCTGCGTCAGGCCGCGTGCCACCCGGCGCTGGTGCCCGGGCAGAAGGCCACCTCGTCGTCGAAGGTGGACACGCTCGTGGAGGCGCTCGACACGGCGGTGTCGGAGGGCCACAAGGCGCTGGTGTTCTCGCAGTGGACGTCGCTGCTGGACCTCATCGAGCCGGCGCTCAAGCGCGCGGGCATCGGCTTCGACCGGCTGGACGGCAGCACGGCGAACCGGGGCGAGGTGACGGCGCGCTTCCAGGCGGACGACGGCCCGCCGGTGCTCCTGATGTCGCTGAAGGCGGGCGGCACGGGCTTGAACCTGACGGCGGCCGACCACGTGTTCCTGGTGGACCCGTGGTGGAACCCGGCCGCGGAGGCGCAGGCGGCGGACCGCGCGCATCGCATCGGCCAGGAGCGGCCCGTGAACGTCTACCGGCTGGTGTCGCAGGGCACCGTCGAGGAGCGCATCCTCGGGCTGCAGGACAAGAAGCGCGCGCTGATGGAGGCCGCGCTGAGCGAGGCCGGCGGCGCGGCGGCCATCACCCGTGAAGACCTGCTGGAGCTGTTCTCGTGAAGCGGTTGCTCGGACTCACCCTGGGGTTCTTCCTGATGCTGTCCATGGATGCCGAAGCCAAGAAGCAGGACGCGGCCACCACGCTGCGCACCATCCTCGAGCGCGACTGGCAATACCAACTGGAGCGCAGCCCGACGTACGCGTCCGTCGCCGGAGACCGGCGCTGGAACACGCGCTGGGATGACCTGAGCCTCACCGCGCTCCAGGCGGACAACACGCACTCGCGCCAGGTGCTCGAGCAGCTGAAGAAGGTGGACCGCGCGAAGCTGTCCGAGGAGGACCAGCTCAACCTGGACCTGTTCCGCAAGGAGCACGAGACGTGGCTGGAGGAGTTCCGCTTCGGCTGGCACCTGCTGCCCGTCAACCAGGTGGGCGGCATCCCCGAGGGCATCCGCCAGCCTCCGGGCGTGCAGACGGCCTACCAGCTCGCGGACACGCTGCGCTTCGACACGGTGAAGGACTACGAGGACTGGGTGGCCCGGCTGGAGGGCTTTCGGACCTACGTGGAGCAGGTGACGGCGCTGATGCGCGAGGGGGTGCGCCAGAAGAAGGTGCACCCGCGCGTCATCCTCCAGCGCGTGCCGCCGCAGATCGAGCGGCAACTGGTGGAGGACCCGACGAAGAGCGGCTTCTACACGCCCTTCCTGCGCTTCCCCGCGAAGCTGTCCGCCCAGGACCAGCAGCGTCTGGCGGCGGCGGGGCAGAAGGCGGTGCGCGAGGGCGTGGTGCCCGCGCTGCGTGCCTTCCACCGCTTCCTGGTCGAGGAGTACCTGCCCGGAGCGCCCGAGGCGGTGGGCATCTGGCAGTTCCCCGACGGCGAGGCCGCGTACGGCTTCTTCGCGCGCCGGTTCACCACCACGTCGCTGACGCCCGAGGAGATCCACGCGCTCGGGTTGTCGGAGGTGAAGCGCATCCGGGCGGAGATGGACGCCATCATGAAGCGCACGGGCTTCAAGGGCACGCTGCCGGAGTTCTTCCAGTTCCTGCGCACGGACCCGCGCTTCTACTCGCGCACCGGTGACGATTTGTTGATGCGCTACCGGAGCCTGGCCAAGCAGATCGACCCGCTGCTGGTGCGGCTGTTCAAGACGCTGCCCCGTCAGCCGTACGCGGTGGAGCCGACGCCGGAGGCCATGGCGCCGGACGTGACGACGGGCTTCTATTACGCGGGCTCCTCGGACGGCTCGCGCCCTGGCACGTACCTGGTGAACCTGTACCGTCCGGAGACGCGGCCGCACTGGGAGATGGTGCCCCTCACGCTGCACGAGGCCGTGCCCGGGCATCACCTGCAGACGTCCCTGGCCACCGAGCAGACGGCGCTGCCGGACTTCCGTCGCTTCGGCTACTACGTGGCGTACGGCGAGGGCTGGGCGTTGTACTGCGAGACGCTCGGCGACGAGATGGGCCTGTACGAGAACCCGTACGACAAGTTCGGCCAGCTCTCGTACGACATGTGGCGCGCGGTGCGGCTGGTGGTGGACACGGGCATGCACGCGAAGCAGTGGACGCGTCAGCAGGCGCTCGACTACTTCATGGAGAACGCGCCCCGCCAGGCGTTGGACATCACCAACGAGGTGGACCGCTACATCGCCTGGCCGGGACAGGCGCTGGCGTACAAAGTGGGGCAGCTCAAGATTCGCGAGCTGCGCACCCGCGCCGAGGCCTCGCTGGGTGAGCGCTTCGACGTGCGCGAGTTCCACGACGTGGTGCTGCTGAGCGGCTCGCTGCCGCTCGACGTGCTCGAGCGCAAGGTGGACGCGTGGGTGGCCCGCCAGAAGGCCCTCGCGAAGTAGGGGAGCGCGGGCTACTTGCCGCGCCCCACGGTGACGCGCACCAGGTGCTTGATGGCCCGGTGCGCGCGCTGGCCTCCGGCGGACTTGATGAGCCGGTCATTCAGGTCATCCACCAGTCGGTGGCGCAGGGGCGGCTCGGTGGTGAGCAGGGCCTCGTAGCTGGCGCGCAGCTCCTCCTCGCGCCTCGTGGAGCACTCGAGCTCGAACTCCTTCGACGCGAGCAGCTCGCGCACGCCGTGCAGCTCTCCCCTGAGCGCCGTGCCCTCCGCGTCCCGGTGGGCGAGCTGCTGCTCCAGCTCCCTCACCCGCGCCTCACCCGCCTCGCAGCGCGCGAGCAGGGCGTGGTGGCGCGCCTGGAGCTCCTCGAGCGCGGAGCGCGTCGCGTGGGTCTCCTCGGCGCGCAGCTGCTTCTCCTGCCGCAGCTCGGCGCGGACCTCCTCCAGCCACGTCGCCGCGCGCGACACCCAGTTCACGTTGGCCACCGGCTGCGCGAGGCTCGCCTCCAGCCGTGACAGCCACTCGCGCCGGAGCCTCCGCTGCTCCTCGATGTATGCGCCGCCGCGCTCCACCGACGATGGCAGGCCGCCCTCGAGGAAGTCCTTCAGCGACGCCTCCGACTCGGCCAGCCCCGCCTTCTTCTGCCGGTAGTATTCGTTGAAGGCGAACAGGTGGCTGGGCACGCCGGACACCTTGCCCAGCAGCGTCACGTGGTACGAGGACGCGACGAGCGCCTCGCACTCGCGGATGCGCTCCACCGCCTGGGACAGGCGCCCCTGGAAGAGCAGCCCCACCAGGTCCACCACGTCCGCCTGCGGGAAGTGCTCCGTGAAGGCCGTCTTGCGCATGGCCGCGAGGCTGTCCTCCACCACGGGGCGCTCGTCGATATACGCATTGAGCACCACCGGCGCCGCGGCCTCGCCGAAGTGCGCGCGCAGCGCCTGGAGTTGCTCGTTCATCGTCGCGGCGGGAGGCGGCAGCGAGTCCGGGTCCACGCCGGGGTCCGTATACGCGTAGGTGGACAGGTTCATGTGCAGCGCGAAGCGACCGGGCGCCTTCGGCCGGGGCTCCTGACGCGAGGCCTCCTGGGCCGCGCGGTCCAGTTCCTCGAGCGCGTCATCCCCGGACAGGAGCGCCGGGGCGCCATGCTCCACCAACGCCTGGACGGACTCGGGGTCCCGACACCCGAGCAGCAGCGGTTGCCATTGGTGCGCGTGCGCGGCCAGCCGGCTCGCGAACTCGGGACCGACCTGCAGCCCCGACAGCACGTAGTGCCCCGGCAGCCAGGCGTGCAGCAGCGACTCCACGAGCGCCAGCATCCCGTCGCCCCAGCGGCCATTGAAGTAGCCACCGCCATAGACATGCAGCCGGGCCGCGCCCCTCAGGCGCGTGGGCGAGACGGGCTCCAGGCCCAGCTCCCTCGCCTTGGTGGACGCGGTGTCTCCGCTGTCCGCGGAGAAGAAGACGAAGTCCTCCGTCCCGAGCACCACGGGGAGCTGACGCAGGTACTGCGCGTCCTGCACCCGCCCCAGCTCGTGGATGGAGACGACCGCCGACTCCTTGCGCCCCAGGTGCCAGCGCACGGCGCCCTGCAGCATGAGGATGTCCCCGAAGTTCCAGTATCCGTTGAATCCTCCGGCCAGGAGGACCTTGGACATCTCGGGGGCATAGAGCTTCTTCAGGGTGGTGGAAGTCGCGAAGAACGAGAAGCGCATTCCCGTTCCTTAATCACGGACGTGACAATGTCGTCACTCGATACTTGCATGACAAAGAATGACTGTGGCCCGGGCGACGGCGGGTGGGTCTCCGAGTGGCCGCCTGGAGCCCATGCGAGCCGCCGCCCGAGTCCGGTCAGGGCTTCGCCGTCTTGCGGGTCGCCGGCGCGGGCGCGGCGGGCTTGAGCCGTCCGTACTTCTTCATCGCCTTGACCAGGCCGTCGTGCGGCAGGCCGAAGACGCGGATGTTGTCCGCCCCGGTCATGGTGTCGGAGGCCAGCATGGAGTTGAGGATGGCCTCCTGCGTGGCCTGGACGGTGGCCGCGAAGAGGGGGTTGAGGCGATCATTTCCGAGCACCGCCACGTTGGCGACGTGTGCCTGGGTCGGCGGCTTCAGGTGCTGGGTGGAGAAGGCGAGGAAGATGTCGCCCGAGTAGTTCTCACCCAGACCGCCCATCTTGGCGATGCCCAGCGGCACGCGGCGGGCGAGCCGGTTGAGCTGGTGGGGCAGGAGCGGCGCGTCCGTGGCGACGATGACGATGATGGAGCCCGCGCCCTCGAAGGGGTTGGGTACCTTGGACGGGGCGCCCTTCGCGTCGCAGGACGGCACCGCCTGCATCATGGGGCTGCTGGGTTTCTGGGAGCCGAGGAAGCACGGCCGCTGGTCCGCGAGTTCCTCACCCACGGGCACGCCCTCGACGGAGAAGAGGCGGCGCGAGCCGTAGTTGCATTGCACCAGCACCCCGAGCGTGTAGCCGCCGGCGGACTCGGGCAGCTTGCGCGACGCGGTGCCGATGCCGCCCTTGAAGTTGTGGCACACCATGCCCGTGCCGCCGCCCACGGAGCCCTCCGGGACGGGGCCGGTGCGCGCCGTCTCGAGCGCCTGGTGCGCGTGCTCGGGCTTGACGTGGAAGCCATACACGTCGTGCAGCATGCCGTCCCACGTCTCCGCGACGACGGGCAGGCCCAGGTCCCACGCGAGGTCCTTCTTCACCGCCCAGGTGATGACGGCCTCGCGCACGGCGCTGATGTCGTTGGTGTTGGTGATCATCACCGGGCCGTTGAGCTCACCGGACTCCTGAATCCAGTGCGTGCCGGTCATCTCGCCGTTGCCGTTGAGGGCGTAGGTGGAGGCGAAGACGGGCTCGCCCACGTTGGCCTTGCCTCGGGGCAGCACGGCGGTGACGCCGGTGCGCACGGGGCCCTTGCCCGCTTCGATGCGGCCCTGGCCGGAGATGAGCGTGGTGTGGCCCACCTCCACGCCCGGCACGTCGGTGATGGCGTTGACGGGGCCTGATTGCCCCCCGAAGGTGATGCCCAGGTCCCTGGCGCGAGGCCTGGGGCGCTCGGCCTGGGCGGCGCCGAGCGTGGGAGTCAGCAGCAGCGACAGCAGCACGGAAGAGGAGAGCAGGGTGCGCATGCACCGCTTCCTACTCCTCCGCGCGGTGGTCGTGTAGCGCGGGGATGAGGGCGCCCGCGTCATTCCGGGCGCCCTCGCACCGCGTCAGAACGCGGTGCCGTCCGCGCGCAGACCCGGCGACGAGGTGAGGCCCGTGGGGGACACGACGTTGTGCGGCTTGAACAACGAAGCGCGCGGGGGGTGTTTCCACTGTAGCGCGAGTGCCTGTCATGGGGGGAGGTGTGCGCCCGCGGGGAGCGTCAGGTCCCCTCCGGACCTGGCGTCTGCGGCCTCGAAACCGGCCCCCCCGAGCTCGGTTCCCAGACCAGGAAAAAGCCATGTCAGAACGCGAGTTGACCCATCTCGAGGTGCCGTGTTTCGTCGATTTCTCGGAGGCCCTGGCGGGCCGAGAGGTGGTGGCGCAGGGAGTTGGGCCCGACCTCGACCTGTGGCTCGTGGCACTGGACGGCAAGCGCGACGACCGGATGTCCTTCACTCCAGGAGGTGCCTCGTTCGCCAAGTCCCACGCGGACGCTCCGCAGTCCTACGAGGTCCTGCGCTATCCCTTCCCAGACGCCGAGCCCGAGTCCATCCTCCTTCCACCCGAGCGCCTCAACTTCCACTTCGTCCAACCCCTGCCCGATGGAGACCTGCTGCTGGCGGGGGCCCGGTGCGCCTACGTGGACAAGGACGCCCACGCGCGCAACGCCATCGTCTACTCGCGACAAGGCGTGGCCCGGCGCGAACTGACGCTCGGTGATGGCATCCAGGACATCCAGGCCACGGGCGATGGTCGGCTGTGGGTGAGCTACTTCGACGAAGGTGTGCTCGGCAACCGGGGTTGGGGTCAGGGTGACATCGACAGCGAGCCCATCGGCCGCAGCGGGCTGGTGCAATTCGATGCGATGGGGCGGCGCTTGAGTGAGTTCGACCCGCGCGCCGCCGGGACGGACATCATCATCGACTGCTATGCGCTCAACGTCGCGTCGGACGACGAGACCTGGCTGTACTTCTACACGGACTTCCCGCTGGTGCGGCTGCGCGACGGCGCGAAGCCGGTGACCTGGAAGACACCCGTCGCGGGAGCGAGCGCGATGGCGGTGGGCTCTACGCACGTGTTGTTCGGCGGCTCGTATTCGGCGCGCTCCCAGTTCGAGCTGTACGTGCTGCACGGTCGCCGCGAGAAGACGTTGGCCTCCGCGGGGACCTTCGTCTTCGTGGACCCGGACGGCGAGCGCTGGCAGCCCACGTGGATGCGCGGGCGTGGGCCCTGGTTGTATGGCGGCGAAGGCACTCGCGCGTTTCGCATCGACCTCGACACCCTCGTGGCCTCGGCCCGGGTCTGGCACTGAATGCTCCTGACACTCTCGACGACCCACTCTCCCGCGACGGACCTGGGCTACCTGCTGCACAAGAGCCCGCACAAGCCCCAGTCGTTCGACGTGTCGTTCGGCACGGCGCACGTCTTCTACCCGGAGGCGACCGAGCAGCGCTGCACGGCCGCGCTCCTGTTGGAGGTGGACCCGGTGGCGCTGGTGCGCGAGCGCAAGGGCCCCTCCGGCGACGGCGGCGCGCTGGAGCAGTACGTCAATGACCGCCCCTACGTGGCCTCGTCGTTCCTGAGCGTGGCGCTCTCGCGCGTCTTCGGCGCGGCCCTCTCCGGCCGCAGCCGCGAGCGGCCCGAGCTGGCGTCCCGGGCGCTGCCGCTCACCGCGCGGCTGTCCGTGCTGCCGTGTCGTGGAGGCGAGCCCTTCCTGCGGCGCCTCTTCGAGCCGCTCGGCTACACCGTGACGGCCACCCGCCATGTGCTCGACGAGACGGTGCCGGAGTGGGGGCCCAGCCGCTACTTCACGGTGACGCTCCAGGGGGACAAGCCGCTGTCGGACCTGCTCAGCCACCTGTACGTGCTGGTGCCGGTGCTGGACGACGACAAGCACTACTGGGTGACGGAGGATGAGATCGACAAGCTCCTGCGCCACGGCGAGGGCTGGCTCGCGTCGCATCCGGAGCGGGAGGTCATCACGCGGCGCTACCTGCGCCACCAGCGCAGCCTCGCGCGCGAGGCGATGTCGCGTCTGCTGGAGGGCGAGGACACCGGTGTGACGGACGCGGTCGAGACGGCCCGCGACGAGGCCGAGGCCACGCTGGAGCGGCGGGTCAGCCTGGACGAGCAGCGGCGGGAGGCCGTGCTGACGGCGCTCGTCGAGCAGGGCGCGGCGTCGGTGGTGGACGTGGGCTGCGGCGAGGGCAAGCTCCTGCGGGCCTTGCTCCAGGAGCGTCGCTTCACGCGCATCACCGGCATGGACGTGTCCACGCGGGCGCTGGAGGTCGCCGCCGAGCGGCTGAAGCTGGAGCGGCTCCCCGACCTCCAACGTCAGCGCATCCAGCTGCTGCAAGGCTCGCTGCTGTACCGGGACGCGCGGCTCTCGGGCCATGACGCCGCGACGGTGGTGGAGGTCATCGAGCACCTGGAGCCGTCCCGGCTGGCCGCGTTCGAGCGGGTGCTGTTCGAGTGGGCGCGTCCGGGCGTCGTGGTGCTGACGACGCCCAACGCGGAATACAACGTGCGCTTCGAGGGCCTGGCCCCGGGCGCGTTCCGGCACAAGGACCACCGCTTCGAGTGGACGCGGGCGCAGTTCGAGTCCTGGGCGCGGCGGCAGGCGGAGCGCTTCGGCTACGGCGTGCGCTTCGTGCCCGTCGGGACGCTGGATGCGGAGGTCGGCGCGCCGACCCAGATGGCGGTGTTCACACGATGAAAATCTCCCTTCCCGAGCTGTCCCTGGTCCTGCTCGTCGGCCCCTCTGGCGCTGGCAAGTCCACCTTCGCGCGCAAGCACTTCCTCCCGACGGAGGTCCTCTCGTCCGACACCTGCCGCGGCTTCGTGTCCGACGACGAGAACGACCAGGACGCGACGCGCGACGCGTTCGACGTGCTGCGCTTCATCGCGGCGAAGCGGCTGGCGCGCGGCCGGCTGACGGTCATCGACGCGACCAACACCCAGCCCGAGGCGCGCAAGCCGCTGGTGGCCCTGGCGCGCGAGTACCACGTGCTGCCGGTGGTCATCGTCCTGGACGTGCCCGAGGCCACCTGCCACGCGCGCAACGCGCTGCGGCCCAACCGTCAGTTCGGACTCCGGGTGGTGCGCCACCAGCTCCAGCAGCTGCGCCAGTCCCTGCGCGGCCTGGAGCGCGAGGGCTTCCGCCACGTCCACATCCTCAAGCCCGAGCAGCTCGAGGACCTGGTCATCGAGCGTCAGCCGCTGTGGAACAACCGCAAGCAGGAGACGGGGCCCTTCGACATCATCGGCGACATCCACGGGTGTCTGGACGAGCTGGTGCTGCTGCTGACGAAGCTGGGCTACGTCGTCACGCCCCAACCGGTGGGGGACCCTGGTTTCGACGTGCGCCCGCCCGAGGGCCGCAAGGTGGTGTTCCTGGGCGACCTGGTCGACCGGGGGCCGGGAGTCGTCGGGGTGCTGCGGCTGGTGATGGGGATGGTGGAGGCGGGCACGGCGCTCTGCGTGCCGGGCAACCACGAAATCAAGCTGATGCGGAAGCTGCGGGGCGGTGACGTCAAGCTGTCCCACGGCCTCGCGGAGTCGATGGAGCAGCTCGAGCGCGAGCCCCCGGAGTTCCGCGCCCAGGTGGTGAAGTTCATCGACGGGTTGGTGTCCCACTACGTGCTGGACGGTGGAAGGCTCGTGGTCGCGCACGCGGGGCTCAAGGAGTCCATGCAGGGGCGCGGCTCGGGCAAGGTGCGCGACTTCGCGCTCTACGGCGAGACGACGGGGGAGACGGACGAGTACGGGCTGCCCGTCCGCCACGACTGGGCCTCCGAGTACCGGGGCAAGGCGATGGTGGTCTACGGCCACACGCCCGTGCCGGAGGCCGAGTGGCTCAACAACACGCTCTGCGTGGACACCGGCTGTGTCTACGGCGGGAAGCTGACGGCGCTGCGCTATCCGGAGCGGGAGCTGTGCTCCGTGCAGGCGGCGCGCGTGTACTGCGAGGCGCGCAGGCCGCCGGGCATCGGAGGCGCTCCCGCCGCGCTGACGGCGCAGCAGCAGGACGACGACGTGCTCGACGTGGCGGACGTGCTGGGCAAGCGCATCGTGACCACGGGGCTGATGCGCAACATCACCCTCCGCGAGGAGAACGCCGCGGCCGCGCTGGAGGTGATGAGCCGCTTCGCGGTGCACCCCAAGTGGCTCATCTACCTGCCGCCCACCATGTCGCCGTCGGAGACGAGCGCGCGCCCCGGGCTCCTGGAGCACCCGGAGGAGGCGTTCGCCTACTTCCAGCGCGAGGGCGTGCTGGAGGTGGTGTGCGAGGAGAAGCACATGGGCTCGCGCGCCGTCGTCGTGCT
This sequence comes from Myxococcus sp. AS-1-15, assembly GCF_020037055.1. Taxonomy (NCBI): domain Bacteria; kingdom Pseudomonadati; phylum Myxococcota; class Myxococcia; order Myxococcales; family Myxococcaceae; genus Myxococcus; species Myxococcus sp. AS-1-15. Next base: position 251,802 of record NZ_JAIQDF010000013.1, on the reverse strand, counting down.
GTGCCGCGACGCGGACGTGGCCCGCCGGCGCTTCGGGCTCGACGGGGACGAGCGGGGCGCGTGCTACACGCGGACCGGGCGGCGGTTCTTCCAGGACGAGGCGCTGGAGGCGGCGTTCCTGGCGCGGCTGGGCGCGGCCTTCGACGCCTCCGGGTTCTGGGGGGAGCACCAGACGGACTGGGCCTGCCTGGACTGCGAACTGATGCCGTGGTCGCTGAAGGCGCGGGAGCTGGTGCGCGAACAGTACGCGGCGGTGGGCGCGGCGGCGCTGGCCTCGGTGGGCGCGGCCCGGGAGGCGGTGGCCCAGGCGGCGGCGCGGGGGCTGGACCTGTCGGCGCTGGTGAGCCGCTTCGAGCGCAAGGCGGACGGCGTGGGGCGCTATGTCGCGGCCTATCGGCGCTACTGCTGGCCGGTGGCCTCGCTGGAGGACGTGCGGCTCGCGCCGTTCCACCTGTTGGCGACGGAGGGCGCCGTGCACACGGACAAGGACCACGTGTGGCACATGGAGTCGCTGGCCAGGGTGTGCCGCGCGGATGCCGGGTGGCTGGTGGCCACGCCCTATCGCGTGGTGTCGCTGGCGGACGCGGAGGAGGTGGCGGCGGCGACGCGGTGGTGGGAGTCGCTGACGGCGAACGGCGGCGAGGGCATGGTGGTGAAGCCCCGGGCTTATGTGGCGCGTGGCAAGAAGGGCTACCTCCAGCCGGCCATCAAGTGCCGCGGGCCCGACTACCTGCGCATCATCTACGGCCCCGAGTACACCGCGCCCGAGCACCTGTCGCGCCTGCGCCAGCGGGGCGTGTCCACCAAGCGCTCGCTGGCCATGCGGGAGCTGTCACTGGGCCTGGAGGCCCTGGAGCGCTTCGTGCGCCGGGAGCCGCTGCGGCGCGTGCACGAGTGTGTCTTCGGCGTGCTCGCGCTGGAGAGTGAACCGGTGGACCCCCGGCTGTAGCCGAGGGCCCGCCCCGCTCCCCGAGTCAGTGAACGCCCGGCGGCTGCTGGGTGGAGGACTGCACGCGCGCGCGGCCCTGGGACGCGCCGCGCTCCGCGTAGTGGCCCATGCCCTCGAAGTCCACCGCGATGCAGGGCTCGTCGCCAATCACCCAGCCATCATGGCCCGGCGGGATGATGGCCACGTCTCCCGGGCCCGCTTCGAGCTCGGTGCCGTCATCCATCCGGATCACCATGCGCCCGCTGACGATGTAGCAGGCGTGCGCCACCTGGCAGGAGTCGGTTCCCGCCAGCGGCTTGACGTCCTGGGACCACTTCCAACCCGGCTCGAAGACGACCCTTCCCACCGTCGTGTCGTCGTCGAAGCGGAGGATCTCCGCGTGCCCGTGGTCGGCGAACGGCCGACGCTCGTCGGGCGTGGAGAAGCGCTTGATGCTGAGCTCGCTCATGATGTTCCCCCCTGCGAGCCTGCGGAGGAGCGCCGGAGCGCCCCGGAACCCGTGGCCCGACTGTGATGTCTCAAGGGAAACGTAGGGATGCTCCCGGGGCGCGACAGGGCCTCAGGTCGTCAGCTCCAACGACATGGCCTGGCCCGCCTCGAAGCCCGGCTCGCGGCGCAGCCGCTCCAGCACGCCGCGTGTGCAGTGCAGCGTCACCAACGGAAACACCCCGGGCTCGCTCACCCAGCGCACCGCGCTCATCAACTGGTGCGCCCGCAGGAAGCCGAGCACCTGGTCGCGGAACTGGCGGCTCTCCTCCCCCGCACGCTGGTGGATGGCCGCGCGGCTCTCCAGGGGCGCGGCCGCGGACGCACGCCTGGCCTCGCCGCGTGGAGCGGCTCGAACCTCCGCGGGCTTCTCTCGGGGCATGACGATGGCTTCGACCCACATCGCGTCGCCTCCTTCCGGGCGTGATTCCAGGTCTGCTTGAAGATTATCGGACATGGCGCAGTCCGGTTGTGTCCCGTCGCTGTCGGACTGAAGGGTGGGGCGCCAGCACCCTCACGGCACAGGTTCGTTCCGGCGCGCCGCCAACCGCCCCGTGGAGTCAGCGCGCGCACGGGGGCTCGGCCGTCCGCCTGCTCCACGAGACACCGAGCGTCGACGCCCCTGGGCCCGGGCGCTCGTGCGCGCGAGCGTCCCGCGCTCGTGTGGGTGGGGGACTGACTGGCGGCGCGCCACTTCCTACCTTGTCGCGCATGAAGGACTCAGGACGCCAGCTCCCCGTCTACGTGCCCGCCCGCACGGTGTGGGCCGTGGGGCTTCAGGTGCTGTTGCTCGCCGTCTGCTGGCTGGTGCTGCGCAGGCTCTATCCGCTCCTGACGCTGCTGGCCGTCGTGCTCCTGCTGTCGCTCGCGCTGGACCCGCTGGTGCGCAGGCTGGAGCGCTGGGGCGTGCGCCGCGGCCTGGGCGTGGCGGCGGTGGCGCTGCTCCTGCTGGGGTTGATGGGCGTGCTGGTGGGGACGCTGGTGCCCGCGCTGGTGCAGCAGTTGGAGGGCCTGGTCCAGTCCGCGCCGGGGCTGTTGGAGAAGCTCTCCCAGTCGAAGTGGCTCCAGGAGCTGGGGACGCGCTACGGCTTCGAGCTGAAGCCGGAGGAGCTGCTGCGCTTCGAGCCGCTGGACCTGGCGGGTCGCGCGGTGGGCGTGCTGTCCTCCTCCCTGGGACTGCTCGCCGGTGGAATCACGGTGGTGGCGCTCACCGTGTTCGGCCTGCTGTTCGGCGGCGAACTGTACGAGAGCATCCTCCAGTGGGTGGCGCCGCGGCGGCAGCACCACGTGCGCCAGCTGGTGGGCCGCATGCGCGAGGCGGTGAGCAACTACATCGCCGGCACCCTGTTCGTGATGACCATCGGCGGCGTGGTGGCGGCCATCGTCGCGCTCGCCCAGGGCGTGCCGTACTTCCTGCCGTTGGGGCTGGCGGTGATGGTGCTGGGCGTCATCCCCTACATCGGCAGCATCGTCAGCGGTGTGCTGGTGAGCCTCACCACGCTGGCCACCGTGGGGTTCCGCTCGGCGGTCATCGCGCTGATCATCTTCGTCGTCTACAACCAGATTGAGTCCAACGTGCTGGGCCCCATGGTGCAGCGGCGCGCCATCCGGATGAACCCGCTGCTCATCTCGCTGGTGGTGCTGTGTGGTGGCGCCCTGGCGGGGCTGCTCGGCGCGGTCATCGCCGTGCCGCTGGCCGCCGCCGCGCAGGTGCTGCTCCAGGAGGTCCTCCGCGAGCGGCAGCTGCGCTTCAGGCGCGCCCACCACCGCGAGCGCGCGCGCCGCCAGGTGGGCAAGGGCGCGGTGGAGGAGGGGCTGTTGCTCGCGGGCCCGCTGGAAGGCGGCGAGCCTCCGTCGGAGCAGGGCCCCGGCGAGCGCCACTGAAAGACAGAGGGCCTCCGGCGGACCGCCCGGAAGCCCTCGTCATCCATCCCTGCTGTCACTCACCCGCGTCCCTCCGGCCCGCTTGCACCGGAGGGGACGGGAGGCGTCGGTCAGCGGCCGGCGGGAGCCGCGCGGCCCTGGGACGTGGTGGACTTGCCCGAGTCCGCGGAGGCCACGGCCGCGCCGACGGAGAAGACCATGTCGTCGCGATCGTTGTAGCTGCCGCTGGCGCAGGCGCTCGCCGTGCCGGTGAACCGGAACTGCGGGCGGATGGCGTGCGTGCCCGCCGTGTTGGCCAGGTTGAACGTGTGCGTGAACTTCTGCACGCCTCCCGCCGGGCAGACCACGCCGGTGACCAGGGCCGTCCACGTCGGGGACGCGGCGTTGGTCGTGTAGTACAGGTCGAAGAAGTCGGAGGAGCCGGTGCTGTAGCACCACACCGTGACCTCCACCGTCACCTGCTTGCCCGCGGCGAACGGACCCTGGTCGACCGTCTTGATGACGACCCGGTCGATGCTCTCGTCGCCGTGGTAGGAGCCGGAGGTGCCGTCCGCGCACGAGTCATTGATGGTGTTCGGCTGGTTCGGCTCGATACCGCCGGACATCGAGCCGCGGCCGTTGACCAGCGTGGGGCCGGTGTCGCAGCCGCACACCGTGCCGCACGTGGGGGCCTGGCGGGTGGTGTCGAACGTGGCGAGCGTCGGCGTGCAGACGGTGGACGTGGTGAAGCTGCGCACGGCGCTGAAGGCGCTGGTGCCGCAGACGTCCGCCGCCCGGGCCCGCCAGTAGTACGTCGTGGCGCTGCTCAGGTTGGGGGACACCGTCCAGTTGCTGGTGGTCAGCGCGTTGGCGGAGCGGACGATGTTGGCGAAGCCCGCGTCCGTGGCCACCTGCACCTCGTACGTCGCCGCGCTCGGCACGTCGGTCCAGTCCAGCGCCGTGGCCGAGGCCACGCCCGTGGCGCCATCCGCCGGGGACGCGAGCGTGGGCGCGGAGAGCGCCACGCAGCCGCGCGTGGTGAAGCTGGACGCCGTGGACCAGGTGCCCACGCCGCCGCACGAGTTGTTCGCGCGCACGCGCCAGTAGTAGGTCGTGTTCACGTTGAGCGACGGCGTCACCGTCCAGGTGCTGCCCACCAGCGAGTTGGCGGACGCCACCACCGTGGCGAACGTGGGGCTGGTGGAGACCTGCACCTCGTACGTGGACGCGCCCGTCACGTCGTTCCAGTCCAGCACCGTGGCCAGCTCCGCGCCGGTGGCGCCGTTGGACGGCGTGGACAGGGTGGCGACGCCCGGCGCCGCGCAGACCGGCGTGGTGCACGAGCAGGTGCTCGCCGCGCCGTAGCAGGCGTTGGAGGACGCGGGGACGATGGAGTAGCAGTACTCGCGGCCGTTGGCGACCTCGGTGTCCGTGTAGCTGGTGCCGGAGACGGTGGCGACCTTCGCCTTGCCGAAGTCGCAGCCCATGCCCTCGGTCTTCATCACCCAGTACTCCGTGGCGCCCGCGGAGGCCGTCCAGTTGAGGGCCACCTGGCCGTCACCCGGCGTCGCGGTGTGCGTGGGCGCCGCGGTGGGACCGGACGAACAACCGGAGTTCACCGGGGTGATGGTGTTACAGGCGATGTTGTGACGGTTGAACGCGGCGTGGATGGCCGTCATGTGCGGCGTGCCGTCGTTCAGGTTGCCGTTGTCGTCGTCCGCCGCCAGCCACTGCATGTAGCCGTTGGTGGAGCCGCAGCCGTCGGACGTGCCGCCCGAGCAGTTGCAGGCGTGCCAGGCGCCGATGTTGCCGGAGCCCTGGTAGAACAGCTTGTTGCCGACGATGAACGCCGTGTTGGAGTCGTAGTTGAACGGCGCGGCCGTCAGGTCACGAGCGACCAGGTCCCAGGCGGCCTGACGCGCGGGCGACGCGGCGCAGTGCACCTGCTTGCTGCAGGGGCCCGTGCCGGAGGAGCACATGGGGCACACGAAGTTCTGCGGGGTGGCCGGGGGCGCCGGCACCAGCGTCGGGGCGGACGGGGTGGCGTAGAGCGCCGCGCCCCAGTCGGAGTCGCGCACGCCGGAGCAGCGCGTGTCGCACCACTTGTAGCCGGAGACCTGCGACTCCTGCTGGTTGTAGCCCGAGCCGTCCGGCGTCTGGCCGCAGCCCAGGTTGGTCGTGTGGAAGAAGCCGTAGCCGACGCAGGAGGTCTGCAGGCGGTAGATGGCCGCGATGTCCGCGTAGCCCTCGCTGGAGCTGGACAGCGAGCCGTTGGCGTCGAAGTCATCCAGGCCGTGGCCCCACTCGTGGTCGAACACGGCGCCAATCTCACCCGTGTTCCGGCAGCCGCCGCCGCTGCGGTAGAAGTTGACCGACGTGCCGTTCCAGAAGGCGTTGCACGTGCTGTTGATGTTCACGTTGGCGAGCAGCTGCTGCTGCAGCCACGTGTTGTTGGGCAGGTAGCCGCGGGCCTGCTCCGCCAGCTTGTTGAGCTCGTAGAAGCTGGAGCGCGACGCGGCGGTGTTGCCCGCGGACGTGCCGGTGGGCACGGTGCAGTCGTGGTCGTTGTTCACGCCGCCCAGGGCGATGTTGCCCGTGGTGGAGCTGACGTTGATGGCGCCGCAGCTGTCGGACACGCGGACGTAGCGACCGGCGAGCGACGTGGTGACGGTGCCGGAGCTGTAGTTGAAGATGCCGGCGCCGTCGGTGAAGTTGTTCGGTGAGGCCAGGCCCGTGTTCGCCCAGGGCATGGGAGAGTTGGGCTTGATGGTGCCGCACACGGTGTTGTCCGTGCACGTGCCGATGTTCGTGGACGGGTAGATGCCGCCGTTGATCTGCGCGTCGAAGTAGTGGTTGTCGTCCTCGATGGCGAGCGTCTCGCCCGAGTTCGCGTCCACCGTGACCTTCCAGCGCTGGTGGCTGTCCGGGTCCTGGAACCCGTAGGCGTAGACCAGCTGGTGCTTGTAGCCGGTGCCCACGGCGCCGGCGAAGGACTCACCTTCCGGCGCGACGGGGGCGATCTCCAGCGTGGGCTGCTGCCACAGGCCCTGGGGGCTGGTGTTCAGGCCCACGAAGCCGTTGCCGGCCACCAGCGCGTCACCGGCGGAGAGCGCCGGGCGGGTCTCGATGCCCACCGTGGCCCACGCCTCGGTGCCGACGAGGATGAGGTTGCCGTGGCTGATGGTCGCCGCGATGCGCGCGTGGCGCACGGGGATGCCGTTGACCACCTGGCCGATGTGCACCTGCCAGAGGTTGTCGTTGATCTTCGTGACGCGCGGCGCGCTCATCTGCATCACGTCGAGGTTGAAGGCGGCCTGGTTGTCCGCGATGTACTTGAACACCAGGTCACCCACGACGGACTCGTCCACCTCCGCCACGGAGCGGCCGATGGCCTCGCGCACGCTGTCGAGCGTGACGCGGTTGCGCACGCCCTTGCCGGGGATGATGGGGTAGGCGCCCTCGATGCCCGACGGCGTGCCGGTGCGAGGGTCGATGTGGACGCGGAAGTCCCTCCCGTTGCGCTTGAAGAAGTCGTCCCAGCCTCCCACCGCCGCCTTGTCCAGCGTCTGCTGGGCCTGCTGCAGCGGCATGTTCTGGATGGGAAGGTAGAACTCCGGCTTGAAGAAGGCCTTGTCGGCGACGGCGCTCGGTCCCGCCTGGGGGGGCTGGACCGCCCAGCTCGTCCCTGACAGGAGCAAGGCAAGACATGCTGCTGACACCTGGGTGTGGCGCATGCGGTTCTCCTCTATGGGGGTCCCGAGGGGCGGACCCCGAAGGCTCCGGTGCGGAGCCCGCAGACGCCTTACTGATGCCCCGCAGAAAATTGAATATGGCTTATTCCCAGAGATTCGTTCCAGACATGTGCTCTAGGGAAAACGCGGGGTAGGAGTGTTGACTGGCGAACACTTCGACGCACCCTAAGTGAATACCGCTATGGCGCTGGGCGCGTATTTGTGCCACCCTCATCCAAATTTTATTGACAGGTTGTTCTGGCTCACTTCGGCCAGATGCGCACCCAGTCGTCCTGGATGAGCTTGCCGCTGGTGCGGTCCGTGCTGCCGCTGGCCATGAAGCCGCGGGGCGCGCCGAGCGCGAGCGCCCCGGCCTCCACCCACAACAGGAGCAGCAGGACGCCCGCGACCGCGGGCACGCGCAGGGCGAGCGCGGGCCTTCGCGCGGTGAGCGCGACGAGGGGCAGCAGCAGCAGCGGGAGCAGGGCGGGGAAGATGGTGAGCAGGCCGCGCGTGTAGCCGAAGAAGGCGGCGGTGATGAGCGCCCGGTGCAGGACGACGAGCGACAGCAGGCTGAAGGCGCGCCAGCGGGGCGTCACGGACAACAGGACGCCCGCGACGAGGAGCGCGACGAGCGGCCACTTGAGCGCGCCGCCCTCGGGGACGAAGAGGTCCACGGGCGCGCGCGAGCCGCTCAGGCCCGAGGGCAGGTTGGACGCGCCCAGGCCCAGGCTCAGTCCATCCAGCCACCGTCCCAGCTTGGCGCTCCACAGCCGCGCGGCGTCGGCGGGGTGCTCGCGCATCCACGCCAGGCCCACCGCGTAGCCGTGCAGGAGCAGGTGTCGCTGGGCGGTGTTGGCCACGTCCAGGTGGCCGTCCTGGCCCAGCTGGTTGACGGAGTCCGGGGTGAAGCCGCCGGTGGCGCCGGCGTGGTTCGCCATGGCGAAGTTGATGGGGCCGTACACGGTGACGGGCGCCATGACGGGCAGGGGCTCCAGCGCGGGCGTGCTCGCGTTGAGCTCCTGGAGCACGCGCGCGTTGCGCAGGGCCCACGGCGCGAGCACCAGCGCGGACACGAGCACCGCGGCGCCCCAGCGGGTGGCCAGCGACGTCAGCGGCGTGGAGCCCCGGTACAGCCAGGCCCACGCGAGCAGGAAGGGCCACAGGTACAGGTGCTCGGCGCGGGTGAGCGAGCCCAGTCCCATCGCGAGTCCCAGCAGCACGGCGCCGACGGGCGTGGGCCCCGAGCGGTGGCGCAGCACGAGCGCGAGCGTGGCGGTGAGGAAGAAGGCGTACAGGACCTCGTTGCTGTACGTGGTGGACAGCACCAGCCAGCCGAAGCTCGCGGCGAACAGGCCCGCGGCCACGAAGCTCCACGCGGTGCCCAGCAGGCCCCGCCACCACGTCCACGACAGCGCCACGGTGGAGGCGCTGAGCGCGGCGAGGCACAGCTTGTACGGATAGGCGTTGCCCTGGGGCTCGCCCAGCACGCGGTACAGCAGGCCCAGGAGCCACGGGAACAGGGGCGGGTGGTAGGGCAGGGTGGCGGAGCTCTCCAGTCCCCGGGCGTGCTCGAGCGCGTACGTGTGGAAGAAGCGCGAGTCGCCGTAGAAGAAGATGGAGAAGGGCCAGGCGCGGTCCGGCGCGGACTGGAGATACAGCCAGCGCAACAGCAGGCTGAGCGAGAACGTCACCGCGACACCCAGCGCCACCGGGTGCCGCTGCCACAGCTCCCTCGCGCTGACGACGAACCGGCGCATGCCACCCCCAGGGGAGGCGTGCACGCTAGCACCAAGGCCCGGGGCGGGGCCCGTCGTTCAGAAAAGCGCCCTTGCCCCGACTTGTGGATGGCAAGGGGCACGACGCGCTTCCTAGAGTCCGGCCCGCCGTCGTGCTCGGGCGGCTCCTCATTCCGGCTCGGAGGGCCGAGTGTCCCACGCAGGTGACAAGTCCATCCTGGCCATCGACCTGGGCACCTCCGCCGTGAAGCTGGCGGTCGTCACGCTGCGCGGGCGCATCCTCGGGGGCGAGGTGGAGCCGCTGGCGCTGGATTTGTTGCCGGACGGCGGCGCGGAGCAGGACCCGGAGGCGTGGTGGAGCGCCATCGTCCGGGGCACGCGCAGGCTGCTCGGCTCGGGGACGGTGTCCGCGCGCGACATCATCGGCGTCAACTGCAGCTCGCAGTGGTCCGGCACGGTGGCGGTGGACGAGCAGGGGACGCCGCTGCGTCCGGCGCTCATCTGGATGGACTCGCGCGGGGCGCCCCACGTGAAGCGCGTGGCGGGGGGCCTGGTGCCCATCGAGGGCTATGGCGTCACGCGGCTGTTCCAGTGGATCCGCCTGACGGGCGGCGTGCCGAGCCTGTCCGGGAAGGACCCGGTGGGCCACATCCTCTACCTCCAGGCGGAGCACCCGGAGGTCTACCGCGCGACGTACAAGTTCCTGGAGCCCAAGGACTGGCTCAACCTGAAGCTGAGCGGACGCTTCGCGGCGTCGTACGACTCCATCACCCTGCACTGGGTGACGGACAATCGGACGCTGGGCCGCGTGGACTACGACGCGGGGCTGTTGCGCATGTCGGGCCTGCACCGCGAGAAGCTGCCGGACCTGGTGCCCGCCGCGAGCGTGCTGGGGCCGCTGAGCCCCCGGGCCGCGAGCGAGCTGGGGCTGAGCGAGGACGTGCGGGTGGTGACGGGGGCGCCGGACATCCTCGCCGCGGCGGTGGGCTCGGGCGCGGTGCGCGACTTCGAGGCGCACCTGTGCGTGGGCACGTCGTCGTGGCTGTGCTGCCACGTGCCGTACAAGAAGTCGGACCTGTTCCACCAGATGGCGTCCGTTCCTTCCGCGCTGCCGGGGCGCTACCTGCTCGCGAACGAGCAGGAGTCCGCGGGCATCTGCCTCACCTTCCTCAAGGACAACATCCTGTATGGCCAGGCGGGCCGGCCCGAGGGGCAGGAGGAGGACTCCGCGGAGGTGTACCGGTTGATGGAGCGCGAGGCGAGCCAGGTGCCCGCCGGAAGTGACAGGCTCATCTTCCTGCCCTGGCTCAACGGCGAGCGCAGCCCGGTGGACGACAAGTCGCTGCGCGGCGGGTTCTTCAACCAGTCGCTGAAGACGACGCGGGCGCACCTGGTGCGCGCGGTGATGGAGGGCGTGGCCTTCAACTCGCGCTGGCTGTTCACCTACGTGGAGCAGTTCGTCGGGCGCAAGCTGGAGTCGCTGCGCATCATCGGCGGAGGGGCGCGCTCGGCGCTCTGGTGCCAGATTCACGCGGACGTGCTGGGCCGCTCCATCCAACAGGTGGACGAGCCGGTGCTGGCCAACGCGCGCGGCGCCGCGTTCCAGGCGGCCGTGGCGCTGGGGGAGCTGACGGTGGAGCAACTGCCCGCGCTCGTCCCCGTGGCGCGGACCTTCGAGCCGGACCCCGCGAACCGCGCGCTGTACGACGAGCTGTTCCGCGAATTCGTCAACCTCTACAAGAGCAACAAGGCCATCTTCGCGCGGCTCAACCGCGCGCGAAGCGCCTGAAGGCCCAGGAGCCGCGCATGGCATTGCCCGACCCCAAGTCGCTGAACCTGCTGAACCACGTCCCGCCCCGCCTGCTGTCGGCGGCCGAGCGCTATCTCAAGGCCGTGCCGCTGGTGCGCGACCTGCTCTCGAAGGAGACGGACACGCTGCTGTCGGAGCTGGAGGGAGGGCTCAAGCCGTACCGGGGCAAGATGCCCGCGTTCGACCGGCTGCCGGTGACGGGGCGCTCGCGCGAGGAGGTGCTGCGCGAGCTGCAGGCGCTGGAGTCGCAGGAGGAGGAGCGCTGGCGCGACGGCAAGGTGTCCGGCGCCGTGTACAGCGGCGACTCGGAGCACATCGACTTCCTCAACCGCGTCTACGCGCTGCACTCGCAGAGCAATCCGCTGCACGCGGACCTGTGGCCGAGCGCCACCAAGTTCGAGGCCGAGGTCATCGCCATGGCCGCGACGATGTTGGGCGCGGACGCGGCGAACGCGGGGCGCCCGGCCTCCGAGCACGTCTGTGGCTCGATGTCCTCGGGTGGCACCGAGAGCATCATGCTCGCCATCAAGACGTACCGGGACTGGGCGCGGGAGACGAAGGGAATCACGAAGCCGGAGATGGTGGCGCCCTCCAGCGCGCACCCGGCCTTCGACAAGGCGGCGCACTACTTCGGCGTGAAGATGGTGCGCGTGCCGGTGGGGGCCGACTACCGCGCGGACGTGGCCGCGACGAAGAAGGCCATCACGCGCAACACCATCGTGCTCATCGGCTCGGCGCCGGGCTTCCCTCATGGTGTCATCGACCCGATCGCCGAGCTGTCCGAGCTGGCGCGCAAGAAGCGCATCGGCTTCCACACCGACGCGTGCCTGGGCGGCTTCGTGCTGCCCTTCGCGAGGAAGCTGGGGCGCGAGGTGCCGCCGTTCGACTTCCGGCTGCCGGGCGTGACGTCGATGTCCGCGGACACGCACAAGTTCGGTTACGCGGCGAAGGGCTCGTCGGTGGTGTTGTATCGGGGCACCGAGCTGCGCTCCCATCAGTACTTCACGGCCACGGAGTGGCCCGGCGGCATCTACTTCTCGCCCACGTTCTCCGGAAGTCGTCCCGGCGCGCTCATCGCGGTGGCGTGGGCGTCGCTGGTCAGCATGGGGGAGCAGGGCTACCTGGAGGCCACGCGCCGCATCCTCGAGACGGCGGATACGATCAAGCAGGGCATCCGGGCCATCCCCGAGCTGCACGTGCTGGGAGACCCGCTGTTCGTCATCGCGTTCGGCTCCGAGACGGTGGACATCTTCAAGGTGATGGAGCGGTTGGGGGAGCAGGGGTGGAGCCTCAACGGGCTGCACAAGCCCGCGGCGGTGCATCTGTGCGTGACGTTGCGGCACGCGCAGCCGGGTGTGGCGGAGCGCTTCCTGTCGGATCTGCGCGCCGCGGTGGAGCACGTGAAGGCGAACCCCGGCCAGAAGGGGACGATGGCGCCCGTCTACGGCATGGCCGCCGCCGTCCCCTTCCGTGGCCTCGTGAGCGACTTGCTCAAGAAGTACATGGACCTGCTCTACAAGGTCTGAGGCGCCCTGGGACGTGGGCGCGCGGCCCACTCCCACGTGGTCCCCTGGTGCAGCGTGGCGTAGATGTCGTCGCGCAGCTCGTTGCACTCGTCATGCGTGAGGGTTCGCTCCAGGGAGCGCAGCACCACGCGTAGGAGGACGTTCTTCTGGTCCGGGCGGAGGGCCAGGCGCTTCACCGCGTTGGGGTGGAGCTCGGCGTAGGGCGTCTGGCTCACCACCTCGACGCTCTCCACCAGCTCCGCCCGTGCGCCCAGCGCGGCGCGGACGGCGTCGCCCAGCTCCTCCGCCGTGCGGTGCTCGTCGATGACCAGGGACATGTCGCGGCGCACGGCGGGCATCGAGGACACGGGCTGATAGGGCGTCAGGTCCAACAGCTGCGTGGCGATGCGTGGGTCGGTGGAGCGCAGAAGCCGGATGTCGTCCAGGCCCTTGCGCAGCATGAGGATGCGGTCGAGTCCCAGGCCCATGGCGAGTCCGGTGACGGGGCCTGCCGCCAAGCCGCTCTCGGCGAGCAGGGCGGGGAGCGCGAGGCCGCACTCGCCAATCTCCACCCAGTCGTCGCCGTCCTGGACGTCGATCTGCAGGCCGTCGGTCGTGTACGGGTGCACGGCGTCGGTGAGCTTCAGCTCTCGTCCGGGGAGGAGTGCCTGGACCACGGTGGCGATCATCTGGCGCAGGTCCTGGGGGGTGAGGGGCGGGCCACGGCGGATGCGCCACAGGTCCATCTGATGGGGCTCGCCGGTGTGGAGCCGGTCGATGCAGTCGCGTCGATAGACGAGGCCGGGACAGGCGACCAGTACGTCCTCGGGTGGGGAGGAGGCGAGGCGGCGCAGGACGCCGGGAATCATGGCGGAGGTCTGCGAGCGCAAAAGGGCGGTGTCACAGACGTATCGGGTGTAGCGCGCGTCGCGGGCGACGCCTCCGGGTGGGTAGTGGAGGCGGTCGTAGTTGTCGGCGATGGAGACGACGGGGCTTTGTCGATGCGTCAGGACCTCGCAGCGCCAGGCGGTGCGCAGGGCGTCGAGCGCGGAGGCGACGAGGAGCTGGAGGGCGTGGGGACCCGAGGCGGGGTCGGTCAAATCGCGAACGGACAGGGCGCGCCGAAGCTCCTCGGCGCTGAGGACGGCGATGGGAAGGGACGACATGGGGAAGACCTCTCGGAAGCGAACGGGAAACGCAGCGGTCTCCGGCACGCCGAGCGAGGAGTCCGCCAGGCGTCACCGGCCTCGGATGCCCCCCGGCGGCTCCGGGTGGGCGTCGCGCCAGACGGCGTTTCGCCAACGAGAGGTGCGTGCGCGCTCAGAGCAGCACGGCCTCCCGACACCCGAAGGGGGCCGGGGGGCGGCTAAATCGACGAGCAATCACGACGCGAACCATGGGCGTACGAATAACGCTCCCGCGATTTGCTGGCAAGAGGGCCTCGGGTGGGCCTCACTTCGCCAGCGTGCGTCCCATGACGTCGAGCAGCTCGCGCCAGTGTTCCTCGGCGGCCTCGGGCTGATAGGCGGCCGAGTCCTCCACCGCGTAGCCGTGGCGGGCTCCCACGTGGAGTCGGGACTGGTGTCGCACGCCGGCCGCCTTCAGCGCTGCTTCCAGTCGCTGGATGGCATCAGCCGGCATGGAGGCGTCCTGGTCCGCGTGGCCGAAGACGAGCTCGCCCTTCACGTCGCCCAGGCGCAGGTGAGGACTGTCCGGCGAGTCCGTCGCGAGTCGACCGCCATGATTGGACACGGCGGCGGCGATGACGTCAGGGAAGTCCGCGGCCAGCCGCACGGCGATGCCGCCGCTCATGCAGTAGCCGGCGACGCCGACCTTGGGGCCACGCACCTGAGGAAGCCGCGCGAGGAAGTCCAGCTCCGCCGCGCCGTCCGTGCGCACGCGCTCCGGCGTCAGCGTGGCGATGAGCGCGTAGATGCGCTTGCGGAAGGCCTCATCCGCGAAGGAGCCGTTCAGGTCCAGGGTCGCGGCGCGCCCCTCGCGATAGAAGACATTGGGCAGCAGCACGACAAAGCCGGCGTCCGCGAGCCGCTGGGCCGCGTGCTCGAAGGCGGGGCGGATGCCCATCGCGTCCGTGAGCAGCAGCACAGCGGGCCACGGGCCGCGCCCCTCCGGCTGGAACAGCTTCGCGTCCATCGTTCCATCAGGTGTGTCGAGGTCGATGTCTTCCATAGGGTTCCTCGTGAATGCCAGGGGCTACAGCGCACGGGTGGCGATGTGCGTGAGCTCCGCGTCAGTGAGTGGAAGCGGGTTGGCCTTCATGCTGCTCGCGGCGCGCGCCTTCGTCACCAGCTCCGGCACCCGCTCCACGGTCAGCCCATAACGAGCCAGGCCAGGGATGCTCAGCGCTCCTCGCAAGGACTCCACCCATTCGATGGCATCCTCGGCGCTCGCGCCCTCGCGGCCCGTGAGCAGCGTCGCCAGCTCCCGGTAACGTGGCAGCGCCGGGTGCTCCGGAGCACGCTCCCGCAGCGCGCGCAGATTGGTCTCGAGCACCGCGGACAGCAGGGCCGCGCAGACCGCGCCATGCGGCGCATCGAACATGCCTCCGAGCGGCGCCGCGAAGCCATGCACCGCACCCAGCCCCGAGTTGGCCAGACACAGTCCACCGAAGAGGCTGGCCAGCGCCAGGTCCTCGCGGGCCTCGGCATCCGGCTCCGTCGACAACACAGCCCGGCGCAGCGAGCGCGCGGACCGACGCAACCCCTCACGCGCCAATGCGTCCGTGAGCGGATTGGCGCGCGCGGAGAGGAACGGCTCGATGAGCTGCGACAACGCATCCATGCCACTGGACGCGAGCACCGACGGCGGCGCGCCGATGAGCAGGTCCGGGTCCACCAACGCCACACGCGGCAGCAGCTGCGGTCCGCGCAGGCTCGCCTTCACCTGCGCCTCCTTCGACCCCAGCACCGCGTTGCGTGTCACCTCCGAGCCCGTGCCCGCCGTGGTCGGAATCGCCAGGAAGGGGAGGGCCACCCCGGTGAGCGGCTGTCCGCGGCCGATGACCTCCAGGTAGTCCAGCGGGTCGCCCCGCTGCGTCGCCAGCGCGGCGAGCGCCTTGCCCGCGTCGAGCGCGCTGCCACCTCCCAGCGCCACCACCGCCTCGCATCTCGCCGCCGCGAGCACCGACAGCCCACGCCGCACCACGTCCACCGTGGGCTCGCCCTCCACCGAGAACGTGCTCACCACCAACCCCTGCGCCTCCAGCGCCGCCTGGAGCCCGCGCGCACGCCCGGGGCTCTTCCCCGTCACGAGCAACACGCGCTCCGCGCCAAGGCCGCGCACCAACGCGGGGGCCTCCGACAACCTGCCCGGTCCGAAGACAATCCGCGTGGCGGTGGCGAACTCGAAGACCGCGGGGCCCGCCGTCACCACCCGGCGTCCTCTGGGAACAGGTTCACGTACTTCCGGCTGGTGCGCGGCTCCGCCATCATCGGCGCCACCGTGTCGCGCCAGCGCAGGTAGTGCGCCGTGTCCTTGTGCGCGGCCGGTGCCTCGACGCTCCGGTACACCTCCACGAGCACGAACCGCGTGGCGTCCTCGCTGTCCTGGATGACATCGAAGCGCGCCACCCCCGGCTCCTTCACGCTCTCGCGCGCGTTGGCCAGGGTGGCTTCCCGGAAGGCGTCCACGTGCTCGGGCTTCACGTGGACGTGGACATGGACGACCCGCAGGGTGTTGGGCATGCCCCGAAACTACTCCGGGCCCGGGCCGCGTGGGGACGCGACCAGGGCCCGGAGGTTGAAACCGTGTGGAGTGCCGTACAGCCGTCGCCGGGCTACGGCGCCTTGACGATGGCCGTGGGGCTCAGCACGTCCTCGAGCTTGCGCGCCATCACCCAGCCATCGTGGTAGACGATGCCGGTGGGGGTGATGGTGTCGTTCCGGTACAGGCCGATCTTCAAGTAGTTGACCTGCCCCGGGTACTGCGTGGCGATGTAGCGCTTGGGCAGCACCAGCTTGCCGTCCACGTACAGCTCCACGAAGCCCACCTTCGCGTCCGCCGACCAGCGCACGTGGAAGATGAAGTCCATCCACCTGGCGCGCACCAGCGGCGCCCGCCAGACGATGGTGCCCGGGTTGCCGCCGATGTTCAGCCGGACCTCGTTGCCGTAGACGTAGAACTCCACCGGCGGCGAGCCGCCCACCGTGTCGCTCTCCTGGTGCCACTGCGTGAACAACTGCCACGTGTTCACGTTGGGGAACGTGGAGTCGAACATCGTGCTCCAGCGGTAGTAGTACTCGGAGCCGGACGGCTCCTTCGTCATGCGCACCAGCTCGTTGCGGTTGCCGCTGGAGTTGATGGGGTCATCGCCCTTCTTCACCGTGGCCTTCAGCGCGTAGCCGCCCTGGCGCTTGGGCGAGGACACCAGCGCCAGCCGGTCCGAGCTCACCATCTGCGCGCGCGTCCACTGGGTGCGGTCTCCCGTCTCGAAGTCACCCACCCACACCACGCTGCTGCCGGTGGGCGGAGGCGGGGACGTCACGGTGCTGCCGCAGGCGCGGGCCTCCGCGATGGAAGCCCAGTCGTTCACGGTGTTGCCCATGACGGTGATGCGCACCCGGCGCGCCGACGTGGTGCCGAAGGAGTACGTCTGCGCCGCGGTCTGCAGCGCGCTCGTGCCGCTGTAGACCTGCGTGTACGTATAGCCATCCGGCGACACCGACACGGTGAAGGTGTTGGAGCGCGTGTTGCCCTCGTGCCAGGCCACCGTGACGCCGGAGATCGACTTGATGGCGCCCAGGTCGTAGTCGATCCACGCGCCCTTGCCGAGCATGCTCCAGCGCGTGTCGAGCCGGTCATCCATCGTGTTGGCCGGCACATTGCCGTCGTGGCCCTTGGCGATGACGGAGGTGGCCGTGAGCTGCGTGCAGTTGGAGGCGGTCAGCGCGGCGGCGGACGTCGCGAACGCGGTGGCCTCCGCGCCGGAGGGG
Organism: Myxococcus sp. AS-1-15; assembly: GCF_020037055.1. Taxonomy (NCBI): domain Bacteria; kingdom Pseudomonadati; phylum Myxococcota; class Myxococcia; order Myxococcales; family Myxococcaceae; genus Myxococcus; species Myxococcus sp. AS-1-15. Next base: position 234,767 of record NZ_JAIQDF010000013.1, on the reverse strand, counting down.
GCCTCACCCAGCTCATTGTAGTCCTGGGGACCGCACGCGGTGGCGCCAAGGCCGAGCAACGCGCCGGCCAGCAGAAGAGACTGCTTCATGTGGGAACCTCTGGGGGGATTCAAAAACAGACAGACGGGGAGTGTGTCCGGCGACGTCTCACGACGGGCCGACGAGTGATTTCAGTTGCGGGGCTTCTCCAAGGTCACGGCGGGGGTTCGCCGCGTTGCAGCGGAGGACAACCATCGCCTCATTTTATTTCGTATTCAACAGTTCTCGTCGAGCCTGCCTGCTGGGCAGGAAACGCGGCGCGCATACTCGACGTGTGGGTTTGGGCGATGGCGCTGGAAATGTCTGGCATTGGTGGCGAGCCCATCCATGCCGTGAGGGAAAGGGCATACATCCAGCGGGGGCGTGCGTGCGTGCGGTGGCCTGGAGGGCAGGCCCACAGGCGGATTCAATACAGACGTACAGCCCCCGGGCGCGAGGCGCGTGAAGGGGCCGTGGCGTTAGAGGTTCGGGCTCTGGAGGTGCTCATGACCGCGTCGTCGGGCGTGTGCCTGGCCTGTGGGACACGACTTTCCCCGGGTCTCTCCACGTGCCCGCGCGCGCTGCTGCTCGCGCCCCTGGCGGGCGGGGTGCGCCGCTGGGGGCTCGCCTCGTGTCAGCCGCCGCTCGTGGGGCGGGTGGCGCACCTGGAGCGGCTGAAGTGGTGCGCCGAGGAGGCGCGCCGGGGGCTGGGGCGGGCCATCTGGCTGGTGGGAGAAGAGGGCATCGGCAAGTCGAGGCTGAAGGACGCGCTGGTGGAGTCGCTGTCCGCGCACCGCTTCGACATCTGGGAGGGCAGCGGCTTGGCCCATCCAGGGACTCCGGCGGGGCCGCTGTTGGACCTGCTGGACGCCACGCGCTCGCTGCGGCCGGTGGCGGGCGTGGGGCGCATGTCGAGCGCCGAGGCGGAGCGGGTGGCGGGGTGGCTGGAGGGGCGGCGGTGGCGAGGCGTGCCCGCGAGCCTCTCCGCGGAGAGCATCGCCCTGCTCGACGCGCTCTGCCATGCGCTGCTGCCACACCGGACGCCGCGCGTCCTCGTCCTGGAGGACTGGCAGCACGCGGATGGCCTCAGCCGGGCGATGCTCGAGGTGCTGGTGACGCGGCTGGCGCATGCGCCGGTGCTCGTGCTCGTGCTGGAGCGCACGGGGGCGTCCGTGCCGCCACCGGCCGAGGTGCTGGAGGTGGGAGCGTTGAGCGCGAGCGAGGCCGCCACGCTGGTCTCCGCGCGCCTGCCCGCAGGCCTGCCGCGGGAGGCGCTCTTGCGCGTGGGCGCGGGCCATCCGCGCAGGTTGTTGCAGGCGCTCGCGCTCCACGAGGAGTCGCCGCTGGAGCCGTTGCCCGCGACGGCGGAGCAGGTGGTGTCGGCCCGGTTCCAGGCGCTGTCGGACGCGCGGCGCGAGGCGCTGCGGGTGGGCGCGTTGCTGGGGCCGTGTTTCCCCCGGGCGGTGCTGGGCGCGCTCGTGGGGGGCTTCGCGTCGCTCGCGGGGTTGGAGTCGGGCGGGTGGCTCACGCCCGTCTCGGGAGGCCGCTACGCGAGCGCGACGCGGGCGCCGGGGCTCGAGGCGACGTGGACGGAAGCGGAGCGGGTGGCCTTGCACGCGCGCGTGGCGGAGGCCTACGAGGCGCTCTCCGAGGAGACGCGTCGGCGCGCGTGCGCGGAGGTGGCCCGTCACTGGCTGGGGGCGAAGCGGCCGGAGCGCGCGCTGCCGCACCTGTTGGAGGTCGCCGGGTGGAACCTGGCCGCGCTGGAGCCCGCGGCCGCGCTGGAGGTGTACCGCTTCGCGCTGGAGGTGTCCTCGCGGCTGTCATTGGAGTCCGCGTGTCAGTGGGGGCGGGTGTTGTGGGAGCGGATGGGGGATGCGCACCGGCTGGCGGGGGAGCGGGGGGAGGCGGAGTCCGCGTGGCGCATCGCCCTGTCCCTCGACGAGGTGGGGGGACGCGGGGGGACGGCCGGGCGGCTCCAGTGCTTGAGCAAGCTGGTCTCGGTGGTGTTGTCGCTGGAGCGCCACGAGGAGGTGGTGGCGCTGGGCGAGGTGGGCGTCGTGGAGGAGTCGTCCGAGGAGGCGCTCGTCGCCGCCGCTTCGTTGGACGCGCTGTCCTCGCTCGCGCTGTGCTGGCTGGGCCGCTTCACCGAGGCGGAGGCGCGGCTGGGGAGCGCGCGCGCGCGGCTGCTCCAGGTGTCGGGGCAGGACGGCGTGGGCCGGGCGAGCGCGGAGGCGTCCCTGCACCGCGCCATGGGGATGCTGCTGATGCGGCAGGGGCGCGCGGAGCAGGCCACGGCGGAGTACGCGGCGGTGCTGCGCTGGACCGAGCGCGCGGGGGACACGTGGGAGCACTCCACGGCGCTGTTCAACCTGGGGGATGCCTACGCGCGCTCGGGGGACCGTGAGCGCGCGGTGCACTACTTCCAGCTCGCGCTGGACTCGAAGGCGCGCACGGGGGACCGGGGCGGCATGGCGTACACGCACCATGGCCTCGCGCTCTTGCACAGCCAGGCGGACGCGCCGGAGCTGGCGAAGGAGGACGCCGTCCGGGGGCTCCAGCTCGCGGGGATGCTGGGAGACCGGAAGCTGAAGTCGCTCCTGCGCTGCGCCCTGGGGCGCGCCCACCTGCGGCTGGGAGAGCGCGAGGAGGCCGCGCGACAGTTGCGGCTGGCCGCGCAGGACGCCGCCGCGGCCAATGCCCACTCGGAGCTGCTCCAGGCCCAGGCGGCCCTGCGCGCGCTGGAGGCCCGGCGCTGACGAGGGGGTTGACGGAACCGTCGGCGCGGCCCGAGTGTCCAGGACACGTGCCTCGATTCGTGCTCCGTCGTGGCGGGCTCCTGTCCTGCCTCCTGTTCGCCCTGGTCACCCCACGCGCGCTCGCCGAGGCGCCGGATGTCTTCGAGGCCTGGCTGCGTCCGGCCCACGCTCCCGCGGACGGGTTCGAGGCGTGGCCGGACCTGGGCGGCGCGAAGCCCGGCGCCGAGGCGCGCTCCCTGGCGCGAGGCCGCGTGGTGGCGGCCACGGGCGAAAGTGTCACCCTGGAACATCTGTATCACGAGAACCACGAGCTCCAGCGCGTGCGCGCCGTGTACTCGGGACTGGCGTCGGTGTCGCTTGACCGCGGAGCCGGGGTGTCCCGTGGACAGGTGCTCGGGCGCGTGGGGCCGCGGGCCTCGGTGGTGCTGCACACGGACCGCGAGCTGTCCCCGGCGGAGGCCCGGCGCTTCACCCGGGAGCGGGCCCGCCTGCCGCAGCCGTTGGAGGAGCCGGTGCTGGTGCTCATCTCGCACGCTCGGAACGAGCTCCGGTTGTACGAGCGGGGCGTCGAGCGGGCGAGGGTGGAGGTGGGCTTCGGCCAGGGGGAGGGGCCCAAGCAGGAGCGGGGCGACAACCGCACGCCCGTGGGCATGTACTTCATCGTGCAGACGGTGCGCGGGAACATCACCGGGCCGTACGCGGCCTATTACGGCGGACACTGGCTGCGGGTGAACTACCCGAACCCGTGGGATGCGAGCCGGGGCGTGAAGCGCGGGTGGCTCACGGAGAAGGGGCGCGAGAGGATTGCGCGCGCGTGGACGGCGCGCGAGGCGACGGACGCGAGCACCCGGCTGGGCAGCGGCATCGGGTTCCACGGCTGGTCGGGCGAGTGGTCCCTGGAGGAGAGCGGCGGGCGGCTGTCCTGGGGCTGCGTCGTGTTCCACCCGGGGGACATCACCAGGCTGTACGAGCAGATGCCCAAGGGCACCATGGTGGTCCTCTTCTAGCCTTCAAGATGGCCGCGAGGCGTGGAATCCTTCCGGGGTGATCGAGCTAGAGACTCCCGAGGCCTTCGAGCGGCATCTTCGCGAGGGACACAGCCTCGCCAACGTCGTCATCCAGGGGTTGGACCTGAGGCGCTACACGCGCGAGCTGGGCACGCTGCCGCTGGCGGGCACCGTGTTCCTGGGCTGCGAGCTGGAGAAGGACGCGCTCCAGGCGGCGCTCGCCCACGGCGCGCTCGTCTTCCCGCCCATCTCCGGGGTGCCCTATCAGCCGTACCGGGGCACGCTCTACACGCCGGAGGAGCTGTACGCGGGCTTCGACCCGGCGCGCCCGGAGACGTATGAGGACACGCTCGACGCGCGCATCTATCGCCACTGGGAATCCCACGGCCGGGGCACGCCGCCGACGCTGCTGGAGACGCTCGCGCAGCGGCTGCATGACCACGCGGTGACGGACGCGATGGAGGGCCTGCTCTTCAAGGCGGGGCCGCCGCGCAAGGTGGTGGCCATCATGGGTGGGCACTCCATGAAGCGCGGCATGCCCGACTATCGCGAGGTGGCCACGCTGTCGCGCGAGCTGACGCGCGCGGGCTTCTTCCTGGTGAGCGGCGGCGGCCCCGGCGCGATGGAGGCCACGCACGTGGGCGCCTGGTTCGCCACGCGCACGGAGGCGGAGCTCGACGCGGGGCTCGAGATCCTCGCCAGGGCCCCCAGCTATACGGACCGCGAGTGGCTGGCGCGGGCCTTCGAGGTGCGCGGCGCGTTCCCCCTCGGGCCCAAGGACGTCTTCGCCTGCTCGAGCCTGGGCATCCCCACGTGGCACTACGGCCACGAGCCGCCCAACCCGTTCGCCACGCACATCGCCAAGTACTTCGCCAACAGCGTGCGCGAGGACGGCCTGCTCACCATCGCCAAGGGCGGCATCGTGTACGCGCCCGGCAGCGCCGGCACCATCCAGGAGGTGTTCCAGGACGCCTGCCAGAATCACTACAACAGCGTGGGCGTCATCAGCCCGATGATCTTCCTGGGCCGGGAGTTCTGGACGCGCACCCGCCCGGTGTACCCGCTGCTGGCGCAGCTCGCGCAGGGCCACGAGTACGCGCGGCACCTGCTCCTCACGGACTCACGCGAGGAGGTCGTCGAGGCGCTGCGGGCGTACGACCGCTCATCGCCGGCCGCCAGCTGAGCCGCTGGACTTCACCCGCGCCGTGAGGCACGGGAGGATGCGATGCGAAAGAAGGGTGGGCAGTACGCGGACAGACGCTGGATGGACAAGCCCCGGGCCTTCGGGAAGCACGGCCCGGTGCGTCCGAAGGCGCTCTTCTTCGACGTCGACGACACGTTGGTCGACCGAGGGGGCGCCTTCACGCGCTACTTCGAGAGCTTCATGGCCCGCTTCCCGGACGTCTTCCCCGCGCACCGTCGCGCCGAGGACCTGGCCACCTTGCGCGTGCTCGACGAGCGGGGTGGGCGCGACCGGCAGGCGTTCTTCCAGGACCTGCTCGAGCGCTTCCCGGTGGGGCTCTCCGAGAAGGCGGTGCGCGCGGAGTTCCACGTGGGGCTGGCGCGGCAGGTGACGTCGGACCCGGAGCTGGTGGCGTGGCTCGCCGCGCGGGCGGGCCGTCAGCCCGTGGTGGTGGTGTCCAACGGCGCGGCGGACACGCAGCGCATGAAGCTGCTCCACGCCGGGCTCTACCACTGCGTGCCGCAGGGCTTCTTCTCCAGCGAGGTGGGCGTGGAGAAGCCCGACCCGGCCATCTTCCAGGCGGCGCTGAAGCACGTGAACCGCGCGCCCTCGGAGGTGCTCCACGTGGGCGATGACCCGGTGCGCGACATCGTCGGCGCGGGGCGGCTGGGCATCACCACGTGCTGGGTGTCGCACGGGCGCGAGTGGCCCGCGTCGCTGCCTCCGCCCGACTTCACCGTGGAGCGCGTCTCCACGGCCGTGCGGGACCTCGAGCGGGTGCTCTCGACATGGACATGAACCAGGTGGTCGGCTCGCACGACCTGCTCCTCCTCACGCTGGACACCTTGCGCCACGACGTGGCCACCGAGCTGGCCGCCTCGGGGCGCATCCCGAACCTGGCCGCGCTCCTGCCCGGAGGACAGTGGGAGGAGCGGCACTCGCCCGCGAGCTTCACCTACGCCGCGCACCACGCCTTCTTCGCGGGCTTCCTTCCCACCCCCGCGCGCCCGGGTCGCCACCCGCGCCTGTTCGCCATGCGCTTCGAGGGCAGCGAGACGACGGGGCAGGGGACGTGCGTGCTGGATGCGCCGGACCTGGTGACGGGGCTCGCGGGGCGCGGCTACCACACGGTGTGCATCGGCGGCGTGGGCTTCTTCAACAAGCTGAACCCGCTGGGCAACGTGTTGCCGGGCCTGTTCGCGGAGAGCCACTGGGCGCCGGAGCTGGGGGTGCGCGAGCCCCGCTCGACCGAGCACCAGGTGGCCCTGGCGGTCCGTCGCCTGGACGCCCTCCCGAGGCAACAGCGAGTCTTCCTGTTCATCAACATCTCCGCGCTCCACCAGCCCAACCGTCATTACCTGCCGGGCGCCAGCGAGGACTCGCGGGAGACCCACGCGGCAGCCCTGGAATACGTGGACAGTCAGCTCCCTCCCCTGTTCGCCGCGCTGCGGCGGCGGGGGCCGGCTTTCTGCATCGTCTGCTCGGACCACGGCACGGCGTACGGCGAGGACGGTTATAACGGTCACCGCGTGGGTCACCCCGTCGTCTGGACGGTGCCCTACGCGGAGTTCACCCTGCCGTGAGAGCCCGCACCATGACGCGCCTGGAGCAGATGTTGGGAGAGTCGCCGTACGTGGCGTACCTGTATGGGTACCCGCACAAGACGGCCTACCGGCCCTTCACGCCGCCGCTCTCGTTGGAGTCGGTGTGGGCCGAGGAGCGGCGCGACGCGCTGTTCCTCTACTTCCACGTCCCGTTCTGCGAGATGCGCTGCGGGTTCTGCAACCTGTTCACCGCGGCGGGCCCCAGGCAGGACGTGGTGGACGGGTATCTGGGCGCGCTGGAGCGCGAGACGCAGCGGGTGAAGGACGCGCTGGGTCGGGCGAGCTTCGCCAGGCTGGCGCTGGGCGGAGGCACGCCGACGCTGCTGGACGTGGCGGGGCTGAACAAGGTGTTCGATCTGGCGGAGAAGGTGCTGGGGGCGGACCCTCGGAACATCCCGGTGTCGGTGGAGGTGTCGCCGGAGACGGTGGATGCGGAGAAGCTGCGGACGCTGCGCTCGCGGGGCACGGACCGGGTGAGCATGGGCGTGCAGAGCTTCATCGAGGCGGAGGTGGCCGCGGTGAAGCGTCCGCAGAAGACGGCGCAGGTGGAGTCGGCGCTGGACCTCATCCGCTCGACGGGCTTCCCGACGCTGAACCTGGACCTCATCTATGGGATGGAGGGGCAGACGCCGGAGAGCTTCCTGTACTCGCTGCGGGAGACGCTGCGCTTCTCGCCCGAGGAGATCTACCTGTATCCCCTGTACGTGCGTCCGCTGACGTTCCTGGGGAAGAAGGCGCGCGCGTGGGATGACCTGCGGCTGTCGCTGTACCGCACGGGTCGGGACTTCCTCCTGTCGCAGGGGTACACGCAGGTGTCGATGCGCATGTTCCGCGCGAAGCACGCGCCGGACGCGGGGGGCCCCGTGTACCGCTGCCAGGAGGACGGGATGGTGGGGCTGGGCTGCGGGGCGCGCTCGTACACGGGGGCGGTGCATTACTCGTCCGAGTACGCGGTGGGCTCGCGCGAGGTGCGCAACATCATCGCGTCGTACAGCGCTCGGACGGCGGAGTCCTTTGGAGAGGTGGGGTACGGCTTCCGGTTGGACGAGGGGGAGCGGCGGCGCAGGTTCATGTTGCTGTCGCTGCTCGCGGAGGGAGTGGACCTGGCTGCGTACCGGGCGCGGTTCGGCGCGGAGGTGCTGGAGGACTTCCCGGAGCTGTTGGAGCTGGAGGCGCACGGCCTGGGGCGCAGGGACGCCACGGGGCTGCGGCTGACGGCGGCGGGGGTGGAGCGCTCGGACTTGATTGGTCCGTGGCTGCATTCGGACGGGGTGCGCGCGCTGTCGTCGGAGTATGCCTGGCGATGAAGCTCACGGTGCTCTATCGGGGGCCGTTGTCGAGCTGCAACTACGGCTGCGAGTACTGCCCGTTCGGGAAGTGGAAGCACACGGACGAGGAGCTGGCGAAGGACCGCGCGGACCTGGAGCGGTTCATCGCGTGGGTGGAGGCGCGCACGCAGGACACGGTGTCGGTGTTCTTCACGCCGTGGGGTGAGGCGCTCATCTGGCCCTGGTATCAGCAGGCGCTGGCGCGGCTGACGCATCTGCCGCACGTGGAGCGGGTGGCGGCGCAGACGAACCTGTCGTGTCGGCTGGACTGGGTGAAGGACTGCCGCGCGGAGAAGCTGGGCCTCTGGGCGACGTACCACCCGGAGTGGACGAAGCGGCCGCGCTTCCTGAAGCAGTGTGAGACGTTGGTGTCGCTGGGCGTCCGGCACAGTGTGGGCGTGGTGGGCTTCCTGCGCTTCGTGGAGGAGGCGGAGACGCTGCGCCGCGAGCTGCCGGCCGAGACGTACCTGTGGATCAACGCGGTGAAGGACGGGCAGGAGGAGCCCTACACGCCCGAGGACGTGGCGCGCTTCACGCGGTTGGACCCCCTGTTCCCGGTGAACAACGTGCGTCACCCGAGCCTGGGGAAGGCGTGCAGGGGAGGGGAGTCGGTCATCTCGGTGGACGGGGAGGGCACGGCGCGGCGGTGTCACTTCATCGACGAGGCGATTGGCAACATCTACGCGCCGGACTTCGACCAGGCGCTGCGACCCCGGCCGTGCTCGAAGGCGACCTGCGGCTGCCACATCGGCTACGTGCACATGGACTACCTGGAGCTGGATCGAGTCTTCGGCTCCGGAATCCTGGAGCGCGTGCCGGCCGAGCCGCTGTGGCGGCGTGAGCCTGTCGCGAGTCGCTGAAGCATGGGCGTCGCGGCCGCAAAGCAAGACATGGCGCGTCTGTTTGTGCGCTGCACCTGCATTGCCCGGGGCTATTGGGGCGGTTGATGTGAGGGCAGCGGGGGCCAGGTGCGTCGACGGCCCTCGTGTCGCATTTGAATCCCGATTGTATCAGCAGGGCTGTGGCTGTTTCCGGGATTCCAGCTTTTGTGCAGACTCCAGGTGCCTACCGTCGTTCACCCTGGAGAGCACACCATGCTGCTACGTTGGATGTTGCTGTGTTTCGTGATGGGGGTTGTTGCTTGCGGAGGGGAGCTGGGGGAGCACGAGTCCCTGGAGGCGCAGGGCTCGCGGCTCACCGTCACCACCGAGGACCAGCTCGTGACGCGCATGCCCGCGAGCACGGGCACGCTGTATGGCTACGTCGAGTACCTGCCGCCCGGCTACCTGACGTCTCCGGAGACGCGCTACCCGGTCATCATCCACCTCAACGGCCGGGGTGAGTTCGGCACCGCGCAGAACGAGGCGGCCCTGTTCGAGAAGGGCACGGCCAACGGGGCGCTGAAGAAGATCCGCCACGAGCCCACGGCCAAGACGTACTTCGGTCAGAAGCAGGTGATGATCTTCACGCCGCAGGCGGCGACGAACTGGGTCCCCGCCGAGGTCAACGCCTTCGTCGACTTCATCGTGGCGAACTACCGCGTGGACCTGTCCCGCATCTACGTCACGGGCCTGAGCTACGGCGGCTATGGCGCCTGGCAGTACGCGTATACGTACGGCCACCGCCTGGCGGCGCTCGCGCCCATGGCGACCAACATCGGCGGCCCGGGCCCCACCATCACCCAGCTGAAGAACGTGCCGGTGTGGGCCGTGCACTCGTTCGCGGATGGCAACTCGCTGCTGGCCGAGCGCTCGTGGCTGATGGGCGTGACGAAGAACTTCAACCAGGGACAGATGGTGACGGTGCCGCAGCCGTCCGCGACGCTGACGTACCTGTTCGCCGGCGCCGCGAGCAACGTGTGGACGTCCCAGCCGGGCTACGTGTCGACGGGCAACCTCCAGGCCCGGCTCACCGTGATTCCCGGCAGCGCGCATGACTGCTGGACCCAGACCTACAACAACTACGCCTTCTGGGACTGGCTCCTCGCGCAGCAGCGCGCGTCGGTGCCCTGAGCTCCGGCTCCTGAGGACGGGCGCCCTCGTGGGGTGGCGCCCGTCCTCACCTCCGTGACGTGCGCGTGTCGCGCCCGAGAACGACCGTTCGTCGTGCTCGAAAACGCGTGCACGCCGCACAACCGGAAATCTCGCGTGCACACAACTCCTGTCAGGATTCCAGCGGGATTTCGTCCGCCGCGAATTGCTGACGTCGCTTCGGAGGATTCACTCCGGGCGCATGCGGATTTGGTGGCATGAGCGCGCGTATTCGGTAGAGGAGAGGCCGCGCCGGAAGGATTTCGGCCGCCCGTTTCAGTCCCCCACCCCCGAGGACTTCATGTGGTCTCGTTCACGTCGGCTCACGCCGGCGTTCGTTGGAATGCTGTCTGGCGCCGTGCTGCTCGTCGCCTGTGAGAAGCCCGCCGAGCAGCAGCAACAGCAGCAGCAGCAGGCTCCCCAGGCCGCCCCCGTCACCGTCGTCACCCTCAAGTCGGAGTCCGTGCTGCTCACGCGCGAGCTGCCCGGGCGCACCCAGGCGTTCCTCGTCGCGGAGGTCCGCCCCCAGGTCAACGGCCTGGTCCAGCGCCGGCTCTTCACCGAGGGCGGCCAGGTGAAGGAGGGCCAGGCCCTCTATGAGCTCGATGACGCCACCTACCGCGCCGACTACGCCAGCGCCAAGGCCGCGCTGGAGCGCGCCCAGGCGACGCTGACCTCGGTCGCCCTCTCCACCAAGCGCTCCGCCGAGCTGTTCAAGCTCGAGGCCGTCACCCCCGCCGACAACGAGAAGGCCGTCGCCGCGCTCGCCCAGGCGGAGGCGGACGTCAAGGCCGCGCAGGCCGCCGTCCAGCGCGCCGGCGTGACGCTCGGACACGCGCGCATCACCTCGCCCATCGCCGGTCGCATCGGCAAGTCGTCCGTCACCCAGGGCGCGCTCGTCACCGCCAACCAGCCGCAGGCGCTCGCCGTCGTGCAGCAGCTGGACCCGCTCTACGTCGACCTGACCCAGTCGAGCAGCGAGCTGCTCCGCCTGCGCAAGGAGCTCAGCGCCGGCACGCTCAAGCCCACCGACAGCACGCCCGTCACGCTCCTGTTGGAGGACGGCAGCCGCTATGCCCACCCCGGCTCGCTCACGTTCTCCGACGTGACGGTGGACCCGGGCACCGGCACCTTCGCGCTGCGCATCACCGTCCCCAATCCCGACCAGATGCTCCTGCCCGGCATGTACGTGCGCGCGCTCGTGGGCAACGGCCTGCGTCAAGAGGGCCTCCTGGTCCCGCAGCAGGGCATCGCGCGCGACGCGAAGGGCAACGCCTCCGCGCTCGTGGTGGGCAAGGACGGCAAGGTGGAGCCGCGCACCGTCGCGGTGAGCCGCACCGTGGGAGACCGCTGGCTCGTGGACAGCGGCCTGTCCGAGGGCGACCGCGTCATCATCTCCGGTCTCCAGAAGATCCAGCCGGGCATGCCCGTCCAGGCGACGGAAGCCCCGCCGACAGAGACGAAGGGGGGCGAAGCCGCGCCCCTCGTCCCGCCGGCTCCCAACCAGTGACGGAACGCAGCCATGGCAAGATTCTTCATTGATCGACCCATCTTCGCGTGGGTCCTCGCCATCATCATCATGATGGCTGGCGCGCTCTCCATCACCCGGCTGCCCATCGCGCAGTACCCCATCATCGCTCCGCCGACCGTGACGGTCGGCGCCGTGTACCCGGGCGCCTCGGCGAAGGCCATCGAGGACTCCGTCACGCAGGTCATCGAGCAGACGATGAAGGGGCTCGACAACCTGCTCTACATGTCGTCGACCAGCGAGTCGAACGGCGCGGCGACCATCACCCTCACGTTCGCCAACGGCACCGACCCGGACATCGCGCAGGTGCAGGTGCAGAACAAGCTGCAGCTGGCCACGCCGCTGCTGCCGCAGGCCGTGCAGCAGCAGGGCATCGCCGTCACCAAGGCGGCCTCGGGCTTCCTGCAGGTCATCGGCTTCGTGTCCGAGGACGGCAGCATGGGCGGTGACGACATCCAGGACTTCGTCGCCACCAACATGGTGGACCCCATCTCCCGCGTCCCGGGCGTGGGCAGCACGCAGGTGTTCGGCACGAAGTACGCCATGCGCATCTGGCTGGACCCCAACAAGCTGGACACCTACGCGCTGACGCCCACGGACGTCATCGGCGCCATCCGCGGGCAGAACCAGCAGGTGGTGGTGGGTCAGCTGGGCGGCACGCCCGCGGTGAAGGGCCAGCAGCTCAACGCCACGGTGACGGCGCAGGACCGCCTCCAGACGCCGGAGCAGTTCCGGAACATCGTCCTGCGAGGCAACGCGGACGGCTCCGTGCTGCGGCTGGGCGACGTGGCCCGCGTGGAGCTGGGCTCCGAGGACTACAGCGTCATCAGCCGCTACAACGGCAAGCCCGCCACGGGCATCGCCGTGTCGCTGGCCACGGGCGCCAACGCCCTGGACACCGCGCAGGGCGTGGCGGCGGCCCTCAAGGAGATGGAGCCGACGCTGCCCAAGGGACTCAAGGCGGTGGTGCCGTTCGACACCACGCCGTTCGTCCGGGTCGCCATCCAGGGCGTGGTCTCCACGCTGCTGGAGGCCATCCTCCTGGTGTTCCTGGTGATGTACCTGTTCCTGCAGAACTTCCGCGCCACGCTCATCCCCACCATCGCGGTGCCGGTGGTGCTGTTGGGCACCATCGGCGTGCTCACCGCGCTGGGGTACTCGGCGAACATGCTCACCATGTTCGCGATGGTGCTCGCCATCGGCCTGCTCGTGGATGACGCCATCGTCGTGGTGGAGAACGTCGAGCGCGTGATGAGCGAGGAGGGGCTGTCCCCCAAGGAGGCCACGCGCAAGTCGATGTCGCAGATCACCAGCGCGCTGGTGGGCATCGGCGTGGTGCTCTCCGCGGTGTTCATCCCCATGGCGTTCCTGGCGGGCTCCACGGGCGTCATCTACCGGCAGTTCTCGGTGACCATCGTGACGTCCATGGCGCTGTCGGTGCTGGTGGCGCTGGTGCTCACGCCGGCCTTGTGCGCCACGCTGCTCAAGCCGATTCCCAAGGGCCACCACGCGGCGAGCAAGGGCTTCTTCGGCGCGTTCAACCGCGCGTTCGACTGGAGCAACGCCCGCTACCAGTCGGTGGTGAAGGGCATCCTGGGCCGGGCGTGGAGCTTCATGGTCGCCTTCGTGGCCATGGTCGCGCTGATGGTGGTGCTGTTCCTCAAGCTGCCCACCTCGTTCCTCCCGTCCGAGGACCAGGGCTTCCTGTTCGCCCTGGTGCAGACGCCGGTGGGCGCCACGCAGGAGCGCACGATGAAGGTCATCGAGCAGCTGGAGGACCACTTCCTGGAGAACGAGAAGGACACCGTCAAGGCGCTCTTCAGCGTGCAGGGCTTCAGCTTCGCCGGCAGCGGTCAGAACGCCGGCATCGCGTTCATCAACCTGCGGGACTGGAAGGAGCGCAAGTCGGCGGAGCTGGGCGTCAACGCGGTGGCGGGGCGCGCCGCGGGGGCCCTGGGGCAGATTGAGGACGCGCTCGCGTTCGCCTTCCCGCCGCCCGCGGTGGCGGAGCTGGGCAACTCGGCCGGCTTCACGTTCTTCCTCAAGGACAACATCGGACAGGGGCACGAGGCGCTGACGGCCGCGCGCAACCAGTTCATGGGCGCCGCGATGCAGAACCCGCTGATTGCCTACGTGCGGCCCAACGGCCAGGAGGACACGCCGCAGTTCCGCGTGGACGTGGACGTGGCGAAGGCGACCGCGCTGGGGCTCTCCACGGCGGACATCAACAACACGCTGACGGCGGCGTGGGGTGGTCAGTACATCGACGACTTCATCGACCGCGGCCGCGTGAAGCGGGTGTTCATCCAGGCGGACGCTCCGTTCCGCATGGTGCCGGAGGACTTCAGCCGGTGGTCCGTGCGCAACACGAAGGGGGAGATGGTGCCGTTCCCCGCGTTCGCGAGCGTGCGGTGGGGCTCGGGCTCTCCCCGGCTCGAGCGCTTCAACGGCGTGTCCGCCATGGAGCTGACCGGTGAGGCGGCGCCCGGAGTGAGCTCCGGCGATGCCATGGCCGCGGTGGAGCAGATGGTGGCGCAGCTGCCGCCGGGCTTCAGCCTGGAGTGGACGGGCCAGTCGTATCAGGAGCGGCAGGCGGGCTCGCAGACGCCGCTCTTGTACACGCTGTCGCTGCTCCTGGTGTTCCTGTGTCTGGCGGCCATGTACGAGAGCTGGACCATCCCGACGGCCGTGCTGCTGGTGGCGCCGCTGGGCATCCTCGGCACGGTGCTGGGCAGCTTCATGCGAGGCATGGACCGCGACGTCTACTTCCAGGTGGCCATGCTGACCACGGTGGGGTTGTCGAGCAAGAACGCCATCCTCATCGTGGAGTTCGCGAAGGAGAACGTCGAGAAGGGCATGGAGCTGGTGGAGGCCACGCTGCTCGCGGTGCGTGCGCGTCTGCGGCCCATCCTGATGACGTCGCTGGCGTTCGGCTTCGGCGTGGTGCCGCTGGCCATCGCCTCGGGCGCGGGCGCCGGTGCTCAGCGGGCCATCGGCACGGGCGTGCTCGGCGGCATGCTGGTGGGCACGTTGCTCGGAATCTTCTTCGTGCCGCTGTTCTTCGTCGTGGTGCAGCGCCTGTTCACCCGACGCAAGACGGAGACGGAGTCCTCGCCCCCGGTGGATGACTCACACGCGACGTCCTGAGCCTGGGACGACGTGAAGCCCGAAGAGGCCGCCGGCGCGTTGTCGGCGGCCTCTTTTCATTCCGACGCCCAGGTGATGCGCTCGAAGGTGGCCCTCAAGCGGGCTCCTCGCGCCGGGTGCAGATGCTCCACCCAGGCAATCCTCCCGAGCAGGTGCGCGCGGAAGTCGGGATGCTGCTCGGTGTTCTGGCTCTCGGGGCCGCGTGTGCGGCACAGGTGCAGCACGGCCTTCAGGCGCTCGTAGTCCTCGCGAGGGACGGTGGGGTGTGCGTTCACCACGACGCCCGCGAGCCGCTGCTGCTGGCCCTGGTGCATCACGCGCGTCTTGCCGTGGCGCACGGTGAAGCCCTCCTCACGGATGATGCGCGTCACGCACGTGAGCAGCCTGCGCGCGCGTCGCGCCAGGGCTTCGTCACCGGAGAAGGCCAGGTCATCGGCGTAGCGCGTGTACCGGGCGCCCAGCGTCGCCGCGAGCGCGGACAGGCGGACATCGAGTCGATAGGCCGCGAGGTTCGCGAGCGCCGGTGACGTGGGCGCTCCCTGCGGGAGGTGTCTCGCGGAGAGCCTGCGCGACAGTCGCCAGCAGGCGTCAAGCTCCTGTGCGCTCTCGGCCCGGCGTGCCTGTTCAACGACGGCGCCCGGCGTCCGATTGGTGCAGAGCCCGGCGAGCGCGTTGATGACGCCATCGGGATAGCCGGCGGTCCGGAACACGCCCCACACCTGCGCGGGCCGCACCGCGTGGAAGAAGTCCTCCAGGTCCACGCGCACCACCACTGCGCGGCCCACGTGGGGGCTTGCGAAGTCCTTCACTCCGAGGCCCCGGACGAAGCCGCGAGCGGCGGCGTGGGGCGGGATGACGTCCAGGATGTCGTGGAGCACCTTGCGCTGCAGTCGCGCGAGGTCCAGCCCTGGCTTCTCCAGGAGTCGCTTGCCGCCCGTGCGCTTGGGAATCCAGACGTAGCGATAGCGTCGCCATTGGCCGGGACGGGACGTGCGCTCGAAGCCCGCGCCATCCACGAGCCAGCCCAGCTGGGCGTCCGTCACCCCGAGCCACTGCGCGAGGGCGGCCTGCGTCGTGAGCTCGGGGACGGGCCACGGCCGCCGGCCCATCTGGGGCTCCGCGTCCAGCCAGTGACGGATGCGGATGGGCTCGGCGCTGTTGCCGCAGGCGCGGATGAGCGCTGGGCGGGTGGCGAGCAGCTCGGTGAGCAGCTCGATGCGGGCGTGGGGCGGGCGAGGAAAGTACCTCAGGATGCCGCGGACGACGGGCACGAGCCAGCGCGGGCGGCCGCCCACGACATGGGCGCCTCGTTCCCTCAGTCCCGCTCGAGTCCAGGGACCCGCGAGGAACGCGGACGCGAGCGCCGCCGCCACGGGGTGGCGCGTGCTCACGTCCGGGCCTCCGGGTGCCATGCGGCGGCTCGGGCCCACCTGTCCCGTCCGGCGTGGCCAGACTCGCGGCTCGCCGCGATACCGGCCTCGCGTGGGAGTGTGTTCCTCATGAAGAGTCCCCGGGGGTACCCCGGAGATGCAGAGGGCCGTGTCACCACGGACCGTCTACGCGCTGGGTTTCCGAGCCGCCGCATGGCGAGGCGGACCCTACTACTTCAACGCCTCCAACAGGGCGGCTTGCATCGCCTTGCGGTTCTCCGGGAAGCCCTGGCTGGGGAAGGGCCGCGCGCCGTGGATGAGCGGCTCGAACTTGCGGTACATCGGGTCCGAGCGCGCGGGCTCCTGCTGGTAGAAGGCGCGGTTGGCCTGGAGCAGGTAGCGGGGCAGGGTGCCCTGCGGTCCCTCGCCGCTGAAGGCGATGAGGCCGCGCACCTCGGGACTCCCCAGGAACGAGGTGAGCGCCTTCGCGTCCTCCGCGCACGTGCCCGTGCAGCCCGCGTTGACCACCAGCGCGTCCACGAACACGGTGGGCGCCGAGCCGCCACCCAGCGGCACCGAGACGACGTCCGGCAACGCCATCCCCGGCCGGGCCTTCAGGATGGGCACCAGGCGCTCGGTGTAGCCCATGAACCCGTTGGCCTGCTCCGTGGCGAACGCCTCCTCCGCCGCCGTGTTGTCCGCGTACGTCCCATCCAGGCACGGGTTGACGCCGGGCTCCATCGCGCAGCTGTCCACCACGGTCTCGAACGGGGTCAGCGTCGTCGCATCCAGCGGCAACGACAGCGCGCCGGGCAGGGCGTCCGCCGGGTGCGTGTCTCCCCAGGCATCGATGTACGAGGAGGGCAGCGTCCAGCTCCCGTCGAAGTTCGCCGCCAGCGGCCGCTTGCCCGGAGAGACCTCTCGCAGGATGTCCACCAGCGTCGCGCCATTCGTGGCGGAGCGGATGTTCGTGCTGTGCGAGTACACCACGTAGGTGCACAGGTACGTGGGCATGCCGTAGCTGGTGCCGGAGATGCGCACCGCCTCCTCGGCCGCCGGATGCACCGTGCCCGCCGCCGGCGTCACCGGCTGAATCCAGCCCTTCGACACCAGTGAGCCCAGGATGAGCGTGTCCACCTCCACCACCTGCGCCGCCGAGGGGCCCGAGCCGAGCAGCTGGTTCAGCGTGCCGCCATCATCCAGGTCATACACATCCAGGTTGGCATCGAACACGATGTCCAGGTCGATGTCCGAGTGCTCCCGCTCGAAGTCCGCTTCGAGCCGCGCCGCGAGGCTCGCGAAGCTGTCCCCCACCGTGTCCGGGATGTACGGAAACAACACGGCCTTCATCGGCCGGGGCGGCGTGGGCGTCGGGTCTGGAGACTCCGAGCAGGCCGTCAGCGTGAAGAGCAACGCACCGAGTGACGCTTTCCAATTCATGGCGGAACCTTCCTCGAGAAAGGTTCGCACTCTAGGCCCGGTGAGGCGGATAAACTGCTCTTTCGCGTCCGTGCCTGTCTTTGCGACGGAGGTGTCAGGCGGGCACGTCGAAGCCCGCGGCCCGCAGGGCCTCGCGAATCTCCCACTCGTACACGGTGAGGCCGTCGCGCTTCAGGCCGGGCAGCAGGTCCCCGAAGGCATTCGCCTCCAGCACGCGGTGCCCGGTGAAGTACTCCTCGAACATCAGGTCGATGCCGACGTGCAGGCAGTCATGGGCGCGCGCCACCTGGCGGCAGCTCTCCATCGCGGCCTCCCATTCGCTCCGGGGCACCGCCGCCTCCAGCTCCTCCAGCTCTCCGCGCCAGCCGCCCAGGTGCAGGTTGGTGATGGGCAGCCGGCTCTGGCGCACCACGATGAACGCGGGCTCGCCGCGCACCGCCAGCACCCGACAGTCGAAGAGGTCTCCGCCCAGCCGCGCCTTCGGAATCGAGCGCTCCACCTGCGAGCCCTCGCGCAAGAGGAAGCCGAGCACCTGCTCCAGCGGCTCCGGCTCGCGGATGCGGCGCACCTTGAGCGTGTTGAACCAGCCCCTCGGCGACTGCTCGACGGTGGTCACCAGCGACTCGTGGCCGCGAAGTCGCCGGAAGATGCCCAGGCACGACGCGGACGAGCCGCAGGACACCTTCACGAACACCTCGCGCCAGCCCTCCTCGTCCATGCGCTCGCGTAGCGATGCCACGTCCGTCACCCCGTCCAGGGGCTCCGGCACGGGCACGCCCAGCGCGGCGTACTGGCGCGAGGTGACGCGCTTGTCGAACAAGTCCCGGATGCTCGCGGGCGACTGGAGCACCCGCCACGACGGGCGCTCGCGGAACACGGCCTCCAATTCCGAGAGGACGCGCAGGAAGCCGAGGTGTCCCTGCCGGGGGGCGAGGATGCGCCCGTGGTCCTCGACGAGCGCGTCGACCTCATCGGGGGCGAGCACCTGTCCCCCGTGCGCGAGCGCGTCCTCGTAGCCCCGCTTCAACAGGCCCTTCTCCACCTCCCAGCTCTCGCCCGCGGCGTCGATGCGGACGAACGCGTCCGTGTCGGGGAGCTCTGCGAGGCGGGCAGGGGACTCCAGCAGCTCCCGCCAGGGCACCACCTTCGCGGGCGGCAGGCCCTGACGGTCCAGCGCGTCCTGGAACAGCGAGACGCGCCGGTTCTCCGCGTTGCCGATGACGATGAAGCCGGGCAACGCGGACATGGGAGGGCTACTCGCCCACCGCGGCGTAGTGGTACTCGGGGTCGTACTCGCGCTGGTTGCCCGCGGCCACGGTGCCGGCGATCTTCGCCACCAGCTTCTCACCCGCGTCGGTGAGCGTGTTCTCCGTCAGATCGAGGTGCTTGAGGTGCTTGAAGGCCGCCGCGTTCTCCGCGAGCGTCTTCGCGCCCTCATCCGTCAGACAGCCCATGGACAGGTCCAGCTTCTCGAGCTGGGGGAGCACCTTCGCGGTCGGCAGCACCTTGACCAGGTCATTGGTGAACTCCGCGTTGCGCAGGCCCAGCACCTTGAGGTTCGACAGGCCCTTGCCGTCGAGGATGGGCTGGATGTCCGCCACGCCGCCCTCGGCGCCGTAGCTGTCCTGGCCGAACCACACCTCCAGCTTCTCCAGCTTGGGCCACTTCGCGCTGGCGATGGACTTCACCGCGCCCAGCGGCAGGCCGCCCGTCTCGATGGTGAACTCGCGCAGCTCCGGCAGGTCGATGTCGCCCAGGTCCGCGCCCGCGCCGCGCAGCCGCAGCGAGCGCAGGTTCGGCACCAGCTTGTAGAGCGCCGAGACGTCGTTCACGTAGGACCAGGAGATCTCGGTCTCGTCCGGGTACTCGAAGTCGCCCAGGAACAGGTGCTCGAGCCCCTTGGGGGGCGCCTCCTGCAGGGCCTCCAGGACGGGCTCGTAGCTGTTCTCGCCATCCGAGGCGTCGACGATGCCCACCGCGAGCGAGCGCAGGAAGCGCCCCGACGGGTGCGTCAGCAGCGTCTTGACGCCCTCGCCCACGTCGAACTCGGAGTCGTACTCCTTGCGGCCCAGGCGCGCCGAGCGGATGAAGCCCAGGTGCCACTCGAGGGTGATCTCCTCGTCGCTCCAACCCTTCGCCATGGAGCCGAGCAGCAGCGCCTTGTGCTTCTTGATGTGCGCGGACACCTGCTTCTTGAGCGCGGTGGCCTCGGCGCCGGACGCCTTGGAGAGCGCGTGCTGCAGCGCGATGAGCTCGCCGCGCGGGTCGCCCTGGGCCTGGAGCCAGTCGCCATAGACGAGGTACGCGTCGACGTTGTCCGGGTCCTTCTGGATGGCGGCCTCGAGCTCCGGGTTCGACTTGCCCTCGACGGCCTCGCCCTCGTCGTCGTCGTCGCCGCCCTCGCCGTCGCCCACCAGCTCGTAGCCCTTCTTCTCCTTCTCACGGACGAGCTTGTCGTACTCCTTCTGGGCCTTCTCGTCGGAGTCGAACGACTGCGTCTTCTCCTGGCCGTCGGTGCCGATGCGGCCCCAACGCGTGGTGAAGGAGTCGCCCTCGAGCTTGATCTCCCAGAACTTGCTGGAGCTGCCTTCCTTGAACTCGTACCGCGGCATGGCCGTCCTCTCCTGCGCCGAGCGTGGCGCGTCCGACCGGAAGCTAGAGAAGCCCTCGCGCAAGCTCAAGCGTCGCGCCCATCCAGGCTTCCCAGGGCGTCTCGGGCGCGCGCCCTTCCCGCCCGTCTTCCGGAATTCCCTGCGCGGGGACACCCGGCCGTGACGTCTGCACCCGGGGGCTCGGTCCGCTCAGGTCCACCCGGTGCACGCTCACGTGCGTGGGCAGCCCGCGCGTGTCGAACGGCGACTGACGGACCGCGTCGAGCCACAGCACGTCCACGCGCGCCCGCTTCGCGTCGACGCGCACCTGCTCCAACACCTGCTCATTGTCTCGCGGGGTGAGAATCTCCACCGTGCCGCGGGCGCGCCACTCGCGCAGGAGCAGCTCGCACAAGCCGCGCTCGGCCTCGAGCGGGTGGGGGCCCTGTCCCTCCCAGGGGAAGGCCACCTGGAAGCGCAGGTCCTGGTCTCCGAGCCACACGGAGAGCCGACGCACCAGGCAGAGCACCAGCCCCAGGGCCAGCACGGCGCGCTGCCAGCTCACGCCGCTGTCCTTCACGCGCGCGTCCGCGAGGCTCACGGGCAGCAGGAACACGAGCACCCGACGGCGGCGCACCGCGAGGCTCTCGTCGCGCGTGTAGTAGAGCAGCTCGCCCTCGACGTAGCGCACGTCGAACAAGTCGAGCGTGGGCTCGTCCTCCATGTAGACGAGCTCGGAGGTGACCAGGTTCTCCAGGCTGCCCACGTTGGAGACCGACGAGAAGCCTCCTTGCGGGAACGCGGCCTCGTCCTCCAGCGCTGTGGGCGCGGGGCCCTGCGAGACGGCGCGCGCGCGCAGACGCGGCGGCAGCGTGCGCGACAGGGACTCGGCGGCCTCCACGGCCTGCTCCAACGCCAGGCGCTGCGCCTTGCCCTTCAGGTGCTCCAGGTTCTCCAGCGTGAAGACCTCGGCGTCGCCGAGCAGGGCGCTGGCGCGACGCGCCCCGGTGGCCAGCGCCTCGTAGCCCCGGGCGAGCGACTCGAGCGCGGAGTCCCGCTCGCGCAGGGCGCCGTATCCCGATTGCAACAGTTCACCCGGTGGCTTCTCGAGGATGCGCCGCGCCAGCGCGGGGCTGACGGGCGTGCCCGAGGTGAAGCCCATGCGCGTGAGCACGCGGCCGACGAGGAAGGCCAGGCCCTTGGGCCGCAGGGCCTGGGGCACGCGGGCCAGCGCGGCGGACACGGCCTCCAGGGTGGGCTCGGCGGCCAGGCGCGCGAGGACGTGGTCGTCGTAGGCCCGCACGGCGTCGCGCAGGCGGGGCAGGGTGTCCGGGATGGGGAGGGAGGGTGCGGGAGGTTGCCCCGAGACGAGCCGCCCCAGGTCGGCGATGAGCGCGGGCGGCGGGAGCGTGGGGGCCTCCTCGAGCATGGCCCTCAGCCCGGGGATGCTCGCGGCGAGCGCCTCCGCGTCGAGCCCCTCCTGCCGTGAGAGGCAGAGCCCCGCGCACAACCAGCGTTCCAGGTCCTGGGGGGCTCGCGGCTCGGGGACTCCCATGCGTCCACCATGTATCACTTCCCGCTGGGGGCGGATGCAGGGGCGTGTCGGTGCGCGGCGCCGAGGCGCCGTGGTTTCGGCAGGGGACCGGAGGAGCGGTCCCTGTCTCGACGCGGACAGGCCCCTGCGACTTCGGGGCAGTTGTCCAGCCCAGGGTCGGTTCCCACCCTCGCTTCCTTGCTCCCTCGCGGGAGAGGAGGCCACATGCGCGCGAAGTCTGGCTGGGCGGTGATGTTGCTGGGGGCCCTGGGCTGCGGAGGACCGGAGGCGAGGGCGGAGAGTCCCGTGAGCACGGCGGAAGCGCCGCTGCTGGCGCCGTCATGCCCGACCGGTGGCGCGCAGCGGGTGAAGGTCGTCATTCCCCCGGGGACGCCCGAGCCTCCGCCGTTCGCGGGGCTGTCGCCCTTCGGCTTCCTGGGCGTGCAGGGCACGACGTACTTCACCGTGAACTACCCCGACGGCGCCTCCGTGCTGTGGCGCACGCAGGGCACCGAGGGCAGCACCGTGCAGGTCCGCGCCTTCTCCGCGATGTGGCCCGAGCGCGCGTTGTCCACCCGGGCGCCGCTCGGCGACAAGCTGCTGTTCACCGTCTACACGCCGGAGTCGGGCCGCGAGCCGTGGGTGTCGGACGGGACGGAGGTTGGCACGCGGCTGCTGAAGGACGTGACACCCGGACCGGAGGGCACGGCGATGTCGCAGGTCTCCGTGTGGGGCAACAGCGCGTCGTTCTTCCGCACCCGGCAGGTGCTCACGCCGCCCCGGACGCAGGTGGAGCTGTGGCGCACGGATGGCACGGAGCCCGGCACGCGGATGGAGGTGAACCTGGGCGTGCTGAGCACGCTGTCTGAGAGATACGTGCGGACCACGAGCGCGCACTTCTTCTTCATGTCCAATGCGACGGACGGCACGTCGCTGTGGCGCACGGATGGCACCGCGGGCGGAACGGTCTTCGTCAAGAAGCTGGATGCCGGACAGGTCCCCGTGATGGACGTGGGCACCACGCAGGATGGCGCCGTGGGGCTGTTCACCCTGCTGGATGGCGGCAACACGGAGGTCTGGAAGACGGACGGGACGGCCGCGGGAACGGTGCGGCTGGAGACCTTCGGCAAGCGCATGCTGATGCTCGGCTCGCTGGGCGGCTCGGTGTACCTGGTGGACAGCGCCTACCTGCCCATCATGACGCTCTCCAGCGTGTCGCTGGCGGGGGGCGGGAAGGCGAACGTCACCCAGTTGGAGAACCCATGGGGGAATGACCCGGATGCGGGGACCTACGTCCAGGGCGTCGTGCGTTCGGGGGACACGCTCTACTTCTCCGTCGCCATCGGGACGTCGGGTCCCGCGCCGCGCAGGGTGTGGCTGTGGGTGACGCAGGGGACGGCCGCGACGACGCGGCGGGTTCCCGCGGCGCTGAGCACCTCCGACGAGTACTGGTCTCCGCTCATCGCCGCGGACAATGGCGGGGTGGTGTTCACCGCGGGCGGCGAGGGCTCCTTCGCGGTGCCGTGGGTGTCCTACGGCACCGACGAGACCTCGTCCGAAATCACCACGAGCCCGTCGCGCACGCATCTGGCGACCGCGTTCGCCCGGGTGGGCAACCGCATCTACTTCGGCGCGAGGGATGACACGGGCTACCACCAGCTCTGGGCCATGCCCTCGAACGTGAGCTGCACGCCGTAGCCGAAGGGACGGGAGTGGAGGGCAGGGCGCCTTCCGCTCCTTCCGGACTCACGTCAGGCCGAGCAGCCGGGGCACCTTCTCCTCCAGGAGGTCGATCTCCTCTCGCGTCTCTCCCAGGTAGGAGAGGAGCTGGAGGTCCTGCCGCTCCACCGCGCCGCCGTGGAAGATCCACGCGCGCGTGCGCAGGAGCCGGTAGAGCTTCACGAGCTTGCGGTCGCTGATGAACACGCCGTCCTCGCGCGTCAGCGTCTGCACCACGCGGCGGAACTCACGCAAGAGCTCGTCGCGGAAGAACAGGTCGCGGTCTCTCAGCTCGCGTCCCTCCGGCCCGGCCTCCTTGCGGCCCATCATCAGCGTCAGGTAGCGGTGCGCCTTGAGCACGTCCTCCAGCGTGGCGTGCCCCTCCGCCCAGGGCTTCTGGTTCAGCTCCCGGTTCGTCTGCGATTCCAGGCCCGAGTCGAGCAGCTCCAGGAAGTAGCGGTCCTGCACCGGCCGGCACGCGGCCTTGAGGCAGAAGCGGTCCTTGAGCGCCCCCAGCTCCGCGTGCTCGGGCAGCTCGTTGGTGGCGGCGAAGAGCACCTTGAGGCGCACCGGCTGCGGCGCGCCGTCCTGGTAGAACTTGCGCTCGTTGATGACCGTGAGCAGCGCGTTGAGGATGGCGGAGCTCGCCTTGAAGACCTCGTCCAGGAAGACGAGCCGGGCGGTGGGCAGCTTGCCGCCCTCGCGCCGGATGTAGCGCCCCTGTCGCAGCAGGTTGATGTCGATGGGGCCCAGCACCTCCGACGGCTCGGTGAAGCGCGTCAGCAGGTACTCGAAGTAGTCCTCGGAGGGGATGCGCAGCGCCTCGCGGAACTTGAGCACCAGGTCCGACTTGGCCGTGCCCGGAGGGCCCACGAGCAGCAGCGGCTCCTGGGCCACCGCCGCCACCGTCATCAAGTCCACCAGGGTCTGCTTGCCCACGAAGTGCCGCCCCAGCGCCTGACGGAAGCGGTTGAGTCGGTCTCTCAGCCCCTGGGCCTCGCGCGACAGCGCATCGAACGTCAGCGCGGAGATGGGGTCGGCGGCGGGCTCCTCACGCCGGGGAACACTGCTCATAGACGCTCCTCCAACTCCTGGTGGATGCGTCGTCGCACCAGGAACTCATCCTCATCCAACCAACCACGCGCGCGCTCACCCGAGCCGCGCGCCACTTCCACGTGTCCCAGCACCAGCATGTCCGCCAGCTCCACCACCGAGAGGCAGAAGTGGCTGTTGGTGTTGTAGCTGTCCGTCACCAGGGGCAGCACCTCGGACAGGCGCGCCAGGCCCGACAGCGCCAGGTCCGCGGGCGCATGGGACAGCGCTCCCGCGAGGCTGCGCATCAGCGCCAGCCGCTCCGGGAGCGTGCCCTTCAGCGCGTCGAGCGCCTCGAACGCGGCGTCGAACACGGGCAGCGCCTCCTGCATGCGGCCGACGAAGGCCATGCCGGACGCGACGCCGAGTCGCGCGGCCACCGGCGTCTTGGGCCGCGTCAGCAGGCCGCGCGTCGCCTCCACCAGGTCGCCCGCCTCGCGCGTCAGGCCCACCCGACGCAGGCCGCGCAGGCTCGCCTCCAGGATGCCCGCGCTCCACGCGTGGGAGTCGGGCGGCAGGCCCGCCAGCACGGTGCGCAGGCGTCCCGCGAAGGTGGTGGCGCGGTCCACCCGGCCGAAGAGCGCCGCCAGCGCGAGCGCGTCTCCGAGCAGCCGCGCCTGCACCTCGCCCGGCAGCGTGTCCACCGCGGACACGAGCGAGTCCATCAACGGCAGCGCGCGCGCCATCGGGAGCCGGGGCAGCGTCTCCAGCAGCCCGCCGATGAGCCGCTGTCGTTCGGCCGCGTTCAGCTTCGCCCCGGTGGCGCGCTGGACGAGCTGGCGCACCTCGCGGTCGACGACCTCCGGGTCGCGGATGTCTCGCAGCGCGGCGAACTCCTCGCCACGCAGGTCGCGCGTCCCGCGTCCGAAGGCGCGCGCCGGGTCCAGTCGCTCGCTGGGCTCCAGCAGTCCGGAGCCCTGGCGCAGCCGGTCCACCTTGTACCGCTGGAAGGTGACCAGCGCGTTGAGCTCCGCGGCGATGTCCGCGGGGAGCGGCGTCTCCAGGGGCTCGCCCTCCATGGCCTGCGTCACGCGCGCGCCGTACGCCCGGACGAGGAAGCCGTGGATGGGGTCCGACTTGGAGAGCGCCGCCGTGGCCGCCTCCACCAGCGTGCGCGCGTGCTCCGGCTGGCCCACCCGTGCGAGGCCGCAGGCGAAGACGAGGCGGACATAGGCCTGGGTGAGCGCGGTGGGGGCTTCCACCGACGAGCGTCGGCGCGTGGTGCGCTCGAAGCGGTCCAGGAGCGTCGTCAGGTGCGTCGCCAGCCGGGGCAGCAGCGCCGCGTCCGTGCCTCCGCGCAGGAAGAGCGGCACGTCGCGCGACAGGGAGAGGCCGCGCTGGAGCATCTCCTGCACCCGGTCTCCCGCCTTCGCGAGGCTCAGCGGATCTCCCCCCGCGAGCTTGTCCAGCGCCGCGCGGGACAGCCACAGCGTGCGCACGTCGAGCGCGGTGTCGTGCTTGTCCAGCCAGCGCTGGACCGTCGGGACGTCGCTGAAGGTCGCCCCTCCCGATGCGCGCGCCGCGTGCACGAGCGCGCTCGCGAGGCCGCGGACGTCGTCCTCCGACGGCGTGTCCCGGGTCAACAGCTGCTCGGGGGGCTGGCCATTGCGAGTCTCGGCGCGGGCCCAGCGCTCGGCCAGCTCGGTGGCCTCATCGCCCGTCGCGCTCCACAGCGCGCGGGTCCAGCACAGGGTCGCCTCGCGAGCGCGTCCGAGCTGCACCTGCAGCTCCGCCATGCGCACCCACAGCGCCTGCCTCTCGGGGGCATCGGCCGGGACGTCCAGCGCGAGGAAGTCCTTCTCCGCGCGGGCGAGCGCCTCGGCCGCCGCGTCCTGTCGCTCGGGCGCGAGGGGGACGAGCGGCGCGCTCGGGGCCTTCGTGGCCGCCTTCTTCGAGGCCTTGCGCGAGGGCTCCGCGACGGGCTCGGGCTCGGCGGTGTCATGGGCGCGGCGCTCCGTCCGCGAGGGCTGCGCGTCCTTGGGCTTCTTCTCCGCGGACGGGGCGCGCGTGGTGCCGGGAATCCACTCCCCGTCGGCGAGCTCGATGGCGTCGAAGTCGAACGTCGCGCCCTTCATCCAGGGCTCCAGCGCGACGGCGCTCGCGTCCACCACGTAGTCCACCCAGGTCTCGAGTGGCTGGAAGGCCTTCTCGCAGATGCGCTCGGCGCGGAAGCCTCCGTCCCCCGTGGGGTGCAGCCACGTCACCGTCTCCGGCGTGGGGACGAGCAGCGCGCGCAGCCGCTCCTTGCGCACGGGCGGCTCCAGCAGTCCGTCGCACGGCAGGTACAGCTCCGCGACCTGCGGCAGCGGCGCATAGGCCATCGCGGACAGGCCCAGCTCCGGAGGTCGCTCCCGGCCGGCGCGCGCGCGCAGGATGATGCAGGGCGCGTCCGGTGGACCCGTCACCGCGAAGCGGAGCTGCGCGAGAACGGGCTCGGGCAGCGTGTGGACGAGTGACTCCACCTGGGCCACGGCGTTCTCTCGCAGCACCCAGAGGCTCGCGGCCTCGGTGCGCGCGGCGCGGGTGAGGCGCAGCGGGACGGACAGCCGGCCGGGCGCGGGGAGGGGCTCCCAGGCGCGCGCGGGCTCCGGGAGCCGCAAGTCCGTGAGCTGGTACAGGTCCAGCCAGGGGCCGTCCGCGGCCGTCAGCCACGCGCCCTCGCCCGGGATGAGCAGCACGTTGCCGGCGGCGGGCTGGAGCGTTCGCGCCAGCGGATGCACATGCCCCAGCTCCACCCAGACGGACGTCTGACCCGGGACGGCGGGGACGAAGGCGCGCAGCCCGCCCGCGCGGTCGAGGGCGCCCGTGAGCGTGAAGTACGGAGGCGCCACCGCGCGCAGCAGCGCCCGCGAGCCCACCTCGCCCTTCGCGAAGCAGAGCTCCTGTCGGTCGCATCCCAGGCGCAGCAGCTCACCCGCGAGCGCGAGCAGCGCGTCCGCGTCGGTGGGCAGGAACATCACCGTGCCGGGGAGCACGCCCTCCAGCGGGGCGCGGTGGGTGGGCAGCAGCTCCGCCCAGCAGCGCACCATGGCCTCACCGCGAGGGGCCTTCGCGTCGACGCGGACGCCGAACGCGGCCAGCTCCGCGAGCGCGGCCTTCGTCAGCGGCGCGTGCGGCGTGACGTAGAGCGGGCCCTCGGCGCGGGTGTGGTGATGGGCCGGCGCGGCCTGGACTTCGGGAGGGACGAGTCGGGAGGTCAGCGCGAGGTGGAGCGCTTCCCGGGTGGGAAAGACGAGCGTGGACATCAGGCCTTCTGGCTCACCTTCTCGGCGTTGCCGTCGGACGTGGACTCGGGGTTCGCGGCCTGGCCGGACGGCGTGTCGCGCTGGACGATGACCTGGCCCAGCTCCGACGCCTTCAACGCGCCCCCGGCGATGAGCTGGTCCACGAGGCGGCGGTGCTCGTCCTCGTGCTCCATGGGCAGCGCGTCGGAGTCGCTCTCGTACTGGATGACGACGTCCTTGCGGCCCGTCTGGGGATTGACGAGCAGGCGGAGGATGAGACTAGCCATGGGCCGGCTCCTTCTTGGGCGCCGCCTCGGGCGCCAGGTGGACGAATGCCTCGCGGTCCAACACCTTGCGCTCCAGGAGCAAATCCCGCAGCGCGACGAGGCGGGGCTTCTCGCGGCGCAGGATGTCGCGCGCCCGGGCCCGCTGCACCTCGAGCACCTCCAGGATGGCCGCCTCCAGCGTGCCGCGCGTCGCGTCGGAGAGCGCGTGTCGGTCCGCGTTCCTGCCCGGCGCGTCGAAGCGGCGCACGGGCAGGCCGTCGCCGCCCATGCCCAATTCCTCCACCAGCTCGCGGGCGATCTCCGTTGCGCGCTCCAGATCATGCGCGCTGCCGATGGACAGGTCCTCGAGCAGCAGCGCCTCCGCCTCGCGTCCGCCGAAGAGCATGCAGATGCTGTCGAGCAGCTGCCCCCGGGTGACGACGTGGCGATGCGCGGGGTCCGCGTACTGCACGAAGCCGAGCGTGCCCGCCAGGTCACCGCGGATGCTGATGCGGTCGATGGCGGGAGCGCTGGGGCAGAACAGCGCGCACACCGCGTGGCCGGCCTCGTGCGTGGCGACGACGCGCTCCTCGGTGGGCGTGAGTGCGGGCCGGTCCAGGTAGTCGGTGAGGGCGCGTTCGACGTCCACGGGCTCGGTGGGCGTCTGGGCGCCTTCACGCAGCCGGCGTCGCGCGAGCGCGCGGCACAGCGCCTGGATGTGGTCGCCGGAGAAGCGCGTGCCCGTGCCCTCGACGCGGTCTCCGGTGCGCTTCACCGCGTAGTCCAGCGCGCGCTCGGTCATGCCCAGGGCCAGCTTCTCGTTGTAGATGGACAGGATGGCCCGGCGGTCCGTGTTGTTGGGGTAGGGGATGCACAGCTGGAACTCGAAGCGCCCCGGCCGCAGCAGCGCGGGGTCCAGCGACTCCACGAAGTTGGTGGTGCCCACCACGAAGACGAGCTCCTCCTTGCGAAAGCCGTCCATCTCCGTGAGCAGCTGGTTCACCATCGAGTGCTCCACGCCGGAGCCCGTATAGGTCCCACGCGCGGAGGCGAACGAGTCCAGCTCGTCGAAGATGATGATGCTCGGCGCCGCCTGCCGGGCCCGGACGAAGATCTGCCGGAGGTTCTCCTCGCTCTCGCCCACCCAGCGGCTCTTGAGCTCCGGGCCGCTCACCACGAGCACCGCCGCGCCCAGCGAGGACGCCATGGCCTTGGCGAAGAGCGTCTTGCCCGTGCCCGGCGGGCCCCAGAAGATCATCCCGCGCGGGAGCAGGCCCTCGACACGCTTCACCGCCTCCGGGTCCGACAGCGTGTCCTTGTGCGCGAGCACGTCGAGGATTTCGCGCTGGAGCCGGTCCTTCACCTGCGTGTAGCCGCCGATGTCCGCCCGCAGGTCCAGGTCCGGCACGTTCAGCGAGCCGCTCAGCGTGGCCGAGCGGAGCTGCGCGTACGCGGGCCGCGCGTCGCTCGGATAGTCCTCGCCAGTGATGGCGCCGAGCAGCCGACGCAGGCGGACGGCGTTCACTCCGGACACGTGCTTGTAGAGCACGTAGGGCTGGAGGCCCCGGCCGAACTTGCGGCACTCGCGCTGGGTGACCAGGTGGCGCAGCCGCTCGCGGCTCACACCGAGGAGGGTCTCCTTGTGCGGGAACAGGTTCTCGATGACCCGAGGCAGCGGGAAGGACGGGTCCTTGAAGCCGACCCAGACCATCTCCGGGTTCTCGTAGAGCAGCGGAATCACCTCGCGCGCCTCGGAGGTAAGCCCTCCGCTGCTGGTGGTGAGCAGGTCGAGGTGCGGCAGCACGACGATTCGCTCTCGCACCGCGCCGCGCACCGCGTCCCGCAGCTGGCCGATGAGCGTGGCCATCATGCTGGGCGCGGGCATGCCCGGAGGCGGCTCCGCGGCGGCGCGTCCGTCCAGATAGAGGAACTGCTTGCCGTCCTTCTTCAGCCTGTCTCGCAGGCACTTGTAGAAGTAGGGCGTCAGCTCCTTGTCCGCCTCCACCATGACGGGCAGGCCGCGCAGGAGCGCCTCGCGGGTGCGCTCCAGCTCCGCGGGGTACGCGGCCTCGACCGCCTGGAACGGCGTCAGCTCCGTGGGGAGCGAGTCGTCGGGGATGCGCTGGCTCATACGCGGACCTTGATGGTGAGCGAGCCCGTCGCCGCGTCCTCGTGGATCTCCTCCACCGTGCCGAGCTGGGAGGCGCGCACCTTGAGCGCCTCCGCCGTCACCTTGTTGGAGATGGCGTCCAGCTCCGTCTTGAGGTCGCGCAGGCGGCCCTCCAGCTTGCGAGTGACCTCCTCGCGCAGCGCCTCCGTGGCGTCCTGGGCGCGGTCCTCCAGCTTCGCGCGCGCCTTCTCCCGGGCGAGCTTCTGCGTGGCCTCGGTGCCGGAGGGGGCATTGGTGAGGACCTCGCCCACGGCCGTCAGCTCCACCTCCTGCTGGGCCGCGAGCGTGACGCTGACCTCGCCGGTGGTGACGTCCACGGCCACGCGCACGCCGTCCGCCTCCGTGCGCACCGCCACGTCGCCTTCCTGGACGAAGCCTCGCGCGGCGAGGTCCGCGGCGAGCAGGCCCGCCGTCTCCTCGCGCGACAGCAGCGGCAACAGCTCCAGCTTGGAGCACACGCCGTCGTCGGCGTGGACGATGCGGTTGAGGGACTCGGAGACGGAGATGCGATAGGCGCGGCTCATGGGGCGCTCCCGGTGAAAGTCGAAGAGGCCCCGTCCTCGGGGACCTCGGAGGAAACCATCAGGTCCGAGCCCAGCTCGCGCTCCCGGTCCGCCGCGAGCCGGAAGCCCGCGTCGCCGAACGAGGACCACTCGGAGAGCAGCAACTGGGCGTCATCGTGGTCATCGTCGAAGAAGCGCACCGCGCGGTGCTCCTGGTCCCACCGCGCCAGTCGGGCCAGGGCACGCAATCCCGCGCCAGCGCCACGGCGTGCCTCGACCTTCGCGCCCAGCGGCGCGCGCGGCGACAGGTGGGCCACCCAGCGGGCCGCGGGCTGGTCCACGAGGGGGCGCAGCGCGTCCAGCAGGAAGCCCGCGAGGTCTCTTCGGCGCGCGCGGTCCAGCGCATCGAAGAAGGCGTCCAGCACCCGCGTCTGCGAGGCCCCCAGCTCGACGAGCTCCCGGGGTTCGATTCGCCGGCTCTTGGACTCCTCCATCTTCCGCCAGCGCAGGGCCAGCTCGTCCTGGACGGCCTCCAGGAGCCAGCCACCCTCGGCGAGCAGCGGCGCGAAGTCGTCGGCCGAGAGCGAATCGGACACGGAGGCGAACACGTCGGGGAACCCGAGCCGGCACAGGGCGGAGCGGCGGAACTGGGGCTCCTTGCCCAGCGCCGGCGCGCAGGAGGTCCCCACGAGCATCCGGCAGCACAGATACAGGAACAGCTCATCCGCGAGCGTCGGAGGCGCGTCGACGTCCAGGGCACGGTGGTCGGGGACGGTGAGCGGCTGCTCCACCAGCCAGCGCAGGGTGTGGAAGCAGAGCGCGGAGAAGTGGAGCGGGCGGGGCGGGTGTCGCTCCCAGAGCCGCGTCGTTCCGGAGGTGGAGGGCAGGTGACGGCGCTTGCGACCCCCGCCCATCCGCGCGAGGACGAGCACGGTGCCCTTGGACAGCAAATCCCTCAGCGCGGAGAGCGCCGCGGGGCCGAGCTGGGGAGGACAGACGTGACTGCCCCGGAACAAGTCCTCCACGGCCACGTAGGGGCCCTGGCCCAGGATGGCGCGCGCGAGCGTGAGCAGCCGGTGCTCGGAGGGCGAGACGCGCGTCATGGGCGCAGTCGGTCCGCGAGGTCGGGCCAGCCGTTGACGATGATGCGCCCCTCGATGAGGTGGACCTCGGCCGTGTTCGGCGCGGTGAACGTTGGGTCCTCCGGGGCGTAGCGCGGCGTGAGGAAGTGCATGACCTGGTTGCGAGAGCCGATCCACCGCCGGCGCGTCTCCGGCTGGTCCTTCTCGTAGCGCCCATCCACCAGCAGGTCCAGCGAGGCGAGCAGGCGCTCGACTCCGGGGCGGCCCTGCGCCTTCAGCTCGGCCAGCGTGTAGCCGGTGAAGACGAGGGTGCTGAGCCCGCCGGCGCGGACGCGCTCACACAGCTCCGCCACGGCGTCCGCTTGGGAGAAGGGCTCACCGCCCAGGATCGTGAGGCCCTCGATGCCGGGCGTCGCGAGCACCCGGGCCGCCATGGCTTCCACCGTGACGACGGCGCCGCGCTCCATCGCGAACATCTCCGGATTGCAGCAGCCGGGGCAGCGCAGCGGACAGCCCTGGACCCAGAGCGCGAAGCGGCGGCCAGGGCCCTCCGCCTCGGTGCGAGGAACCTGCTGGGCGACCCGGAGCACCGGGCCGGTCGAGGACGTGTCCGGGCTCGAGGACATGGCGGAGGGGCGCAGCATGCCAGGAACGGCGCGGGCCGCGCATCACCCCAGTCGGGAGGGGAGCTTGCCGCCGCCGCGCCGGACGCTCGGGTCCGTGTGGGAAACACCGGAAGTCCCGGAGCCCAGCGCGTTCTGGAGCGCGTCCCGCATCCGGCCCGCGAGCCGCAGGTCCAGCGTCCGGGCGACGGGCACATCCGCGTGACACTTCGGACAGCGCGAGGCCTCCTGTCGGATGCGCGCGCCACAGCCGGCGGGGCAGGGGCGCCGGCCACGTGCCTCCAGCCGGTAGGCGAACCAGCCGGCCACGGCGCAGGCCAGGGTGAACAGCAGGACGAGCACCAGGGCGAGCGGGGCCCAGAGGATGGCGACCGCCGCGAGTCCCAGTCCGAAGCAGTCCTCGATGCGCAGGAGCCACTTCCGGGGGCGCAGGACCTCCGTCTCCAGTTGGTCCACGCGCGTGTGCAGCCACTGGCGCAGCGACAGCGTGGACACGGCGACGAAGGCGCCCACCGCGCCCACGGCCCAGGGTGGGAGAGTCTCGGTGCCCACGCCCACGGAGGCGAGCGCCACCGTGGCGCCGCTGCCCGCGCTCAACGCGAACTGCGCGAGGCCGAGCACCATGCGCAGGTCGCTGTCGCGCTGCGTGTACATCTCGAACGCGAGCAGGGCCACCATGGCGCCGAGCGCCTGCGGCGTGGCGAGCCACGTCAGCTCAGGAGGCAGCGTGAGGTACTGCGCATGCGCGGCCAGCGCGAGCAGCAGCAGGCTGCCTCCCGCGCGAGTCCCCGAAGCACCGCTCAGGCCGATGGCCTGCGAGACGAGGGCGTACGTGAGCATCGCTCAGCCTCCCACCGGCATGACGAGGAACTCCTTCACGAACCCCAGGGACTGGAGCACGTAGAGCACCAGCAGCACCGACGCCGTGGTGAAGGCGAGTAGCAGGAGCATCCACGCTACGAGAAGCCCCAGCTCCCACCAGGCGATGGGCACGCCCCGGGCTTCGCGTCCGGTCTGCCACGCCAGGTAGCGACGCGCGAAGAGCCCCGCCACGGCGACCTGTCCCGCGCTCAGCGCCACCTTCGCCAGCGCGCCCAGGCCGGGCACCAGCGTCAGGAGCTCCAGCAGGAGGACGGACAGCGCCACGAAGCAGCCCGCGGCCAGCCGCAGCGTCCAGCGTGCGACGAGCTTGCGCTGGAGCGAGAGGAGCTGGAGCGCGGGCGTCACCAGCGTCACGCGAAGCCACACGAGCGCGGCGACCAGGAGCAACGACGTGAGCAGCGGCACCCAGCTGGCCACCAGGGCCGCGGCCGCGACGCCCACCACCGCGACGCTCAGGCGCACCGTGGCGCGCTGGGTGGCGAGCTGGTGGAGCACCTCCCGGTCCTCGGGGCTGGGCAGCGTGGCCTCGGCACAGCGAGGGCAGGGGCGGCCGCGCAGCGCGGTCCCTCCCGGAATCCGCTCGGCGCAGCGCCGACAGCGTCCGCTGAGCAGCAGCGCGAGCTCGTGTTCCTCGCCGCGAGGGCTCGCGGTGGTGGTCATCGTCAAGATGGGACTCCCCCTCATCTGCGTGCGCGCATCATGCCCCGAACCCGCGAGCGAGTCAGGTCTGGTCTCCGCACCCCGTCGCGACCTCCCATGTCGACAGGTCCGTTACCGGGAGCGTGCTCACTGAGGGAGGGGCCTTCCTGCCGTCTCGCCAGACCGTGTCGACAGGCTCGTCATCAGCGGCGCTCTCGTCGAAGGAGGGGCGTTCCATGGGTGGAGCGTGCGGAACGAGGGGCGGCTCCGTTGCCTCGCCATTCCAGGTCGATGCTCCCCCCGGCGGTTGCTCCTGCTGAAGGCGGCCGGCGCTATCTCTCCAGCCCATGTCGACTGTCTCTCCGGCCGTCGCGCTTGTTGAAGAAGCGCCCTCGGGCATCTCGTCATCCCATGGCCATGCCGCCTTTCGCGAGGGCGCTCTTGCCGAGTGAGGCGACCCCCTGTCTTCTCTCCCCCTGGAGTCTTGCTCGATGAAGGGTGCACCGATGCGCTTTTCGCCCGTGTCGCTGTCGCTGAAGGAGGGTCGTCCCTGTCTCATCCGGGAGGCGACGCCCGAGGATGGACCCGCGTTGTTCGAGCTGGAGCGCGCCGTCGTCCAGGCTCGCGAGGGGCTGGTGAAGCTGCCGGACGAGCTGCCCGCGGACGCGGCCGCCTTCACCGCCCGACGTGAGGCCGCGGGGCTCCACCGTCAGGACGGCACCGCGTTCCCACTCGTCGCCACCGCACCCGGAGGCGCGCTCCTGGGCGAGGCCTCCTTCCTGAGGCCGAGCTACCGGATGCTGCGCCACGGCGGCGTGCTCGGCATCGGCGTCCACCCCGACGCCCAGGGCCTGGGCGTGGGTCGCGCGCTGATGCATCACCTGCTCGCGTGGCTGCGCGCCCATCGCGACGTGAACGGCGACAGAATCCACCGCGTGGAGCTCCAGGTCCGGGGCGACAACCCTCGCGCCCAGGCCCTGTATCGCTCGTTCGGTTTCGTCCTCGAGGGCACGCGCCGTGACTTCCTCCGCACCGAGGAGGGCGTCTGGGTCGACGACCTCCTCATGGGCCTGCTGCTCCACCCCGAGCGGCCCTGAGTCGGCTTCCACCCTCACCCCGCCACCGGGCTCGCCCGCACCGCCCCTCGACGACCGGACGGCGACATTGTCTTTCCCCTGCCGCCGCAATTTCCCAGCAAGGCTTCATCCGTGAAGTAGACTGCGGGCGTCATGACGCGGCCTGTGTCCGCCTACGCCCCTCGAAGCGAACGCAAGCCGTTGTACGTGAAGGTGGTGACGCAGCCCGCGCTCCCTGGGTGCTGGGCCGTCAACATCAGCGAGACCGGCATCGGCCTCATCGCCACGCCGCGCGGCCCGCAGGAAGGCCCGTGCGAGGGCGAGTCCGTGGAGCTGTCCTTCTCCCTGCCGGACTCGGGCGAGCACATCCGCGCCCGGGGCGACGTGCGCTGGCGGCACGAGACGGGCGGCCCGGTGACGGCGCTCGGCGTCTTCTTCCACGCCTTCGAGGACTCGGACGGGGTGAAGCTGGCGCGCTATCTGGCCACCGCGCGGCTCCACGTGGTGGTGGCGTTCGCCAGCGACGAGGAGGCCCAGGACGTGCGGGCCGCGCTCGAGGGCCAGGCGGTGCCACACTTCGCGTCGAGCGCCGAGGAGGCCCAGGCGCTCCTGGCCCGTGGCGACGCGGCGGCGCTGCTGGTCTGCGGCCGTGACGAGGAGCGCGCGCTGTCGTTGGTCGCGGGGCTGGGCACGCCGGCCGAGGACGTGGACCTGTCCTCCGCGGGGCCCCCCTCCGACCTGACCTCGCGCATCATCTACTGCGCGCCCGCCGCGCCCGAGCGACTGGTGGCCCTGTTCAACGCGGGGCTCGTCTTCCGCGCGCTCGGTGAGTCTCCCCCTCCCGAGGCCGTGCTCCAAGCCGTGCTCCAGGCAGGCCGCGAGCGGGGCGTGCGCACCGAACAGTGGCGCATGGCGCTGGAGCTCGAGCGCAACCTCCTGCGTGAGCGCGCGCTGTCGCAGGCCCTGCCCTCGGTGTCAGGGGCACGGGGTGAGGAGGAGGTGGGCCTTCGCAGCGCCGCCATGCAGCGGGTGATGGAGATGGTGCGGCTGGTCGCTCCGCACCGCGTGGCGGTCCTGCTGCAGGGCGAGACGGGCACGGGCAAGGAGGTGCTCTCGCGCATCGTCCACCGCCTCAGCGGGCGCGGCGAGGCCCCGCTGGTCATCCAGGACTGCGGCGCGCTCACGGAGACGCTGCTGGAGAGCGAGCTGTTCGGCCACGTGAAGGGCGCCTTCACCGGCGCGGTGGCGGACCACCCGGGCCTGTTCGTCCTGGCCAACGGCGGCACCATCTTCCTGGATGAGATCGAGAACACCACCCCCAACCTGCAGGCGAAGCTCCTGCGCGTGTTGGAGACGGGCGACGTGCGTCCGGTGGGCGGCACCCAGGTGCGCCACGTGGACGTGCGGGTGCTGGCCGCGAGCAACAAGGACCTGGGCGAGGAGGTGCGCGCGGGGCGCTTCCGCGCGGACCTGTTCTACCGGCTCAACAGCTTCACCATCGACATCCCGCCCTTGCGCGAGCGGCCCGAGGACATCCCGGAGCTGGCGCGCTACTTCCTGGGCCTGTTCAACCGCACCCTGCGCCGCTCGGCCAGCGGCATGTCCCAGGAGGTGGAGGACATGCTGCGGGCCTACCCGTGGCCGGGCAACGTGCGCGAGCTGCGCAACGTGCTGGAGCGCGCCGTGCTGCTGTCTCGGCCGGGGGAGGTGGTGTCGCGCCGGCTGTTGCCGCCGAGCCTGGCGTCCGCGTCCCCGCCCCGGAACGAACTGGCGGGAGACGGCTCCTTGCGCGCGCGACTGGAGCGGGTGGAGCGTGAGCTCATCCGCGAGGCGCTCGAGCGCCACGGCGGGGTGCTCCGACGCGCGGCCATGGCGCTGGGCATGGACCCGGTGACGCTGGGCCGCCGGGCCCGGCGCCACGGCCTGTGGAAGCAGGACTGACGTCCGGGCGTCAGTGGGCGCGCACCCACTGGAGGATGGGGCGCCACACCCGCTGACGGGCGCTGGTCGCGAGGAACAGGTCCGCGTGACCGAAGTCGAGCGCGCGCTCGGCCACCGGGTGGTCCCTCACGATGAGGGACACCACGTCGTTGCTCCCCAGGAGCGACGTGGAGAACACCCCGTACTCACCCACGCCGCCGCCCGCGCCCACGTACAGCACGGGCAGCTTCACCTGGCTCAGCCGGTCGTCGTAGGGCACCTCCAGCCCGCACGTCCACGCATCCGACTCCACCACCTCGTTGAGGCTCTGGTAGGGCGCCGCGCGCTGGGCGTACTCGTAGAGGTAGGCCTCGGACGTGTACGTCAGGCTGCCCGGCAGTCCCGTCTCGTCCGGCTTGCCCGCCAGCAGGTGGTAGCCCGGGGCGAGCGGCTCCAGCGGCTTGAGCAGCGCGCCCGTGGCCGCGGCGGAGACGATGGCCGCCCGGCGGTTGGTGGGCCGACCCGTGCCGGGGCCGAAGACATCATCCGGCAAGAGCGGGGACGGCGCCGACGGCGCCAGGGCCGCGAGCTGGCCGATGGCCTGCAGCGTGATTCCCGGCGCCGCGCCGAGCAGCCCACCCTCGTAGATGCCCGAGTCCCGCCGGGCCTTCATCGCCGCGTGACGCCCGCACGCCCAGGCCCGCTGCTCCGCGTTCTGCGGGGCATGCCGCATCACCATGTCCACGGGGATGAACCCATCCACCTGGCGCAGCCCCCTGGGCAGCCGCGCCTCGTCGTTCAGATAGGCATACGCGACCATGGCGCCGCGGCTCCAGGCGAGCAGGTGCAGCGAGCCCAGGCTTCCATTCGTCAGCCGCAGCGCCTTGGCCAAGAGGATGCTGGCGCCCAGGTCCTTCGCATGCGTGCCCAGGTTCCACCCGGCCATGAAGGAGAAGTCCTGCTGACCGGCGGGCACGCCCACCCACCGCATGTCCATGCCCCACACGTCCACGCCCTCCTCCGCCAGGTACGCGGCGATGGACTGCTCGCGCGGCACGTGCGCCGAGCCCACGCTCGACAGGAACGCGGCGTCGAAACCCCACGCGTCGCCGTGCAGCATGAACACCGCCCGCTGCGTCCGTGCGGGCCACCAGGGCGCGTTCTCCCGCACCACGCGGTGCACCGTCACCACGTCATGCTCACCGGGCCCCACCTGGAGCTCGAAGCGGTAGTGCGCCAGGTCTCCGAAGAGCACCTCGCGCGTCGCGTGCCGCGCGGTGGCGGGGCCCGCCACACCCAACAGCTCGGAGCCGTTCGTCGCGAGCGCCTCCGTCGCGCTGTCCCGCAGCGCCTCCGGCGTGGCGGGCGGCTCGGAATTCCCACAACCCAATGACAAGAATGTCAGACAGACAAGAAGGCTGAACCTCAAACGCATAGGGACCTCGAATCGAAGAAGAGGGGTTCGGAGGAGGCCGCGCGTCGGTGTCCTGGCTCCTCCGTGCCGTGTCACCCGCTGAGCAGAATCCACGCCAGAGTTTGAACACACGAAACTCGCGGAGTGTCTCCTATCCCTGGACTTCACGCCTGGTGTCCACTGTGAAGCAACCGTCTGACATGCCCTGGCGGGTGCGGTGGGAAAGACCCCGCTTCACGACTGAAGCAGGCACATCACGGGTGTGGCGCGGGGCGGATGGCTGAGGCTGTCGGACGTGCCGAGTGCCGTGCGCCGGACACCGTCCCCGGGGGAGGCGGACTGGTGAACATCCCGGGCCGCCAGCCCCTCCCGGGAGCGGGGGACGAGGACCACATCGACGGGCCCTGGGATGACGCGAGGGCGACACGTCGCACGCACACCTCGACGCTCCCGGGAAAGAAAGGGGAGGCGTCATGGTGGAGCCCCGTTTCGAGCGCAATCTGGGAGTGGTGAGCGCCGAGGTGATGGCGCGTCTGGCCCGCACGCACGTCCTCGTCGCCGGGGTGGGAGGGGCCGGAGGCCAGTGCGCGGTGGACCTGGCGCGGCTGGGCGTGGGGTGCCTGACGCTCGCCGACTTCGACACCTACGAGGTCCACAACATGAACCGGCAGGTGGGGTGCTTCGAGAGCACGCTCGGCGCGTCCAAGGTGGACGTGGTGGGGCGCATGTGCCTGGACATCCACCCGGACCTGCGCCTGCGGCTGGTCCACGAGGGCATCACCGAGGACAACGTCACCGACGTGCTGGCGGGCACCCAGGTGCTGCCGCCGGTGGACTACGTGGTGGAGGTCATCGACATCGCGGGCGCGCGCGCCAAGCAGGCCCTCCACAAGGCGTGCCGCGAGCGCGGCGTCCCGGCGATGACGGGGTTGATGCTGGGGTTCGGGGCGGCGTTGCATGTCTTCCAACCGGATGCCCCGCTGTACGAGGAGCTGTACATCCTTCCGGATGGCCGCGTGGACCTGCCGGCCATCATCCCGCATCTGGGCGACTACCTGCATCAGGCCGCCATGGAGGCGTGCTTCGCGGGCAAGGGGCCCGCGCCCACCTGTGTCGTGGGGGCCACCACCGCGGCGGGGATGATGGTGAGCGAGCTGATGCGGGGGGTGATGCTCGGCGCCCACACCATGGTGTCGTGGCCGGAGTACCTCTACGTGGACCTCTTCGACCACCGCTACGTCAAGGCCCGCGCGAGGCCCCGGAGCGAGGAGCCCGCGCGCCAGCCCGCGTGAGGGCGGGCCGACGCGCGTGCAGGTGGCTCACACCACGCCGCGCCTTTTGGCCTCCTCGATGACCCGGGGCCCGTCCACGCCCAGGGTGTCGGAGAGCAGCGGCGCCACCTGTTCGGCGCGCTGGTGCACGCGCTGGAGCGTCTTGTCGTAGGTGCGCGTGACGATGTTGATGCCGGCGATGATGACGCGCTGGAGGTTGTACTGCAGGTCATTGCCCTCGACGATGGCGTGGATCTCCGTGAACAGCGGCCGCGCATCCGACTGGAACGCGGACAGGTTCGAGCGCTGCTCGCTGTTGGGGACCGCGGACCTGGAGGACAGGCTCGCCACCAGCACCAGGGGTGGCTCGGGCCTCGCGTGGGCGTCGCGCATCTGCTGGAACACGCGCTGGATGTCCTGCGGGTCGGGAGGGGACTCCCACCGCAAGAAGAAGACCCTGTCGATGATGGCTGTCTTGAAGACGGGTGTCGTCGTCATGGTGCACTACCGCTCCTTCGCAGTACCGGTGCCCCCGGGGCCGTTTCACCGCGTGCTGCTGGCGGTGCCGGGCGGTCTGCCCGCGCATCCTGGGTTCGCCCCGCCGTGACGCCAGCCGCCCACGGGGGCGGGCATCACCCGCTGGACACGGGGCTCGTCCCCACGTCGCGCCGAGTGTCGCCCCGAGGTTGCCCGCGCCCCCGCCGCTGTCGCGTGGTGGACTGCGGGCTTCATAGGGCCGGCCCGGGAAGGTGCGGGGCGGTGTCCCCCACGCGCCCGAAAAAACGAAGGCCCCCGCCGTGGAAGGGCAGGGGCCTCGGGTGCTTCAAGGGGGGCGCTGCCTCACGCGAGGAGCGAGCGCCCGGACGGCTTGGGGCTAGTTGCCGGAGATCTTCGTCTCCTCGACCTTGGCGGCGTTGATGGCCTCCTCGGTGAAGACGATGTTGCGCCACTGCTTGTTGGAGAACAGCTCCGTCTGGTCGGCGTAGTACGGCGAGCTCTTGTCGCTGGACTCGCTGTAGGTCAGCACCGCGCGGCCCTCGACGCCCGTGTCGGTGAAGCCCATGGCCATGATGAAGCTGCTGCCGTTGTTGATGACGTAGCCCTGGTCCGTGAGGTTGGTGCGGGAGTTGATGACCGTGCTGCCGCGCACCGCGCTGTAGTCGGAGTCCGGCGTGGTGGACTTGAGCGTGCCCCACGACACGATGTTCGCCGTGCCGTCGTAGCTGCCGCCGCCGTGGATGGGGATCTTCTTGCCGTCCACGCGGGTGGAGTACTGCGACTCACCCAGCGGCGCGTCCACGGGGATGCCCGCGACCTGCAGCCGGTAGACGGCCGCGGCCAGGGCGAGCAGCACCGGGTCCGAGCCCGTCGCGGGAGCGGCCGCCAGCGTGTGCGGCGTGGCCAGGGGCTCCGCGGCGTTGAAGGGCACCGCGAACAGGGTGCCGCCGTTGGACAGCGTGCCCATGGTGTGGTGACCGGAGAACTCGCGGAACAGCGCCGCGCCGCGGCTGTCCGCGTTGAACAGGCCGTCCCAGGCCGTGAGCGCCGCGCAGCCCGCGCGGATGTCGATCTGCGTGGTGTTGTACTGCACCGTCGTCACGCCCGTGCAGCGCGCCACCACCTGGTCCTTGAGCAGCTCGGAGACCATGCCCCGGTTGCTGAGGATGGCGTTCTCCAGCTCCGCCACGGTGAACTTGTTGTCCGCGCCCGACGCGCCGTTCTCCTCCATCAGGAGCTTGGCGTTGATGCGCGTGCGCGGCGTCTGGCCCACGTTCTCCAGGCC
The DNA here is from genome assembly GCF_020037055.1 of Myxococcus sp. AS-1-15. Lineage (NCBI taxonomy): Bacteria > Pseudomonadati > Myxococcota > Myxococcia > Myxococcales > Myxococcaceae > Myxococcus > Myxococcus sp. AS-1-15. The sequence goes on along the minus strand of NZ_JAIQDF010000013.1, from coordinate 193,564 downwards.
GTGCATGGGGGAGAAGCCCGTGAGCGGCTGATTGGGGTTCGCCAGCCAGTAGCTGTCGTTGGCGTTGAAGACGAAGTCGCGGCGGGCGAGCTTGGGCACGCCGCTGAAGGGGACCAGGCCGGGGCCGCGCGCGCCCTCGGCGTCACGCCACTCGTTCTCCGGGTTGCTGCCGTCGAGCAGCACCAGGCCCATGCTGTTCCAGATGGCGGCCGTCGTCGGGTCCGCGCCGGCGGAGGCCGCGCGCCACGTGCCGATGGCGACGGGCGACAGGTTGGGGGTGGGCGTCGCGTCGGTGTACCAGACGTTGCCCGCGCGGTCGGCGGCCATGGTGTTGACCCAGGGGATGCCCTGGACGGTGGCGTAGACGTTCTGGAACTCCTCCAGGCTCTTGGCCCGGTTCATCCCCACGAACTGGCTGACCAGCTGGGTGTTGTCCAGGTTGGCGTCGCGGTAGGTGAGCACCGACTGCGCGGTCCACGGCGCGGTGCCGGGGATGACGATGACGGGGCCGTAGTGGCTGCTGTAGAAGCGCTGCGTGATGTGCGTGAGCGAGCCTTCGGGCAGCTTCACCAGGATGGTGATGTCCTGGGCCACCATGTCCCGCTCCTCGGTGCCGTACTTGTAGCGGGTGGGGTTGCCGGGGACGAGCTGCAGCCCGTAGAGCGTCATGCGCTGGCCGGAGGAGAACGTGTGCGTCCAGGCCACGTGCTCGTTGAAGCCGATGAGCACCGCGGGCACGCCGAGCAGGCCCACGCCGTAGACGTTGAGCTGGCCGGGGACGGTCAGCTGGCTCTCCCACAGCTTGAGCTCGCCCTCCCAGGGGAAGTGGGGGTTGGCCACCACCATGCCGTGGCCGGACGCCGAGCGGTCCGCGCCGATGGCCCAGCCGTTGCTGCCCACGCTGCTCCACTCGGGGCGCTCCACCTTGAAGCTGCCGGGGGCGGGGCGGCCCTCGCTGCCGGCGCCCGGGATGGGGGGCGTGGCCGCGGCGATGGCGAGGATGAGCTGGTAGCTGCTGCCAGCGAGGCCCACGCTGATGTCATAGGCCAGCAGGTCCACCGCGCTGATGGGCTTGACCCAGGGCGCGTTCGTGCAGGGCGCGGGGAGCTTGTCCGGCGGCGTCTCCTTCACGTAGCGGTTGAAGCCCGCCACGTAGCCGTTGAACATCTCCTGCACGTCCGTGGGCAGCTTGGGGAAGGCGGCCTCCGCCTTCTTGTCCAGCGCCAGCACCCGGTAGCCGAAGTCGCTGCCCGCGTACGTGTTGCCCGGGCCCGCGCCCAGGTAGCGGGCGCGCTCGCCGCGGACCTTGAGGATCTGATCCGACAGGATGCAGACGTGGTCCTTGGCGAAGGCGAAGCCCTGGCCATAGGACAGGCTGCCCAGGTCGTCCGCGATGATGTGGGGGATGCCATGCGCGGTGCGGCGGATGGTGGCCTCGTACTTCGCGGGCTCCTCCGGCGCTGGCGGGGTGGGCTTGCCGTCATCATCCTCACCACAGGCGGTGGCGAGCGCCAGGCTCACGCCGGCGAAAAGGGTGAGGTGCCAGCGAGAGCGCCCGGACTTCCAGGACGCCCCTCGCGGGGAGGACACGGTTGGGTTTGGATGCATGGCAGTCGTCGAGCGTAGGAAGGGGCTGATTCAGCCGTCAAAAGTTTTCTCGAACTCGACGATTCCTGAGAGCCTGAACTCAGACGCACCGCGGCATGAAACACGACAGCGAGGGACCGGCAGTGAGGGTTCACTGTGCTAGGAGAGCGCGCATATGACGACCGAGCAGCCGCGAGCCCGCCGCCCGCGCCGCCACTTCTCGATGATCCGCACCTTCGTGCTCGCCGACTTCGTGACGCTGGGCAACGGCTTCGCGGGAGCGGGGACCATCCTCGCCGCGATGCAGTACCTGGCGACCGGGCAGGTGATTTGGATGTGGGTGGCCTTCGCGCTGATGCCCCTGGCGCTGGTGATGGACTTCCTGGATGGACGCATCGCCCGGTGGCGCTTCAAGAAGTCGCCGCTGGGGGCGGACCTGGACTCGCTGGCGGACGTCATCTCCTTCGGGATGGCGCCGGCGGCGCTGGCGTTCGCGGTGGGGATGCGCGGGGCGCTGGACGTGGCGGTGCTGCTGTACTTCGTGGCGTGCGGCATCAGCCGGCTGGCGCGCTTCAACGTCACGTCGGCGGAGTTGGCCGACCCGACGGGGAAGGTGAAGTACTTCGAGGGTACGCCCATCCCCACCAGCCTGGCCCTGGTGATGGTGCTGGCGGTGGCCACCTACATGGGCCGCATCGGCGATGCGCTGTTGGGTGGCACCTGGGAGGTGGGGCCGCTGGTGCTGCACCCGTTGGTGCTGCTGTACGCGGCCAGCGGCAGCGCGATGATCTCCAAGACGCTGCGCATCCCGAAGATTTGAGGGAAACCGGACGTCGTAGGCCCCCCTGACACCGGGATTGGCCCTCGTGGGTGGTTGCCCGCCCCTGGGTGGGTGCCTAGTTTCGCCATCGGGTCCGCTCGGCTGCCTCACTGGCGGCAAGCAAGCGGCACAGGGCGATGGGCGCGGGGAAGGGGTGGAAGCCATGACGGGGCGCTTGGGCATTTGGGCCCTCGCGGTGTTGGGGCTGGTTGCGGGGTGCGCGGATCGCGAGCGCTCGACGCTCGCGGACGGGCGGTTGACGGCGACCCCGGGCGGGATGGATTTCCAGAAGGTGGCGCTCTACGACGCGCGCGAGACGGAGATCTCCCTGCGCAACGTGGGACGTGCGCCGGTGGACGTGAACGAGGTCTGGGTGGAGGGGCCGGAAGGCGCCTACCGGGCGGAGTTCACCAGCGACGTGCCCCACAGCCTGGTGCCTGGGAGCGCGGCGTCGCTGAAGGTGCGCTTCGCGCCGACGAAGGAGGGTGGGCAGCCGGCGATGCTGGTGGTGCGCTCGGACACGCGCATCGAGCCGCTCTTGCGCATCCCGCTCACTGGCTCGGGCGTGGACGCGTGGGCGCGGGTGTCGCCGCGCTCGCTGGACTTCGGGCGCATCGAGGCGGACTCCAGCAAGACGCTGGCGCTGTCGCTGGAGAACCCCACGGAGCTGGCGGTGGAGGTGACGCCCCGGCTGGTCGGCGCGGACAAGGACGAGTTCGTGGCGAAGTCCGTGGTGGTGGAGCCGGGCGCCAAGGTGGAGCTGCCCATCCAGTTCAACCCGGTGAAGGTGGGCCGCAAGCAGGTGGCGCTGGCGCTCACGCCGTGCCGGGGCTGCGCGGACGTGCCGGTGCTGGTGGCGGCCGAGTCGCTGGAGCAGGCGGTGGTGGCCGAGCCCCCGGTCCTCGACTTCGCCGCGGTGCCGGTGGACCGCGAGGCCTTCCGCGAGTCGCGCATCCGCAACATCAGCACCGAGCCCATGACGGTGAACCAGCTCACGCTGGACGGGCTGGACCTGTCCTATTCGCAGGCGAACACGGGCTTCCCGCTGGTGCTCCAGCCCGGCGAGGTGCGCGGGTTCCAGGTGCGCTACAGCCCCGGCCACATGGGGCCCGCGGAGGACATGGCGCGCTACCACGTGGTGAGCAAGCGCCACCCGACGACGGACGTGAAGCTCAAGGGCTTCGGCGGCGCGGCGGAGCTGTGCGTGTCGCCGGTGACGCACGACTTCGGCACGCAGCCGCTGGGCTCCAAGACGCGCGTCATGGTCAACGTGAAGAACTGCGGCTCGTCCAACGCGGGCGCGCTCACGCTGGAGTCGCTCACCTGGCAGCCGGACCCCGCGGGCGCGGCGCAGTTCAACCACACGCCGCTGGCCATGCCGCATACGCTGCAGCCGGGGCAGGAGATCAACATCCCCGTCTTCTACGAGCCCACGCGCACGGGCTCCGCGTCGGGCGTGCTGGTGATGACGACGAACGCGTACTCCGCGGCCACGGTGCAGATGGACTTCCGCGGCACGGCCCTGGCGCACGCGCCCTGCGAGCTGGCGATCACTCCCATGGCGCTGGACTTCGGCACGGTGCCGCCGGGGCGGGGCGCGGTGCTGGGCGTGAAGCTGGAGAACAAGGGGCGCGATTTGTGCCCGGTGAAGAACATCCAGCTGCGCGACAGCGACGGCGGCGTGTTCCGCATGCCGGGTGGGGACCTGTTCGGCGTCATCATCTACCCGGGCGACTGGTTCAGCTTCCAGGTGGCGGTGCAGATGCCCGTCACCGGCGGCACCTTCGCGGGCACGCTGCAGGTGGAGCAGATGGAGCCGGCCAACCCGGTGGTGCTGGTGCCGCTCATCGCCAACGCGCAGGCGACGTGCCTCATCCCGTCGCCCTGGTACGTGGACTGGGGCGTGGCCCGGCGCGACTGTCCGCCCGAGCCGCGCGAGGTGAACTACCTCAACGCGTGCACCATGCCCGTGTCGGTGTCCAACGTGTGGATTGGCCCCGGCACCACGGACGGCGAGTTCTCCGTGAGCGGCGTGCCCACGCCGCTGCCCTTCACGCTGCAGCCGGGCGAGGCCTTCACGGTGGACCTGGACTACACCGCGCAGGTGTACGGCATGAACCTGTCGCCCTTGTTCGTGAGCTCCGACGACCTGGCCGCGCCGCTGCTGGTGCCGCTCATCGGCGAGTCCTCCAAGCGCACGGACAAGACCGACCACTTCACCCAGCAGGACGTGAGCAAGGTGGACGTGCTCTTCGTCGTGGACAACACCGCGTCCATGGTGGAGGAGCACCCGCGGCTCGTGTCGGCGATTCCGTCCTTCGTGGACGCGGCGCTGGCCAAGCAGGTGGACCTGCACGTGGCCGTGACGACGACGGGCATCACCAGCGTCTCCAACGCGTGCCCGGGCGGCGCGCAGGGTGGCGAGGCCGGCCGCTTCTTCCCGGCGGACAACGCCCGGCCGCGCATCCTCACCCAGAACACGCCGAACCTGACGACGCTGCTGCAGCAGAACGTGCAGGTGGGGCAGTGCGCCCAGGTGGAGCAGGGCTTCGAGGCGATGCGGCGGGCGCTGTCGCCGCCCCTGGTGAACAACGCGGATGACCCGCGCACGTCCCTGCCGCGCGACGGCAACCTGGGCTTCCTGCGCGACGCGGCCGCCCTGGTGGTGGTGTTCGTGGGCGACGAGGATGACCACTCGCCGGACGCGGTGGACACCTACGTGGCGTGGGCCCAGCAGCTCAAGGGGCAGAACCAGCCCCAGCGCGCGACGTTCTACGCCATCGCCCCCACGGCGACGGCGTGCGGCACCGCGGGCGGCACGGGCACGCGCTACGCGGAGGCCACCGCGCGCACCGGCGGCGAGGTGATGAACGTCTGCGCGGCCAACTACGGCCCGCTCCTGTCCGCGGTGGCCAACAAGGCCTTCTCCGCCCAGGACCGCTTCCCGCTGAGCGACTCGCCGGAGCCGGGCAGCGTGACGGTGACGGTCAACGGCGCCCCGGTGACGACGGGCTGGCGCTACGACGCGCCCACCAACAGCGTGGTCTTCACCAACGTGCCGGCCCCCGGCGCCAAGGTGTCCATCAGCTACCGCCGCTCGTGCGACGCCGGGTGAGCAGGCGGGCGCGGGCGGGGGCTTCCAGACAGGAGGTGTGAGCCAGTCGAAGGGCCGGTCATCCGGCCCTCGACGTTCATGTCGGTCCCGGGTGCTACAGGTCTGCTTCCGCCTGTGCGGATGACCAGAAAATTGGAGCGCTCCTCACGGTGTGTACCCTGAGGTCGTACCCGCTCCCGCCGAGGAGGCACCCGGTGATGTCCCCAGACTCCGAAGGAACCAAGACGACGAGCCCGGCCCGCCCCAGCGCGGCGCGCTCGCCGGGCCTGCGGGTCATCCAGGGCGAGGGCCGCCGCAAGGAGGAGCCGCTCGCTTCCCGGGATGCCGTCGCCCGCGCCCTGATGGAGGCCGGCGCCGACCTGCTCCTGCGCCGCATCTCTCCGGCGCGAGCCCAGGAAATCGAGCGCAAGGTGGACCGGGTCCTGGACCTGTTCGACCGGGTGGACCGGGCGCCGGTGCTGATGCCGGTGCTCAAGCGGCACCTGGACGAACTGGAGGCGCTGATGCGCGAGACGCGCGAGGTCCGGGTGGCCCGGCGGTAGCGCGCGGGCCGCGATTAACCGGTTCCGCCATGCCTACAAGGGTTTGACCCCCCTGTCGTGTGGGCTTACGCTCGGGACTTCGCCGCGCCCGGATTCCGGTAGGCCACGGGCCGTGGGTATCCCTGTGGGAGTGCCGGTCAGGTCGCCGTGACCATTGAAACGTATGGCAGGTACCAGCTCCTGAAGCGACTCGCCATGGGCGGGATGGCGCAGCTTTATCTCGCGCGCCAGCAGGGCCCGGAGGGCTTCGAGAAGCTGGTGGTGGTGAAGCGGATCCTCCCGCACCTCGCGGAGAACGACGACTTCGTCAAGATGTTCCTGGACGAGGCGCGCATCGCCGCGCGCCTGAACCACGCGAACGTGGTGCAGATCTTCGACCTGGGCGCGCAGGACGACTCGTTCTTCATCGCCATGGAGTACATCCACGGCGACGACCTGCGGCGCATCTGGAAGCAGTCGGAGGCGATGGGGCAGCCGGTGCCGGTGCCGCTGGTGTGCCGCATCCTCATCGAGGCGTGCTCGGGCCTGGACTACGCGCACAAGCGCACGGACCCGTCGACGGGGCGGCCCCTGGGCATCGTCCACCGCGACGTGTCCCCGCAGAACATCCTGGTGACGTTCGAGGGTGGGGTGAAGGTGGTGGACTTCGGTATCGCCAAGGCGGCGGACCAGGCCACCGTCACGCGCTCGGGCGTGCTGAAGGGGAAGTATTCGTACATGTCGCCGGAGCAGGCCGCGGGTCAGCGCGTGGACTGCCGGGCGGACATCTTCGCCTTGGGCGTGGTGCTGTACGAGCTGCTCACCTGCACGCGCCTGTTCAAGCGCCCCAGCGACATCCAGACGCTGGCGGCGGTGGCCGAGTGCAAGGTGCTGCCGCCCTCGCAGGTGAACCCCCGGGTGCCGCAGGACCTGGACGCCATCGTCCTCAAGGCGCTCGCGAAGGACCCGGTGGACCGCTACCAGGAGGCGGTCCACCTGCAACTGGCGCTCGAGGACTGGCTGAGCGCGAACCGGCTGCCCTCGTCCACGGCGCACGTCGCCGTGTACATGAAGGACATCTACGCGGAGCGGCTGGCGTCGGAGGCGCGCTCGGGCGAGGTGCCGATGGAGGACTCCGACCCCGCGTCGGGCTCCGGGCGCCAGGAGCAGGGCCCGCGCAGGAGCGGGCTGCGGCCGTCGTTGTCGCGCTCGGCGGTGGCGCCCGAGGGAGAGACGGCGGCGCTCAGGCCTCGCGGGCAGACGCGGAACACGGGGCGCATCGAGCTGGAGTCACCGGCGGGCCGGCTGACGGGCCAGCGCCGGGCGTTGGAGTCGTCGTCCGCGCCGGAGCGGGCGTCGCGCTCGGGGCTGGGCGCGGTGCCGGCGGCGCCGCGGGTGGAGGAGGACGCGCCGACGATGGACGGGCGCGCGGCGTCCCGGGCCACGCTGACGGACGTGAAGGCGGCCACCGAGCCCAAGCCCGAGGGCAGGCCGCCGACGCGGGCCGTGCCCGTCGTCGTGCACCACGGCCACCACGTGGAGGAGGACGCGCCCACGCTGGCGATGCCGGAGCTGGCGTCGACGCCGTCGCGGCCCTCCCGCCTGGCGCTGCCGGAGGTGGCGTCACCCTCGAGGCCCTCCCGCCTGGCGCTGCCAGTGCCGCGTGAGGAGGATGAGGAGCAGGAGGAGGACGCGCCCACCTTGTCGCTGGGCATGTCGCGGCCGGGGCGCAAGAAGGGCGCGGCGCGCACGGGCGAGGTGTCGCAGGCGACCACGTCACGGCTGGGCTGGTGGATCCCCGCGGTGGGGTTGGGGCTGGTGGTGCTGGTGCTGCTGTGGGCGTGGATGAAGCCGGGCGAGTCGGCGCCGGTGCAGGCGCGGCTGGAGACCGAGCCCGCGGGCGCGCGGGTGGTGTTCGACGGGCGCGAGTTGCCCGAGCGCACGCCGCTGACGCTGCCGGGGATGCCCGAGGGGCGCTACGCGCTCGTGGTGTCCCTGGAGGGCTACCAGGAGCTGAGGACGGAGCTGGAGGTGCAGGCCTCGGGGCCTTTGCCGCTGGGCGTGCTGAAGCTGGTGTCGGTGGCGCCGGCGGAGAAGAAGCCCGTTGCCGAGCCGGAGCAGGCGCCCGTGGAGGCGCCTCCCGCGCAGGTCGCCCAGAAGGTCCGCCTGCGGCTGGAGGCGCAGCCCGCGCAGGCGCTCGTGTACGTGGATGGGCGCCAGCAGGGTGCGGCGCCGCTGGTGGTGGAGTCCGCGCCGGGCGTGGCGCTGGCCGTCCGGGTGGAGGCCGCGAAGCACCACCCGCTGGAGCGCACCGTGACGGTGGGCTCGGGGCCGGAGCAGGTGGAGCGCTTCACGCTGCAGCCGGAGGCGAGGGTGGCCCCGGTGGTGACGCCGCCGCGTCCGCCCCGGCAGGAGGTCCGCGCGGAGACGCGGATGGCGAAGGTGCGCTTCGCCGTCAGGCCGTGGGCCGAGGTGACGTGTGGAGGGAAGAAGCTGGGCGAGACGCCCTTCGAGGCGGTAGAGCTGCGCGTTGGCAGCTACGACTGCAAATTCTTCAATCCCGACCTCAAGAAGACGCTCAGTCGACGTATCGAAGTGAAGCCCATCGACCTGAACGTCGTGAGCGTGAAGTTCGAATAGCGCACATGCTCCGGAAGCTCCCTTGACGCTCCTCGCCGGTACGCAGATCGGCAAGTACGTCGTCCGCCGCAAGCTCGCGGAGGGCGGGATGGCGGAGATCTACCTCTGCACCGCCCGGGGCGCGGAGGGCTTCGAGAAGGAAGTGGTCATCAAGCGGGTGCGCGCGTTCCTGGCGAGCGACCCGGAGTTCGTGGGGATGTTCATCGCGGAGGCCCGGCTGGCCTCGCGGCTCAACCACGCGAACGTGGTGCAGATCTTCGACTTCGACAAGCACGAGGACACGTACTACCTGGCGATGGAGTACGTGCGCGGCTGCTCGCTGTGGGAGCTGCGGCGCAAGTGCAAGGAGCTGATGGAGCCGATGCCGCCGATGCTGGTGGCGCACATCGGCGCGGAGGTCGCCCGGGGGCTGCACTACGCGCACCGGCTGAAGGTGAACGGGCACCCGCTGGACCTGGTGCACCGCGACGTGACGCCGCACAACGTGCTGCTCTCGTACGACGGCGCGGTGAAGCTGACGGACTTCGGCATCGCCAAGGCGGGCAAGAAGCTCACGCAGCCGGGGATGCTCAAGGGCAAGTTCGCGTACATGTCCCCGGAGCAGTCGCGGGGCGAGGATGTGGACTCGCGCACGGACCTGTTCGCGCTGGGCGTGGTGCTGTGGGAGATGCTGACGGGCGGGCGGCTGTTCGACGGGGACTCGGAGCTGGCGGTGCTGCGGGCGGTGCAGCACAGCGTCATCCCGCCCCCGGCGCGGCTCAACCCGGAGGTGCCCGCGGAGCTGGACGCGGTGGTGATGCGCGCGCTGGAGAGGGATCCGGCCGCGCGGTTCCAGACTGCGGGAGAACTGGAGCGCGCCCTGGCGCAGTGCGTGTTGCGGCACGCCCGCTCCGTGGATGACACGGACCTGGCGGGCTTCCTGCGGCGGCTGTTCCCCACGACGCCCACCATGGCGCTGCCCGCGGTGCAGGAGCGCACGCAGGTGCTGCCGGGCGAGCAGGGGCCCGAGGGTGACGACGAGGACGTCGCGCCGCTGGCTCCGGCGCGCAGGGAGCCCACCGCGGTGATGAGGCCGGGGCGGACGGGTGGGGCGCCGTCCTCGCCCGACGAGGACTTCGACGCGTCCACCTTCGTGCTGCCCCGGCGCGACGAGGCCGTGATGGAGGCGCCGCTCGTCCCGTTGCCGCCCATGGCCACGCCGATGATGCCGCTGCCGGCGGTGGCGTCGTCGCCGGTGCCTCGCAGGCCCACGCCGTCTTCGCTTCCGCCCGTGGCCTCGGTGCGCCCGAGCCGCCCGGAGGGGACCCCCTCGGCTGCGTTGCCGCTCGAGAAGGAGACCTCCGGCGTGTCGGCGGTGCCCGCTCGGACGCCGAGCCGTCCGGGCGACGTGGCCGCTGTCTCGCGACGGGACTCCCTCGCGGAGCATGACGACGCGGTCTCCGACGCGTCCGAGGGGGCGGCGACATCCTCGCCCCGGCCGGAGGGTGCTCCGGAGCCCGTCGGTGAGGGAGACTCGGGAGCCTGGGCGCAACGAGACGCGAGCCAGGGCCGTGCGCGGACCTCGACGGGCGGGAACCACGTCGCGGTGCCCGATGCGCGGGCAGGGGGGCCACAGTCCCTGTCGGGCAGTGAGGTCCCCACCGTCACGGATTCCTCGCCGGGCAGCGCTTCGACCTCGAAGTCGGGGCGGCCGAGGGCGTGGCTGCTCGTCGGCAGCCTGGGCCTGTCGCTGCTCGTGTCCGCCATCGTGGTGACCCAGGACCGATGGAGCCCGGTGCCGACGGGCGCGCAGACTCCTTCCTCCTCCGCGGTGAAGACTCCGCCCGAGGCCGTTCCCGCGCCGAGCGAGTTCAGCGCGCGGGGTGGCACGGGGCAGGCTCCCACCGCGCCGAAGTCCGACGTGGAGACCGGTGACGCCGCGAGCCCGGTGGTGGAGCCCTTGTCCGCCGATTCAGAGGCCGAGGTCGAGGGGATGAAGCGCGAGGAGGTGCTCGCGGCGGGACCGACTCCCTCGAGGGGAGGAGACTCCGTCCCCGAGCCCTCGTCGCAGGTCCCCGCGAGCACGGGCACGCTGCTCGTCCGGGCCACGCCGTATGCCACGGTCTTCCTCGACGGACGGAAGCTGGGCGAAGTCTCCGGCCGAGCGACCTTCAAGCTCGCGCCGGGCACCTACAAGCTGCTCTTCCATCATCCCGCGGGCGAGAAGCTCTTCGTCATCACCCTCTCCGCGGGCGGCACGGTGACGCGAGAGTTCCGACCGCCGCGCGGTCGTTGAACCTCCGCGGCGACGTCGCCCCCCGAAGCATCGCGTCGTCTCCGCCGCGCGCCGTGAGCTGACCCGGCCCGCCTGCATCCCCGTTCCGCCCTCGCGCCACGCGCGATGGAGCCTCGCTTCGTCCGCATCACTCCGCGTCCGAGTCGCACGCCGGGTCTCCCGTCACCCCGCGTCGCGCGTCGCCTCGTGGAAAACCGAGGGGTCCTCCGGGTCCGCGAGCACTCCGTTCGAAGCGCCGCTCGCTCGGGCGCGGGCGCACCCGCCGTCTTTCTCGAAAGCGTGAACAGGCCGACAGCACAACAGCCCTGTAGCTGTCTGCCTTGACACCGAATGGTCGTTTCTGGCACTCAGTGTCTTCTACTGAGTGGCTTATATTCAATGGAACCGATGGACCTGTTGGCTCCCGACGAGATTGCTCGGATCGAGCGCGAGAACGCGGGCGGTCTGCCCGCGAGCGCCATCCTTGAAATCTTTCGTCCGAGGGGCGTGAGGCTGTCGGAGGCGACCTTCCGCAAGTACGTCCAGGCGGGGTTGCTACCGAGGAGTCGCCGGGTGGGGCGGAAGGGGAAGCACCAGGGGAGCCTGGGGCTCTACCCCGTGGAAGCGGTGCGCCGGATCAATGTCATCAAGAAGATGATGGCGGAGGGGCACACCCTGGAGGACATCAAGAAGTCCTTCGTCTTCCACCGCAACCACATCGACCAGGTGGAACGCGACCTCGGCGGTCTATTGGATGGGCTCCAGGAGGAGTTGGGAGAGCGCGCCTTCGGGGGGGAGCATCGACGTTCGCTCGAGGCGGAGTTGGCAACGCTGCGGCAAAGAGCGCAGGATCTGGTCCGGGACGTGGCCCGGCTGGGCAGCGCGGTGACCGCACGCGAAGACGAAACGATGAGTTCGCAATAAGATGCCGGCCCTGCAACCGGTGGACCCGGTTAGACTGGCCTCACGTGGAGGGGACATGTCGGAAGTGAAGCAAGTGGAGGAGGGCGGAGACCAGGCGCAAGAGGACCTGGCGCAGGAGCGCCGACGGTCCAAGACGATGTCGCGCAAGGAGATGGCGCGTGATTTGCGCCGCCGTCGGCTCACCGGGCAGGTGGACCCGGAAGAGGCGGACCTGCTCAAGCAGATGGACGACACCCGGCCGCGCACGCGCGCGGACTGCGTGAACGGACCGCGTCCGTGCATGTTCGTCTCCTGCAAGCACAACCTGTATCTGGACGTGAACCCGGAGACGGGGTCCATCAAGCTCAACTTCCCGGACAAGGAGATCTGGGAGCTGGAGCACACCTGCGCCCTGGACGTGGCGGAGAAGGGCGGCATCACGCTCGAGGAGGTGGGGGAGATCATGAACCTCACCCGTGAGCGCATCCGCCAGGTGGAGACGCGCGGGCTGATGAAGCTGCGCGAGGCCACCGAGGCCGAGCCTCCTGTCTCGGCCCGCAAGCCCTGAATCGACCGGCGGCCTGGTGCCGCCAACGTCGCGCCGACGTGTTGCGTTGACACCCCAGGGGGTGGTTGCTAGTACCGCCGCTTCCCGCACACCGAGGCGCACACGTGCTGGCACTCCTCAGCGTTTCCGATAAGCGCGGTCTGGTTCCCTTCGCCCAGGGGCTGGTTCACCTGGGGTTCCGGTTGCTGTCGACGGGGGGAACCTTGGAGGCGCTCAAGGGCGCCGGCATCCCCGCCTCCCAGGTGTCCGAGCACACGCAGAGTCCCGAGATTCTCGGCGGCCGCGTGAAGACGCTCCACCCGCGCATCCACGGCGGCATCCTCGGCCGCCTGGAACTGGAGGCGGACCGCGAGGAGATGAAGGCACACGGCATCGAGCCCATCTCCCTGGTCGCGGTGAACCTGTATCCGTTCCGTCAGACGGTGGCGTCGGGCGCGGCGGAGGCGGACGTCATCGAGCAGATTGATATCGGCGGGCCGGCGATGGTGCGCGCCTCCGCGAAGAACTTCCGCCACGTGGCCGTGGTGGTGGACCCGGACGACTATCCGTCGGTGCTCGCGGAGCTGGAGCAGCACAAGGCGGTGGGCGAGGCGACGCGGCGCAAGCTGATGCGCAAGGCGTTCGCGCACACGGCGGCCTACGACGCGTCCATCTCCGCGTGGCTGTCCGCGCAGGCAAGCGAGCCCTTCCCCGGAGAGCTGTCGCTGTCGTTCAAGAAGGCGCAGGACCTGCGCTACGGGGAGAACCCGCACCAGCGCGGTGCTTTCTACCGCGAGCACTCGGCGCCCTCGGAGCCGACGGTGGGCTTCGCCAAGGTGCTCCAGGGCAAGGAGCTCTCGTACAACAACATCCTGGACCTGGACGCGGCGCTGGGCCTGGCGCTCGAGTTCGCCGAGCGGCCCGCCGCGGTCATCATCAAGCACAACACGCCGTGCGGCGTGGCAGTGGATGACGCGCTGGTGAAGGCGTACCGCACGGCGCGGGCGGTGGATGAGACCTCCGCGTTCGGCGGCATCGTGGCGTTCAACCGCGAGGTGGACGAGGCCACCGCGCAGGCGATGGCGGAGACGTTCCTGGAGGCGGTCATCGCCCCCTCGTACTCGCAGGCGGCGCTGCAGGTGCTGGCGGCCAAGAAGAACCTGCGGCTCTTGGAGGCGGGCGCGGCGCTCGCGTCTCCGACCGCGCGGCCAAGGGCCCAGCTGGACGGCCGGAGCGTGTCCGGAGGCCTGCTGCTGATGGACCGGGACGCGGTGGAGCCGGAGCTGGGGTGGAAGGTGGTGTCCAAGCGGGCCCCCACACCGGACGAGGAGCGCGCCCTGCGCTTCGCCTGGAAGGTGTGCAAGCACGTCAAGAGCAACGCCATCGTCTTCGCCTCGGGCAGCCAGCTGTTGGCGCAGGGCGGCGGACAGACGAATCGGGTGGACTCGGTCCGGATCGCGATGCAGCGCGGCGGAGCGGCCCTCCAGGGGAGCGCCGTGGCCTCGGACGCCTTCTTCCCCTTCCGGGACGGCCTGGACGAGGCGGCCCGGGCGGGTGCGACCTGCGTCATCCAGCCGGGCGGCTCTGTTCGGGATGCGGAGGTCATCGCCGCCGCGGACGAACATGGGATGGCCATGGTGGTGACCGGAGTGCGACACTTCCGGCACTGACTCATGCGCATCGTCTGCCAGAAATGCGCCGCCGCCTATGCCATCGATGATCGACTGATCACGGCAAAGGGCGTCCGCGCGCAATGTCCCCGCTGCCGCAACCTGCAGCTCGTCCGGCGGGATCCCTCGGCCGCGCCTTCACAGGACGCGCCAGCGGCCCCGTCACGTCCCGCGGCGCCCGCTTCCTCCGCGCCGCCTCCCGCGGATGACCTGTTCGGTGACTTCGGCGCCCCGGCGCCGACGCCCGCGCAGGCGCCCGCCGCTCCGGCCCGGCCCGCGAAGGCCGCGGCGCCGGAGGCCGACCTGTTCGGAGACTTCGGTGCGATGCCGGAGCCCTCGCCGAGCAGCGCGCCGCCGGTGGACCCGTTCGCCGACCTGGGCGGGCCCGCGCCGGCGCCCTCGGCGGGAGCGGATCCGCTGCTCGACTTCCTGGGGCCCGCGCCCACCTCGCCGCCCGCGCCCGTGGCTCGCATCTCCTCGGAGCCCGGCGCGGTGCCTGTCTCCGTGGCGCCGCCGCGTCCCGCCGCGCCTCCGCCCGCCGCTGCCGCCGCGCCGAAGCCGGCGACGATGGGGTGCCGCACCTGCAACAAGCCGCTCGTCGACCCGTTCGACCAGGCGCTCGGCATCTGTGATGCGTGCCGTCAGCGCGAGTCCGCGGGCAGTGCGCCCAAGTCGGCCGCGCCCGTCGCTGCTCCGGGAAGCATGGACTTCCTGCCCCCGCTCACCGCGCCCGAGGAGGGTGGGGTGGACGCCTCGCTGGGGCAGAGCATGCGGGACGACGTGAGCTCGATGCGGGGCCCGCCCGCGCCGGAGCTGGGCGCGGAGCCGCGCAGTGGCAAGCGCGCCGCGGCGCGTCCGCCGTCCAACGTGCGCTCGGGCTCCGCGCAGAAGCAGGGCTCGTCGGGCGGTGGGGGGCGCTGGGGCTTGGTGGGCGGGCTGGTGCTCGTGCTCGGTGGCGCGGGGGTGGGCGGCTACTTCTACCTGCAGCATCAGGAAGAGGCGCGGCAGGCGGCCGCGACGCCCGTCGTGGCGCCCATCCCCGAGGTCATCCAGACGGTGCTCCCGCGCTGGAAGCTGAAGTACCTGGAGCTGGAGGGCACGAGCGCGCAGCGACTCGAGGACGGCCGGCGGCAGCTGGCCCGCGAGGAGCGCTCCGCGTACACGGAGGCCGAGGAGTCCTTCCAGCAGGCGTTGTTGCTGGACCCTCGCAGCGACGAGGCCATCGCGGGCTATGTCCAGTCGCTCGCGCTGGGGCGCGGCGCGGGGTTGGATGACGGGGCCTTCAAGGAGGCGAGCGAGCTGGTCGAGGCCGCCCAGTCGCGCGCGGGGCGCGTGCCCCAGCTGCTCCTGGCGGAGGCGAACCTGTTGCTGACGCGCTCGCGGCAGAGCGCGCCGCGTGAGCGGGCCCGGGTGCTGGCGGAGGAGTCGCTGGCGCACGCGAAGGCGACGGATGCGCAGAAGGCGGAGGCGCATCTGGTGATGGGCCGCGTCTACCTGTCGTCGTCCGGGGGGCTGGCGGACCAGCAGTTCGGCATGGCGCAGAAGCTCGCCCCGGACCTCAAGCGCATCCAGTACTACCGGGCGCTCGCGCACGAGTCCGCGGGTGAGTACAAGCTCGCGCTGGAGACGCTGCGCAAGCGCCTGACGGCGGACCCCCGGGACTGGGACAGCCTGGCGGCCACGTCACGCATCTACCAGGAGGTCGGTGAGCCGCAGGAGGCGCGCAAGCTGTACGAGGCGCGCGTGAAGGCGGACCCCGGGGAGCTGCGGGCGCTGCTGCCGCTCGCGGTGCTGCGCTATCAGGCGGAGGGCAATGCCGCCGCGGGCGTGCGAGAGCTGCGGGCGCTGTTGAAGACGCGCGAGCGCCATGACCACCGCGACGTGGCGCAGGTGCTCGTGCACCTGGCCGCCGCAGAGCGCGCCGCGGGCAACAGCGACGCGGGCGTGAAGGCCGCGGAAGAGGCGCTGGGCCTGGCGAAGGAGCTGCCCGAGGCGCACCTGCAGGTCTTCCTGGTGGCGCTGGAGCAGCGCGACGCGGCGAAGGCGCGCAAGCACCTGGATGGCATCAAGGGTCGGCTCGAGGACCGCGCGCTGGAGGCGGTGCTGGAGGGCCGCCTGCTGCTCCTGGAGAAGAAGCCCCTGGAGTCCCTGGAGCGCTTCCAGACGGCGACGAGCCTGGATGCGCGGCGGCTGGACGCGCAGTTGCTGGCCGGCGTGGCCGAGGCCGCGGCGAAGCGGAGCACGGAGGCGTTCCGGGTGCTGAAGCAGGCCCTGGCGGCGGACCCGCTGCGGCTGGAGCCCCGGCCCGTGAGCACGCGCTTCTGGCTGCGGCCCGCGGAGACGGTGAGGGGCGTGGAGGGCACCATCCTCGCGCTCGCGCAGAACCCCGATGACCCGGGCCCCTCCCTCTACGAGGGGGTTCTGCGCTTCCATCAGGGGGATCTGGACGCGGCGGACCGGCACCTGCGCGACGTGCTGGAGTCGGACGCGAACAACGCGGACGCGCTGGCGTACCGCTCGCTCATCGCCTCGCGCAAGGGCAACACCACGGAGGCGCGGGCGCTGTCGGCGCGCGCGGTGTCGGCGGGGCGGCAGCACCCGGTGGCGCACCTGGCGCATGGCTGGGCGCTGGCGGACGGCCGTCAGGTGGAGCCCGCCAAGCGCGCGCTGCGGGATGCGCTGGGGTTGTCCCCCACGCTCTGGTCCGCGAGGGTGCGGCTGGCGGAGCTGGAGTCCACGCAGCGGCGAGCCGAGGCGCGCAAGGAACTCGTGAGCGTGGTGGGGTTGGACCCCGAGTACCTCCCCGCCAAACGGATGCTCTACCTGTTGGACAGATGAGGTGGATGTGAAGGTCCTGTTGCTGGGTTCCGGAGGCCGTGAGCACGCGCTGGCGTGGAAGCTGTCGCAGAGCCCGCGCCTGACGCGGCTGTGGTGTGCCCCGGGCAACCCGGGCACCGCGAAGCTGGCCACGAACGTGCCGGTGAAGGCGGACTCTCCGGACGAGGTGGTGGCGCTCGCGAAGCGCGAGTCGGTGGACCTGGTGGTGGTGGGGCCGGAGGCGCCGCTGGTGGCGGGAGTGGCGGACGCGCTGGCGAAGGCGGGCATCGCCTGCTTCGGACCGGTGGCGGGCGCAGCGCTCATCGAGGGCTCCAAGGCCTTCGCCAAGGAGATCATGGCCGAGGCGGGCGTGCCCACGGCGGCCTTCCGGACCTTCACGGACGCGGCGGAGGCGGAGGCCTACGCGGTGGCGCAGGGCCGCATCGTCGTCAAGGCGGACGGGCTGGCCGCGGGCAAGGGCGTCATCGTCGCGCATGACGTGGAGGCCGCGCGCGAGGCGGTGCGGGCCGTGGCGGCCCTGGGCTCGTCGGGTCAGCGCATGGTGCTGGAGGAGCTGCTCGAGGGCGAGGAGGTCTCCGCCATGGCGCTCTGCGACGGCGAGCGCTACGTGATGCTGCCCCTGTCACAGGACCACAAGCGCGTGGGGGATGGCGACACCGGTCCGAACACGGGCGGCATGGGGGCCTACAGCCCGGCGCCCTTCCTGGACGCGCGGCAGCTGGCGGAGGTGGGCGAGAGCGTCATCGCGCCCACGCTGGCGGTGCTGCGTCGGCGCGGGCTTGCGTTCCGGGGCGTGCTGTACGCGGGGCTGATGCTCACGCGGAGCGGCCCCAAGGTGCTGGAGTTCAACGCGCGCTTCGGAGACCCGGAGACGCAGGTGTTGATGATGCAGCTGGGTGAGGACCTGCTGCCGCTGGTGGATGCGTGCGCGCGGGGGCAGCTGGAGTCGAGGCCGCTGGTGGCCGCGTCCGGCGCTTCGGTGGGCGTGGTGGTGGCGGCGGAGGGGTATCCCGAGTCACCGCGCAAGGGGCAGCGCATCGACGGGGTGGACGCGGTGCCGGCGGACGCGTTGGTGTTCATCGCGGGCGCGGAGGAGCGGGGTGGGGCGCTGGTGACCAGTGGCGGACGCGTGCTGACGGTGTGCGCCCGGGGCGAGGACCTGGCGCGGGCGCGGGAGCGCGCCTACGCGGCGGTGGAGGCGATCCGCTTCGAGGGCATGCACTTCCGTCGTGACATCGGCGCGAAGGGGCTGAAGGCGACGTCGTGACGCGCATCTCGCGTTATCTGCTCAAGGAGCTGCTGGTGCCGCTCGGTGTCTGGGTGGCCTTCATGTTCCTGCTGCTCTTCGTGATGCAGTTCCTGCGGGGCACGGACGTGCTCTTGGGTTCGTCCGTGACGCTGACGGACCTGGGCCGGCTGGTGGCGTACCTGACGCCGCACTTCCTGATGATGGCGCTGCCCATCGCCTTCCTGCTGGCCATCCTGCTGGGGCTGGGGCGGCTGGGCGAGGACCGCGAGCTGACGGCGCTCCAGGCGTTGGGCGTGGGGCCCTCGCGGCTGCTCGCGGCGCCCATGGGCATCGCGGTGGCGCTCAGCGCGCTCATGCTGCTCATCACCTCCACCGCGCAGCCGTGGGGGCTCACCGGCGTGAAGGAGCTGGTGAGCGAGGTCATCCGCAAGAACGTCGTGGGCGACGTGAAGTCGGGGACCTTCTACGAGGACCTGAGTGACCTGACGCTGTACGCGGAGAAGGTGTCCGCGGACGGCAAGTGGACGAACGTGCTGCTGCACGATGACCGCGAGGCGAGCTCGCCCCTGCTCGTGCTGGCGCATCGCGGACAGGTGGGCACGTCCAACAGCGGCGAGGTGCTGCGCTTCGCGCTGGAGGACGGCGAGGTGCACCGCTCCGGGCGCGCGAGCGAGGACTACAGCGTCATCCACTTCGATGGCGCGGAGATCAGCGTGGGCGTGGGTGCGTCCATGGGCAAGCGGGGCCGCTTCACCTCCGCGAAGGAGGAGCTGACGCCGGTGGAGTTGATGCAGGCGGCGAGCGAGGCGGAGGCGCAGGGCGGCGACGCGCGAGGCTTCCGGATGGCGCTGCACAGCCGGTTGGGGGGCGCGCTGGCGCCCATCGCGTTCGCGCTGCTGGGCACGCCGCTGGCCATCGGTCGGCGACAGGCGGGCCGCGCGTGGGGCTACCTGCTGACGCTGGGTGGCTACGTCCTGTACTACCTGCTCAGCCGGGCCTTCGAGCAGCTGGGACAGCAGGGCAAGCTGCCGGCGGCGCTCGCGGGACAGCTGGCCAATGTCGTGTTCATGGTGGTGGGGGCGGTGGCCCTGTATCGGGTGAGCCGCTCGGGGACGGTCCGGTGAGACTGACGCTCTTCGGCTATGTGCTGCGGACGTACGTGCGCTTCGCGCTGGGAATCCTCGGCGGCCTGGTGCTCGTGTTCGTGGTGGTGGACTTCGTGGACCGGGCGAAGACGTACACGGGCCCGGGCTGGGTGACGGACGCGGCGAAGCTCTACGGCTACAAGGCGCTGATGGCCGTCCAGCAGCTGGGGCCGGCCGCGCTGCTGTTGGCCGCGGGCACCACGGTGTCCGCGCTGCGCAAGCAGGGGGAGGTGACGGCCATCCGCGCGCTGACCTTCGGCCCCTCCGCGCTGTACATGCCGGTGCTGGCGTTCGGCTTGTTGGCCTGCTCGGGCCTGGTGGTCTTCGACGAGGTCGTGGCGACGCACGCCGGGCGCCGCGTGGACGAAATCACCACCCAGCGCTTCAACCGCTGGGGGGACTGGCGCTTCTACTACACGCCGAAGCAGTGGTTCCGCCGAGGGGACCGCATCTTCTTCCTCCGCGCGGGCAGCGCGCAGGAGGGCTTCCAGGATGTGTCCATCTTCACCCTGTCGCGCGAGTTCGAGCTGCGAAGCCGACTGGACGCGGCGCGCATGGAGTGGCTGGACGGCAACCGCTGGCGACTGACGGGCGTGGTGGAGCGCACGTTCAGCGGGGAGCAGGACACGGCGGTGAAGAGCCTGGAGAGCGCGGAGTACGAGCTGGGCATCGCCGCCTCGGCCTTCCGCATCCGCCCGGGCCGTCCGGAGCAGATGCGCGTGCGGGAGCTGCGCGAGCAGATCGTCGCGCGGCGCGAGGTGGGGCTCGCCACCAAGCAGTTCGAGCTCGCGCTGCACAACCGCTTCGCCTATCCGCTGGCGGCGCTGCCGGCCGCGCTGCTGGGGGTGGGGCTGGCGCTGCGAAACAGCCGCAAGGGCCACCTCACCGCCGCCATCGTCGAGGGCCTGCTCGTGGCGGTGGGCATGTGGGGCCTGATGATGGTGTGCCGCACGTTGGTGCTGACGGAGCGCCTGTCACCCCCGGTGGCGGCGTGGACACCCCCCGTCATCCTCGTGCTGGTGGCCGCCGCGCTCTGGCTCCGTCGGGAGGGGTTTCTTCACGTGCCCCGTCGTTGGCTCGCCGTGAGATAGCGTGAACCCCCTCATGGACCAACCCTCCCAGCCCCGGCTGGAGATTCTTCTTCGTCGCGTCGTGGCCGGAGTGCTGCTCGCCTGGGCCGTGGGACTCGTGCTGGCGGAGGTCGTGCTGCAGGTGGCCGCGTCCGCCGCGGTGCTGCTCTCGCTGGTGCTGTTGGCGAAGCGGAGGCTCGTGCTCGCCAGGGACGTGCGCGCGTATGTCCTGGCGAGCGTGGCCTTGTGCGCGTGGCAGGTGGTGTCGCCCGCGCTCGCGCTCATGACGGGCGCGGCGGCGGCGTGGCCGCGGAGCTCCCGCTACGGGCAGGTGCTCGACTCGGTGGCGGGCGCGGCGGTGGCGTGCGTGGGCTCGGTGGGGGTGCCCTGGTTGGCGCTTGCCGGGACGGTGTTGGGCGGGTGGTTGTTCGCGGCGGGCCTGGGCATCTTCCAGAACCGCGTGCGCTGGCCCTGGGAGCCCCCCGCGTTCCTGAAGCTGAACCTGGCCCGGCTGCACGAGAACTTCGGCACGGAGGCCTCACCGCGCTACGCGGCGGGCGGCATCTTCTTCCACCGGTTGCGCTTCGCGCACGGCGCCATCGCCGCGCTGGGGCCCGCGCTGGCCATCCTCGGAGGCTCCGAGGTCGCGCGCCGTCGGCTGCTGGCGGGCGTGGTGGTGCTGGGCATGTTGGTGTCCATCTACAACGCGTTCGCGCGCGCGGCGCTCGGCGCGGCGTTGATGGTGAGCGTGGTGGCGCTGCTGCTGCTCGTGAGCGGCCTGGCGCGCAGGGTGGGGCTGGGGCTCATCGCCGGATTGATTGTCGTCGTGCTCGCGTCTCCCGCGTGGCGCGCGCGCCTGGGGAAGGCGGCGGACAACATCTACGGCGGCGAGCGCGAGCTGGCGATGACGGTGGGTTGGAGCCTCGTCCAGGACCACCCCTGGGTGGGCGTGGGCTTCGGCAACCACAAGGCGGCGGTGCTCGCGCGGCAGGACGAGTCGGGCATCACGGACCTGCTGGCCACGGACTCGCACAACCTCTGGCTCACGGTGTGGGCCGAGACGGGGCTGGTGGGGCTGGTGTTGATGCTCACGGTGCACGGCCTGTTGGGCTGGGCGCTCATCCGTCGACACCGCGCGGGGTCGATCGCGGCCACCGGCGCGCTGCTGTCGTTCGTGGGCTTCCACATCCTCGCGCTCGTGCACTACCTGCCGTTCCACTCCAGCGTGCACCTGTCGTTCGCGCTCGTGTGGGGACTGGGGCTGTGCGAGGGGAGCGGGGTGCTTCGCGGCGCGGCGCCACGTCGGCCCGCCGCGCCGGCGCCCGCCGCGCGCGAGTGAGGTCCGAGCGGCGTTGCGTGTCGCCGCCCTGCCTCGGCCTGGCGCGTCGTCGCGTGTCAGGGCTTTTCCATGGCTCGCGCCATGAATTGCTTCGAGGCCGCGTGAGGAACAGGTGTCGCCGCCCGCGGGATGCGACGTGCAGGCGTGACGTCGGTCGACTCCTCAGGTCGTGGAGGGCGCGCGGTTCTCGAGGACACGCCGGTACACGGCGACGGTGCGCCGAGCACACTCGTCCCAGGTGAAGCGCGCGGCGCGCTCGCGTCCCAGCTCCGTCAACTCCGCGCGCAGCGCATCGTCGCGCAGGACTCGCAGCGTCGCCTCGCGCCAGGCGTGCGGGTCATCCGGAGGCAGCCTCAGCGCGGCGCCCCCCACCACCTCGGGCAGCGCCGTCGCGTCCGCCGCGAGCACCGGGCACCCGGTCGCCATCGCCTCGAGCGCGGGCAGCCCGAAGCCCTCGTACTTCGAGGGCAACAGCAGCGCCGCCGCGGCGCCATAGAACAGCGGCATCTGAGACTCGGGCAGCTCCTCGAGGTCCAGGACGTTCTCGTGCAGCCCCAGCTCGTGCGCCACCGCGCCCTTGCCGGCCAGCAGGACGATGGGCACCGGCAGGTCCGCGGCGAAGTGGCGCAGCAGCTCCAGGTTCTTGAACCGCTTCGCGTTGCCCACCGCGGCCACGTAGCGCGCGGGCAGCTCGTGCCGCTCGCGGAACGCGCGGGCCTCCACCGGGGACGGCGGCTGGAAGCTCGGGTCCACGCCGTTGTGGATCACCTGCAGCCGATAGGGCGACAGCCCCAGGTGTCGCGCCAGCTCCTCGCGGGAGAACTCGGACACCGTCACCAGCGCCGAGGCCCGCCTCGCGCGAGGCCCCACCACCAGCCGGTAGTAGAGCGCCTGCGCCGGCGTGTACTCGCGGGCGAGCGCGACGTGGTTGGCATCATGCAGCGTGGCGACCAGCGGACCGCGCCAGAACAGCGGCAGCGAGAACGACGTGGCGTGGAAGACGTCCGGTGACAGCTTCGTCAGCTCCGCCGCCAGCGCGGCCTGCTCCACCGGCGAGAGGAAGCCCGCGAGCGAGCGGTGCAGCGGCATCCGGGGCGCGAGCACCCCCAGGTCCGAGGGGAGCCCCTCGGGTGGCACCAGCGCGGAGAAGCGCAGGTCCGGCGCGAGGAGCGGCACACGTCGCGCCAGCTCCAGCGCGTAGCGAGCGATTCCATGCAGCCGGCCGCGCACCATGCGCAGGTCGAGGAGGACTTGAGCCACGCTTCCCGCGTACCACACGCGCGGCCCTCGTGGGGGCAGGCAGCCACCTGCTTCATGTTGCTGGCCGTGCACGGCATGGGGGGTGCTAGAAGCCGCCCTCGTGAAGGTCGCCCTGGTCCACGATTGGTTGGTCACCCACCGCGGGGGAGAGCGCGTGCTCGACGCGCTCTGCGAAGCACTGCCCGACGCGGACATCTACACCCTCATCCACCAGCCGGGCACCCAGTCCCCCGCCATCGAGTCCCGGCGCATCTTCACCTCGTTCCTCCAGCACATCCCCGGTGTCCACGGCCGCTACCGGCACCTGCTGCCCCTGATGCCCCGGGCCATCGAGTCGCTGCGCCTCCAGGGGCACTACGACCTGGTGCTGTCCTCCAGCCACTGCGTGGCCAAGGGCCTGCGCGCGCCCGCGGGGGTGCCGCACCTGAGCTACGTGCACGCGCCCATGCGGTACATGTGGGATTTGTTCGACGACTACTTCGGCCCCGGCCGCGCCCGGCTGCCCGTGCGCGCGGCGGCGCACGCGGTGCGGCCCTGGCTGCGGCGCTGGGACCGTGCCTCGGCGGCGCGCGTGGACCGCTTCGTGGCCAATAGCCACCACGTCGCCGCCAAGCTCCAGCGCTTCTGGGGGCGCGAGGCCACCGTCGTGCATCCCCCGGTGGACCTGGAGCGCTTCACCCGGTCGCCGCTGGAGGGCGGGGGACGCGGCGGATACTTCCTGTGGCTCGGCGCCTTCGCGCCCTACAAGCGGCTGGACATCGCGCTCGAGGCCTTCCGCGAGCTGGGCGTTCCCCTCTGGGTGGTGGGCACCGGCCAGGAGGCCGCGCGGCTCACCTCCGGCGCTCCGCCGCCGAACATCCGCTTCCTGGGCAACGTCTCCGATGACGCCCTGCCGTCCTTGTACCGGGACGCCCGCGCCCTCATCTTCACGCCCGAGGAGGACTTCGGCATCACCCCGCTGGAGGCCCAGGCCACCGGCCGCCCCGTCATCGCCTTCGCCAAGGGCGGCGCGTTGGAGACGGTGAACAGCCGCACCGGACTGTTCTTTTCAGAACAGACACCCGCGTCGTTGTCGGAGGCCGTCCGCCGCTTCGATTCCTGGGAAGCGAGCTTCAGTCCCCGAGAGGCCCGCTCGCAGGCCGAGCGCTTCAGCCGCCAGTCCTTCCAGCAGGCGATGCTCCGCGAAGTGGAGTCGCTCCTCAGCCTGTCGACGAAATCCACAACCCGCGCCACGACGGTGTGACGCGGCTGTCATCCCCACCTCCGTCTTTCATCGACGGGCTGTGTCCTCTGCCCACCATTGTCCAGCCGGGGTGGAGGTAACCCATTGGTTTCACGCGTTTTTCCGTGTTAGGAGGCCGTCTCGTCAGAGGGAGTCGGGCAGGACGCGTGCTCGTCGGACCAGGGTGCGAGTCTTGCAGTGGGGTGGCGCCCCGTTGACCAGGTTACAGGAGTCTAGGCGTGTTCAGTCGTCTCCAGCGCTTCTACACGTCCATCAAGGTTGTCGCGGACATGGTGATGCTCGCGCTGGCGTTCGCCTTGGCGTACGCCACGCGGTTCTCGGGCATCGTCCCCGTCACGGAGGGCATCCCTCCCTGGGAGGACTCGTTCGTCTTCCTGCTGATGCTGCTGGTCATCTTCCCGGTGACCTTCAAGCAGTCGCGGCTGTACGCGGCCATCCGCTCCCGGACGAACACCGGTGAGGTGTTCGAGGTCTTCAAGTCCACCATCACCGCGACGCTCATCCTGGTGGCGGTGACCTACTTCGTGCGCGAGCGCTACTCGCGCCTGACGCTGGTCATCTTCGTCGTCTACGCCTTCGTGCTGGTCACGTGCAGCCGGCTGGCGTTCCGCTACGTGCTCAGCGAGGTGCGCCGGCGGGGCCACAACCTGAAGTCCATCCTCGTCATCGGCGCGGGGGAGCTGGGCCAGCGCGTGGTGGAGACGGTGGAGGTCCACAAGGAGCTGGGCTTCCGGGTGACGGGCCTTCTGTCGCTGCGGCCGGAGAAGGTGGGCCAGTACGTCAACGGCGTGCGCGTGATTGGCCACGTGGGCGACGTGGAGCGCGTGCTGGACGCGCACCCGGTGGACCAGGTCATCCTCGCGCTGCCGCTGCAGGAGCAGGCCCACGTCAAGCAGCTCATGGAGCAGCTGGCGCTGCGCACCGTGGACGTCCGCGTCGTCCCGGACCTCTACCAGTACATCACCCTGTATGGCGGCCTGGAGGAGTTCGGCGGCCTGCCCATCATCCGGCTGCAGGGCGACCCGATGGAGGGCTGGAGCCGGGTGGCCAAGCGGGCGTTCGACATCCTCTTCTCGCTCCTGGCCATCCTCGCCACCTCGCCGCTCATCCTGGCCACCGCGATCGCCGTGCGGCTGACCAGCCGCGGGCCGGTGCTCTATCGCCAGGAGCGCATGGGGATGGACGGGCGCACCTTCTCCATCCTCAAGTTCCGCACCATGCGCGTGGACGCCGAGCACTCCGGGGCGATGATGGCGCGCAAGGACGACCCGCGCCGCACCGTCATCGGCACGTTCCTGCGCAAGTACTCGCTGGATGAGCTGCCGCAGTTCTTCAACGTGCTGACGGGGGACATGAGCCTCGTGGGCCCTCGCCCCGAGCGCCCCGTCTTCATCGAGGAGTTCAAGCGCCAGATTCCGCGCTACCACCTGCGGCACAAGGTGAAGGCGGGCATCACCGGCTGGGCGCAGATCAACGGCCTGCGCGGCCAGACGTGCATCGAGAAGCGCATCGAGTACGACCTGTACTACATCGAGAACTGGTCGCTGTTGATGGACCTGAAGATCCTCGTGCGCACCGCGCTCGGCGGCTTCCTCTCGAAGAACGCCTACTGACGTCGGGAGGGCGAGCGGGCCTCGGAAATCCGAGGCCCCCTCCCGCGCCGGGCCGTGGAATTCCGAGGGCCCGACGCGCCGTGGAACCGGACCCGCGCTACTGGAGGTTCCAGACCACCGTGCCGCTGCAGGTCCCGCTGGTGTAGCAGCCCGCGCGAATCTGGACCGTGCCGTTGGCGGTGGCGGTGTAGCTCACGCTGGAGCCCCGGCCCCCGCACGCGTCATCGTTCGCCGCGACCTGCGCCCCGTTGCCGTAGAGGCGCAGGAAGGTGTCCCCGCTGAAGGACGTGTTCGGCAGGCCGCAGGTGGCCACCAGGAGCGTCTGGCCCGCGGCGACGACGACATCCCGGTTGGTGGTGTTGCGCTGGGCGCTGTCGGTGTTCGTCCCGTTGTACTGGAAGGTGCCGGAGGTGGGGGGCGTGGGGGGATTGCCTCCGCCGGAGACCTCCCACACCACGGTGCCGCCGCAGCTCCCGTTGGCGTAGCAGCCCGCGCGCACCTCGTACTCTCCGGTGACGGTGGCGACGTGGGTGATGCTGGAGCCGCGGCCTCCACAGGCGTCGTCGTTGGCGGCCACGGAGGCGCCGGACGGGTTGTGCAGGCGCAGATAGGTGTCCCCGGAGGTCTTCGCTCCCGTCAGGCCGCAGGTGGCCACGGTGAGCGTCTGGCCGGCGGTGAGGACGATGCGCTTGTTGGTCGTGTTCTGCTGGGCGTCGCTGGTGTTGGAGGCCGTGTACACGAAGGAGTTGGCCGGCGGAGGCGGCTCCTCCGGGGGCGGCGTGCCGTCGCCGTTGGGGTTGGGGCAGCCGGCGGCGGGCAGGGCGCACGTGGGCAGGTTCGCTCCCAGGTGGCTGATGACGGCCTGGATGGGGACGCCGCGGTTGGGGCAGTTGGCGCAGTGGTGCAGCGACACCACCAGGTGGTCGCCATGGCCAATCACGGGGGAGCCCGAGGAGCCGCCCTGCGTGTCCGCGAAGTAGCCCACGTCGTTGGGGCCGCCAGACTGGCAGGACGGCTCGTTGAGGCTGTAGACCTCCGCGAAGCCGGACGCGTCCGAGGCGTCCGTGGAGGCGACGGCGATCTTCTTCCCGTACCCGGCGGGGTGCTGCGGGACGTAGATGCGCTCGTTCACCACCGCGCCCGAGCCGCGAAGCTGCAGGTAGCCGAAGCTGTTGGTGGGATTCATCGCCAGCCGCACCAGCGCGTAGTCACGGGGCGCGTCCGCCTGGACCAGGGTGCCGCCGGAGATGACGTGGCCGGGGCAGCCGAACCAGCTGCCGCAGCTCGTGGCGCAGCTGGCGCCCTCCGCCATGAACTCGAAGTCGGTGTTCTGCGCGTCGCTCGCGGTGGCGATGCAGTGCTGGTTCGTCATGACGTGACCCTGGCTGCCCACGAGCCAACCGGTGCACGCGCTGGAGCCGCCGATGAGCAGGCGCGCCACGGGGCGGGCGCGGCCATAGAGGGTGGGGTCGCTGGCGGCGTAACAGGGCGCCCAGCGCGAGTCGTCCGCGCCACACACGGCCTTGTTCAGCTCGGAGGTGAAGCCCATCTCCTCGTTGGTGTAGCCGCGCGCGAACCGGTCGATGCTGTAGCCGTGCTGGTTCAGGATGCCCTGGCGGCCGGGGTGGTCCGCGCTGTGCAGTTCGATGATGGCCGTGTC
This sequence comes from Myxococcus sp. AS-1-15, assembly GCF_020037055.1. NCBI lineage: Bacteria > Pseudomonadati > Myxococcota > Myxococcia > Myxococcales > Myxococcaceae > Myxococcus > Myxococcus sp. AS-1-15. Next base: position 166,090 of record NZ_JAIQDF010000013.1, on the reverse strand, counting down.
GCCGGGGATGTGCAGGGCCCAGAAGCCGTCGCGCGCGCCGGGGTGGCGGTTGTCGTAGCGCTTGGAGCGCGAGCCGTCCGGGGCGCGCACCACGACGAAGTCGCCTTCCGCGAGTTCCAGCCGCTCGAAGTGCGCGGCGATGTACGCGGCGCCCGGGTGGGTGATGACGTCGGTGTGGAGCGGACCGCTTCGTGTGCGCAGCTCCGGGGTGGCGTAGGGATGGGCCGACTCGAAACGCCGGTGCACGTCTTCGCCGACCTTCGTGGCGCGCTGGGAGGCGGGCGACACGGTCGCCTCACACACGGGCGCCGAGGCCAGCGCCGCCGGCGCGCTGAGCGACAGCGCGGCGACGAGACCTGCGAGCTGGAATCGTTTCATCGGTTCTCCTGCAGGGGATGGGACTTCGCAGCGTGGGCTGCACGCACCGTTATAGCGGCAGTCACGTAGGGCCCCGACTCGCAGTTGAGTACCCGGTTGCAACAAGGCGATGGGATGTGGGCCTGGCGGCGTTTGCCGGGAGCAAGGGTCCTGGACGCGGAACTGACACTGTCTCGGGGGGAGGGCAGGCAGGTTGGGCGCCCGTCTGATTTCACACGGAGCGCGATTGTTGCCGCCGGGTTGTGTGCGAGGTACCCGCGGACCTGGGCGAAATGACGCGAGGGCGCACGGGGGCCGGTCCGGTGTGGGGCGAAGCCGTCTAGACTCCGGGAGGCATGGCCGAAAAGCTCGGAGCAATCCTGGTCCGCAAGGGCCTCCTCTCGCAGGCGCAGCTCGACGAAGCCCTGAAGGCACAGCTCATCTACGGTGGGCGGCTGGGCTCCATCCTCGTCGAGCTGGAGATGCTGGACATCGACACCCTGGCGATGGTGCTGGGGGAGCAGACCCGCTACCCGGTGGCGCAGGAGGCCGACTTCGAGGCCGTCACGGACGCGACGCTCACGTTGCTTCCGGCGGCGCTCGCGGAGAAGCACCTGGCCTTCCCGCTGGGACAGGAGGGGCGCCGGCTGAGGGTGGCCATGGCGAGCCCCTTCGAAATCCAGCACACGGACGCGCTGGGGTTCATCACGGGCCTGCGAATCCTCCCGCACATCACGCCCGAGCTGCGGCTGTTCCACTACCAGGCCCAGCGCTATGGCATCCGGCGCGAGTCGCGCTCGTTGAGCATGGCGACGGCCCGGCGGTTGGCTCCGGCGCCGCCGCCTCGTCCCGCGGCCCCGCCCGTGCAGACGCGGGGCGGGGTGGTGGAGCAGCCCGAGTCTCCGCCCCCGCCCGCGCCCGTGCGGGCCGCTCCGGGGACGGAGGGGATGTTCGGTGGATTGGCGCCCGGGCAGTTCCTGAGTGACGACTCTGACGACGCGACGACGGAAGAGACGCCGTGGACGGGAGCGAGCCCGGTGCTGGCGCCAACGGGGGGGCTGCTGGGGGATGCGTCGGAGGCGCCCGCGGCGGTGGTGACGAAGTCCGGGCCACCGGTGCTGGGGCCCGCGGCGTCGGCCCGGCCTCCGGGGCCGCCCCAGTTGGCGTCCGTGGACGCGGCGCGAGGGGCTCGGCCGTCGGGGCCTCCGCCTCGGCTCGCGCCGGCGGAGCCGCCTCGGCTGGCTCCGGCGATTCCTCCCGCGCCGATTGAGGAGGCGGAGGAGATCGAACCCGAGGAGGAGTTCGAGGCGGCGGAGGAAATCGAGCCCACCGAGGAGCTCGATGTGGTGGACACCGAGGAGGTGCTCGAAGGGGTGATGGAGGAGGTGGTGGAGACTCCCGCCCCGAGGAGCCCGGTGCTCGCCGGCAACCCCGAGGGACAGGGGGGACAATCCGCTCAACCGCCGGGCATGGTGTCGCGACAGTCCGCGGGGCAGTGGTCTCCGGTCCAACCTCCGGGGTTGGCCCGGGCGGCGGGGCCTGGTGGCGCGGGGCTGCCTCCGGTTCGTGGACCTGGAGCCGGAGGCGCACCCGTGGAGCCGCAGGCGCCGGTGTCTCCGGCGATGGCCGCGCGACCGCCGTCTGCTCCCGGTGGAGTCGTGGAGGCCGCTGCCTCGGGACCGCAGGGTGGGATTCCTTCGGGGATGGGGGCTGCGGCGCGGCCGTCCGCTGCCGCGGGTGGCATTGCCGAGCCGGCCGTGGCGACGCAGGGGGCGGTGCCTTTGGGGCCCGTGGCGGGACCGGGAGCGCGGCCGCAGCCGGGCCTGGGCGCTCCGGTGGTGGCTCCGTCCGCGGCGCCTCAAGGCGCGAAGCCGCCTGCGTCACCGGGATGGGGACCGGCCGCCGCGCCAGGCGCAAGGCCTCCTCCGAACACCGGCGCGCCGGGGGGCCCAGGGGCTGTCCCGCCGGGGCTCGCAAGTGCCCGGCCGTCGGGGGTGGGGATTCCCGTCGTGTCCGGTGCGCAGGGACCTGTTCCTCCAGGGATGAGCGGAGCGAGACCTCCGTCGAGCGCGGGCACGGCCGTGGTTCCTGGCCCTGTGCCTCCTGGGATGCCGGGTGGACCGGGCCCCCTGGGGCCGCCTGGGATGCCGGGCGCGCGTCCTCCCTCGAGCAGTGGAGTGCCCTCGGTGCAGGGGGCTGTTCCGCCCAGGGCGCCTGGAGGTGGACCTGTCGCCGGTGGACCTGGTGGGCCCCCTGGAATGATGGGGGCCCGGCCTCCGTCGAGCAGCGGCATGCCTTCCGTTCAGGGAGGGCCTCCTGTTCCGGGTGGACCCGGAGCGGGAGGTCAGGGGCTGCCGCCTGGAATGGTGGCGAGACCCGCGCAGGGCGTGGGCGGGCCGCCTCCGGGACCAGGGGCGCCGCCGATGCCTGGGGCCGCGCCTGCTCCGGGGTCGATGGGGGGGCCTGGCTCCGCACCTCCTGGGATGATGAACGCTCGGCCTCCGTCGGGGCCCGTGCCTCCTGGGATGACGGGGGCACGGCCTCCGTCGCGTACGGGAGTTCCCACGGTGCCCGGGCCCGTGCCTCCTGGGATGGGACCTCGTCCTCCGCAGGGAGCGGGCGGTCCGGGACCGCAGGGGCCGGTGCCTCCGGGTGTCGTGGGGACGCGTCCTTCGAACCCGGGCATGCCGAGCATGGGGGCCCCACAAGGCCCCGTGCCTCCAGGCATGTCGGGTGCGCGCCCTCCCTCGGGAACGGGCTTCCCCACGGTCCCCGGACCACCGCACGGTGCGATGCCTCCCGGAATGCAAGGGGGACGACCTCCCTCGATGTCCGGAGGACCCGGAGCGCCACCGCCTCCAGGAACGGTGCGTCCGCCCCAGCCCATGGGCGGCATGACTCCCGAAGTGGGTGGTGCAGCGCCGCGCCCGTCGATGGGGCCGCAGCCGCCTCCGGGCATGAAGGGAATCGCCGCGCCACAACCTCCGGGGATGGCGCCAAGAGGAGCGCCACCGCACGCCGCCGCCAGCTCCGTTCCGTCGAGCATCGGACCCGCAACGCCTTCGGTCGGCGATGTCTCGCAGGCTCCTCCGAGCGCGCTCGATGCGCGCGTGGAGTCTGAGTCGGGTCCGGAGATTCTCTCCACGGAGGACAGCCAGTCCGCTTCGGGCCCGGATGCCTCCGTGGCCGGAGCGGTCCTCGATGGAGGCGCGCTCGAAGTCTCCAGCGAGGTGCTCAGCGCTCGCGAAGGCAGTCAGGCGCAAGCCTCGGATGGCTCCGAGGTCTCCGCGGTTCGTGGGGGTGGAGCACCTGGGGTCCCTCAAGCGGGGCACAGCGCTCTCGACGATGGGCCGGCGAAGGCCGCGGATGCCTCCGAGGTCTCGTCGGTTCGCGAGGCAGACGCACGTGACGCCTCTCCAGCGGCGCTCGGTGCTCTCGACGATGGACCTGCGCAAGTGGCGGGGCTCGCGTCGTCGAACACGCAGGGGCTGGACGATGCGGCCGCAGCAGCGAGTCCTCCGACGGCATCGGGCTCGGCTCCAGCGCTGAACGTCGAAGCCGCGAGCGACCCGACACGGGGGGACGTGTCCGAGGAGGAGCTCCCTCCTGGGGAACGTGCCGCGGAGAAGTCGCCGCAGGCCACGACGTCCGACGTCTCCGAGTCACCGTGGAGTGAGGGTGACGCGGGTGCTCGAACTGAGCCTGCGCCGAGCGGCGAAGTCGCCTCGCACGAGACCGTCGCCAAGCACCCCGAGCCGTTGAGCGGAGCGCAGACGCACCTCGCGCAACCCCGTGTGGCGGACGAACGCATCGAGGCACGTGATAACGCGCAGGTCGATGGGGTCGAGCCCGCCTCATCGCATGAGGCCGGTGCCACGTCGCGCGCGGCCCACCCGCTCGAAGGAGAGGGCGCGGCTGCGACGACCGATGTGCCGGTCCCTGCCCGACTGGAGGAACACGTCACTCCCGCGGACAAGGACGCAGCCGCATCGTCGTCCGAGGATGCCGAGGCGGTTCGGCTCTCCACTCCTGAAGAAGTCGGGGAGGGCGCGGTGGTGGCGCCGTCCACCACGGGCTCCGATGTGCCGACGCTGGACGGGGCCGCACCAGCTGATGTCGAGACGGTTTCGGACGTGGCCCTCGCCTCGGTGATTGCCTCCGCGCCGTTCGCGGTCGAATCGCAGACAGCACAGGGCAGTTCGCTCCAGACGGTCGAGGTCGATTCGAGCGCCGCGGCTTCCGACCGTGCGCCTTCCGCGCGTCCCGTGGCGGAGGGTGTCTCCGGGGCGGACGGCCGCATCACCGGCCAGGACGCGAGCCCGCTTGATGACTGGGGTGATGTCGCGCAGCCGGAGTCGAAGGTCACGGGGGCTTCCGTGAATGTGGAGCCTGCCGCGCGAGAGGCGAGGACCACGCCGGAAGAGCGCCGAGCTGTCGACGAGTCGTCCCAAACCGTCGCGCGGTCTTCCAGCGAGGTCTCCACGCTCGAGCCGAGCGTTGATGCCCCTTCCATCTCCGCGCAGTCCGATGACAGCGCAGCGCCTGAGGTGCCTCTCACATCGACCACCGGGTCGGCTGCACGAGCGCTCCAGACCGCCGCGCTATCGAACGACGCGACAGAGACGCGCAACGCGGAGACGTCGAGCGCTCCCGAGGTCCAGTCGTCCTCCGCGGTGGCCTACCTCGACGAAACCGAGGTGAAGCCTCACTCCGAGGTCCCGTCGTCACCGGAGGTCCCCGAGGCCGAGCACTCGGGCGCCGCCGCATCCGACAGCACGGAAGCGCCGTCGGTCGAACACTGGAAGCTCATGAAGGCAACGCTCGGTGACGCGAGCCCGGTTGCCCAGGACACGCCAGCCTCCGCGATTGACTCGGGTGCGTCGTCCTCCGTGCCCGTCGAGGGCGACGTGGGGGAGACCCTGACCCTCGAGGCCGCGGGCACGATGCTCGCGTCCCACGGTGAGTCCTCCGGCTCCGCGACCGTGGCTTCGGCTCCCGTGGATCCACCGTCACCCAGTCCCCACTCGGGCGCCGAGGTGATTGCCCTGCGCGAGCCCCAGGTGCCCGACGCGGAGCCCACGCCCTCGGCGCCGCCCCCCAGGCCCGTCCCGCAGCGCCGCGCGGCCATCGAGTTGGACGAACTTCCAGCGGCGGACGATGCGCCGATGCAGCTCGCGTCCACGTGGGAGTTCGTCGGGTGGCAGGGGGCCGAAGGCAACGGAACCATCGGTCACTCCGCGGAGAACACGTGGGAGGACCGCGCGGTGGACCTCGAGGGCAACGCTCGTCCGGCGGCGCCAGCGGGCGCCACCACGGAGCTTCCCCTCGCCTCCGCCTGGGACTTCATCCAGCAGCCCTGGCAGCCCCAGGCCCGTGCTCCCTCGGAGGCACTGACGACGCTGCTGGCCGCCGCGGACGAGTCCACTCCAGACGCGAGCCCCGACGGCCCCAGGGTCTCCGCGGACCAGGTCCTCACGGCGCTCGATGACGTCGGCTCACAAGGCGTGCTCGGCAAGGTGTTGATCGCCTACTGCGCGGGTCGATTCCAGCGAGCCTTCCTGCTCGGGGAGAGTTTCGGGCTCGTGCGCGTCGGCCATGCATGGGGGCCGGGGAGTGACAGCCCCGCGGTGGCCTCGCTCAAGGTGGACCTGGAGGCCCCGTCGCTGCTCGTGTCCGCGCTCGGCCAGCTGGGGCCCAGCAGCTTCGATGCTCCGTCCTGCGTCCAGGACGAGGCCATCTTCGCCGCGCTCGGTGGGCCCACGTCACACCTGCTCGTCGTCCCCATCCGCGCCCGTGGGCGTCCCGTGGCGTTCGTCGTCGCGGATTCGGGAGGCGCGCAGGTGGCCACCACGACGCTCGACGAGCTGACGCGAGTGTCCGCGAAGGCTTCGGAGGTCTACGACCGGCTGCCCGCGACCCGGGCGGACTGAGCCACGCATCGTCCGCTCCCGCGCGAGGTCCCGCATCCACGGACCTCGCGCCCCAAGTGGGCACGGCGGGCGTACCGCGCCACCCGCGTGGCCGCCGCCGCGAGCGCGAGAACAGCGAGGGCCCCGGAAGCAGCGCTCCGGAGCCCTCGAGTGCTTCAGCTCATCGCGTGAGGTTCAGCTGCAGCCGCTGGTCGCGCCGCAGTTGCCGCACTTATAGCAAGCGCCACTGCGGACCATGATGGCGCCGCAGGTGTGGCAGGGCGGGGCATCCGCCTGGTTGAGCCACGTCGCGCGCGTGTTCGTCGACGGGAGCGACAACGAGGCCGCCTGGGCGGGCAGGGCGGGCTGCTTGGACGCGCCCTCCGCGGGAGACAGGACCGCGTCCTCCACCAGGTCCTCGCTCGGCAGGAACTTCAGCTCGAGCCACCGGAAGATGTAGTCGGTGATGGACTTGGCGATGGGGATGGCGGGGTTGCCCGTGAAGCCGCTCGGCTCGAAGCGGGTGTGGCTCAGCTTGTCCACCATGACCTTCAGCGGGACGCCGTACTGGAGCGCCAGGGAGATGCTGGTGGCGAAGCTGTCCATCAACCCGCTGACCACCGAGCCCTCCTTCGCCATGACGATGAACAGCTCGCCCGGCGAGCCATCCTCGTACATGCCGACCGTGAGGTACCCCTCGTGGCCGCCAATCGAGAACTTGTGGGTGATGGAGCGGCGCTCGTCCGGCAGGCGACGGCGCACCGCGCGAGGCTCCGGCTTCACGGCCGGCTCCACCACGGGGGCCGCCTCGGCCTTGCGCGTGTCCTTCACGCCGGCCTTCGACGTGTTGAGCGGCTGGGTGCGCTTGCAACCATCGCGGTAGACGGCGACGGCCTTCAGGCCGCGCTTCCACGACTCCATGTACGCCTTCTCGATGTCCTCCACGGTGGAGTCCGAGGGCATGTTGACGGTCTTGGAGATGGCGCCGGAGAGGAAGGGCTGGCAGGCCTCCATCATCTGGATGTGGCCCATCCAGTGGATGCTGCGAGAGCCGTTGGCGGGCTTGAAGGCGCAGTCGAAGACGGACAGGTGCTCGGGCTTGAGGTGGGGAGCGCCCTCGATGGTGTCGGCCTTGTCCAGGGCGGCGACGATGTCCTGGGCCTGCGTCTGGGGGTAGCCCAGCTTCTCGAGCGCCTGCGGCACCGTCTGGTTGACGATCTTCAGCATCCCGCCGCCGACCAGCTTCTTGTACTTGATGAGCGCGATGTCGGGCTCGATGCCGGTGGTGTCGCAGTCCATCATGAAGCCGATGGTGCCGGTGGGGGCGAGCACGGTGACCTGGCTGTTGCGGAATCCATGGACCTCACCGAGGGCGAGCGCCGAGTCCCACGCGGCCTTCTGCGCGGCGTGCAGGTCGGCCGTGACGCCCGCCTGGGGGACGCTGTAGGCGGCCTTGCGGTGCTTGCGGATGACACCGAGCATGGGCTCGGCGTTCTTCGCGTAGCCGGCGAAGGGGCCCTGCTTCTCGGCCAGTCGCGCGCTCATCGCGTAGGCCTCACCGCACATCAGCGAGGTGATGGCGGCCGCGTAGTTGCGGCCCGCGTCCGAGTCATACGGCAGGCCCGACGCCATCAGCAGCGCGCCCAGGTTCGCGAAGCCCAGCCCCAGCGGCCGGTAGTCGTGGCTGTTCTTGGCGATGCGCTCGGTGGGGTAGCGCGAGAAGCCGACGATGATCTCCTGCGCCATGAGCATGACGTCGACGGCGTGCTTGAAGGCGGCCACGTCGAAGTCACCCGCGATGTCGCGGAAGTGCATCAGGTTCAGCGACGCCAGGTTGCACGCTGAATCGTCCAGGAACATGTACTCGGAGCACGGATTCGACGCGTTGATGCGCGCGGTGGTCGAGCACGTGTGCCAGCCGTTGACGGTGGTGTCGAACTGCATGCCCGGGTCACCGCACAGGTGCGCGGCCTCGGCGATCTCGCGGAACACGTCGCGCGCCCGGTAGGTGTCCAGGGGAGAGCCGTCGCGCACGGCGCGCGTCTGCCAGGGGCCATCCGAGACGACGGCCTTCATGAAGTCGTCGGTGACGCGCACGGAGTTGTTGGAGTTCTGGAAGAACACCGAGGCATAGGCCTCACCGTTGAAGGACGGGTCATACCCGGCCTCGATGAGGGCCCAGGCCTTCTTCTCCTCGGCGGACTTGCAGCGGATGAACTCGAGCACGTCCGGGTGGTCCGCGTTGAGGATGACCATCTTCGCCGCGCGGCGCGTCTTGCCGCCGCTCTTGATGACGCCGGCGAAGGCGTCGAAGCCGCGCATGAACGACACCGGGCCGGACGCGGTGCCTCCGCCCGCGAGCAGCTCCTTGCTGCCCCGGATGGTGGAGAGGTTGCTGCCGGTGCCGCTGCCGTACTTGAAGAGCATGCCCTCCGTACGGGCCAGCGTGAGGATGGACTCCATGGAGTCATCCACGCTGTTGATGAAGCACGCCGAGCACTGGGGCTGCGCCTCCACGCCGACGTTGAACCAGACGGGGGAGTTGAACGAGGCCTTCTGGCGCAGGAGCAGGTGCGTCAGCTCGGCGTGGAAGGTCTCCTTGTCCACGTCCGTGGCGAAGTAGCCGCCCTCCACGCCCCAGCGGGTGAGGGTGTCCACCACGCGCGCCACCAGCTTGCGCACGCTCGTCTCGCGCTCGGGCGTGCCCGGCGTGCCGCGGAAATACTTCGAGGCCACGACGTTGGTGGCCAGCATCGACCAGGAGCGGGGGACCTCGATGTTCTTCTGCTCGAAGACGGCCTTGCCGTCCTCACCGGTGATGCTCGCGCTGCGGTACTCCCACGCCAGCTCGTCCGCGGGGTCCACGCCCGGCGTCGTGAAGTAGCGCTCCAGGCCCAGCCCCGTCGAAACCCCCTTCGGCTTGCTGCGTGCCGCACGGCGCTCCTTGCCGTTGATCAGGGCCTTCGAACTCAGTTCCTTCTCCATGTCGCCACCCTCCGGGTTCACTCTGAGTTGGAATGCAAAATTTTGCGCAACGCTAAACGCGCGAGATTCCGGAGGTTCCAGGGACGTCACGCGGACAGGCGTGAGCGGCACTGGATCAGGCTCGCGAGCGGTGCGTGGGGGGCTGCTGGCCCCGGACTTCCGTTGTGGAGATTGCCCGGCCGAGGACCGGGCGGCCGGGATCAATACGCGCTTCGCCTCGGCTGATCAAGGAACAGCTCAGACCCTATTGGTAGTGCTGTGCCTTGTCGCACACACAACTAAATGGGCTCTATCCCGCTGCCGTCCGTGCGGGCAGAGGACGTAGCAACCTGTAGCTCGGAGGGCGTGCAAGGGCGGATCTAGACCCTTGGCGCCGGCACCGCAAGCCAGGCTCTACCTTGACGGATAACAGCGTGCGAGACATGTATCGTCACTCCGACGCAAACGGGCGTGATCACTGGGGGACGTTTGCTGAAAGTCTGTGCATGGGATCCGCGATGCCACAAGTGGGGGCGATGATCCGCGCGCCCGCCGCTCGACAGTCCCGTCGCCGGGTGGCCAGGAGGGGGTCGATTTCGGACATCCGGCGCGTTAGGAGGCCAGCATGCCTCCTCCCTTCCAGCGCCACGTTTTCGTCTGCACCAACCGTCGACCGGACGGACACCCCAAGGGGTGTTGCGCCACCAAGGGCGCGGAGGAGGTGCGCGCCGCGTTCAAGGAGGAGCTCGACAAGCGCGGGGTGAAGGGCCGCATGCGCGCCAACGCCGCGGGGTGCCTGGACACCTGCGCCTTCGGCGTGTCCGTCGTCATCTACCCGGAGGGCTCCTGGTACGCGGGCGTGAAGGTGGAGGACGTGCGAGAGATCGTCGAGGAGCACCTGATGAACGGCCGCCCCGTGGAGCGGCTGCTGATGCCGTTCTCCCGCAAGGAGAAAGCGGGGAGCTGACGCAAGGCACCTGGCCCCCGGCAACCCCCCGCCCATCCACTGCGTCATCGCGTCGGGACCGACCTCGAGCGCTCCTTCAGCGCACGAACTCCCACGCGTCACTCCAGTGGCTGCCCGTGCCGGGCGCGTAGTACGGCGCGGAGCCCTTGCACCAGCCGGAGTAGGGGAAGGGCTTGCACCGGTAGATGCTGCCGTTGGTCCCCTCGACCAGCGTCCCCGCCACGTAGCTGTCGATGCCATTGGGATACTTGTACTGCGCCGGGTCCCCGCCGCCGCCCGTGGGCTTCTCGATGTCGAGCTGGAACGAGTCGCTCGCCTCGCGCGAGTAGACGCGGTTCGCGGTGGCGCTGTTGGCAGGCCGCACGGTGCCGTTCGTCTGGAGCTCACCCACCTGCACCCGGCTGGAGGTGGCGTTCACCTGCTGGGCCAGCTGGTAGATCCACGTGGCCGCGGGCGTCGCGGCGGAGAGCGTCAGCGGGTGCGTCTCCGCGTCACGACCGCCGCTGTCGAACAGGCGCAGCGTCACCTTGCTCTGCGCGGCCAGGTCCTCGCGCGCCAGCACCGCGCCCAGCTCCTTCCACGTGGTGGGTGGCGGGGGCGTGTTGCTGAACTTCACGTCGGTGCACGCGTAGAAGGCCTCCGGGCTGTCGGAGCGCTGCCAGATGGCGTAGATGACGTGCTGGCCGGTGCGACCCTGGGGGAACGGACAGGTGAAGCGGTAGCGGTTGTTCTGCGGGGCGGACGGCGCCGTCAGCGTGCAGAAGGGCGAGGCCTCCAGGTCCGACCACTTCAGCGGCAGCGCGGGGTTGTAGCCCTCCTTCGTGACGTAGAGGTGGAAGTACGCCGTCGCGTGCACCGCCGTCGCGTGGAAGACGAAGTCGAAGCGGTTGTTCGCGTCCGGAGAGATGAGCGTCGCGGGCCAGTCCGTGCGCGCCAGGTCCAGGCCCCGGTGGCTCTCGTTGGCCGCGCTGCACAGCTTGCCGTCCGCGATGAGCTCGCGGTGGCGGCCGTTGGCGTTGCCTTGCCGGACACCGTTCCAGTCATAGAGCGCCTGGGTGCCACCACTCTGGATGGCGGCCTTGCACGCCGCGGACTTGGGCGTCTCCGGTCCTTCCTTGAAGCAGCTGTAGACGCGGCTGAGCGGCACCTCCATGGAGCCGTGCGCGGACGCCAGGCTCGAGGACAACAGGGACAGCACGACGAGGGATGATGCGAGAGACCTCTGCATGGGGTTTCCTCCTGTGCCCACGGATGGAGCAGGGAGGGCCGGCAATCGGGTCAAACACGCCCCAATAAAAAAGCGGCGACACGTGCCCACATGGGCCGTGCCGCCGCTCGTCGCGAACGGAGGGTTGTCGCCTGCCTGACTACCGACGGCGGCCGAGCAAACGGAGGATGGCGAGGAACAGGTTGATGAAGTCCAGGTACAAGGTCAGCGCGCCGACGATGCTCACCGTGGCCGCGCTGCTGTAGCCGGTGTTGGCGTGCATCTCCCGCAGCTTCTGCGTGTCGTACGCCGTCAGACCCGCGAACACGAGGACCGACGCGCACGCGATGACGAACGACATCATGTCACTGCGCATGAAGAGGTTGACCAGGCCCGCGAGCACCACGCCGATGAGGCCCATGAAGAGGAACGTGCCCCAGGCGCTCAGGTCCTTCTTGGTCACCGTGCCGTACAACGCCATGGCGCCGTAGACGCCCGCCGTCAGGAAGAACGCCTGCGCGATGCTGCCCGCCGTGTAGACGAGGAAGAGGATGGAGAACGTCATCCCCGTGAGCGCGGAGTAGCCCAGGAACAGGGCCGCGGCCGCCGGGCCCGACAGGCGGGGCGCCAGGAACGACAGCGCGAACACCGCGCCCAGCTGCGCGATCATGAACCCGAACCGCCACTCGAGCACCGTGCGCAGGAGCGCCTCGTTGCTCAGCGTCACCATGGCCATCACGCCCGTGAGCAGCAGCCCCGCGAACATCCAACCATGCACGCGCGTCATGAACGCGCGCTTCGACTCCTGCACCAGGACGGAGTTGACCGAGTCGCTCTCGGCCGTCTGCCATCCGGAAGTTTCCCAGGCCATTTGAATCGTATCCTTTCGCGCCGGGGACCCGCCCCGGCGGCGCCACTGCTTATAGCGTCTTCGACCCGGGCGTGCGCGGACCCTGGCTGAGGCCCTTCCTTAAATCGCCTTCCACGCGAGCAAAAGCTTCGAGGCGACCTCGGTGGTGATGAGGGGCAGCACGCCGCCGCCACCCACGATATTCACGATTTCCGCCATGGAGCCCCGGCAAACGCCGCCCCATGCGGGCTGCTTCGCCAGCCCCACGGACGCGTAGGCCGAGTAGTCCACGAAGAACGACGTGGGCAGCACCGTCCCATGCGGCTCCACCAGCAGGTGGTCCTCGGGAGGAGAGTCGACGATCTCCTGCACCACGAAGCCGCCGCCCGTCGGGTCGCTCGCCGCGCGCGCGCACAATTCCGGCCAGCCCAGGGGCTCGCCATACGCCGCCGTCACGCGCTCGGTGTACGGCACCGTGCCCGCCGAGCGGCCGAGGAACACGGCCTTGCCGCCGTAGTCCCACGCCCGCTTGAGCACGAAGCGGGCAGGGGTGCGCGCCACCTCCGCCACCACGTCGTCCAGCTTCGTCCCATCCGGCCCCGTCGTCGGGCCCGCGCGGAACAGCCGCGTCCAGGGAACGGAGGCGCGGATGGCCTCCAGCTCCGTGGGGGTGAGCCCCGCGGCCTCGGCGAGCTCGGGCTCCGCCAGCGCCTGCGACAGGCGCGCGAAGGTGGACTTCACCTCGACCTGCGACGCGGGCGGATTGAGGAACACGGCCTTCTTGCCGGGCACCGTGGCGAGGAAGTCCTCGACCCAGGGCGAGGGCTGCTGCTCCAGCCGGCGCACGAAGAGGTGGCGGTAGACCAGGTCGTACTTCTTGCCGCGCACCTCGAACGCCGCATCGCCGGACACCTCATCCGGGTGAACGATGTCCGCGTCGGCGCCGAACTCCCGGAAGCGCTCGCACAGCCACCGCAGCTCCGAAATCTGCGCGTCGTTGCGGCGGCACAACAGCGCCACCGTGTCCGGGAACCGGCCGGGGCGCTCGGCGGCGTACCCGTCCAACAGCGAGCGATAGAGCGCCAGCGCGTTGCTGCCGTTGAGCGTGAGCAGCGAGGACAGCGCCTTCTCCGGATAGCGGAAGTGGCGCGCCACCACCTCGATGAACGTGCGGGCCGCGATGTCCGAGTAGCCCTGCATGGCTGGAATGGTCGCGTTGACCTCCAGCGCCCACGGCTTTCCGCCGGAGACGAAGTAGTCCACGCGCGTGGTGGCCAGCCGCACCGCCTGGGGCCAGGTGCGCTCCGCGAGCGCGCGCTCGAGCGGGGAGAGCGAGGCCAGCAGGAGCTCGGCGTCGGGCGCGGCGAGCCACGCGCGCGCCATCTTCACCGTGGCGGAGGCCAGGTGCGCGGACAGCTCCGCGCGGCGGCGGATCTCCGCGGCGTCGAGGATGACGGGCGTCGCGGTGATGGGGATGGGGCGCGTGGTGCCGTCCGACTGGGTGACGGCCAGTCCGCGCTTGTACGCGAGCTGCGCGAGTTCGGGCGCGAAGTGGCGCGCCTGATGTCGCAGCACGTCGATGAGCTCTTGCACGGGTGTTTCTGTCCTTCTCGAGATGCCGGGGCCTGCCCGGGGCGGCGAACCTATGCGCGGACAGGCTCACCGGTCCATCGGCGCGCCGCCTGCACGGCCCCTCACGGCGCGCGCGCCAACAAGCAGCGGGGCCCGCGCGCGCCACGGACTCGCTCGTGTGACTTGCACGCGCGCTCCGTCTGGCTTACAACCGCGTTGCGTTCAACGCTGGAATCCCTATCACCGTGAGCCGCTCCCTCCACTCGCTGCCCTCGCGTCTCGTCCGGTCGCGCCTCCTGGCGCTGCCGCTCGCGGCTGTGTGTGCGCTGGCGTACATGGGGACGGTGCTCCACTTCGCCATGGTCCAGCACGCCACGTGTCTGGAGCACGGTGAGGTGGTCCACGTGGAGGAGGGGGGCTCGCACACCGCCCCCGTCGCCGAGGAGTCCTTCGACGACGTCCGGCTGACTTCTCGTGACGACGCTCCTGCGGGCCACGGCTCCGAGGCCCACTGCGTCCACACGTTGATCCGTCGCGAGGGTCCTCCTCCGACAGAGGTCACCCCGGTCGTCACCCGGGTGCCCACCCGTTCCTCGCCGGCGCTGGCCGTGTTCCGCTTCCACGCGGAGCCCGTGGCCCGTCTGCACCTGGCCCCCAAGGCCTCTCCGCCTCGCGCCTGAGTCAGCACCCAGGGTACGCGTCCCTCGCTCCCGGCACAGCCATGCCGTGAGAAGGCCGCGGTCCGTGGTCGACACCTGACGTCCGGCTCCGGAATTCGGAGCCCCGCGTCAGACGTCGCGCGACGCGCCGCCGGATGACTCGTTTCCCCTGCGTGCACGCTCTCGCCCCCCGTGTCGCGCACGGTTCGCGCGATTCCCACCCTGTCGCCCATGTCTGTCTTGGCTCTGCCCTCGCGGGTGGGGTCCGTGGCGGCGTTGGTGGCTGGGTATCCGCAGTCCATCCACGTGGAGCTACACACATGAACAAGAAGCTTCTGGCCGCCCTCCTGATGTCCACCGCGCTCCTGACCACCGCCTGCGGTGACGACGAGCCGCACGAAGAGGACGTCGATGTCGAGGGGTGCGAGCACCTGGCCGAGGGCCCGTCCACGGCCGTCAACGCCACGCTGACGGGCACGCCGCCCTCCGTGTCGAACGACCACCGCCGCTACGACATCTCGCTGGTGGATGGCGCGGGCGGCCGTCGGGGCTCGGTGTCGTTCGCCGCGGCGGAGGCCACCGACTACGTCCTCTACCTGAGCGCGGACGTGCCGGTGGTCATCACCGACGCCAGCGGCGCGGCGGTGGAGATCGAGGAGAGCGCCAAGAGCTCCGAGTCCTGCACCGACATCAAGGGTCGCCACGTCGTCCCGCTGTCCGTCGGCACGTTCACCTTCACCTTCGGCCCCACCACCTCCGCGTCCGTGAACCTCGTCATCGAGGAGGCGTCGCACGAGGGCCACGAGCACTAGCCGGCCGCGTGTCCGGGGCCTCGCGAGGGGCCTCGTGTCCTGCCTCAACCGAATCCGGGGTCGGCCTTCCGGCCGGCCCCTCCTGGAGAGAAGACCATGGGTACCTTTCAGCAGTTCCTGACCGAGAAGCAGATTGCCTCCGACGCGTTGCTGCGACTGTCCCGTCAGCTGGAGGCGCAGGGGAGTGATGGCCGCGCGCTCGCGCGCAAGCGGACCTCGAAGCGGCGGGACAAGGAGACGCAGGGCAAGAGCTACACGGAGCTGTCGCTCGCCAAGCCGAAGAGCGGCCGGGGTGTGAGCTCGCAGCAGCTCCAGGCGGCGCTCGAGGACAAGCCGTTGCCCCGCAAGGTGCGCGGCAAGCTGGTGCGGGCCATCAACGCGGTGCTGTCGAAGAAGGGCGGCGCGGCGGTGGACTCCAAGGCCCTGTTCGGTGACACGGCCATCCGCTCCGGCGCCCCCGCGAAGAAGTCCGCGAGCTGAGCCCCGGAGACCCCATGTCTGGAACCGAGGCCCTTCAGCTGCTTCCCCGCGACGTCCTCCGGGACGCGGACCGCCTGTTCGACGTCACCATGTGGTGTCTCGGACAGGATGTGCGCTGCCCTGAGGGGAACCTCCTCTTGCGTCGAGGGCTCACGCGTCACGCGCGGCCCGAGGGCGTGGAGGGGCAGAGCGCCTACTCCATCGCGCTGGCGCACGGCGGAAGGCTGTCGCTCTGGGGCTTCGGTGCGCTGTGCGAGTGCGGTCAGGCCGTCTTCGTCCCACGGGACGGCTTCACCCCTCGCTGGCTCGAGCACGCGCCCGCGCGTCCGGCCTTCCAGGCGAGTGAGCTGGGCCCCTCGCGGGCTCCGGCCACCGTCGGAGAGCGGCGGGAGGTCCACCAGTGTCTGGTGGAGCTCGCCGAGTGGTTGGCCGGGCACGAGGACTGGGTGCTGCGGGAAGTGGGACTGGACTGGAGGCGTGCGTGCGTCGCGTCGCGGCGCAAGGCGTCTCCGGTTCCACCGGAAGCGCTGGCCGCCGCGTGGTGGCGGCTCGGCGCGCGCATTCGCTCACTGGGTTGTGAATTCGAAGCCTGTGGCGCCTCGGATGCCGGGGCACTGGGAGGACATCATGCTGTCGCGACTGCTGCGCAACGATGAGCCATCCGTCTACGTCCAGGCCGCCTGGGAGGACGTCGCGGACGAGGCGCTTCCGCGTCCCCGGCTGCGCGAGGGACTGGGCGCCTCGCACCTGAAGGTGAGCACGCGTGTGCCGCTGGCGCAGGCCTGGTTCGACCAGGGCTTGAGCCTCCTGCACCTGGGCTGGGGCTCGGAGGCCCGCCGAGCCTTCGCGGAGGCGGCGAGGCACGACCCGGAGCTGGCCATGGCGTGGTGGGGCCTGGCCCTGACGCGCGGGCCGGGAGCGCGCTTCGCGGCCGCTCGCGCCGAGGCCATGGCCCGCGCGCTCGCGCTGAGCGAGGGCCTGCCGGACCTGGAGCAGCGCTACATCGTCGCGGCCAGCCTGCTGTCGGACAAGGGGCCCGCCAACGGTCGCCATGCCTTCATCCGCGAGATGGAGAGCCTCATCGACCGCTATCCCGAGGACGTCGAGGCGAAGCTGCTGCTCGCGGGCTTCCTCGTGGACGGCTACGAGCCGGACGGCCGCCCCGGACAGGGCCAGCCCTACGCGCAGGCGATGTTGCGGGACTTGATGCGCACGAGTCCGGACCACGTGGGCGTCCACTTCGCCTGGGTGTGCGCGACGCTGCCGAGCTCCCGCCCCGAAGCGGCGCACGAGAGCGCGCTGCGACTGCCCCGGCTCGCGCCTGGAGCGAGCCCCGCGCTGCTGGCGTCGGGGCGGTTGCTGAGCCGGCTGGGGGAGACGGACGCGGCCTATCGGGTGCTGGAGGCCGTCGTGGAGACGGATGACGCGTACCTGGCGGCGGAGTCGCTGCCCGCGTCCTTCGCGCCGTGCGCGGAGCTGGCCATGCGACTGCTCAGCCAGGGCTGCGCGGAGGCGGGGCAGTACAGCGACGCGCAGACGTGGGCGCGGCGGCTGCGTCAGCGCGTGGAGTCCGCGGGCGCCGAGCCCCAGGCGCTCCTGTTCGCGGCGTCCACGCTGGTGTCCACGCACCTGCGCTTCGGCTTCTGCCGTGCGGCGGCGGACGTGCCCCTGGAGCTTTCGGGCGAGCTCTCCGCGGCCGAGCGGGGCCTGCGCGATGGCCTGCGCCTGTACACGCGCGGCATCAACGCGATGGATGCCGGCCGACTCTCGGAGGTGGAGCGCGCGTGTGATGCGCTCGCGCTGCTGCACGCGCCCCTGTCCGAGCTGCGCCGCGCCGAGGGACGGCAGCTGTGTCCGCGCGATGTCGCCCGCGTCGTGGAGGTGGCCGAGCAGGAGCTGCGCGGCGCGCTGGAGTCACGCCGGGGTGATGGTGGCCGCGCCGAGGCCACGCTGGTGCGCGCGTGGCGCATGGAGCGGCGGCTGCGGACCGCGGGGCCCTCGGCCTTCTCCCGCCCCGCGCGGGAGACGCTGGCGCGGGCGCGGCTGCGCGGCGAGCGCGAGCAGAAGGCGCTGGAGCTGGCGCGCGCGCTGGTGGAGGAGCGCCCCGCGTGTGGCCACTACCGGCTGCTCCTGGCGGAGACGCACGTGGCGATGGGGGAGCGGGTGCTCGCGGTGCAGGACTTCGAGCGCTTCCTGGAGCGGTGGCGTGACGCGGACGAGCACCTGCCGGAGCTGCGGCGCGCGCGCACGTACATCTCCGGCCGCGGGCGCATCCTGCGACTGGTCCACACGGCGGAGGTGCCGCCCCCGGTTCCTCCCGACTTCCGTCCCCTGGAGAAGGTGTCCTGTTGAGCTCTCTTGAACGGAGCGCCGTCGCGCCCTCGCGCTGGGATGGCGTGGGACAGCTGCTCTCCGCGTTGTGTGTCGTGCATTGCCTGGTGCTCCCCGCGGTGCTCGGGCTGTTGCCCGCGGCGCTGGCGGGGTGGCTGGGCGGGGAGGGAGCTCACCGCGGGCTGCTGGCGTTGGCGTTGCTCGGCGCGCTCGCGGCCTTCCTCCCGGGGTGGCGGCTGCATCGCCGCGCGTGGGTGCCGGTGCTCGCGGTGGGAGGGCTCGGGTTGCTCGGCGCCGGGGCCTTCCTGGTGCCCGAGGGCATGGACGAGGCCTGGGAGGTGGGACTCACCGTGGGCGGCGGCGTGCTGTTGGCCGTGGCGCATGGTCGCAACCGGACGCTGTGCCGCGAGTGTCGTCCGCCCGAAGCGGGCCGCGCGGAAGCGTGAGGCGTCGGGCGTCCGTCGTGCCTCGTGCTTGACGGCCCCGCGCCATTCGCGCGAGGAGGGGGCATGGCCACCTTCCGTCTCACGCAGGACCAGACCGCGCTGCTCATCGTCGATGTCCAGGAGCGCCTGTGCGCGGCCATGGAGCGCGACGCGCTGGACCGGATGCTCGCGCGCACCAACGCGGCCATCCAGGGGGCCCGCGCGCTGGGACTGCCCATCATCGTCACGGAGCAATACCCGCAGGGGCTGGGGCCCACGCACTCGCTCCTGAAGATGTTCCTGAAGAGCTACAAGGCCGTGGAGAAGCTCGAGTTCAGCGCCGCGGTGCCGGACGTGCTCGCGCAGCTGGGTGAGCGCAAGCAGGTGCTCATCGCGGGAATGGAGACGCACATCTGCGTCTTCCAGACGGCGAGGGACCTGGCGCAGAAGGGGCTGCTGCCCGTGCTGCTGGCGGACGCACTGCTGTCGCGCTCGACGGAGGACCGCCGGGTGGGGCTGGACCTGTGCCGCGACGCGGGCGCCGTGGTGGCGACGGTGGAGACCGCCTTGTTCGACGTGCTCGGGCGCGCGGGCACGCCCGAGTTCAAGGCCATCTCCACCGCGGTCCGCTGACGCCTAGAACATGGGCGGCTTGTCGTCGCGCATCGGCCGAGGCGGCCGGATGTTCGTGGGCGGCGGTGCTTCCTTGTGGGGCGAGATGGCCGGGAGCGACGGTGACAGCTCGCCCACGTAGAGCAGTCCATGCGTGCCCTCGGGCGTGGGTGCCTCGAACAGGGTGATGTGGGGCGACAGGCCCGGCCGTGCCGCCACGCGTCCGCTGGGCGTCGCGCCGACGAAGCCGCACTGGATCTTCCCGGCGCGGTCCAGGTCACACCCCCACCGCGTGCCCTGCGCGTAGCTCATCTCCAGCACGACGAGCCGCGAGGCCTTCAGCAGGTGGGCCATGGGCGTGAAGGCCTTGTCCCACGGCGTGCCCGCGACGGTGCGCGTGTGCGTGTTGCCCGCGAGGACCACCTGCACCTCGTCCTTGAGCGCCTGCCTGCGACGATTCCAGAGGTCCGCCTGCGCCTGGTCCCGCTCGCTGCCGCCCTTCAGGTCCGTGTCATACGCCACCAGCGACACCGCGAGCCCCGCGAGCCGCATCGCGCGCACGCGGTCGATGAGGTCCAGGATGGCCCTGCTGCTGCGGCCGTCCTGATAGGGCCGATGCCAGAAGCGCCCCTCGAGCAGCGCGTCCTGGTCCGCCGGCGCGCCGGGGCTCGCGAGGTAGCGGTCCAGCCGCTCCTGCTCCTTGCGAGGGATGGACACGCCCAGCGCGACGGGCAGCCCCAGCTCGGCCACCTGACACACCAGCTCGCCCACCACCGCGGGCGCCTCGCGTGAGCCCAGTTGCTCGCCCACCAGCAGCGTGAGCCCCGGAGCCAGGAGCTCATGCAGCCCTCGCATCGTCTCTGCGCAGGGGCCCTCCTTCACGCCGTCCTCCTTCCAGCGCGTGAGATAGAAGTCCGAGTCGCGCACGGGAGCCGGTGGACGCGGGTCCTCCTTCACGTTCCCGCTCACCACCTCCAGCGACGGGCCGGACTCCAGCCGCAGCGTCAGCTCCTTCTCCAGGTCCAGGTCTCGGGTCCCCTTGAGCGCGTTGCGCAGCTCGATGGGACCGCCTCTGCGCGGCATGGCACGCTGGAGACCCGTCTGGAACTGGGCTGGGCTCTGAATGTCCATCTCCGCGCGCTCCCAGAGGATCTTCCACCAGTGGTCGCCGCGACTGGCGTCGTTCCCGGACGACTGGAACGTCGACTTGAACACGCGGACCACGGACTGGCGCGGACCCACGGCGATGCCCGTCACCAGGTAGCGGGTATAGGTGTTGTTCGCCGTCCGCATGGAGTCACGGACCTCCCACGTGGTGAGCAACTGGTGCGGGTCCTCCGTCTGCTCGAAGGTCATGCCGCGGTTGGCGAGCAGCTCCCGCGTCACGGCCAGCGCCTCCTCCAGGGGTTTCTGGAAGACGTGCTCGAACTTCGGCGTGTCAGGCTCCTCGGAGCGGGGGGCATGGGCACACCCCACGAAGAGCAGCCAGACAAGACACCACCACCCGCTTCGCGGCTCCATGTGCAACCTCGCGTCATTCATCGCTGGGATGAACGGGGAACGGCCTTCGCGCGGGTGCATATCTGCGCGCCGGGGGATACCCCTCACCCGGCACGCACGGGTTTCAACTGGCTCTGCGCAGAACGAACTGGATGAGTGCGCGTGCACCCATGGCCACGCCGACCAGGAGCGCGGCGACCACCGTCTGCGAGCCGCCCACCGGGAAGTCGAAGAAGTAGGCGAACATGTAGCCACCCACGCCGGAGACGATGCCCGCGAGCGTCGCCACGACGAAGGTCCACGGCAGCCGCAGGTCCAACATCAGCGCGGCGATGGCGGACAGCGTGGAGAACGCGAACACGGGCAGGGCGCCCAGGGCCCGCGCGCACACGCCCACCATGACGCCGATGGACACCATCAGCACGCCGTCGAGCAGTCGCACCGGCAGCCCCTGCACCAGCGCGCCGATGCGGTCGAAGCTCGCGAAGGTGATGCCCCGGTACCACCACAGGTGGAGCGCCATCACCGCGATGCCCGCGACGGCCACGGTGCGCAGCTGCTCGGGCGTCACCAGCACGGCGGTGCCGAAGAGGATGCCCTGGATGTCGTGAGACTCCTGGGCGATGCGGTCTCCCACGAGGATGGCCGCGCCGCCGGACAGGGCATAGGCCATGCCCAGCAGGCTCTCACGCGTCAGGCGCAGCCGCGTGGGGTCCATCATGAGCAGCATCGTCGCGAGCAGGGCGAGCGCGGTGGCGCCGATGACGGGTTCCACCTCGAAGCCCAGGTGGATGCCCGCGTAGAACGCGAGCGCCACGCCCAGGCCGGCGGACTGGGCCACCGCGGCGCTGACGAACACCATGCGCCGGAGCACGACGTAGACGCTCAGGAAGCCCAGCACGCCCCCGGCCAGGAGCGCGCACAGGAGCGGGTCTCTGAACAGCTCGAACCCCTCGACGAACTGCTGCCACTGGGAGGGTTCAGCGAGCATCGGGTCCACGGTGGGGTCCCTCGGGAGCGCGGTGGCAGTACTCGTCGCCGTACTGACGACGGAAGGCGGGGTGGCAGAACACGGTGCGCGCGTCGCCCACGACGAAGGCGGAGGTCTCCCGGTCCACGAAGAGCAGCACGTCCGCGTGCTCGGCGGCGACCTCCAGGTCGTGGCACACCACCACCACGCCCAGGCCCCGCTCCCGCGCGAGCGAGCACAGCCGCTGCATCGTCTCGCGCTCGGCGACGGCGTCCATCGCGGCGGTGGGCTCGTCCAGCAGCACCAGGTCCGCCTCGGTGGCGATGAGGCGGGCCAGCAGCGTGCGCTGCTTCTGTCCCTCGGACAGCTCGCGGTAGGGCTTGTTGGCGATGGCCTTCGCGCCCGCCGTCTCCAGCGCCACCTCCACCGCGTCGCGCTCCGGCTTGCGCGCGAAGGGCCACAGGAAGCTCCACCCGCGCAGCCGCCCCCACGCCGTCAGCTCCCGCGCCCGCAGCGGGAGGATGGAGTCGATGCTGGACGTCTGCGGCACGTACGCGCTGCGCATCGTCGGATGGCTCCGGGAGATGGTGCCCGACACCGGTTCGAGCATGCCCAGCAGCGTCTTGAACCAGGTGCTCTTGCCGGAGCCGTTGCGACCGACGACGGCGATGAACTGGCCGCGGCGGATGACCATGTTGATGGGCGGCAGCATGGCCTTGTCGTTGTAGCCGATGACCAGCTCCGTGCAGGTGAGCAGCGGCTCGCCCACGGTGAAGGTCGGCGACACGGCGTGCGCGGTGCCCTCGGAGGGCACGGGCTCATCGGTCTTCACGTCGGACCTCCGCCTGGGGTGTCAGCTCCGCCAGCTCCGCGAGCAGCGCCTTGCGGGTCGCCTCGTTCGCGGCCGTGCCCAGGTCCAGCACGCCGTCCGCGCCGGGCGTCACCTGGGCCCAGTCCACGGTGTCGAAGATGCTCGGCGGCACCGCGAGCGACAGGTCCAGCTTCACGCGCGGCTTGTGCTCCCGGTCCGACGGGACGTCCACGTCCCCCGTCACGGTGAACAGCGGCTCGGCCTCCTCGCCGCCCGTGGACTCGAGCGTGAGCCGGAAGGGCACCTCCTGGAGCCTGGGGCTTGCGCGCGAGTCGCGCACGACGCCCGTCAGCGTGACGGCCGTCACCTCCCAGACGCCGCGGGACAGCGCGGTGCGAGGCAGCTCGCAGTCCGGCTCGCACTCCACCGGGGTCGCCGCCGACGTCAGCAGGTCCAGCGTGCCATCCACGTGCAGCGCGGCCACCACGGACGAGGACGCGCCGCCGCCCAGCTCCGCCTCGATGTCCTCGTAGTCCACGAGCGCGCCGCTGTCGCTGTGACAGTGGCCGTTGTGGCACAGCGAGTAACCCGGAGGCGGATTGGCGGGGTCGAACGTCGTCGGCCCACCACCGCCCGAGCCACCCACCAGCTCGACATGCGAGACGCCCAGCGCGGCCGAGTCCAGTCGCAGCTGGTAGTCCGACGCGAGGCGCTGGAAGCCATTGCCCGCATCGCGCGAGACCGCCGGGACATACGTCGCGTGGACGGTGGGCTCGAGCACGGCGAAGCCCTCGCCCGCGTCCAGCGCGCAGCCGGACAGCAACAACAGGGGAAGCAGTCGTCCAAGCTTCATGGCGTCAGCCCCCCTTCCCGGCGTTGAGGCCCTTCTCCAGGTTGCCCACCATCTCGTTGATGTGCTGGAGGTACGTCTCGCCCGCGCGGAAGTCCGTGCCGCCGTGGAGGACGACGAGCGGCGCCGGAATCATGCCGGCGAGCATCTTCGCCTCGCGGTCGTTGTAGTAGCTCTCGATGAGCACCATGCGCGCCTTGCGCTGACGCGCGAGCACCAGCACGCCGGCCACGTGCGACGGGTTGGGCGGGATGCCCGGCTTGGGCTCCAGGAACGCGATGGCGTCGAAGCCGAGCCAGTCCGCCAGGTACGCCGTCGTCCGGTGGAAGGCGACCACGGGCGCGCCCTTCAGGCCCGCCAGCCGCTTCTCCCACTCCACGCGCGCCGCATCCAGGTCCGCCGTCAGCTTCGCCGCGTTGGCGCGGTAGGTGGCCGCGTTCTTGGAGTCGAGCTGGGCCAGCCGCTCGGCGATTCCGCGCGCCACGGCCGCGCCCTGCCTCGGGTCGTAGAGGTAGTGGGGGTTGCCGCCGGGGTGCACGTCGCCCTCGCTGCGGTCCACCTTGGTGGGGGGCACCTCGAGCAGCCGCACGAACTGCGAGGCGTTGAGGAAGCCCGGGCTGCCCTGCTGGATGCGCGGGTTGCGCGAGCCGGTCTGGAGGTTCGGCAGCCAGCCCACCTCCAGGTCCAGTCCCACGCAGACGAGCAGGTCCGCGTTGCGCAGCGCGAGCGCGAGGCTGGGCTTGGCGTCGACGCGGTGCGGGTCCTGCGTCCCGAGCGCCATGGACTGCACCTTGACCAGGTCTCCGCCCACCGCCTTGGTCAGCGCGGCGAGGTCCGGCAGCGTGGTGACGACATTGACGGCCGCGAGCGCGGGGGCGGCGGCGAGCACACAGAGGGCGGCGCACAGGGCCGCGACGAATCGAAGAGAACGCATGGGGAAGGGCTCCCGTGAAAGAGGTTCAGAACGCATGGGCGCCATGGGCACCCGTGACCAGTTCGAGGGCGAGGAACGCCGAGTAGTCCGCCTCGTCGCGCCACCGTGCGTTGTCACGCGCGGCCTGGAAGCGGAGGCGGGAGAACTCGGTGGGCCAGAAGGTGAGGTTCACCGAGACGCGGTCGCGACGCTTCGTCCACTCCGGGTCCAACGGGTCCACGGCCACCTGGCCGTCCTCACCCTTGGCCGCGGTCCCCAGCTCGTAGCGCGCGGCGGTGGCCCATCGCTGGGAGAAGCGCCACGCGAGCTGGGCGTAGGCGTTGAAGTCCGTCAGCACGTCGCCGGGCACCTGCCTGCGTCGGTAGAGCGCCTCCACCTGCAGCGACACCAGCGTGTTGCTCGCCTCCGTGATCGGGCGGTAGCGCAGGTACAGGTCGGTGCCGAAGATGTCCGTGCGGTTGCGGTAGCCGGTGGGGTTGGGGCCCGTGGCGCCGGACAGACCCCACATGAAGGACAGGTCGTCCGACAGCGGGAAGAACTGCTTCACGACGCCCGTGGCCTGCAGGTCCAACGGCGACAACACGCGGTCGCCCGAGGACGCCAGGAAGCTGCGCGCGGTGGCCTCGCCGGTGGCGTCGGTGAGGCTGCCCGTCACCTCGACGAACCAGGGCAGTGGCGTGAGCCACGACAGCTCCACGCCCAGGCCCCGGTTGCCCTCGCCGCCGAAGACGCGGCTCATCGCGAAGGGCTGGTCCACGAAGTCCCACGCGTGCGGGTGCGTGGCGTTGAGCCGGCCGAAGCGGGTGAGGAACTGACCCGCGCGCACCTGGAGGCTCGCGGGGAGCGCCAGCGTGGTGCCGTAGGCCTCCTCGATTTCGACGCCGAACTGGCTGTAGACGATGTTCGCGTCGAAGCGGAAGTACGGGTCCACCACCGAGCCGATGGACAGCTCCAACTGCTGCAGGTTGAAGCCGTTGCGCGTGGGGTCATGCGCGCCGCCCTGCAGCGGCTCCTTGGACGTGAAGGCCGCCGCGGCCACATCCAGGATGAAGCTCATGTCCAGGAAGTTGGTGCCGCTGCTCGCGCCAGGGATGGACAGCGGAAAGCCCCCGCCGGGTGTGGCATCCGGCGCGGCGGAGGTGCTGGCGGGCACGCCCTGCTGCGTGTCGCCGCCGAAGGCCTTCTCGATTTGAGCCATCTCCTCCGGCGTCAGGCCGGCGGGCAGGTCGGAGGAAGGGCCGGCGTCGGGCTCGGCGGTGGGCGCGTCCGACGCGGGGACGCCCGCATCGGGAGAGGGTGGGGAAAGCTCCTGCGCCGCGGCCGTGGCCGTGGACAACAGGACGGAGAGGGACACGACGAAAAGCGCGCCGTGCGGACGACGTGGAACGGATGACACCGGTGATGCTCCTCGGACGGGACGCACGCGTGCGCGTGGCGCCCCACAGCACAGGACCTGCAAGCTCACTGCGGACGCGACTCAGGCGTGCGCGGGTGGCGAGGACTTGGGCGCGGTGTCGAGGACGGAGAGGGGAGGGGTGACGTGGGGCGGCGCGGTGGTGGGACGGCTCACCACGAGCCGCGCGAGGACCCACGAGGAGGGCGCGACGAACCACCCCTCGTCGCGCGAGCTCGACGTGAGGAGGGGGCACGTCTCGTGGGTCGGCCGGCTGGAGTCCGTGCCCGAGGGAGGAACGGCGGTCAGCTGCGCCAGCTTCTCCGGGGCGAGCCGGGCCTGGATGGCACCCGTGCCCTTGGCCGTCTCCTCGAAGGTCTGGTGCTCGGGACAGAAGCGGTGCGCGTGCGCGTCCCGGGCATGGAGCAGGGTCCCCAGCGGCTGCAACGCCCACAGCACGACCAACAGCGTCGCGGTGCCGCGGGCGAAGGTATGGGCGCGCTGGGTCATCGGCGGGAAGGGGGGAGGCCCGGGTGCTCTACTGACGGCCCCCGGGAGAGTCAAGGCAGGCTAGCACGGTGGTGGGACGCATACTCGTGTCACCGCATTCACGTAGGGCGGCCCGGTGGGCCCGGGCGAGGGAGACACCTGGATGGAGGAAGGACAACCGGACGGACGCTTCATTCCGGTGGCGCGGCTCACCGCGTTGGACGCACGCGGTCGCGCCGTGGTCCAGGTGGGAGACACCCGGGTGGCCCTGGTGCGGGTCGACGGGCAGGTGCACGCGCTGGAGGACACCTGTCCCCACCGTGGCGGCTCGCTTCATGAGGGAGATCTGGAGGGGACGCTGCTGCACTGTCCCCTGCACGCCTGGCCGTTCGATGTCCGCACGGGGCTGTGCCCCTGGCGCCCGGAGGCGAAGGTTCGCATCTACGACGTGCTCGTGCGAGGTGGGGAGATCCTCATCGCCGCATCGGATAGGGTGCCCGGCCGTTGAGCGCCCGCACCCCCGCAGGAGTCCTTGCCCCGTGAGCTCGTCCAAAGTCCGTCCCCGCGGAGTCCCTGCCCCCAGGTCCTTCGCCAGCGTGCCAGACCCCGTCGCCATGGCGAGCGCGGTGGAGGCCTTCCTCCGGGCCGCCGGCCTGCCGATGGATGACGAGAACCTGGTGGACACGCCCAAGCGCGTGGCCGACGCCTGGAGCCGCGAGTTCCTGGACGGCTATGCCCAGACGCCCGGAGAGGTGCTGGGCAAGACGTTCTCCGCGCCGCGCGGCTCGTCGCGTGAGCTGGTGGTGGTGACGGGCCTGCGCTTCCATTCCATGTGTCCGCACCACCTGTTGCCGGTGACGGGCGTCGCGCATGTGGCGTACGTCCCGGGCAAGCACGTGGCGGGCTTCGGCGGCCTGTCCGCGCTGGTGGACTGCTTCGCGCACCGGCTCATCCTCCAGGAGGACCTGGCGCGCGAGGTCGCGGGCTCCCTGGCCCGTGAGCTGGGCAGCCCCGCCACCGCGTGCATCATCGAGGCGGAGCAGGCGTGCCTGCGCATGCGCGGTCCCCAGCAGCGCGACGCCATCACCCACGCGGAGGCCTATGAAGGCGAGCTGCGCAGCGACGGTGCGCTGCGACGCGAGCTGTGGGCGCGGCTCGGGGCGCGGCGATGAGTGACGTGTCCGCGCGGCCGGACCGCGTGGAGCCCGAGCGGGTGGAGCGCGTGTGCGAGGCGCTCTCGCGGGTGCTCTCCGCCGGGCAGCTGAAGCGCGACGAGGCCACGCTCGCCGCCTACGCGCGGGACGAGTCCGACAGCGGCATCTTCCCTCCGGATGTCGTCGTGTTCCCCGAGGACACCGCGCAGGTCTCCGCCATCTTCAAGGCCTGCGTGGCGCACGGAGTCCCCTACACACCGTGTGGCGCGCGCACGGGCAAGAGCGGTGGCTCGCTGCCCCTGTGCGGCGGCGTGGCGGTGAGCCTGGAGCGCATGAACCGCATCCGCTCCATCTCCGTGGAGGACCTCACCGCGGTGGTGGAGCCCGGCGTGGTGACGGGCGACCTGATGAAGGCCGTGGAGGCCGTGGGGCTCTTCTATCCACCGGACCCCAACTCCTGGGAGTCGTGCACGCTGGGCGGCAACGTCGCGGAGAACGCGGGCGGCCCGCGCGCGCTGAAGTACGGCGTCACGCGCGACTACGTCATCGGCCTGGAGTGGGTGCTCCCGGACGGCGAGGTCGTCAAGGTGGGGCGGCGCACCATCAAGGGCGTGGCCGGCTACGACCTGGTGGGCCTCTTCGTCGGCTCCGAGGGCACGCTGGGCGTGGCCACCGAAATCACCCTCCAGCTCATTCCGCTCCCACGAAAAGTGCTGACCGCCCTGGTCGTCTTTCCGTCGGTGCTGGACGCGGCCCGCGCGGTGTCGGCCGTGCTCGCGGCGGGCCTGTTGCCCCGATGCCTGGAGCTCATCGACGACGTGGCCCTGCGCGCGGTGGACGGACGCGGCTTCCAGTTCCCACCCGGCGCGGGCGCGGCCCTCATCGCCGAGGTCGATGGCCACGGCGCA
Source organism: Myxococcus sp. AS-1-15 (assembly GCF_020037055.1). NCBI lineage: Bacteria > Pseudomonadati > Myxococcota > Myxococcia > Myxococcales > Myxococcaceae > Myxococcus > Myxococcus sp. AS-1-15. Next base: position 137,936 of record NZ_JAIQDF010000013.1, on the reverse strand, counting down.
GAGGGTTTGTTCGAGGAGCTGTCACGCCTCGGCGACATCTGCGCACAGCAGGGAGCCAGTCAAACACTCGTCGCGCAGGATGATTCCCAACGCGAGAAACTGTGGGCCGTGCGTCGGGTCATCTCCCCCGCGCTGCGCGCGCTCAAGCCGCGCAAGGTCTCCGAGGACATCGTCGTCCCACGTTCGAGAATCCCCGAGGTCATCGAGCGCTTGAAGGCGATGGGCGCCCAGCTGGGCCTCACCGTGGCCACGTATGGCCATGCGGGCGATGGGAACCTCCACGCCAACATCCTCTATGAAGGCCCGCATCAACGCCCGCTGGTGGATGAGGCGCTGCGCCGCATGTTGTTGATGACGGTGGAGCTGGGCGGGACGATCACAGGCGAGCATGGTGTGGGCCTCGCGAAGCGGGAATTTCTCGCGCTCGAACAGCAGCCAGCGCTGCTGGAATTGCAGCGGCGGCTCAAGGCCTTCTTCGACCCATCAGGGCTGCTCAATCCCGAGAAAATCTTCCCCGCGCTCAAACGTTGATGAGTGAGTGGCCGCGTCGCGGCCATCGCCGTGGGAGTCGGTGCTTCTCGACCTTGCAAGTCAGCGGAAGCGCAAGCCTTGCGTCCGCGTGAGGGCGAAGTTCGACAGTCGAAACGACTTTCGGCGATGGAATGAGAAACCCTTTCGCTCGTTGGGCGTCCTAGAGACAGGTGGACGCGAGTCGGCGGGGACGGCGCGTCCGGCATCGAACGGAGGACGGGAAATCATGGCCAACTCGACGAAGTTTGCGGCGGAGGGCCTGTCGCAATACCTGCGTCAGCTGGGGGGACACCAGCAACTGACTCGCGAGCAGGAGTACGAGCTGGCTCGGCGCGCTCGCAAGGGCGACGAGTCGGCGAGGCAGACGCTCGCCACCTCCAACCTGGCTTTCGTTGTCGCCGTCGCGAAGAAGTTCGCCAATCGCGGCGCTCGCCTGGATGACCTCGTCCAGGAAGGCAACGTCGGCCTGATGAAGGCAATCGAGCATTTCGATCCGAAGAAGAACGTGCGCTTCGCGACGTACGCGGTGTGGTGGATTCGCGCCTACATCACCCGCTATCTGAAGGACAACCGCAGCCAGGTGCGCGGCGGCGAGGCCGAGCGGGGCAGCATGGTGGACTTCTCGCTCGACGCCTCCATCGACGAGGAAGGCGAGACGACCTTCCTGGACCGGCTGGAGGACAACGGGCCGTCGCCCCAGGACGTGTTCCTGTCGAACGAGCAGGATACCGAAATCCAGGACGCGCTCACCAAGGTGCGCAAGCGCATCGGCGACCTGGGCTGGGACATCCTCACGGAGCGGCTGACGCAGGACAAGCCGCTGACGCTGGAGGAGCTGGGGCAGCGCTGGGGCGTGTCGCGCGAGCGCGTGCGCCAGGTGGAGCTCAAGACGAAGACGTTCCTCGAGCGCTACCTCTCGGCGTTCAACGAGAACGAGGAGCAGGCCCTGCAGGACGTGGCCTGAGCCACCTCGCTTCCCACCTGGGGAGGCGCTCGAATGGGGCGGGACTGGCGGGGTCTTCTACCCTGGCTGGACCCGCCCCTTCTGTTTGGTGGAAAAGTCGGTCCTGGTCGTTTGCGTGCAACCGAGCGTGCGTGCTAAGCCCACCCGCCATGCGCTTGATTTTATTCGCCTTGTGCTCGTTCGTGGCGGTTTCGGCACGGGCGGCGGAGCCGGAATTGCTCGCTCGGCTGGATGCCCTGCATGAGCGACGTGGCGAGGCGGAGGGTGGCAAGGCGCTGGAGGCCGAGCTCAAGGCGGCGCTGTCGGTGACGCCGGACGACTTCGAGCTGGTGTGGCGCCAGGCGCGACAGCTCCAGTGGCAGGCGGACGGGGCCGCGAGCGAGAAGCTCAAGAAGGTGCTCGGCCGGCAGACGTGGGACGTGGCGGAGAAGGCCGTCAAGCTGGCCCCCAACCGCGTGGAAGGCCACTACTTCGCGGCGGCGGGGATTGGCGCCTACTCTCAAGCAGTGGGGGTGATGAAGGCGCTGGGCGAGGGCCTTGAAGGCAAGTTCAACGAGCGGCTCGACGCGGCCATCAAGCTGGACTCCGGCTTCTACGGCGCCGCGCCGCTGCTGGCCAAGGGGCGCTACTACTACGAGCTGCCCTGGCCGAAGCGAGATCTCAAGAAGTCGGCCGAGTATTACGAGAAGGCCATCCAGCAGCATCCGGAGATGTTGCGCGCGTACTACTTCCTGGCCGAGACGCTCCTCAGGGACGACAAGGCGAAGGAGGCGCGCAACGCCATCCAGAAGGTGAAGCAGGGCAGCGTCGTGTACGACCCCCCGGAGGGACGGCGCATCCAGGAGTGGGCGAAGAAGGTCGAAGCCGACATCGAGGAGGAGCTCAAGTGAGAGCAGAGAATCAGGTAGGACCTTCGGCTTCGGCGGCCGGAGCGCAGGAGGGAAACCTGGTCCAGTTGCTGATCCAGCGCGCGCAGAACGCCTCCAAGGCGGGTGTGACGCACAAGAAGGACGGCCGCTGGCAGGACGTGAGTTTCGGGCAGGTGCTGGACGACGTGAAGGCGTTGTCCGCGGGCCTGGTGGCGCAGGGCGTGAAGCCCGGGGACCGGGTGGCGCTGTTCGCCAACACCAGCCTCATGTGGATCGTCGCGGACCTGGCGATCACGGCGGCGCAGGCCATCACCGTCCCCATCTATTCGTCCAACCTCCCGGACGAGTTCCGCTACGTCATCAAGCACTCGGAGACGTCCTTCGTCTTCGTGGACAATGACGAGAAGGATGCCAAGCAGGCGGGCCGCCTGACGCGCGTGCGGCAGAAGCTGGCCGAGTGCCCCACCGTCCAGAAGGTCATCGTCTTCGAGGGCGCCGTGGCGGGCGGCCAGGAGGTCGCGCTGGCGGACGTGATGGCCCAGGGCCGCGAGGCGCACCAGGCCAACCCGGCGTCCTTCGAGGAGCGGGTGGCCTCGGTGAAGTCCGAGGACACCAACTGTCTCATCTACACCTCGGGCACCACGGGTGACCCGAAGGGCGCCATCCTCACGCACGGCAACTGGACGTACCAGGCGCACGCGGTGCAGGCCATCGGGATGATGGAGCCCAGCGACGCGGTCATGCTGTTCCTGCCGCTGGCGCACGTGTTCGCGCAGGTGGTGAAGGCTGCGTGGCTGTCCATGGGCTTCCGGCTCATCATCGCGGAGTCGGTGGACAAGCTGATGGCGAACATCGTGGAGACGCGCCCCACGGTGCTGCCGTCGGTGCCGCGCGTGTTCGAGAAGGTCTACAACACGGTGGTGTCCAACGGCACGTCGGCCCCGGGCCTCAAGGGCCGGATGGCGCGCTGGGCCTTCAAGCTGTTCGACGAGTACGTCGAGGCGAAGCAGCAGGGCCGCGACTACGACGGCCTGGCGTTCACCCTGGCCAAGAAGCTGGTGTTCACCAAGGTGCGCGGCACGCTGGACGAGAAGCTGGGCGGCAACATGCGCCTGTTCGTCTCCGGCGGCGCGCCGCTGTCGCGGAAGATCGGCTACTTCTTCGACCTGCTCGGCTTCAAGGTGGTGGAGGGCTACGGCCTGACGGAGACGGCCGCGCCCACCAACGCGAACCGCCCGAACAAGATCAAGATCGGCACCGTGGGCCCCGCCATGCCGGGCACCGAGGTGAAGATCGCCTCCGACGGCGAGGTGCTCGCCCGCGGCCCCTGCATCATGAAGGGCTACTACAAGAACGACACGGCCACGGCCGAGGTCCTGGAGGCGGACGGCTGGTTCCACACCGGGGACATCGGTGAGCTGGACTCGGACGGCTACCTGCGCATCACCGACCGCAAGAAGGACATCATCGTCACCGCGGGCGGCAAGAACGTGGCGCCGCAGAACATCGAGAACACGCTCAAGACCTTCCCCATCCTCAGCCAGGCCATGGTGTACGGCGACAAGCGCCCGTACCTGGTGGCGCTCATCACCGTGGGCGAGGACACGGCGAAGAAGCTGCTGGAGGAGAAGGGCGCCCCGGTAGGCACCTACGCGGAGAACGCCAAGCGCCCCGAGGTCCACGCGGCCGTGAAGGCGGTGCTGGACAAGGTGAACGCGGACTCGCCGCCGTACGCCACCATCAAGCGCTTCACCATCATGTCCGCCGACTTCACCCAGGAGTCCGGCGAGCTGACGCCCACCCTCAAGGTGAAGCGCAAGGTGTGCAGCCAGAAGTACAAGGCGCAGATCGACGCCATGTACGACAACGTGGCCGTCGTCGAGTAGCGCTCAAGGCCGCTCGCCCCCGGTGCGGTCGACCGGGGGCCCGGCTGGCTGGTGGAAACGTCAACGCCCGCTCGGCCCCTTGAGGAGGGGTGGAGCGGGCGTCGCGCTTCAAGGGTGCTTCAGGAAGCGGGGCTCAGGCGTGGCTGCTGGGGGACGAGGACTTCACGTCCTTGTCCACGTTGCCGCCGCTGGCCAGGTTGCCGCCCTTCTTGTCGGCGCCGGGCGTCCCCGCGTCCTCCTCGCCGCCGAAGCCGCGCTTGAAGTTGCGAATCGCGCTGCCCAGGGACGAGCCGAGCTGCGGCAGCCGCGTGGCCCCGAAGAGGAGCAGCAGCACAAACAGGATGAGAAGAAGTTCCATCGGCTTCAGCCCCAGCATCACGGCTCCTTCGTGAAAACGGGCGGAGCATACCGGGGGGCGCCTTGGACCGCCAGCAAGAGCGGACGAGTCATGCCTGGAGGGCCGCTGCCTCTGCGAGCGTGGCCCCCGGCACCGCCGTCAGGGTGATGAAGAGGGAGCTGCCGGACGGATCCGTCTCCACCCCCACGCTCCCCCCGTGCGCCTCCACCTCCTGGCGGGCCAGGTAGATGCGCAGCGGATCCTCCAGCTTCTTCTCCCGGAAGGCCCGCTCCTCGCGCCGGAACACCGCCGAGGCGTCCTCGTCCGACAGGGGCACCCCCTCGCGGCGCACCTCCACCCGCACCCGGGGCGCGCCGGGATGGATGCGCAGGTGGATGACCTCGCCGGGCTGGGCGCGGGAGAGCTGGTAGAGGATGAAGGCCTCCAGGGCGTGCTGGATGCGGGCGCCGTCCACGCTCACCTCGGGCTGGGCCTCGCTCGGGTCCAGGTCCAGCACGAGCGCCACGTTGGCGGCGGTGGCCGCCGCGCGCTGCCGCTCCACCGCCGCGTCCAGCAGGGGCAACAGGGGCTGGCGCTCCGGCTCGCAGGCGAGCGAGCCCAGGTCGGCGCGGCTGGAGTCGAAGAAGTCCTGCGAGAAGGACAGCGAGCGGTCCGCGTTGCGCAGGATGGTCTCCAGCCCGCGCTGCACCTTGGGCTCCAGCGGCGAGCGGCCGTTGAGCAGCAGCGCGGCATAGGAGCGGATGTTGGCCAGCGAGCCGCGCAGGTCGTGGGACGCCATGCCCAGGTAGCGCACCCGCCGGCGGTTGTCGGCCTCGTCCCACGCCACGGGGAAGGTCCAGAACAGGCGCCCCCCGTCGCCCAGGGACTCCTCGCCCGCGAGCAGGACGTGGTCGTCGTCCTTCTCCCAGAGGCGCGCGTCCCCCATGCGGCGCTGGAAGCCGGCGGCGCCCAGCAGGGCGTCCAGGGAGCTCACGTCCCCGGGCAGCGCCTGGAGGCCCAGATGCTCGAGCAGCAGGCCGCCCAGCAGGCGCGGGGGCCCCTGCGTGGGGACGAGGACGAGGCCAGGCGCTTCCGCCGTGCTGCCAGCTCCCATCTCCCCTGGGCTCCTCACGTTTTCCACCTCCCGTCCAGCAGGTCACGGAAAGGGTGGGGCGTGACTGTCGGTTTTGCAACGTGCACCCCCGTCGCGTGCGGGGAGCGCGTTTTTGTTGCGCCGCCGGGTGGGAGGATGGTGGAAGAATCCCCAGCGTCGCACCGAGGGAGACTGCCCTGACTCCGCCTAACACACAGCCTGATGGTGCCCCCGTCGTCCTCGTCGTGGACGATGATCCGGACATCCTCGAAGCCCTCTCCGAAATCCTCGAGGCCGAGGGCTTCGTCATCCGCCGCGCGCGCAACGGCAAGGAGGCCCTGGAGCGCCTCGAGCCGGAGCCCCCCCACCTCATCCTGCTGGACTTGATGATGCCGGTGATGGACGGGTGGGAGTTCGCCCAGCGCATGCGCCAGCGGCCCACGACGCACGCGGAAATCCCCATCATCGTCCTCAGCGCGGACCGCAACGTGGGCAGCAAGGCCCAGGACATCGGCGCGGTGGGGCACCTGGCCAAGCCGTTCGAGCTCAATGATCTGCTCAACATGGTGCGCCGCTCACTGCCCTCGTCGGCCGCGAACACGACCAGCGCGTGATGAACACGGCGCATCTGATGCCTTGACCTGCCAGGGGGGCGACATTACGGTCCCCCCGTCTTGATTCTCCAATCAACGACCAGGCCAAGGAGCGCCCCATGACGACCGCGAAGGAAATCATCGAGACCGAGATTCCGCAGAAGCTCACGGCGAAGCCGGAGCTGGCGAAGGAGGTCAACGCCATCATCCACTTCGACGTCTCCGGTGAGGGTGGCGGGAAGTGGACGCTGGACCTGACCAAGTCCGAGGGCTGGGTCTCCGCCGGCCACGAAGGTGCGTCGAAGATGACCATCCTCGTGAGCAACGACGACTTCGTGAAGATCAAGAACAAGACGCTCAACCCCCAGATGGCGGCCATGCAGGGCAAGCTGAAGTTCAAGCCCATGGACATGGGTCTCGCGATGAAGCTGGCGAAGATCCTGGGCTGATGGCCGTTTGAGTGAGTCATGTGCGGCGCGCCCCCGTCCTCGGGAGCGCGCCGCGTGTCGTTTCGGGCCCCCGAGCACCTCCTGGAGAGACTCCCATGTCGACGTTGCCGCTGAAGGGTTTGCGCGTGTTGGACTTGTCGCGCCTGTTGCCCGGTCCCTACGCCACGCTGGTGCTGGCGGACCTGGGTGCCACGGTGGTGAAGGTGGAGGAGCCGGAGGGCGGTGACTACGTCCGGGCGATGCCGCCGTCGCGTGACGACGTGGGGGCGCTGTTCTACGGGCTCAACCGGAACAAGCGCTCGTTGACGTTGAACCTCAAGACGCCCGAGGGGCGCGAGGCGCTCAAGAAGCTCGCGCGCACGCACGACGTGCTGGTGGAGAGCTTCCGTCCGGGCGTCATGGACAAGCTGGGCGTGGGGGAGGCGGTGCTGCGCGCGGAGAACCCCCGGCTCGTCTTCTGCTCCATCTCCGGGTACGGGCAGACGGGGCCGGACCGGCTCAAGGCGGGGCATGACCTGAACTACATCGCCCGGGCGGGGCTGCTGGGGTACGGCGGCGAGGCGGGCGGTGCGCCGGCGTTCCCGGGCGTGCAGATGGGGGACATCGGTGGCGGCAGCCTCTTCGCGCTGGTGGGCATCCTGGCCGCGCTGTACGAGCGCGAGCGCACGGGGCTGGGCCGGTTCGTGGACGTGTCGATGACGGACGGGGCCACGGCGTTCCTGCACATGCACCTGGCGGCGCGGCTCTTCATGGGTGACCAGGGCGCGCCCCTGGAGCGCGGGCGCGAGGCGCTCAACGGCGGGTATGCGTGCTACGGCCTGTACCGCACGGCGGACGACCGGTGGCTGGCGGTGGGCGCGCTGGAGCCCAAGTTCTTCTCGGGCGTGTGCGAGCGGCTGGAGCGGCCGGACCTGATGGAGGACGCGTACGCGCCAGGGGAGGCGGGCGCGCGGGTGAAGGCGGAGCTGACGAAGCTGTTCGCCTCGAAGCCGCTGGCGCACTGGGCGGAGCGGTTCGCCGGCTCGGACCTGTGCGTGGAGCCGGTGGCCGAAGGGGACGACGTGCTGAAGGACGCGCAGCTGCGTGCCCGGGGGCTCTTCGTCGAGGCGGAGGACTCCAGGCTGGGCAAGGTGACGCACCTGCTGACGCCGCTGCGCATGGGGCCCACGCCGCTGCGCGAGCCGCCCGCGCTGGGGCAGCACTCGCGCGAGGTGCTCGCGGAGGCGGGCTTCACCGAGGAGGAGATGGCGCGGCTGGGCGTGTGAGCTTTCGGGGGCTCCAGAAGGACTCTCCTCGAGCGGCGTGACAGGTATCGCCCACCAGGTCGAGCGCGAGCTGCGGGTCGCGCCCGGCCACCGCCGCGGGGGCGGCGAGCAGGCCCGTCTGGTCCATCCGGCGCACCGTGTTCTCCAGGTACCGGCGTGCCCGCTCCACCGTCTGCTGCTGTGCGGGGGTAGGGCGCCAGCCCGTGTCCTCCCTCAATCGCCCGAGGGTTTCCAGCAGATGCCCCTGGAACTTCAGCATCTGCGCGAGGACGCGCTCGCGCTCCGCGGGCGCCGAGGCCCACGCGGTCTCGTACTGCCGCGTCTCCGAATCCAGCCGATACAGCAGCACGTCCACCTGGGCCGCGAGCCGTCGTCTCCATGCCGTGCGCACCGAGGCATGCCGCGCCCAGCCGGCCACGGCCTGGAAGTAGTGCAGCCCGCCACACGGATGCGCGTAGATGCCCTGGCCCCGCTTGGGCACCTCGGGCCGCTTCGCCTTCATCCCCTCGGCCAGCTCCGCGTTCGCCGTCTCCAGCGCCGTGAGCGCACGGGTCATCACCTCATCCACGCGCACCCGCTGCCCCGTCGAGTCACGGAACGAATCCCCGGGCCGCGAGCTCAGCGAGAGCGCCTCCAACATCCACGCGCTCTCACCGGACTCCACCTGCGCCATGCGGAAGTCGCGCTTCACGTCCTCCACCAGCTCCCGCAGCGTCACCTCGCCCCAGTCCGTCTTGAAGCGCTGTGACAAGGGCAACCCGGAGGCGAGCAGCGTCTTCACCTGGAGCGCCGGGTGCGGCTCCACCGGTGTGCCGTCGGACGTGAACGAGTCGAAGTAGACGTCCACCCGGCTCGCCGCGGTCTGCTCTCGCGCGGGCGCCTGGCGCAGGAAGTCCGCCACCACGACCTCGGCGGCGAGCCGTCCATCCGCCGCGCGGAACGTACGCCCGTCCAGCGCCATGCCATGCGCGAGCGCCCACGGAGCCCGTGCATCCGAGGCCCACGCACGGCACCTGGATGCCAGCTCACGCGCGAGCGGCGAGGGCTCGGCTCGAACCTGTGGGGTGAAGAAGAGACAGGGGAGGCACGCCAGGAGACGGAGCGCGCGTCGGGCGGAGGTCGCCACCGACGCGCGCTCGTCCATCCTAGATGGCCTGCTCGGGCGTGGTCCCGAGCCGCTTCAGCACCCGCTCCAGGAGGCCGAAGAGGGCCTCCTGGTCATCGGGGGGAAGCAGGTCCAGCATTCGCCGCAGCCCCTGGTCCACGCTGCGGCTGATGAGGGTGAAGAGCTTGACGCCCTCCGGGGTGAGCTGCGCGACGACGGCGCGCCGGTCCTCGGCGTCCCTCGTGCGCTCCACCATCTTCATGTCCTCCAGCCGGTCCACCACGCCGGTGATGGTCTTCTTCGTGATTCCGACCCGCTGGGCCAGGACGCCCACGTGCGTGGGGCCGTCGTTGCCCAGCCACATCAGCACGTGGATCTGCGTGGGGGTGAGCTGGTTGCTCTCGCAGATTCCGTGCAGCGGATCCCTCAACGAGCGGTAGCGCCCGAGCTGGATGATGAGGTCGTGCAGCCGCCGCGACGCGGGAGTGGAGGTGTCCTCCTCGGGGGGCGCCTCGTAGGCCGCGCCCGAATCCTCGGTGGACTCCAGCTCCTCCTCGCCCGCGCCCGTCGGCTGCACGCGGAGGGCCGGTCTGTTGGCCGGCACTCGCATCAGGCCGTCTCCACTCGCGCGGCGGCGGCCACCGCGGGCTTGCCGCTGTGCGGGTCCACGGCGTGCGGCGTGCCGTGGTCCGGAGCGGAGCCCGGGCCCTTCTTGCGCTTGAACTTCTCCGTGAGCTGATCCAGCAGCGAGTACACCACCGGCACCACGGCCAGCGTCAGCACCGTGGAGGTGATGAGACCGCCGATGATGGTGATGGCCATGGGCGCGCGCGTCTCGGCGCCGTCGCCGCGGGCGATGGCCACCGGCACCATGCCGGCGATCATCGCGATGGTGGTCATGAGGATGGGACGCAGACGCACCGGGGCGGCGCCGAGCAGCGCCTCCGTGGCCGACTTGCCCTCCTCACGAAGCTGCAGCGTGAAGTCCACCAGGAGGATGCCGTTCTTCACCACCAGACCCATGAGCATGATGACGCCGATGAGGGCGAACATGGACATGGCCTGCCCGGTGATGAGCAGCGCGCCGATGGCGCCGATGAAGGCGAAGGGCAGGGACAGCATGATGGTGAACGGGTGGACCAGGCTCTCGAACTGGGCCGCGAGAATCATGTACACGAGGATGATGCCGAGCAGCAGCGCGGAGACGAACGCCGTCACCGCCTTGCCGAGCTCCTTCGCGTTGCCCTCGAAGTCGTGGATGACGCCCGCGGGCGCCAGCTCCTGCGCCGTCGTGTTCATGAACGCGATGGCCTCGGAGAGCTGGTAGCCGCTGGCCAGGTTGGCCAGCAGGGTGATCTGCCGCTTCTGCGCCTCGCGGTCGATCTGCACCGGACCGTCGGCGGGGGTGATCTTCGCCAGGTTGCGCAGCTCCACCAGCTGGCCGCTCGGCGAGCGCACCGTGAGCTTGCCCAGCGAGTCCGCGGACGCCAGCGTGGAGGGCGGCAGGCTCAGCTTCACCTCGTACGTCTCGCCCCCCTCGCGGTAGTCCATGAACTTGTCGCGGCCGAGGAAGGCACGCAGCGTGGCGCCCAGGGACGCGGCCGGCACGCCGAGGGCGGCGGCGCGCTCGCGGTCCACCTCCACGTCGTACTGCGGCTTGCCCGAGCGGTACGTGGAGTCGACGTCCACCAGGCCCGGGTTCTTGGCCATGGCCGCCTTCACCTTGTCGGCGGTCTCGATGAGCTGCTGCCAGTTGTCGCCGCGCAGGTTGAACTGCACCGCCTGCGTGCGCGAGCCGCCACCGGCCACCGGCGAGATGTCCTGCACCGCGAGGTGGACGCCAGGAGGCGCCTTGATGTTCTGGCGCAGGTACGTCTTGAGCTCGCCCTGCGTGTAGCCGCGCAGCTTCACGTTCACCAGGTTGATGAGCAGCTCACCCTTGTGCACCTCCTCCTGAACGCCGCCGCCGGCGGTGGCGAAGGTGGAGGCGATGCCCGGCAACGGCCGGATGACGGCGTCGAGCCGGTCCAGCTCCGCCTGCGTCTCCTGCAGCGTCGAGCCGATGGGCAGCTCCACCGTCATCTTGATGTTGCCGTTGTCCTGCTCGGGGATGAACGTGAACTTCAGGAAGCGCGCCATCGCGAAGGTGGCGAACAGCACGCCCACCGCGATGACCAGCGTCAGCGCCCGGCGACGCAGGATGCCCGCCAGCAGGTTGCGGTAGCCGGTCTCCATGCCCACCAGCACCTTCTCCACCTTCGCGGAGATGCCCGTCGGCTGGCCGTGGTGACGAAGCAGGCGCGACGACATCATCGGCGTGAGCGTCATGGACACGGCGTAGGAGATGAGCGTGGCCACCGCCACCGTGACGCCGAACTGGTAGAAGAACTTGCCCATCATGCCGTCCATGAAGGCCACGGGGATGAACACCGCCACGATGGCCAGCGTCACCGCGAGCACCGCGACGGCGATCTGCCCGGCGCCGTCCATGGCCGCCTGCATGGGGGACTTACCCTCCTCCATGTGACGCACGATGTTCTCGATGACCACGATGGCGTCGTCGATGAGCAGACCGATGGAGAGCGTCAGCGCCAGCATGGTGATCATGTTGAACGTGAAGCCCAGCGCGGCCATCACGGCGAACGTGCCGACGATGGACACCGGCAGGGCAATCGCGGCGACGATGGTCGAGTTCAGGTTGCGCAGGAACACCAGCACGATGAGCACGGCGAGCACACCGCCGAGCACCAGGTCGAACTGCACCGACGCGATGGACGAGCGGATGAACCGCGAGTTGTCCGACACCGTCTCGATGAGGATGCCCTCGGGCAGCTGCTTGTTGATGTCCGCCAGCGACTCCTTGATGAGCTCGGCCACCTGCACCGTGTTGGAGCCGGACTGCTTGCGCACGATGAGCGCCACGGCGCTGCGGTCGCCGTTCTTCGCCGCGCCGCGCGCCTCCTCCGGGCCGTCCACCACGTCCGCCACGTCACGCACGCGCACCGGCGCGCCGTTGGTGTTGGTGAGGATGATGTTGCGGATGTCGTCCACGCTCTTGGCCTCGGACGTCAGGCGCAGCACGCGCTCGCGGCCCGAGTCCATGGTGCGACCACCCGGCATGTCCAGGCTCTGCGCCTTGACCGCCTGGCTCACGTCGCTGATGGCCATGCCGAAGCCGCGCAGGCGGTCCGGGTCCACCACGAGCTGGATTTCACGCTCCCGGCCACCCGTCACGTCGATGCTGCCCACGCCCGGCTGACGCTGCAGCGCCGGCTTGACGATGTCCTCGGCCGTCCGCGTCAGCTCCTGGATGGGCAGCGCGCCGGACAGCGACAGGGTGACGATGGGCGCCGCGCCGATGTCGAACTTCTCGACGACGGGCGTCTCGATTTCGTTCGGCAGCTTGCTCAGCGTCGCCTGGACGCGATCACGCACGTCCTGCGCCGCCACGTCGACCGCCGTGTCCAGCGTGAAGCGCACGACGATCTGCGACACGCTCTCCATGTTGATGGAGCGAAGCTGCTCCACGCCGTTGAGCGTGTTGAGCGCCTCTTCCAGCGGATCACTGACGTTCTTCTCGATGGTCTCCGGGTCCGCGCCGGGCAGCACCGTCGTCACCGTGACGACGGGGAAGTCGACGTCCGGGAACTGGTCCACGCCGATGCGCGGGTACGCGTTGATGCCGAACACGACCACCGCCATCATCAACATGGCGGTGAAGATGGGTCGTGAAATGAATGTCTTGAGTGGGCTCATTCAGCAGCTCCCTATAAGTCTCGAAGGGGAAGGGCAGGGCGTCACTGCACCACGCGGACGGCCGTGCCCTCCTTCACGTCCAGGGAGGAGTCGGCGAGCACGCGCTCGTCCGCGCTGAGTCCCTGGAGGACGCGCACGTAGCCGGGGAGCACGCGCTCCACGCGCACGTCGCGCTTGCGCACGGTGCCGTCCTGCACCACCCACACGAAGCCGTCCTGGCCTCGCGCGGAGACGGCCTGCGTCGGCAGGAACAGGCCCTTGTCGTCCGCCTGCTCCGCGACGTTGGAGAAGTCCAGGTCCACCAGCGCGCCGGGGCGCAGGGGGTTGGTCGTCTCACCCACCACGTCCGCCAGCACCTCCACGGTGCGGTTGGTGGCGTCCACCACCGCGCCCACCGTGGCCACCTGCACCTCGAAGCGCATGCCGCTGGGGCTCACCGTGCCGTGCGTCTTCACGCCGGGCTTGACCTTGTCCACGACGGACTCGGGCACGAGCGCGCGGACCTCCAGGCCCGTGGTGTCCACCAGGGTGAACACCGCGGTGGGCGGCGTCATGGCCACCGAGTCACCCAGGTTCTTGAGCCGGGCCGTGATGACGCCGTCGAACGGGGCGACGATGGTCATGTCGCGCAGGTTCTCCTCCGCCATGCGCAGCGCCGCCGTGGCCTGGGCCGCCTGGGCCGCCGCCTGCTTCTGGCCGATCTCCGCCTGGTCCAGGCCGGCCGCCGCGATGCCGCCACCCTCTGCCACCTTGCGGGTGCGCTCCAGGTTGTTCGTCGCCAGCTGCAGCCCGGCCTCCGCCGCCGCCTTCACCGCGCGCGCCTGCTCCACGCCGATGAGGATGTTGGACGTGTCCAGCACCGCCAGCGCCTGGCCCTTCTTCACCTTGTCGCCCACCTTCACCAGCATCTTCGCGATGGTGCCGCTGGCCTGCGGGCTGAGCGTCGCCTCCTGCTTGGAGCGGACCTGACCGGTGACGCGCGTCACGCTGGCCTCCAGCTCCGTGGCGGGCGCAATCGCCTTCACGCCCATCGCCGCCGGGCCCGTCTGCTGGGGCAGGGTCGGCTGGGCTCCACCCTTGCCGCAGCCCGTCGAAATCACCGCCGCCAGCACCGCGGCCATCCACATGCGTCGAATCACGATCGTCCTGCTCCTGCCGGCTCGCGTGACCTGGACTCCTCCAGGTCGCTGCTCCGGCTTGATGCCATGGAAAGTCTGCGCCCCAGAAACTACAGAGACTGAACTGTCTGTCAAGGGGATACTCCGTGATGCGGACTATCTCCTGCCGCGCCTACCTAACGCCCGCTTACCGGGCAAGCAGGACTTTCTGCGGGACCTGCCCCGGAGGGCGAGCGGGTTGGCTCACTGCGTCACCTTGCCGGTTGCGTCACGGGTGTTGCCCACCGGACGGGGCTGCGTATTGATTCGCGAATCAATCCCCCGAGGTACCCCCCGGATTTCTCCAGGGAGGAGCGTGCATGCCGAACCCGTTCACCGAGGAGCACGAGGCGTTTCGCAGGACGGTGCGAGCCTTCGTCGACAAGGAGATGGCGCCGTACGGGCTGGAGTGGGACCGGGCCGGCATCTTCCCGCGCGAGCTGTTCAAGAAGTGCGCGGAGCTGGGCTTCCTCGGCATCAACCATGATCCACGCTTCGGCGGCAGTGGACTGGACTACTGGTACGTCACGGCGTTCTGCGAGGAGCTCAGCTACAGCAAGAACGCGGGCGTGAACATGGCGCTCTTGGTGCAGAGCCAGATGGCCACGCCCATCATCAACGAGATCGGCACCGACGAGCAGAAGAAGGAGTTCCTGGAGCCGGCGCTCAAGGGCGAGAAGATCGCCGCCCTGGGTGTGAGCGAGCCGGGCTGCGGCTCGGACGTGGCGAGCCTCAAGACGACGGCGCGCAGGGACGGCGACGACTACGTCATCAACGGCTCGAAGATGTGGATCACCAACGGCACGCGCGCGGACTTCATCACGCTGGCGGTGCGCACGGGTGAGGCCGGCTACGGCGGCATTTCTTTGGTGACGTTCCCCACGGACGTGAAGGGCTTCGGCGTCTCCAAGAAGCTCGACAAGGTGGGCAACCTGTCCTCGGACACGGCCGTCCTGTACTTCGAGGACTGCCGCATCCCCGCGCGCTACGTGCTGGGGGAGGAGAACGAGGGCTTCTACCACATCATGACGAACTTCCAGGGCGAGCGCCTGGTGGGCGCCATCACCGCGGTGGCCGGCATGGAGCGGATGATGGAGGACGCCATCCAGTACGGCAACGAGCGCGAGGCGTTCGGCCGGCCGCTGATGAAGTTCCAGGTGTGGCGCCACAAGTTCGTGGAGCACCTGACGGCCATCGAGGCGGCCAGGCGGCTGACGTACCACGCGGTGGACCTCTTCGACCGGAAGGAGAACCCGGTGAAGGAGATCTCCATGGCGAAGCTGTTCGCGGGCGACCTGGCCCAGCGCGTGGCCTACGACGCCCAGCAGTTCTACGGCGGCATGGGCTACGTGGAGGAGACGCCCGTCGCCCGCATGTGGCGCGACGTGCGCCTCATCACCATCGGCGGCGGCACCTCCGAGGTGATGAAGGAGATCATCTCCAAGCTCTACGGCTTCTAGGAGGCCGTGAGCACGGCTCGGGCGGACGGTGGTGTCCGGTCCGCCCGGGCGTGCTCCTTCAGCGGACGCCGCCCTGCTGCGAGGCGTAGGTGCCGCTCTGCTGCTCGTCGTCGAGCACCGCTCCCGCCGCCGCCGCGCCCATGTCCTCGGGGGTCGCCGGCTTGCCCTTGGGGGAGCACACGCACCCCGCGGAGTTGCGGATGATGACCAACGCGCCCAACTCCATGTCCAGGTCGGTGCAGATCTTCACGCACTCCGTGGCCCGCTCCTTGGGCACGGCGGCGGTGGTGGCGGCGACGGTGACGCAGCCGGGGATCACGAGCAGCGCGAGCAGTCCGATGAGCTTTCGGTTCATGCCCGAGCGTCTATCACGGGCCCGCCGTGGGGCGTTTCATCGCTTGCGGAACAGGGCCTCGGCGGCGCTCATGAGCGCGTCGCGGCTCGCCTTCGCGTGCAGGCCGCCCTCGCCAATCTGGAACAGCTCGCAGAAGTTGGCGCCGTCCTTGTCGGAGGGCACCTCCGCGAAGGGCTCCTTGCACTCCTTGGCGAAGCTCGCGTCGTAGTGCCGGCAGTTGCGGCACGAGCGCACGTCCTCGTCACACTTCGGACACGTGTCGCTGCGACCGACCTGGTTGGCGATGATGTCGAGCGTGTGTCCACAGTGCGCACAGCCGGCCATGACCACCTCCGCGAAAGAGCAGGGGGGACATTCTGCCAGCGTGGCGTGATGGCCGGGAGGCCTACCGTTGGAGGCTGGACACGAGCGCCGGCGTGCGCTCCGAGGGAGCGGGCGAGGGCGGCGCGGAGGGGCGCAGCTCCCCGAGGGCATCCAGGAGCTGGTCATCCAGGCGCTTGAGGAGGAACAGCACGTAGGCACCCACCAGGGACAGGGCGGCGGCCAGCACGGCCAGCATCATCCCGCGCTCCCACAGGTGCGCCTTCTCCATCACCCCGCGGCGCTCGGAGAACGTCTTGAGCTGGGCGGCGGCGGCCTTGTCGTCCAGCCGCTGGGCGTACTCCTGGGCCTGGGCGGTGCCGCGCTCCATCAGCCACTGCCCCTGCACCTGGAGCGCATCCGCCCGGGTGTAGCAGTAGACCGCCCCGCCCGAGGAGAGCAGGGTGAAGCACAGCGCCAGCGTCAAGCTCCGGGTGCCCATCGCCTCGTCCTCCGGAATCGCCATTGCGCGGGCCTCGACACCCACGCCTGCCCCGGCTTCCCGAAGACAGTAGCGGATGGTAGGGAGCCCCCCTGACATGGGCAAGCCCTACCGTCCTAAAGACCACTATTTCCAGAAAGCCAAGCAGGAGGGCCTCCGAGCGAGGTCCGCCTTCAAGGTCGACGAGCTCATCAAACGCTTCCCCATGGTGAAGAAGGGCCATGTGGTGCTGGACCTGGGAGCCGCGCCTGGAGGGTTCCTCCAGATCCTCGCGGACGCGGTGGGAGGCACGGGGCAGGTGATTGGCGTGGACATCGTCGCCATCCGTCCCTTCACCCAGCGGCACGTGCGCACGGCGGTGCTGGACGTGCTCGCGGACGACTTCGACGCGAAGCTCACCGCGCTGCATGACGGCCTGTTCGACGCGGTCATCTCCGACATGGCGCCCAAGACGAGCGGCATCAAGGCCACGGACGAGGCGCGCAGCCTGCGGCTGGCGGGCAAGGCGCTGGAGCTGGCCCAGAAGCGGGGCCGGCCCGGCTCTTCCTTCGTGGCGAAGGTGTTCATGGGGGGCGACTTCGAGGACTTCCGCGACCAGGTGCGCGCCCTCTTCGAGGAGGTGAAGGTGGTGCGCCCCGAGGCGACGCGCGGCGCCAGCATGGAGGTCTACCTGGTGGGGCTGCGCCGCAAGGCGCCGTCGGAGGGGGCGCCCCCCGCGAGTTGATCCGCATTGTGGAACGGTGGGGCGGCCACCTGTGTCTAGAGTGCCGACCATGCACCACACCCTTCGCACCTGGGCATCCACTGTCGCGCTGTTGTTCGTGTCCCTGCTGCTCTTCGCCCCGCCCGCGCTCGGCGCCGCGGCGGCGAAGGCGCCTCCCTCGTGGAAGGACATCGACGCGCTGGAGTCGAATCAGCAGTACGAGGCCGCCGCGAAGGGCGCGGAGGCCCGGCTCATCAAGGCGCGTGAAGGTCAGGACGAGGCCGAGTGGACGCGCGCGCTGCTCCGCACGGTGCGCCTGCGCAGGGCGCTGCACGGGTACGAGACGGCGGTGCGCTTCCTGCGCGAGGAGCCCTGGCCCAAGGGGCAGCTGTCTCGCGCCGCGCTGAACCTCTACTACGCCAACTCGCTCGTCACGTACGCGCGCGTCTACAGCTGGGAGGTCCGGCAGCGCGAGCAGGTGGCGTCCTCGGGGCCGGTGGACCTGAAGGCGTGGACGTACTCGCAGCTCATCACCGAGGCGCAGCGCGCGTACGAGGACCTCTGGAAGCAGCGGCAGGCGCTGGGCCAGGAGCCGGTGAAGGCGCTGTCCGAGTACCTGCAGCTGAACACGTACCCGGAAGGCATCCGGCCCACGCTGCGCGACGCCGTCACGTACCTGCGCGTGGAGCTGCTCGCCGACAGCACGCACTGGTTGCCCGAGCAGGCCAACGAGGTCTTCAAGCTGGACCTGCGCTCGCTGCTGGAGGGCACGCCGGTGGTGGACCTGACGGACCCGAACATCCACCCGCTGGTGAAGGTGGCCGCGGTGCTGGGGGATCTGGAGTCCTGGCACCGCGCGGGCGGACGGCGCGAGGCGGCGCTGGAGGCGCGGCTGCGTCGCTACGAGGTCCTGCATCAGCACATCACCGACGCGGAGGACCGCGCGCGCATCCGCGAGCACCTGACCGCGCACCTGGCGGGGTTCAAGGACGTGCCCTGGTGGTCCATGGGGCAGGGGCTCCTGGCGGAGCAGGAGAACGCGGCGGGCCACGCGGTGCGGGCGCACGCGCTCGGCAAGGCGGGCATGGCGGCGTTCCCCAAGTCGCTGGGCGCCTCGCGGTGCCGGACGCTGGTGGAGTCGCTGGAGGCGCCGGACTTCCGTGTCGTCTCCATGCAGTCGGACGGCGCGAACCGTCGCTCGGTGGAGGTCACGCACCGCAACGTGCCGGCGCTCCACTTCCGGGCGTACCCGCTGGATGTCGAGGCGCGGCTGAAGAAGATCGACGACTACAACCTGCTGCCGTACGGGGACGCGCTCCTGCGCCTCGTCCGGAGCACGAAGCCCGTGGCCACGTGGACCACGCAGCTGCCCGCCACGCCCGACTTCCAGCCGCACCGCACCTTCGTCACGCCGCCGCTGAAGGACGTGGGCACGTACGTCATCGTCGCGTCCGCGCGGGAGGACTTTCGTGAGAAGGGCAACCGCATCCAGGCGTCGTTCCTGTCGGTGACGCCGTGGGTGGCCATCACCCGCAACATCCGCGGCCGGGGCGTGGACGCGCGCATCGTGAAGGGCGACACGGGCGTCGCCGCGCCGGACGTGGCCGTGCGTCTGGTCCAGATGGACTACCGCCAGGGCCCGCGCACCGTGGCCCGGGCGAAGAGCAATGCCCAGGGCGAGGTGTCGTTCGACGCGCCCAAGGGCCAGAACTACCAGAGCTACATCGTGGTGCTGGGCGAGGGGAAGTCCGCGCTGATGCTGCTCAACGGGGTGAACTTCTATCCCTTCTCGGAGCCGCAGCAGGTCGTGTCGTCGCTCGTCTTCACGGACCGCAGCGTCTACCGGCCGCTGCAGAAGCTGCAGTGGAAGGTGGTGGCGTACAGCGGACAGACGAGCCAGTCGCGCTACGAGACGATGCCGCACACCTCGGTGAAGGTGCGGCTGATGGACCCGAACTACCAGGAGGTCGCGTCGAAGGAGGTCCGCACGAACGACTTCGGCTCGGCGGCGGGCGAGTTCACCATTCCCACGGGCCGGCTGCTGGGCGCGTGGCAGGTCCAGGTCGAGTCGGGTGGCAGCGCGGCGGTGCGCGTGGAGGAGTACAAGCGGCCGACCTTCGAGGTGACGCTGAAGGACCCGGACTCGCCGATGCGGCTCAACCGGCCGGCGACCTTCAAGGGCGAAGCGCGCTACTACTTCGGGCTGCCCGTGGCGTCCGGCACGGTGCGCTGGCGCGCGTACCGCGAGCCGGTGCTGCCCTGGTGGTGGTGGTACGACACGCGCTTCATCTCGCAGCAGCGGCAGCTGGTCGCCGCGGGCTCGTCGTCGGTGAAGGAGGACGGCGGCTTCGACATCACGTTCACGCCGGAGGCGGACGAGCGCTCCGCGAGCACGCCCGGGCTGACGTGGCGCTACCGCGTGGAGGCGGATGCCACCGACGAGGGCGGCGAGACGCGCTCGGCGGAGCGGGCGTTCCGCCTGGGCTTCGTCGCGGTGGAGGGCCGCGTGGAGACGGACACGGGCTTCCTCTCCCAGGGCGCGAAGTCGGAGGTGCGGCTGGTCCGCTCCACGCTGGACGGCGCGCCGCAGCCCGGTGAGGGACGCTGGCGCCTGGTGGCGCTCAAGCAGCCCGCGCAGCCGCTGCTGCCGGCGGACGAGCCGATTCCCACGCCGCCGAACCTGAAGGAAGACCCCGCCGCCGCGCCTTCGCCCACGCCGGGGGACGCGCTCCAGCCGCGCTGGGCGCAGGACTACAAGCCCGAGTCGGTGCTGGCCCGTTGGGCGGATGGCGCGGAGCGCGCCAAGGGCAGTGTCCAGCACGGTCAGGACGGCGTGGCCAAGGTGACGCTGCCCGCGCTCGAGGCGGGCGCCTATCGGCTGCACTACGAGACGAAGGATGCCTTCGGGCAGACCTTCACCGTGGCGCGCGAGCTGCTGGTGGCCGGAACGAAGTCGCCGGCCGAGCTCGCCGCGGCGCTGGTGGTGGAGCGGTCCTCGGTGCGCGTGGGCGAGAAGGCGCGGCTGCTGGCCACGTCCGGCTTCGAAGGACAGCCGCTGATGCTGGACCTGTACCAGGGAGACACGCGCATCCTGCGCAAGGCGCTGGTGGCGGGCGAGGGCGCGTCGGTGGTGGAGATTCCGGTGACGGAGGCGATGCGCGGCGGCTTCACCGCGGTGCTCGTGGCCGTGCGTGACTGGCAGTTCGTGCGCTTCACCGAGCACGTCTTCGTCCCGTGGGACAACAAGGAGCTGCAGCTGGAGTTCTCCACGTTCCGCGACAAGATCCGCCCCGGCGCGAAGGAGACCTGGCGCGTGACGGTGAAGGGCCCGAAGGGCGCGAAGGTGGAGGCGGGCGCCGCGGAGCTGCTCGCGTATATGTACGACCAGTCGCTGGACCTGTTCGCGCCGCACTCGCCGCCGAGCGCCTCCAGCCTCTATCCCAACCGCGCGACGGCGGTGGAGCTGGGGACCTCGCTGTCCATGTCGCATGCCCAGTGGCTGGTGTCACAGGGTTACGGAGAGTTCTCCTCGTGGACGCAGCCTTCGTCGGACCGGCTGCGGTTCGATGACGGCTACGGCGTGGGAGGACCCGGGCGTCGGCACCGGTCCTCGCGCATGAGCTTCGGGGGGGTCGCCAGTCCGTCCGCGGCGGCTCCGGAGATGGTCCGGAACGAGTCGAGGGTGATGCGCGAGCAGGATGCTCCGGGGGCTCCTCCTCCGCCGCCTCCTCCGGCGCCGCCGATGGAGCAGAAGGCGAAGGCCGAGAAGCCCAACCCGGGCGGCGGTCAGGCCGAGGCGCCGTCCAGCGGGCTGCGCTCCAACTTCGCGGAGACGGCGTTCTGGGTGCCGCACCTCATCACGGGCAACGACGGGTCCGCGTCGTTGGAGTTCACGGTGCCCGACTCGGTGACGGCCTGGAATGTCTGGGTCCACGGCCTCACGAGGGACTTGAAGGGGGGCTCGGCCCAGCGCACCACGCGCAGCATCAAGGAGCTGATGGTGCGGCCGTATGTGCCGCGCTTCCTGCGCGAGGGAGACCGCGCGGTGCTGGAGGTGGTGGTGAACAACGCCTCCGAGCAGCAGAAGCAGGGCACGCTCACGCTGGACATCGTCGACCCGGATACTCGCAAGAGCCTGCTGTCGGAGTTCGGCGTGAAGAACGCGTCGCAGGCCTTCACGGTGGCGGCGGGGCGGGGGACCAGCCTGCGCTTCCCGCTCACCACGCCGACGCGCGTGGGACAGGTGGCCTTCCGCGTGGAGGCCCGCTCCGGGGATTTGAGCGACGGAGAGCTGCGGCCCTTGCCCGTGCTTCCCGGCCGCGTGCACCTGGCGCAGTCGCGCTTCGTGACGCTCAAGGGACCGGGCTCGAAGACGATGCGCTTCGACGACTTGAAGAAGGGCGGAGATTCCACGCGGGTGAACGAGCAGCTCGTCGTCACGGTGGACACGCAGCTCTTCTACTCCGCGCTCCAGGCGCTGCCTTACCTGGTGGACTACCCCTACGAGTGCTCGGAGCAGACGCTCAACCGCTTCGTGTCCTCCGGCATCCTGGGCAGCCTCTACGACAAGTACCCGGCCGTCGCGAAGATGGCGAAGGAGATGAGCCAGCGGGAGACCCAGTTCGAGACCTGGGACGCGGTGGACCCGAACCGGAAGATGGCCCTGGAGGAGACGCCCTGGCTCGAGCTGGCCAAGGGCGGCCGCGAGGGCAACGCGGGCCTGGTGAAGGTGCTGGACCCGAAGGTGGCTCGGGCGGAGCGGGACTCGGCGATGGCGAAGCTGCGCAAGGCGCAGACGTCCAGCGGCGGCTTCCCCTGGTGGCCGGGTGGCCCGCCGTCGCCGTACATGACGCTCTACATCCTGCACGGCCTGTCGCGCGCCATGGAGTACGGCGTGGAGGTCCCGGCGGACATGACGAGCCGTGCCTGGGAGTACGTGGCCCGGCATTACCGCGAGGAGTACTCCGAGAAGCTGATGAAGAAGGGGGTGGGCTGGGAGTTCCTCACCTTCCTCAACTACGTGGCGTCCAACTATCCGAACGCGAGCTACACGGGCGACGCGCTGACCGAGGACGAGCGCAAGGCGATGCTCGCCTTCAGCTTCACGCACTGGAAGAAGCACTCGCCGTACCTGAAGGGCTACCTGGCCCTGACGCTCAAGCGCGCCGGGCGCAACCCGGACGCGCTGAAGGTCTGGGACAGCGTGATGGACTCGGCGAAGACGAGCGAGGAGCTGGGCACGTACTGGGCCCCCGAGGACCGCAGCTGGCTCTGGTACAACGACACCACGGAGACGCACGCCTTCGCGCTGCGCACGCTGACGGAGCTGCGGCCGAAGGATTCCCGACGCGAGGGACTGGTGCAGTGGCTGCTGCTCGACAAGAAGCTCAACCACTGGAAGTCCACGCGGGCCACGGCCGAGGCGCTCTACGCGCTGGTGAAGTACCTGGAGGCCGAGGGTGCGCTGGGAATCCGCGAGGACGCGAAGGTGACGGTGGGCCCGCGCGTGGTGCGGATGGAGTTCGCGCCGGACGCGTACACGGGGAAGAAGAACCAGGTCGTGGTGCCCGGGCCGGAGCTCCAGCCGGAGACCATGAGCAGCGTGGTGGTGGAGAAGACGACCCAGGGCTTCGCCTTCGCGTCGGCCACGTGGCACTTCTCCACGGAGAAGCTGCCGGACGAGGACCGGGGTGACTTCTTCCAGGTGTCGCGGCGCTACTTCCGTCGCGAGCGCGAGGGCAAGCAGGTGGTGCTCCAGTCGCTGAAGGAAGGGGCGATGATTGCCCCGGGTGACGAGGTGGAGGTGCAGCTGTCACTGCGCACCAAGCACGCGGCGGAGTACGTCCACCTGAGGGATCCGCGCGCGGCGGGCCTGGAGCCGGAGAACGCGCAGTCGCGGCACCGGTGGGACCTGGGCATCGTCTGGTACGAGGAGACGCGGGACTCGGGCTCGAACTTCTTCTTCGAGTGGCTGCCCGCGGGTGAATACACCTTCAAGTACCGGCTGCGCGCCAACATGGCGGGGACGTTCCGCGTGGGGCCCGCCACCGTGCAGTCCATGTACGCGCCGGAGTTCACCGCGTACTCGTCGGGAGCGGTGATCACGGTGGGGGCCGCGAAGTAGGCTCGCTCCAGGGCCCGGGCCGGGCGGGCCCGGGTCCCCTGGGAGCGAGTGTCGTCATGTCCTTGTCGCGCGGTCTGTGTCGGTCGGGTGGGTGGCTGCTGCTGTGTCTCGGTGTGGCGTGCTCCGACGGTGGTGCGGAGAGGCCCGCGCCCGAGTACCGGCTGTCTCCCGAGCGCGCCGCGCGACTGGAGGCCCTGAGGACGGAGATCCTCTCGGATACGTGCTACCAGGGGGAGGACACCCGCGGCTGTCCCCGCGTGACGGTGCCGTTCGCGCCGACGCGCGACTTCGCCATGAAGGACAGCACGGGCGAGGCGCTGCTCATCGTCGACGACTTCCCGACGTTGCCCGCGAGGGCGCTGCGCTATCGCAATCGACTCCTCGGGTACTACCGGGCGCTGGAGGGCGGTGACGTCGTCGCGGCGGACCCGGGGTGGCTGGTTCCCCCCAGGTTCCACGAGGCACTGACCACGTTCGCCACCGAGGACTTCATCCCGGCCGAGGCGTTGCGCGCGCTGGCGGAGCCGCTGCGGGCCCACTATCCCGAGCAGGGGCGACAGAGCGTGGGACACGGCAGCACGGTGTTCTCCCTGTTGGTGGAGGCCAATCCCCGGCAGCCCATCGTCGTGATGGACCATCCGGGCCTGTATGAACTGTCGCGCTCGGAGTTCTGCGAGCCCGCGGGTGAGCCGGGCGCCCTGGAGCGACTGAGGGGCAGGGCTCAGCGCGCGGCCACGGGGCTGCGGGGCGTCATCGAGCGACATGGCGTCCGCTTCGTGAACCTGAGCCTGGGCGAGACGGTCGACTCCCTGCGGCGCGCCTGGCCCCGGTACTGCTCGGGAGAGGCGCCGGGAGTGGAGGTCCTCCGCGCGAAGCTGGCCGCCTACGCCCCCATCGCGCAGGTGCTCTTCGCGACCCCCGGCGTCTTCACCGCGCAGGCGGCGATCGACGCCACGGACCCGCTGGATTACCCCTACGACTACCCGTCGGCGGAGTACCCGAACCGGCTTCGCGTGGGCTTCTTCACGGCGCTCGAGTCAGGACTCGATGAGTCGGGGCGAGGGGACACATCGAAGCTGGAAGGGTGGCCCTCGCGCGAGGACGTCGATGTATACGTGAACAGCGGCGTGCTCCCGACGCGCCCCTTCCCACACAACGCGACGCCGTGGCTCCAGGTGGACAGCTTCGGCGTGGACATCTTCCCCATCACCGCGGCGACGACGTCGTGGATGGCACCTCTGGCGCTGTCGCGCTTCATCCATGTCCGCTACGAGCGCTTCGCGGACAGGACGATGACCGACGAGCTCATCCAGCGCATCACCAAGTGGATGGTGCCCTCGGCCTGCGAGGACAGGACCGACCTGGTCTGCGTGTTCCAGGACCCGCTCGCGCACGGGCAGCTCGAGGTCACCCGGCTGGGCTACCGGCCACGCGAGTACGTCGCGCCCTGAGGGCACTGTCGGGGACGTCATCGACCTCGCGGCGGTGGCCGCCTGGTCCGTCCAGGCGCGAGCTTCCGCGTCCCTGAGAGGGGCCGTGGTGACCAGGGGACGTGCGACTGCTGAAGTGGCCCCATGAGGCGCGTGCCTGTCGAGGCAGTCCGCGAGCTGAGCGGCTACTCACCGCGGGAGGCGGCGTGGTCCGTGGGATGGCGGAGTGGCGCCATGAGGCACATCGTGTGCCTCTCGAGGTGGTCCGCGAACGGAGCGGCTCCTCGCCGCAGGCGGCGGCGTTGTCGGTGGGGGGGCGTGTGGCGAAGCCTTCGGTGCTGCCAAGCGGCTACTCGCCGCAGGTGGCGGCGTTGTCCGTGGGGTGCAGCGTCGCGATGCCGTAGGTGCCGTTGCGCGTGCCGCACCAGATCTGCCAGCGCGTGTTGCCCAGGTCCTTCGCGGCGTACACGCCACCTTCCTTCTTCGCCCCATCCCGAGCGCAGCAGCGCGCGAAGGCCCGCGTCCCGATCGACATCAGACCCACCGCGTCCTGCGAGTCGGTGAACCCGCCCACGCGCTTCTCGCCACAGGACCACGGGGCCACGCCCTGGAAGCGGATGAGGTACTGCTCCTTCGTCTTCGCGGAACCTCCGCGCACCGGGCCGCCGTAGCAGATGCGTCCCTCCGCCTCGAGCTGGGCGTAGCGCGGCAGGAAGTGCAGCCCGCCAATGGGACCGCGCTGCCAGTCGTCCCCACAGAACACGTGCGTGAAGGCGTTGCGCGGCCCCGTGCTCACCCACAGGCTCGTCAGCCAGTCGATGTTCGCCTGCCGGTTGCCAGGGCGCCCCGCCGCGGACAGCGCCGTCTGGAGCCGCGAGTCGTCGTAGTGCCGGGCGACGAAGCGCCGCACGTCCGCCGCGCTCACGCTCACGTCCGGCCGCGCGGGGCACAAATCCAACACCTCCCGGTCCATCGCCGACAGGGGAGGGGGCGTGGCGAACAGCGGCTCTCGCGAGCACGTCGTGGCGCAGCCCGTGGCCGGCTTCCACGACACGGCGGGCTTCGTCTCGGCGGCATACCGGGGAGCCTCGGCGCTCGGGGCGGTGACGACGACAGGCGCGCGGTTCTCCTCTTCACGCTCCGCCAGCTGCTTCTCGCGACTGCGTGCGCGCTCGGACGCATCCGCCCGGTCCGCCGCCGCCAGCGTGGCCGCGCTCGGCGCCGAAGGGGCCGCGGACTCCTCGGCGCCCTCGCACAGCACCCAGCCCTCGGCGGAGGGGCCCCGCAGCTTGCACCACGCCCGGGCAGGGCCGCCCTTCTTGAGCAACGGATACGTCTTCCCAGCCTCCACGGTGAAGACGACGCGGGAGGACTCGGGCTGCTCCACCGCGTCGACGGAGGACTCGGAGACGAACGCGCCCGGGCCCGCGAGGGCGGGGAGGGCGCTCAGCAGCAGACCGAGGCTCAGGGCGGCGGAAAGACGCATGGTGCGCGGGACTGTATCCCAATCCCACCCCGCCCCTCGACACGAGGGACGGGACGGGCCACTCCTCGGCCACCAGGGACGCACCACCCCCGGAGGGAATTCACGCCAGCTTGACGCGCGCCGCCTTCAGCTTGCCCACCTGGAGCGTGTACTCGCCGGCGGACAGCTCCGCCTTCGGGTCCGTGGCCTTCTCGCCGTTCACCCGCACGCCGCCCTGGGCCAGCATCTTCCGGCCCTCGGTCGAGGACGCCACCAGCTTCGCCTCGGCCAGCACCTTCGTCAGCGGCAGCGTCGGCGCGCCGCCCAGCGACACGTCCACCTGGGGCAGCGCGTCCGCGGACAGCTCCTTCTTCGCGAAGCGCTTCTCGAAGTCCTCCTCCGCCTTGCGGCCCGCCTCCTCGTCGTGGAAGCGCGCCGTCATCTCCCGGGCGAAGGCCACCTTCGCGGCCTTGGGGTGCACCTCGCCGCTGGCCACCTTGGCCTTCAGCTCGGTGACTTCCTTGAGCGTCTTCGACGAGAGCAGCTCGTAGTAGCGCCACATCAGGTCGTCGGTGATGCTCATCAGCTTGCCGAACATGGTGTCCGCCGGCTCGCTGACGCCCACGTAGTTGTCCAGGCTCTTGGACATCTTGTCGCCGACGATCTTCCCGTCGATGAGGCGGGCGCCCAGGCCCTCGAGGATGGGACCCGTCATGATGACCTGCGGGGCCATGCTCTCCTCGCGCATGAGCTGCCGGCCCACCAGCAGGTTGAAGAGCTGGTCCGTCGCGCCCAGCTCCACGTCCGACTTCAGCGCCACGGAGTCGTAGCCCTGCAGCAGCGGGTAGAGCAGCTCGTGGATGGCGATGGAGACGTTGTCCCGGTGGCGCTTCTTGAAGTCGTCGCGCTCCAGCATGCGCTGCAGCGAGTAGCGCGACGCCAGGCGGATCATCCCCTCGGTGCCGAGCTTGTCGAGCCACTCGGAGTTGAAGCGGACCGTCGTCTTGTCCGCGTCCAGCACCTTGAAGACCTGCTGCTTGTACGTCTCCGCGTTCGCCTTCACCTCGTCGCGGGTGAGCGCCGGGCGCGTGGCGTTGCGCCCCGTGGGGTCTCCAATCAGCGCCGTGAAGTCGCCGATGAGGAACACCACCGAGTGGCCGAAGTCCTGGAAGCGCCGCATGCGCGTGAGCAGCAGCGAGTGGCCCAGGTGCAGGTCCGGCCGGCTCGGGTCGAACCCCGCCTTGATGACCAGCGGCTTGCCCGAGTCATACGAATACTGGAGCTTCTTCTTCAGGTCCTCGGGCGAGTGGAGGTCCACCGTGCCGCGGGTGACTTCTTCGAACTGCTCCTCGGGGGTCGCCTTGCGCAGTGCGTCCTGATTCATGGCCGGCGGACCATAACCGAAACCCCCGCCCTGCACGCGAGCCTTCCGCTTCCGGAAGTTCAGGTACCCGGCAGGTGGACGCGCACGCGCTCGATGCTCCGGCCGCGGCCGGTGGCGTCGTCGATGTCCACCACCACGCCCTGCAGGTAGACGAGCCGCTCGGCCACTTCATAGGGCGCGTGCTTCTGCCCCAGGAACCGCGCCAGCGACTGCTCCTTCTTCATCCCGATGACGGAGTCGAGCGGGCCACACATGCCCACGTCGGTGATGAAGGCCGTGCCGCCGGGGAGGATGCGCTCGTCCGCCGTCTGCACGTGCGTGTGCGTGCCCACCACGACGGACACCCGCCCGTCCAGGTGCGCCCCCATGGCGTTCTTCTCGCTGGAGGCCTCGCAGTGCATGTCCACGAGGACGCACGGCGTGCGCGCCTTCAGCTCCTCCACCAACCCCAGCACCACCTCGAAGGGGTTGTCGTGGGGACGCATGAAGACGCGACCCTCCAGGTTGATGACCCCCAGCGCGCGCCCGTCCGGGAGCGTCACCAGGCCATGGCCCTTGCCCGGGGTGTCCTTGGGATAGTTGGCGGGCCGGAGCAGCTTGTCCGGCCGCGCCGTCACCCAGGGGATGATGGATTTCTTGGACCAGAAGTGGTTGCCGCTCGTGAGCAGGTCCACGCCCGCGGACAGCAGGGTGTCGGCCGTCTCCGGAGAGATGCCGGCACCCTGGTCGCTGTTCTCCGCGTTGGCGATGGTCACTTCGATGCCATGGGTGGCCTTCAGGCGTGGCAGGAGGGCGCGGACGGCTTGAAGCCCCGGACGACCCACCACGTCTCCCATGAAGAGGACCTTCACGTATCCAGGAACTCTGGCTCGCGATGCAGGCCGCGGTGGACCTCGGACTCGGTCACCACGAGGTCCATGTCCACGTCGTCACCCGTCGTGGGCAGCACCGACACGAGCTGCTCCTTGAAGGCCAGTCCCACGCGCCGGCTCCGGGGACTCGCCGCGCGCAGGGTGGCGTCGTAGTAGCCGCCTCCGCGCCCCAGCCGCTTGCCGTCCTCCGTGAAGCCCAGTCCCGGCACCACGAACAGGTCGATCTGCTCCACCGCGATGAGATCCGACGCGTTCGTCGGCTCCCTCACGCCCAGCCGCCCGGGCTCCAGCTCCAGCTCGGACTTGATGGCCCGGAAGGAGAGGATCCGCCCGTGCACATGGGAGAGCGGGTAGCAGACGATCTTCCCGTCCTGCAGCGCCGCCTTGAGGATGTCCTGCGTGGGGACCTCGCCCTTGATGGGGGCGTAGAGCGCCACGTACCGCGCCTTCTCGTAATACTTCGTCGCCAGGAATCGAGATTGGACCTTGAGACCCCGCGTATCGATGAGATCGGGCGTCATCGCCTTGCGGCGCGCCGTCAACTCATCCCGCAGCGTCTGCTTCCTCGCCGCCGCCGCCTCTTCCACCACCGTCTCGCTCACCGCCGCCGCTCCGCAGAAAAAGTCCCCCGCCGCATGGCCGTGTGCCCAGCGTCCATTGAACCCTCAAAAGCCAGGTGGGAACCGAAATCATGCCGCCGCAGGCTTCCCTCATCCCCCGTGAGGAGGGAGGGCTTGCACATGGCGACCGAAACGGACCCCGGAATGGACGTATCGGTTCGAATTTCTGCTGGGCATCACGCGCCCCGCAGGGGACAGCCCTTGAAACAAAGCTACAGTGCCACCAAGGTCCCGAAATTACAGCGAAAACTCGCGACCACCTTTTGAAATGATAAGGATGGGAAGCGGCGAGGTCAAGGCATCCTCGCGCGTTTACAAGGCGGGCGCAGGCCCCCTATGATGGCAGTCCCCCACACCCCGCACATGCCGCCCTCGCTTCTAAACAAGGGACTCGTGACGGCTCTTTCCGTCGCCTCCGGCCTCGCCTGGGCGGGACCGAAGCTCGCAGGCCCCTACCAGGGGGATACCTACGGGCAGGTGGACCTGCACATGGAAGGCGAGCGCCTGGTGGGCTTGTCCGCCGGGTCCGGAGGTGGCTGCAAGTTCGCCCCTGGCACGGAAGTCCTGTCCGGAGAGTTCCAGGGCAACGTCCTGGTGGCCACGGTGCAGCTCTGCCTGGAGGGCCCCCCGCCGGACTGCGTGGGGGTGAGGCCCTTCACGGCGCTGGCCGTCTACAACCCCAACTCGCTGGTGCTCAGCGCGCACTTCCGGCTGCCGCCCAAGTGTCACTCGCCCGGGTTGAAGGACTCGGTGCTGACGCTGCGCGGAGTCCGGGGGGCGGAGCCGGTGGAGCGCGAGGAGGAGGTGCCCGCCGCGCCCCCCGATGCGGTGGAGGCGTCCCTGGCGCCGGCGAAGGAGGCCTCGGCGGCGCGGCCCCAGCCCCTGGGGACCCGGCCGGTGGAGCTGGGGCAGAACCTGCTGGCGAACGGCAAGTGGGACATGGCCCGGGCGCGCTTCGAGGCGGCGCTGGCCGAGGACAACAAGGACATCGACGCGCTGGTGGGCATGGCCGCCAGCAACCTGGGCTCGGGCAACGCCGTCCGGGCGGTGGAGTACCTGGAGCGGATCCGCCCGGTGCCGCCGTCGCGGCCGGACGTCTACGCGTGGCAGGCGTACGCGGCGGAGCAGCAGGGCTTCAAGGGGCGCGTGGTGCCGCTGCTGCGCCGGGCGCTGGAGCTGAACTGGGCGCCGGAGAGTCCGAAGCCCTGGGAGGCGGTGCTGGTGCGGGCGCTCGCCGCGGACATCGAGCAGGTGCAGAAGACGGTGAAGAATCGCAAGCGCGCGCCGGGCCGCGAGTCGGCGGGAGCCGGAAGCTCGAGCCCGTGAGCCAGACGCCTTCGCCTCCGAAAGCCCAGCGGGTCTTCGGCCCCTATGAAATCCTCTCCGTGCTCGGCAAGGGCGGCATGGCGGAGGTGTACCGCGCGCGGGTGCTGTCGGGCCCGCGCGAGGGGTGGACCGTCGCGCTCAAGCGACTCTTGCCGGCGCTGACGGCGGACCCGGACTCGGTGACGTTGTTCTCGCGCGAGGCGCAGCTGTCCAAGCAGCTGCACCACCCGAACATCGTGACGGTGTTGGATGCCGGTGAGCTGGAGGGCATCTACTTCATCGTCATGGAGCTGGTGGACGGGCGGGACCTGGGGCAGATCCTCCGCCGCTGCAAGGTGCGAGGCATCCCCCTGCCGCTCGACTTCGCGGTGTACCTGGGCAAGGTGCTGCTGGAGGCGCTGGCGTACGCGCACTCCGCCACCGGCGCGCAGGGCGAGCCGCTGGGCATCGTCCACTGCGACGTGTCCCCGTCGAACCTGTTCATCTCCCGCGTGGGGGAGATCAAGCTGGGGGACTTCGGCGTCTCGCGCGTGCTCGTGGACGGCAAGCTCCAGGAGGGGGAGGTGCTGGGCAAGCCGTACTACCTCTCCCCGGAGTCGCTCCTGGGCGAGGTGAGCCCGGAGGCGGACCTGTGGGCGGCGACGGTGGTGCTCTACGAGCTGCTCACCCTGGAGCGCCCCTTCACGGGCGCCACGCCGGACGAGGTCTTCCAGGCCATCCGCTCCCGCGCGTACCGGCCGCTGCGCGAGCTGCGTCCGGAGGTTCCCGAGGCGCTCGAGGACGTCGTGCGGCGCGCCTTCTCCGAGCGCCCCGAGGACCGGTTCACCACGGCGGAGTCCTTCGCCCAGGCGCTCGCGCCGCATTACGACGAGCGCGTGGGGACGCCGCTGGCCATCGCCGCGGTGGTGCGCGGGCTGTTCGGCGCCAGCGACATCATGCCCGCGGTGGTGGTGCCCCCGCCTTCCTCGGGCACGGAGTAGGGGAGCGGCCACGCGCCCCGCTGTCGCCTCGGCGCTGGCAGTCCCACGAGGGCGCGGGGATGACGAACCTCCTCGCATGCCGCGCCAAGGTGCGCGCGGCGCCCCCTCGCGAGGACCGCCATGGCCACCCAGAAGCCCCCGCCGCCGAAGCCCGAAGAGTCCGCCCCCGAGCGCAAGACGCGTGAGGAGCAGCCCGAGCGGCTGCCCGCCCGGCCCGAGGAGCCTCGCGAGGACGGGATGCCGGGCTACGGCCAGCCGGACGAAGAGGTGCGCGAGAAGTCGCTGCCCGATCAACCGTGGTAGCGCCCAGGCGCCGCTCACCGCGCCGCGGGCGACGTGTCACTCCTCGCCGACCATGGGCGGTGATTGCCCATCGTCGGGCTCGGCGGTGATGAGCGAGGAGCCCTGTTCCAGGTTGAAGGGGGCCAGCCGGTTCTGCCAGGTGGTGAAGGTGCCGATGGAGAGGAGTCCGAAGGCGCTGAACTTGCCGTCCGCCCCCTCGTAGCGATTGCGGTCCATCCGCAGTCCGGGGCGGGCGGTGTCGCGTCCCAGCTTCACGAAGCTCGTCATGTCGCGCAGCGTGTTGCCGTAGACCTGCAGGTCCGTGACGACGAGCGGCTCGTCCGCGGCGAGCCGCAGCCCCGAGTCCTCCGTCCGCTCGATGATGTTGTCGAGCACCCGCACCCGGTGCGCCCGCACGATGCGGATGCCCTGGCCATTGGCCCGGTTCGCGAAGTTGAAGATGTCCGTCACCACGTTGCCCTTCACCAGCACGTCGACGGGATTGTCCACGGGGGAGAGGCCGCCGATGGAGATGCCCCTCCCCGCCAGGAAGATGGCGTTGCCGATGATGCGGATGTTCGTGGCGTCCTCGTGCACCAGCACCGCCTCCGCCGCCGACGTCGTCGCCTGCCACGGGAAGCGCTCCAGGTTCGGGAAGCGGAAGAACACGTTGCCCTGGATGGCCAGGTCGTCACACGCCTTCACGTCGATGCCGTTCTCCCCGCAGTCGTGCATCTGGTTCCCCTCGATGAAGAGCGCGGAGGGGCGGCCCTCGTTGGGCTGGCACTGCACGGCGTCTCCCGAGGCGTCATGCAAATCGTTCCCCACGATGAAGACCTCGCGCGACGCCCCCTTCACCACGACGGCGTGGGAGTCCTGACCCCATCGCGAGAAGTCATGCACCTTGTTGCCGGAGATGAGCAGCCGTGAGGCGTCGCTGACGACCACGCCACCTCCCGCGCGCCCGCCGTGGAGCAGCGAATCGGTGAGCTGCGTGCACGTGGTGTCGTTCTCGAACAACGCCGCGAACGAGGGCCGCTCGCGCACGTCGACCTCGACGAACTCGACCACCCAATAGGGCTGGCTCAGCATCACCAGGCTGCCCACGTCGGTGGCGGAGGGGACGATGATGGGGCGCGCGGCGCGCTCACCTCGCAGCACGATGGGCGCGGAGGCCGTGCCGGCGCGCGCCTTCAGCGGCGTGATGGCGACCTGCTCCGGATAGATGCCCGCGTGGACCTGGATGATGTTCCCTGGCTGTGCCTCCCTCACCGCCGCCATGATGGTGGTGAAGGGATTGGCGCGAGAGCCGAGCGGCGCCTCGGCATCCCGAGGTCCCAGGTTCGCGACGTGGAGCGTGGCGCCGAGCGCCGCCTCCGGCCCCGGGCAGCGATCTCTAAAAGCACTCGCGGCCTCGAGCGGCATCGCGTCCTCGTCCCACAGCGGCGTCGGCGCGCTCGCGGCCCCCGTGACGTCCTCCGTCGGCGAGGCGTCCTCCTGTCCCGAGCCCGGCGCGCACGCGAGCGCGAGCGCACCCGCGAGCACCGCGAGTCGATGCGTCAGCCACTGCTTCCCCCCTGAGCCCATCCCCATGTGTTCCCCCCGTGCATCGGCAGCGGAAAGAATGGTTTCCACCGGAGCGGGCATGTTCAAGGACCATGCACCCCAGGGGGGATGGGGCATTCAACGCCGGATGCTCGCGCTCGTGATGGGCGGCCGCGTCAATCGCGCCTTGCACTTGCAAGCACGCCGGGCCACGCCGGCCTCAGCCCGCGAGCGCCCTGACGGTGGGGACATGACGACGCAGGGCGTCGACGACCTGTCGCACGTCCTCCTCGCGTGTCTCGGAGCCCAGGCTGAAGCGCAGGCTGCCTCGGGCCTCGGCCGCCGACAGGCCCATGGCCCGGAGCACATGCGAGGGCGTCAGCGTTCCGGAGGCACACGCGGCGCCCATCGACACGCAGATGCCCTCGAGGTCCAACGCGATGAGCAGCGCCTCGCCCTCGACCCCCTCGAAGCGCAGGTTGCTGGTGTTGGGCACGCGCGGCGCGCCCGCGCCATTGACCACCACGCCCGGCACCTGCGCGAGCACCGCCTGCTCGAAGGCGTCTCTCAGCGCGCCGACGCGCGAGGCCACCTGGGGCTGCTCGCTCGCGGCAAGCTCCAGCGCGAGCGCGAGGGCTTCCGCATGCGGGATGTTCTGCGTCCCTCCACGCCGGCCCCCCTCCTGGTGTCCCGGCGTGAGGGCCCGCACGTCCACGCCCTTGCGCACCACCAGCACGCCGACCCCCGAGGGGCCGCCGAACTTGTGCGCGGACAGGGACAGGAGGTCCGCGACCACCTCGCGCAACGACAGCGGCACCTTGCCCGCCGCCTGCACCGCGTCCGTGTGGAAGAGCACGCCCTGCTTGCGACACGCGCGCGAGAGCTCCGCCGCGGGCTGCACCACGCCCGTCTCGTTGTTGGCCCACATCAGCGAGCACAGCGCGGTGTCCGGCGTCAGCGCCGCGAGCAGGTCCTCCTCACGCACCCGCCCGTCCGCGCCCGGCGCCACCCGCACCACCTGCGCGCCCTCTTGCTCCAGCCGCGCCACCGCGCCGAGCAGGGCGGGGTGCTCCACCGAGGACGTCACCACGCGGCGGTGCTCCGCCACGGGGCGCGCGTGGAAGGCGCCCACCAGCGCGAGCGCGTCCGCCTCGCTGCCGGAGGCGGTGAAGCAGACTTCCTTCGGCTCGCAGCCCAGCACCCGCGCCACCCGGGCCCGGGCGGCATCCAGCCTGGCGCGGGCCTCGCGTCCGGCCGCGTGCACGCTGGACGCGTTGCCGTGGCCCCCTTGCAGAAAGGCACGCGCGAGCAGCGAGGCCACCTCCGCGCGCACGGGCGCGGCGGCGTTGTGGTCCCAGTAGATCACGAGTCCTGCGCGGACAGCAGCGACACGGGCCGCTCGTCGGCGACGCCGAAGGCATCGAGGAAGCGGTTCACCAGCTCGCGCTTGAGCGCCTTGCGCTGCGCCGCCTTGCCCGACAACGGCAGCCGCGCGCCCGCCATGCTGCCGTGGCCGCCGGACGAGCCGCCGTAGTCCTCGAAGATCTCCCGGATGAGCCGGCCCGCGTTCATCCGCCGGTCCTTCACGCGCAGGCTGAAGTAGAGCTGGTTTCGGTACGTGCCGAAGGCCAGCGACCACTTGGTGCCCTCGAGGAACATCAGCCGCTCGGCGACCTCGGCCACCATGTCCGGGGAGTAGACCTCCTCCAGGTCGGTGACGATGGCGGTGCCGTACACCTTCGCCCGCTCGAAGGCCGTGTGGTACAGCTGGAAGTAGCGCGCCGGCAGCTCCGGGTGCTCGATCTGCGCGAGCATCGACTTGTCCATGCGCGGGAACAGCCACAGGTAGCTGTCGATGTCCGTCTGAGTCGTCTCGCGGCCCAGGTCGCGCGTGTCCGCCTTGATGCCGTAGAACAGCGCGGTGGCCACCTCCACCGAGGGCTCCACGCGCGCGGCGCGCAGGTACTCCACCAGCATGGTGGACGTGGCGCCGAAGTCGCCGCCCACGTCCGCGAACGGCGAGGCCAGGCTCTCCTCACGCAGCGGATGGTGGTCCACCACCAGGTGCGCCTCCATGCGCGCGGGCAGCGAGTGGTTGCCCACCTTGGGCTGCGTGTCCACCAGCCCGAAGAGGTCGTACTCGTCGAAGTCCAGCTGCGACACGTGCGAGACGGGCAGCCGCAGCACCTTCACGAAGGCGATGTTCTCCGCCCGGCCGATGATGCCCCCGTAGCCCACCTGGGCCTCCAGGTTCGCCCGGCGCTCGAGCAGTTGGGCGAGCGCCACCGCGGCGGCCAGCGAGTCCGGATCCGGGTTGTCGTGGGTGAGGATGAGCGCCTTGCGATGGCCCTTGGCCACCTCGAGCAGCCGCTCCAGCTTGTCCCGCGCCGACAGCAGGGCCAGTCGCGGTGGCGGAGGCTCCGTCAGCTCGCCCCCCGAGGCTCCCTGGGCACGGCGGCTGTTGAAGGACTGTGTCACGGGCATGGAGTGGTCTTCTTTACTTCCTCCGGCTCCCGGTTTCGAGGGGCCGGCGGGTGCGGGGTGTCTGCCGCACACCAAAGTTGCAGATGCCCCGGCCGACGTTCACGCGGGGGCGGAAGACCGGGTGCCCGGACGCCTTCCTGCCCCGGGTGCGGAGGCCCGCCCTTCCGGCGGCGGGCCTTGCCGGCCGGAGGGGGCCTGGTCTTCCTGGCGGGAGGGGACCTAGTTGTTGATGGCCTTGTACTTGCGGCCCAGGTCCCGGAAGTACTTCACGCCGTTGTCGAGCGAGTTCTCCATCGCGTCCATCAGCACCGTGCGGAACTGCGCCGCCGGGCCGCGGAAGCACTCGTAATAGCGCTGCCGATCGATGGAGTGGATGACCGCGGGCATGTAGTTGTTGCGCAACAGGATGAGGTTGCTGCACATGCGCCCCACCTTCCCGCTGTGCTCGGTGAAGGGGAAGATCTGCAGGAACATGTGCTGCACCGTGGCGGCCTGCTTGATGGGGTGGAACTCGCGGAACTCCGCGCTGGCCGTGTAGTCCACCAGCTTCTCCAGCGCGGGCTGGATCTTCGCGGGCTGGTGGATGTCGTGGAAGTACGTGCGGTGCAGCGGCATGTCCTTGCGCAGCCCCGAGCGCTCACGCTCCTTGGCGAGCTCCTTCTCGGTGCGCTCCCGTCGCTCCATGCGCGCGCGCTCGGCCAGCGCCTCGGGGGTGTTCCCGAGGAAGAGGTCGTGCATCCGCTTGATGGTGGTGAGGGTGATCTGCGCCTGCTTCTTGGCGCCCGCGGCTTCCTCGCGGATGAAGTCGCAGACGGCCTTGTGGTTGCGGATCTCGAGCACCACCGGAATCATCGAGGCCTCGGCGCTCGCGCGTTGCGGATACAGCGCGGCCTTCAGCTCCTGGTGGGTGTAGACCACGCCTTCCAACGCGGCGTCGTGGTAGATCCACGACATCTCGAACTGCTCGAGGAAGTCACGCGCCTGCTGCTTGTCCTTGAAGATCTCGAGGTAATCGCGCAGCGCCTCGTTCTTCTCGTCGATGTCCTGGTAGCGTTCCTTCACGGACTGCGGCTCCTTCTTGCGCCGAGCCACCCAAGAGTGGCCATAGCGTGCGGCCGAGCGATACAACGGCATGCGGATTCTAGAAATTCCGCACGGTTGTAACAACGAATTCCGTTAGAGATTGACGAGGAAGACCTCGCACGCCTGGTCGAGCAGGTCCTTGGAGAGGGCGGGCGGGATCTGCCGGTAGCGCGCCGCGTCCTTGATGAGTCCCACCAGGTCCCGGGGGTGACAGGCGCGCAGCTGCATGGTCCGCGGCTTGTAGTAGTGCTCGATGAGGTACGTGACGGCCTGGTCCACATAGGGGATTCCCGCCGCCTCGCACACCCGGCGGAAGATCTCCCGGTAGGACTCCTCGTCCGGATTCGTCACTTCAATCTTGTACTTGATGCGCCGCAGGAAGGCCTCGTCCACCAGCTCCTTCGGATCAAGGTTCGTTGAAAACACGAGAAGCTGATCAAACGGGATTTCAAACTTCTTCCCGGTATGCAGGGTAAGGAAGTCGACGCGCTTCTCGAGGGGGACGATCCACCGGTTGAGCAGGTCCGTGGGGTGGACCTTCTGGCGGCCGAAGTCGTCGATGAGGAGCATGCCGCCGTTGGCCTTCACCTGGAACGGGGCCTCGTAGAAGCGGGTGCTCTCCGAGTAGATGAGGTCGAGGGTCTCCAGCGTGAGCTCGCCGCCGACGACGACGGCGGGTCTGCGGCAGAGCATCCACCGGTTGTCCATCTCGAAGGTCTGCCGGCGGCCGGAGGTGTCGCGGCCCAGCTCCAGCGGGACGGGGGTGTGGATGAGGTGGTCATGCACCTGGATGATCTGATTGCCGATCTCCAGGCAGTGCGGGACGTACACCTCGCCGCCGAACATGTGGGAGACGGCCTCGGCCAGGCTCGTCTTGCCGTTGCCGGGCGGGCCGTAGAGGAAGAGCGAGCGGCCGGAGTTCACCGCCGGGCCCAGCTTGTCCATCAGCTCCGCGGGCACGGTGAGGTGGCTGAGCGCCATCACCAGCTCCTCCTGGCTGACGACGGGCGTCTCCTCGGTCTGGCTGGTGATGAGCGCGTTGTACTGCTCGATGGGGACGGGGGCGGGGCCCACGTAGGTGGTGCGGGTGAGCGCGTCGCGCGCGTACTCGCGGCCCTTCTCCGTGAGGATGAACTCCACCGAGGCGCGGCCGAAGCCCTTGCCACCCCGCAGGTCCACCAGCTTCTCCGTGGCGAGGAAATCCACCACGTGCTCGATGACGCCCGGCCACGGCAGCCGCATCTCGTCGGCGATGCCCATGCCGGTGCCCGTACCGGAGTAGTAGAGGAACTTGAGCGCGATGTCCGCGAGCAGGCCCATCTTGAGCCCCGTCTCCTCCACCGTCTTCGGCTCGGCCGGGGCGATGTCCAGGATGGACGGGTTCTCTAGCTTGAATGGATTGTCGTCGTATGCGGGGCCGGCGGGTGCCATCGGGGCCTTTCTAGCCCAATCCGGTGGGTGGAGGGCAGGCGACGATGGGGGGGAGGGTCTTCCGTCACCGGGGCGTCGGGGCCCTCGGGTGGAGGAAGGGACGTCGGGCTCCCGGGCCGTCAGGGGCGCCGGGAGCCGGACGGGTGGAGCGTCAGACGTAGGTGAGCCACTCGGCGTAGCGCGGCTCCTGGCCCCGGACGGTGCGGAAGTACGTCTCCTGCACGAAGGTGCCGATGGGGCCGGGCTTGCCGGTGCCGACCATGCGGTCGTCCACCTCGCGCACCGGGGTGATTTCCGCGGCGGTGCCCGTGAAGAAGATCTCGTTGCAGATGTAGAGCGCGTCGCGGGTGAAGGTGACCTCGTCCACCTCGCGGCCGCTGTCGCGCAAGATCTTCAGCACGGTGTCGCGGGTGATGCCGTCGAGGATGGGCGAGGACAGGGGCGGCGTCTTGATGACGCCCTTCTTGTTCACCATGAAGATGTTCTCGCCGGACGCCTCGGCCACGAAGCCGCTGATGTCCAGGAGGATGGCCTCGTCATAGCCGCCGAGCACCGCCTCGCGCTTGGCGAGGATGGAGTTGACGTACTGGCCCGAGATCTTGCCGCGCACCATGTTCACGTTGACGTGCATGCGGGTGAAGGAGCTCACCTTGGCGCGGATGCCCTCGCGGATGCCCTTGTCGCCCAGGTACGCGCCCCAATCCCACGCCGTCACGGCGACGCGGGTGGGGTTGACGGCGCCCAGGCCCATGGCGCCGTCGCCCATGAAGGCCACCGGCCGCAGGTACGCGCCGTTGGCGAACAGGTCCTTCTGCTTGCGCAGCACGTCCAGGCACGCCTCGACCAGCTCGTCCTCGGAGTACGGAATCTTCAGCATGATGATGTGCGCCGAGTCGAGCAGCCGGCGGATGTGCTCACGCAGGCGGAACACCGCCAGGCGGCCATCATGCGTGCGGTACGCGCGGATGCCCTCGAACGCGCCCAGCCCATAGTGGAGGGCGTGCGTCATCACATGGACATGGCCCTCGTCCCATTTCACCAATCTGCCGTCGAGCCAGATCTGGTCGGCACGCAATACGCTGGTCGAGGTGGAGCTCATGCGGGGGTTCCTTCGCCCTGAAAAGTGGAACTGCCCCGCCCTTCTAGCCACCACACGCTATGAGGTCAAAGCGTGAAAGCCGTTCCCCGGAATTCAGAGCACGGCGGGCAAGGGGGTCAGCATGCGGCGGAGCCACGGCAGGTCGTCCGCCATGGCCTTGCGGCCGAAGTGGAGGGCCTTGGAGGCGAGCTCCACGGAGGGCACGACGTCGAGCGGTGAGAGCGTGCGAGGGAAGCGCTTGATGTGATGCGCGTAGGGCAGGTTGGGCGCCACCGTCATCGCCGCGAGCCGCTGCAGGGGCAGCCAGAAGGGCGTGGCGAGGCGGGGCGCGAAGCCGTCCAGCGCGAGGATGAAGGTGTTGCGCGTGCCGATGCGCCCCTTGGCCACGGCCTTCCAGGCGGCCTTGGCGGGGAGGTTGTCGACGAGGCCTCCGTCGATGAAGCGCGCGATGCCGTGGTGCGCCATCAGCCCGTCGAGCAGCGAGTGCATGCGCGGGTCCTCGCGCAGCACGTCGTAGTGGATGACGCCGGGCAGGGCGGAGGAGAAGCCCGCGGCGTCGAGCGCGTCGAACTCGCCGCTCGCGTCGTCGGCGCCCAGGTGCAGGCGCATCGTGATTTCGGGGCGCGTGAAGAGCTCGGCCATGGCGCCCATGGCGGCCTGGATGCGGCGCGCGACCCCCACGGGGTCGAGCAGCCCCAGGGGGCTGGTGCCGAGCAGGCGCTCGTAATACTCGAGCGGCCTGGGGAGCATGCCCCGACGGATGCCGCCCACGGCGATGAGCGTGGGGACGGGGAGGTCCTTGAGCCGCATGCCGCTGCCCTCGGGGCCCGCGCCGAAGAAGCGGCCCAGGCCCGCGCGCAGGAACAGCCGCAGCGCGGCGGGCAGGCCGTAGCGGCTCTCCGTGGAGATGAAGCGGAAGAGCTTCCGGAAGGACAGGCCCCGGACGATGTTGATCATCTCCGTGGGGTCGAAGCGCGCCATGCGCGAGCGCATCAGCGCGAGCACCGCGCCCATCGACGCGCCCGCGAGCAGCCGGGGCTCCAGCGCGTGCTCGGCCAGCAGGCTCATCACGCCCAGGTACACGAAGGCGGTGCCGCCTCCGCCGCCCGTCACCATGACGAGCTCCTTGTGCCGCAGCTCCCGGTCCAGCGCCTCGGGCGGTACACGTCCCCGCAGTCGCGCGAGGACTCCATCGCGCGCGCGGGCCGCGTGCTCGCGCAAGTCCCTCACGTGCGGCACCAGCCTGTCCCTCGTGGGAGGCCTCGCGCCGTTCAGCACCGGGCCGAGCCGCCGCTCCACCTCCTCACGGAAAGGGGTGAGCTGCGCGCCCACGCCCACGTCGAGGCCGCCGTGCTGGACCTTGTAGAGCTTCGCGAGCGACAGCGCGGTGCGCAGCACGGCCTCCTCGCGCGCGTCGAGCAGGCCGGGGCCGTCCACGCACGCGCGCACGAGCGTCAGCTCCTGCTGCTCGAGCGGGCGGTTGATCTGGAAGCGTTCCTTCAGGAGCACGAGCGGCCAGGGCCTCGAGGAGAGCGGGCCGCCCGAGCATACACCGGTGGACGGATGCCCCGGCTCACGCGGAGCCGGGTGTCCCGACGCACCTCACGCCTGGGCGATCTGCGGCAGGTTGGCGCGCGCCTTCTCGATGTCGCCTTCGTACTTGAGGACGAGGTTGAGCGTGGAGGCCACCACGTCCGAGGTGAGCTGGTCCGCGTTGAGCAGCACCAGGCTCTGCGCCCAGTCCAGCGTCTCGCTGATGGAGGGAGCCTTCTTCAAGTCCAGCGCGCGGATGGCGGCGACGGCCTCCACCACCTGCTCGGCGAGCACCTGCGGCACCTGGGGCAGCCGGGAGCGGACGATGCGCAGCTCGCGCTCGCGGTCCGGGAAGTCGATGTGCAGGTGCAGGCAGCGGCGCTTGAGCGCGTCCGACAGCTCGCGCGCGGCGTTGGACGTGAGCAGCACGCGCGGGATGTGCTTCGCCCGGAACGTGCCCAGCTCCGGAATCGTGACGGCGTTGTCGGAGAGGACCTCCAGCAGGAAGGCCTCGAACTCCGGGTCCGCCTTGTCGATCTCGTCCACCAGCAGCAGGGCGGGGCGCTCGGACAGCTGCGCGCGCAGGATGGGGCGGGGCAACAGGAAGCGCTCGGAGAAGAACACCGCGTCGCCGGACGCCAGCCGGTCTGCGGCCTCCGCCAGCGACTGGGTGCCCTCCACCATCTCCCCAATCTTGTCCTTGAGCAACTGGGTGTAGAGCAGCTGCTTGGCGTACTCCCACTCGTAGAGCGCCTTGGCCTCGTCCAGGCCCTCGTAGCACTGGAGCCGGATGAGCTCGCGGCCCAGCGCGGCGGCCATGGCGCGCGCCAGCTCCGTCTTGCCCACGCCCGCGGGGCCCTCCACCAGGATGGGCTTGTCCATCCGGTCCGCCAGGAAGGCCGCGGTGGCGATCTCCGGTGAAGGCAGGTATCCCACCTGCTCGAGCTGCTTCTCTGCGTCCGCGACGCTGTCGAATCCGCGGACCTTGGCCGTCTCTGGGGTGCTCACGCGGCGGAACTTAACCGAGGGCCATTCAGGCGACTGCGGCAAAAATGCCAGGATCCTCACCCCCACGTCGCGGCTCTCTTGCCCCGCTGGTCCCCAACCCTGCGGAAAAGGGAGGGAAATTATTTGCGC
Organism: Myxococcus sp. AS-1-15; assembly: GCF_020037055.1. Lineage (NCBI taxonomy): Bacteria > Pseudomonadati > Myxococcota > Myxococcia > Myxococcales > Myxococcaceae > Myxococcus > Myxococcus sp. AS-1-15. Next base: position 95,816 of record NZ_JAIQDF010000013.1, on the reverse strand, counting down.
ACCGTGGGCACGCACCGTGCATCTCAGTGGCGCAACTCACGAAGGGAAAGCAGCGAGGTCCGTGGTCATGGTGTGGGCGTGGATGAGGATGGTGATGGCGGTGGCGGTGCTCCTGTTGCCGGGAGGCTTCCCGCTGCTGCTGGCGTACATCACGCTGCGGACGCTGATGGCCCGCTGGCGCGAGGCGCAGGCGCAGGCGCACAGCGTGGGCCGTGAGGCCTCCCTCCGCGACGTCCTCGCCTCACTGCACTTCAAGGAGCTGGTGCGCGACGCGCGCGCCGTCCTCTGAGTTTTTCACCCAGGTAGGGCACGGATGTCGCGGCTCCAGGCGAGTCGCTCCCGAAGCCCTCCGGGTCGGCGGACCGCCGGCCTTCCGGCGGATGCCGGGACTCCAGACAGCCAGGGTGACGGGAAGCCGGCGGGGCCGCCCCACGTGAGGCGGCCCCAGGCCCGCTACTTGTCCAGCTCGTCCACCAGGGCCGTCCAGTCGTCATCCTCCTTGGCGGCCTGGGTGGGCAGCTGGATGACCATGGTGCGGTCCGTGGGCTCCGACTCGTCGCCACCCAGCGGGGCGGGGGCGGGAGCGGCCTTCTTCGCGGCGGCGGGCTTCGCGGCGGCCTTGGCGGCCTTGGCGGGAGCGGGGGCCGCGGCCGCGGGGATGACCTGGTTGAGCTGAGGCCGGGTGGCCAGGTCGTCGTCCTCGACGGGCGCCGGGGCCTTGGCGGCCTTGGCGGCGACGGGGGCGGGCGTGGCGGCGGGGGCCTTGCTCTTGTAGCGAGCCAGCTCCAGCTCGGCGACCTTGAGCGCCTTGCTCTTCTCCTGGACGGACTGCTGCAGGCGGGTGACCTCCTGCGTCTTGATGGCCTCGCGCCGCTCGAGCTCCGCCTTCTGCTTGGTGTTGAGCTCCTCGATTTCGCGCAGCTGGCGGGCCTCCAGGTCCTTGCGCTCCTTCTGGGCGGTGGCGAGGCGGGCGGCGGCCTCGTTGGCCTTGCCCTCGGCGGCGGCCACCTTGGCGGCCAGGTCCTTCTCCGCGCGGGCCTTGGCGCCCTGCGCGTTCTCCACCGCCAGCTCCAGGTCCTGCACCTTCTTGGTGCGGGTGGCGAGCTGGGCCTGCAGGTCCTTGGCCTTGGCGTCCGCGTCGGCCGCCTTCGCCTGGGCCTCCTGGGTGAGCTGGGCGATGCGCTGCTCGGCCTTGGCCAGCTTCGCCGCCAGCTCGTCGGACGCGCGCTTCGCCTCGGCGCGCTCCTGCTGCCAGGCCTGGGCCGCTTGAGCCTGGGCCGCCTGCGCCTGCTGGAGCTGTCCTGCCAGGCCGTCGCGCTCCTGGGTCAGCTTCTGGTGGCTGGTGCCCGCCGCGCGCAGCTGCTCCTCGCGCTCGCCGAGCGCCTTCTTCGCCAGCTCCAGCTGGTTGTTCAGGCCGGCCATCTGCTGGCCGAGCCCGTCCGCGTGGCGCTTGGCGTCGGTGGCCTGCGTCTGGAGCTTGGTCTCCAGGGCCTTGACCTGCTCGGTGCGGGTGGCGACCTCGCGGTTGAGCACCTCGGCCTGACGCATCTTCTCCTGCGTCACCTGGGTGAGCTTGCGCAGCGTGTCCGAGAGCTCCTTGCCCTTGGTGGCCAGGTCGTTCTGGAGCAGCTCCTCGCGGCGCTGGGACTCCTCGGTGAGGGTGTCCAGGCGCTCCTTGAGGTTCGCGCGGGTGTCCTCCACCTGGGCGAGCTGCGCGGTGAGCTGGGTGACGTCCGCGACGCGGGCGCCCAGCTCGTGCTTGGTGATGGTGAGCTGCTCGCCCAGCTCCTCCGCCTGGTTGCGCGCCTCGTTGAGCTCGCCCTCCAGCGCGGACTGGGTGCTGGCCGCCTGCTGACGGCTGGTGGTGTGCGCCTGCTGCTCGCGCGACAGGGCGTCGCGGGTGGCGGCGAGCTGGCCCTGCACCTGTTCCAGCGTCTGGCTGGTGGCCTCCAGCTCCGAGCGCAGCCCGTCTCGCTCGCCGGTGAGCGCCTCGATGGTGGCGCTCGTCTCGGCGGCGAGCTTCTCGTGCGCGGCGCGCTCGGCCTCGTAGTTGCCCAGCGTCTCAGACAGTTCGCCGCGCAGCTGGCCAATCTGGCCGGTGAGCAGCTGCTCCAGCGCGTCCTTGGCCTCGCCCAGGGCCTGGAGCTCGGCGATGCGCTGGTTCCTCTCGCCCGTGGTCCGGGACAGCGAGGCCTGCGTCTCCTGGAGCACGGCGCGCGTCTCGTCCAGCTCCAGCTTGAGCTGATCCCGCTGCGCGGTGGTGGTGCCCAGCTCGTCGCGCGTCTCTTCCAGCGTGTTCTGCGTCTGGGTGAGCGTCTGGCTGGTGGCCTCCAGCTCGCCGCGCGTCTCGGCCAGGCTGCCCTCGGTCTGGGAGAGCGTGCCTTGTGTCTGCGCCAGCTGCTGCTCGGTGCGCGCCAGCGTGTCCTGGGTCTGCGCCAGCGTCTGGCTCGTCGCATCCAGCTCCCCGCGCGTCTCGGAGAGCGACTGCTCCGTGTTGGCGAGCGTCCCCTGGGTCTGCGCGAGCTGCTGTTCGGTCTGCGTGAGCTGCTGCTCGGTCTGAGCGAGCGTCCCTTGGGTCTGCGCCAGCGTCTGGCTGGTGGCGTCCAGCTCGCCGCGCGTCTCGGAGAGCGACTGCTCCGTGGTGGCGAGCGTGTTCTGCGTGTCCGCCAGCTGCTGCTCGGTGCGGGAGAGGGTGTCCTGCGTCTGCGCGAGCGTCTGGCTGGTGGCGTCCAGCTCCCCGCGCGTGGAGGACAGCGCCTCCTCCGTCTGGGCCAGGCGCGTCTGCGTCTCGGACAGCGACTGGCTGGTGGCCTCCAGCTCGCCGCGCGTCTCGGACAGCGACTGCTCGGTGGAGGCGAGGGTGCCCTGCGTGTCCGCGAGCTGCTGCTCGGTCTGCGCGAGCGTGCCCTGCGTCTGCGCCAGCGTCTGGCTGGTGGCCTCCAGGTCTCCGGTCAGCTCGGAGATGCGCTGGTCGCGCGTGGCGACATCACCCTGGAGTCCCTCGATGGTGGACTCGCGCTGGGCGACGGTGTCCTCGAGGGACGCGACGCGGGCCTGGAGCTGCTCGCCCTGGTTCTGGGCCGCCTCGAGCTGCGAGGTGAGGGCCTGGATTTGACCTGTGAGGTCGGCCTCCTGCTCCGCCTTGGCGGCGCGGACCTCTTCGAGCTGGCGGGTGAGGTCCTCCTCCAGCGCGTCCTTGGCGACGCGCAGCGCCTCCAGGCGGCCGGTGAGGTCCTCCTCCAGCGCGTTCTTCGCCTCGGTGAGCGCCTGCAGCTCACCGGTGAGCTCGGCCTCGCGGTCGGCCAGGTGGGCCTTGACGGCCTCGACCTCGCCCTCCAGCTCGCCGATGCGCTCCAGCTGCTGCTGGATGCTGGAGTTGAGGTCCGCCTCGGTGCGCTCGTTGCGGGCGATGGTCTCCGACAGCTCGCGGTCCAACGCCGAGATCTTGGCGTCGCGGTCCTCGATGCGCTGGCTGAGCTCCGCCTCCTGGGCGTCCTTGTCCAGCCGGAGCTGATCCCGCTCGCCGGTGGTGCGCGCGAGGTCCGTCTCGAGATCCGCCACCTGCTGGCTGAGCCGCGCCTCGAGCGCGTCGCGCTCCGCGTTCAGCCGGGTGATCTCCGCGTCGGCGCGGGCGCCGTGCTCCTCGGCGGAGGCGGCGCGCGTCTCCAGGCCGCGCACGGTGGAGTCGCGCTCCTGCTCGGTCTGCTGCAGCCGCTCCTGGAGGGCCTGAATCTCGCCGTCCAGCTCGGCGTAGCGCTGGTCGCGCTCGCTGATGGTGCGGCCCAGCTCCGCCTCGAAGTCGTCACCGCGCTTGCCCAGCCGGGCCTCTTCGGCCTCGTGCGCGCGCACGCTGTCCTGGAGCTTCTGCTCCTTGACCTCGAACTCCAACGTGACGACGTTGAGGTGCTTGTCGAGCTTCTCGTATTCGCCGCGCAGGTGCTCCAGCTCGGCGCCCCGCCGCGCGAGGTCGTCGTCGCGGTTGTGGACCTCCTTGCGCAGCAGGTTGATGTCCTTCTCCTTGGAGGCGACGACCTCGATGAGGTCCTTCTCCGAGGAGAACTTCTGCAGCAGCAGGTCGTCGACGGTGGCGCCGTGCTCGCGCTCCTTCTGGAGCATCGCCTGCTGGGCCTCGTTGAAGCGCCGCAGCAGATCGTCCACCTGCATCTTGAGGCCCTGCAGCTCCACGTCCTTCTCGTGGAGGCGGTCCTCGCCGGAGAGCAGCTCGCGCTCGCGCACGCTCCAGATCTCGGAGAGGCGGGCCAGCTGGGCCTCGCGCGTCTTGAGCTCGTCGCGGAGGATCTGGATCTTCCCCTCCGGCGTGCCCATCAGCTCGCGGCGCGGGGGTGGGCGCTTGAGCTGACGCGACTCGGCGAGCAGCTCCGCCTTGCGGTCGGCGATGGACTGGAAGGCGCGGTCCAGGAAGGCGCGGTCCTCCTCGGTCATCGCGCTGCGGCGCTCGCGCTTGGGGAGCTTGGGCGGGCCGCCGGCGTTGGTGCGGATGCCTGGCATGGGGGGCGGCGCCTCGCGCGGCGCGTTACCGGCGAGCGCGGCGTCGAGCGAGGCGTCCGACTCGTCCTGGCCCGGCGGCATGATGCCCGTGCTCATCGTGGCCAGCTCCCCCATCTCGAAGGGGATGACGAGGTAGCCGTCCGCGGCGCCCGGCGTCTGCCGGTGCTGCGTGAGGCCCTCGACGCCCGTGTCGGAGGAGAGGAGCAGGACCTTGAGGTTCTGGCCCCACTTGCCCTTCTTGATCTGCCCGCACAGCGTGAAACCGGATTGATCCGGAAGCTCGGCCCGAAGGACGACGAGATCCGGTCGGCGCTTCTCCAGCTCGCGCTGCGCATCCGTCGCGGTCGCCGCCATGGCGGTCTGGTAACCCGCGCTCTTGAGCACGGTCGCCATGCTGAGGGCGAAGTCGTTCTGGCTTTCAACGATGAGGACGCGGCGCTCCATGAAGCCCTTTCACCCGTAAAAAGTGCAGTGAAAACCGCGACATCCTACTGGGCGGGAGCGACGCTTGGAAACTTTCCGGAGGGTGCTCGGTTGGCTGCTTCACGAGCTCTTGCCGCGAACGACGCCTGGTGCACGGGGGGCGGAGGGCGTTCGGGATGGATCCGCGTCGTCGTCCCGCCCCGGGAAGGTGGTGGGGGGCGTGTGGCGCGCGAACTGAGTGCCTTCCGGTGGACAGTAGCCGTGGGCGAGCTGGGCGAACCAGGGGTTCAACGTCGAGGAGAGCGGCTCGGGCGGGGGGCCCTCGTCCTCGTCGGGGATGGGGTCCGCGTCGGCTTCCTGGAGATCGTCCTCGTCGTCGACGAGCTGGGCGGCGCTGCTGGCGGAGACCTCGGCGTCCTCGACCTCGTCGCTGCTGATTTCGTCCGGTTCATCGTCCAGACGTGGGCGCGAGTGGGGCGGAGTGGGGCCCGCCTCCTCGCCATCCTCGATGGCGTGGGCCTCGTCCTCGGAGATCTCCTCCGGTTCGTCCTCGGCTTCGGGGGACCTGATGGCGGGCAGGCCGGGGCGGGACGCGGAGGTGTCGACGGGCTCCAGTCGAGGGGGCCCGTCGATGGACAAGAGGCGCGGCGGCCGCTGCCGGGGAACGGGCGGCGGGGCGCTGGTGGCGCGAGGGGGGAGGGAGGGGGGCCGGTCGGCGTCGCTGGAGGGGCTGAGGACGGGAGGTCCTCGGTCGGTGTCGGGCGGCGGCAGGTCGCCCAGCAGGGAGGACTTTCCGACGGAAGGGGTGCCGGCTCCCGGGGTGAGGATGGGCGGAGGGCGATCCGGGTCGAGCGCGCTGCCGCGTGATCCGCTGCGCGAGAGGTCGGGCGGCGGGCTGGGACGGACGAGCGGCGGGAGCCGATCCGTCTCACCCGTGCGAGGACGTTCCGGTTCGACGATGCCGGAGGGGCGCGGGGTGTTTCGTTCCGGGTCCGTGGTGTGACCGCGAGCGGTCAGCTCCGGCAGGGCGCTTCGGACCGAGGGCCGCTCCGAGTCGGGATTCGGGACGCGCACGGAGGCCCGTTCGGGCTCGGGGACCGTCGGAGTGCGCCCGGAGGGCCGTTCCGGTTCGGGGACGGGGGTGCCTCGGACGGAGGGTCGCTCCGCGTCGGGGAGTGGCGTGCCGCGAACCGAGGGGGGCTCGGAGTCAGTTGTCGCGCCCGCGCGCCCCGCGGGACGCTCCGGATCCGGTACGGGCGCACCACGAACCGACGGACGCTCTGAGTCGACTCGCGTCGATCCGCGGTCTCCGTCGGGTGAGCCCTTCGTCTGCGGAGTGAGCGGCGCCATCCGACGCGACGGTGTCTCGACCCGTGCGGACGTGCTCCGACTCGCGAGCACCGAGCGCGCGGGGATGATCGGAGTCGGTGCCGGTGCGTCGTCCTCCGCTCGCGAGGCGAGAGGGCTGCGAACAATGGGCGTGGGCGAGGGCGGCTCGTCGAACGGCAGCGGCGCGGGCGCCTTGACGATGGGCGTGGGCGAGGGCGGCTCGTCGAACGGCAGCGGCGCCGGCGCCCGGACCACCGGCGTCGGCGAGGGCGGCTCCTCCCGCGTCGAATGGCGGCCGTTGGAATACGGCGCCCCGTCCCGCGCCAACCCGCCCCGGTCATCCCTCAACGAGGCCGGCATGCGGATGATGGGCGTGGGGGACGGCGGCTCATCCATCGGAAGCGGAGCCGGCGCGCGAACCACGGGCGTCGGCGACGGAGGCTCCTCGGCGCGCTCATCACGGGCCTCCTTCCCGCCCGGTTCCTCGCGCGACTCGTCGGGGAACCTCGCCGATTGTGACTCCACGGGCGTCGGCGCCGGTGGCTCATCGCCAAGCCGGGGCGTCCCATGCGGCGGGACCTTCGACAGCCGCTCCTCCGTCGCGTCCTCCTCGCGTGCATCCTCGCGACGAGGTGAGGCTTCAGGCGCGTCCTGCTCCGGCTCCTCGGGCTCCGTCGTGCGACGGGGCGTGACCGGTGTCGGATCCGGAGGGATGCCCTGCGCCGTCACCGGCGTGGGCTCGGAAGTCGTCGGGGCAGAGGTCGACGATGCTGCGCCCGGAGTCGACGTCTGCGCGGCGCGCTCACGCAGCGGCAGCCCCATGACGACGGGAGGCTCGATGGGTCGCGCGTCCGGCTCCGTCTTGATGAGCCGCGTATCGAACCCGTCCTCGAGCACCATCCCCATCACCACGGGGGGCTCCTCGGCGGCCACCTCGGACGGGGGCTCGGCGGGCTTCTCCTCGACGGGGTCTCGCTTCGCCGGCTGCGGAATCTTGATGCGCCCGCTGTCGGGCGGCAGCAGCGACGCGAGCCGGCTGGTCGGCGTGCCCGTCACCATCGTCGCCGCGGGCAGGTCATCCTCGCTCCGGCCCGACACGGGGACCGAGCGCTTGTCCAACAGCGAGTCGTAGATATCCAGCAGCTGCCCGCGGATGACCCCCGCGTCGAGCGCCGACTCGGCGTGCTCCCGCGCCCGCTGCCCCAGCTCGATTCGCCGAGGAACGTCGCGCGCCAGCTCGACGATGCGGGCCGCCATCGCCTGGCTGTCGCCGACGGGGAAGAACACCGCCGCGTCCGCCGGGATGAGCTCGCGGCACACCGGCAGGTCGGCGGCGATGATGGGCCGGCCCGCGGCGCAGTACTCGGACACCTTCGCCAGCGGTCCGCCCTGCAGCCGGTTGCGCTCCACATCGTCGAGCGCCAGCACCCCCACGTCCGCCAGCGCCAGCACCTTCGCCACGTCGTCGTGGTGCACCGGCGGCTGGAACTCCACCTGGTCCTTCAGGCCGAGCTCCTTCACCAGCTCGTCCAGGTGCGGCTGCCAGTCCGGGTGCTGCGCGCCCACGAGCGTCAGCCGCACCTCCACCTGCTTCGCCGCCAGCGCCACCGCGCGCAGCAGCGTGGGCAGCCCCTGCCAGCCCACGTGACTGCCCAGGTACATCAGCCGCAGCGGCTCCCCATCCGGAGCGCCCAGCACGTCGGGCGAGAAGGGCCCCAGGTCCACGGGGGCGCGCACGACACGGATCAGGTCCTCGCTCGCGCCGAGGGACTGGATGTACGAGCGCGTCGTCTCGGAGCCGGTGATGATGCGGTCCGCGTTCATCAGGCAGAACAGCTCCTGCCTGCGGACCTTCGACAGGAAGCGCCGGTCGCCCTCCGTCTGCGGGTGCGTGTAGCGCAGCTCCTGGGACGGGAAGGTCTGCGCCTCGTAGATGAGGCGGTAGCCGTAGTCCCCCTTGAGCTCGCACAACGCGTAGCCCCCGAAGGGGTCCGTGAAGTGGGCGAGCGCATAGTCCTCGCTCTCGAGCTGGCGCCGGACGGCCCGCTCGAAGGCCTGGATTCGCGAGGCGAGGTCCCCCGAGCCTACCGGCACGCGCAGCAGCCGAGCGCCCTGGTACTTCTCGATATGGGAGTGGTCAGGCGTCTTCGCCGATAGCACCACCACAGAGAAGCGGTCGGGCAACGCCTTGAGGTACTCGGTCAAACGGCGTGACGAGCCGGATGGGCCGGGGATGACGTCGAAGCTGCACAGGAGCAGTCTGGGCAGGTCGCTCAAAGCGGGGGCAGAATACCCAGCCGCCTCGTGGGTGTCATCGGTTGATGAGAAGCTGAGGGGGTCGGGCGACGAACACAAGCAATGCTGGCACGTTGACCCTCCAGTGCCAGCGACCTAAAGGCGAACGGTGCCTATGGACGACCTCAAGAGCGTCACCGTCGGCTCCCTGCGAGAGCTGGCTCGGAAGCACCTGGGGAGCGGATACAGCAAGCTCAAGAAGGAAGAGTTGATCGCCGCCCTGGCCGCCTTCGTGCCCGCGCTGGCGAAGCTCGCCCGGCTGGCGGGCATCAGGATTCCCGGGAAGAAGGCCGCCGCGAAGAAGGCCCCGGCTGAAAAAACTCCGGTCCCGGCGAAAATCGCGACCCGACCCGCTCCGCCGGTGAAGACCGCCGCGGCCAAGGCTCCAGCGCCGGCGTCCAAGACCGCCAGGGCCCGGCCCCCCGCGAAGGCGGCGCCCCCGGTGAAGACCGCCGCGTCGAAGGCCCCGGCCGTGTCCGCCAAGGCCGAGGCCCCGGCGTCTCGCGGTGGCGCCACGAAGGACGCGCTGGCCTCGAAGCGGGCGACTCGGGCGTCCCCGGTGACGGTGGCGAAGGCGCCCGCCGAGTCGAAGCCGAAGCCAGGTCGTTCCCGGGCGGAGGAGCCCTCGGAGCAGGGGAGGGTGTCCGCACCCAAGCGCGTGGCCGCGAAGCGCGCCTCCGAGAAGCCCGGCAGTCCTCCCTCGGCGCGGCCCGCGCAGGTGGTGAACTTTCCGCCCAAGCCTCGAGCGCCTCGTGAACCCGCGAGGGCGGAGGCCGAGGGCTCGGCACCCACGCCTTCGGCGCCGATGGACGCCCCCGAGTCATCCCAGGCGACGCCGCCCGCACCTGCTCCCGTCGAGCAGCATCGCGCGGAGCCGGTCATCGAAGGCTTCTTCGTCGCCCGTGTCGCCGGCGAGAGCGAGGCCCGACGTCATCACCTCCAGGAGAAGGTCGAGCACCCGCCCGTGTCCGCGGAGCGAGGCGAGGGACATACCGCCGCGCGGGATGCGCTGCCCTCCGAGTACCAGGACGACACGGTGTTGCTGCTCGCGAGAGACCCGAACACGCTCTTCGCGCTCTGGGACTTCAGCGCCGCGACGCGGACGCGCGCGATGCGTGACCTCGACTCCCCTCGCGCCGTGCTGCGGGTCTTCGACGGAGACGCGCTCGTGCGCGAGCTCGACTGCGTGCTCGAGACGCGCGGTTACTACATCCACGGGCTGCCCTCCGGACGTCTGTACCGCATCGAGGCGCACTTCCTCGGGCGCGATGGTCGTTCGCGTAGAATCGGTGGTTCCAGCAACCGGGTTGCACTTCCTCCGGCGGGCGTGTCGACCGACACCTCCGTGCGGTTCATGCGTCGCCCGGTCCCCGTGGAGCCCGAGGCGCCTCCCGTTCCCAGGCGCCAGGTGCCTCCGGTGGAGGAGCGCGAGTACGTCACGTGGCATCGCGTGGAGCTGCCAGGAAGCGCGGGGATGAAGGACATCTCCGTCGTCCACCGCGAGCGCTTCGACGTCGAGGGTGTGCTTCCAGGTGAATCCTCGGGCCCGCACCTCGCCGGCATCGGACGCGCGCCGGGAGCCTCGGATCAGCGTTACGTCGCCTCGCAGCGCTACCTCGAAGCCCAGGCTCGGATGGCCGGGGCCTCGGACATGCGCTACGCGGAGCAGCCGCCCCTCGCGCCTCCCGCGCCGCGCACGCTCGTGTATCTCGAAGTGGGGCCGCCGCGGGCTCCGGGGGCTTCGGACCAGCGATATCAATCGCCCTCGGTGGGTAGGCTCGAAGGCGCCCGTCCACCCGTCGAAGGTCCTCGCCCCACGTATGCGTATCTGGAGGTCGGTCGAGCTCCTGGCGCATCGGACATGCGCTACGTCGACGTCGCGGGTGGCACCGCGCCACCGTCGCCGTCCGACCGGAGATACTTCGAATCGCCCCCGCGTGCTCCGGGCGCATCGGACATGCGGTACTTCGATGCCTCCGCGCAGGTTCCGGGGGCGTCTGGCTGGCGCTATCTGGAGTCACCTCCGAGAGCCTCGGGTGCATCGGATTGGGCCTACAGCGACGCCGCGGGCTGGCAGTACCTCGTGTCACCTCCACGCGCGCTGACCAGCTCGGACTTCATGCCCCTCGCGTCGCCCGTGGTCGTTGCGGGGCCGCGTCATGGCGATGTGGCGGCGTCCCGCCACGTCGAGCCCAGCCCGCGAGCCTTCGAGGCCTCGGACCTGCGCTATGGGGACACGTCCTCGCGCGAGGGCCCGGACCTTCACCAGGGCCCTGGGGTGTCTGGTGCGGCCACACCGGCGAACAGCGAGGCGCCACGAGGTACCCGAGAGCTCCCCGGCGCAGGGACGCCCACCTCGCCGGAGTCCGGCTACTTCGAGGCACGCCCACGAGAGACTCGCGAGCCCGCGCCGCCGCGACACGACGAGCCCGCGTCGGTCATCCCCGTGTCGGGCTTCTTCGACGCGCCTCCCGGGTCGTCGGACGCCAGGGACCGCGCCGCCCCCGAGCGCGTCCTGGAGGTCAGGAGTCCTCCACCCGCTGTCTCGAACGAGCCCTCGCATCGGAAGCCGCCCTCGGGCGGCGGCCGCTCGTGAACCTCCACGGACCTCCCGACCGACCATGAGCCTGGGCTCCCTTTCTCTCGTCCTCCACGCGCACCTGCCGTTCGTCCGTCATCCCGAGCACGAGGACTTCCTCGAGGAGGACTGGCTCTACGAGGCCATCTCCGAGACCTACCTCCCGCTGCTGCTCGCGTTCGACTCCCTGGCGGAGGATGGAGTCCCGTTCCGCCTGGCGATGACGCTGTCGCCCACGCTCGTCACCATGCTGCGCGACGAGCTGTTGATGAAGCGCTACGAGAGGAAGCTCGAGCAGCTGTGTGAGCTGGGCGAGCGCGAGGTCCATCGCACGAGGACCGACGCCACCTTCGGTCCCCTGGCGCGCTTCCATCGCGACCACTTCGAGTCGCTGCGCCGCGCCTTCCATGACCGCTACCGAGGAGACCTCGTCTCCGCGTTCCGCCGACTCCAGGACGCGGGCCACCTGGACATCCTCACGTGCAACGCGACCCACGGCTTCCTGCCACTGATGCAGCAGGTGCCCGAGGCCGTGCGCGCGCAGGTGTCGGTCGCCGCAAACCACTACCGGCAGAACTTCGGGAAGGACCCCGCGGGCATCTGGCTGGCCGAGTGCGGCTACTTCCCGGGCCTGGAGCGCGTGCTCGCCGCCGAGCGCATCCGGTACTTCTTCGTCGACACGCACGGCCTCACGGACGCCACGCCGCGTCCGCTCCACGGGCCCTACGCGCCCATCTTCACCGAGACCGGCGTCGCCGCGTACGCGAGAGACCCCGAGAGCAGTCAGCAGGTCTGGAGCTCCGAGTACGGCTACCCCGGCGACCCCGAATACCGCGAGTTCTACCGGGACATCGGCTGGGACCTGGAGCTGGACTACATCCGCCCGTACATCCAACCCACGGGGGACCGGAAGAACACGGGCTTCAAGTACTACCGCATCACCGGCAAGACGAACGACAAGCAGCCCTATGACCCCGCGCGCGCCCGCGCACGCGCCGAGGTCCACGCCGGCAACTTCCTCTTCAACCGGCAGCGGCAGCTCGAGTACCTCGCCTCGCGGCTCGGGGGCCGCAAGCCCGTGGTGGTGGCCCCGTACGACGCGGAGCTCTTCGGCCACTGGTGGTTCGAGGGGCCGTGGTTCCTCGAGTCCTTCATCCGTCAGGCCGCGCGCGCCCGGTCCACCTTCGACCTGGTGACGCCGGCGGACGACCTGCGAGACCACCCCGAGAACCAGGTGGCCACGCCGCCGATGTCCTCGTGGGGCGCGGGCGGCTACGCGCACATGTGGCTGGACGACAGCAACGACTGGGTCTACCGCCACCTGAACCACTGCGCTCGGAAGATGGTGGAGCTGGCCCGGGACTTCCGGGAGGCCACCGATTCGCAGCGCCGCGCGCTCAACCAGGCCGCGCGCGAGCTGCTGCTCGCCCAGAGCTCCGACTGGGCCTTCATCATGAAGACGGGCACCATGGTGGACTACGCCAAGCGCCGCACCCAGGAGCACGTGCGCCACTTCCTCCGCCTGCACGACGAACTGCGCGCGGGTACCCTGGACGAGCCCTGGCTCACCGGGCTGGAGGCGCGCGACAACGTCTTCCCGGAGCTGGACTACCGCCTCTACCAGCCCGGCTGACACCACGTTCCGCTGGATGACCGCCCACAGGCCGTTTCGCTTGCGGGACCGCATTTCGGCTTTAGCTTGGGGTGCATATGAACCGTTCTCCCGTCATGTTCCGCAGGGCCCTGGTCGGCGCGCTCCTGCTCGCCGTCCCGTCGGTCTCCTGGGCCCAGGCTCCGGCGCAGACCGCGCCGGGCAACCTCCAGCCCGCGACGCGGGAGGCGCAGGCGCTGCCGTCGCTGGCCCCGCTGGTGGAGTCGGTGAAGTCCGCCGTCGTCAACGTGGACGTGCAGGCGCGCGGGGGCGGCGGTCCCCGGGGCATGGGCGGTGGCATGGATGACAACCCGCTCTTCGACCGCTTCTTCGGCGGCGGGAGGGGCGGGCGGGAGCCGCTGCGCCAGGGCGCGGGCTCGGGGTTCATCATCGAGCCGACGGGCATCGTCCTCACGAACAACCACGTGGTGGAGGGCGCCGTCTCCATCACCGTGCGCCTGGATGACGGGCGCTCGTTCGCCGGCACCGTGGTGGGCAGGGATCCGCTGACGGACGTCGCGCTGGTGAAGCTCAAGGACAAGGTGGAGGGGCTGCCCACGGTGAAGCTGGGCGACTCGGACGCGCTGCGCGTGGGGGACTGGGTGGTCGCCATCGGCAACCCGTTCGGCCTGGCCTCCAGCGTCAGCCTGGGCATCGTCTCGGCGCGCGCCCGCGACATCGGCGCGAGCCAGTACGACGAGTTCCTCCAGACGGATGCCGCCATCAACCCGGGCAACTCCGGTGGTCCGCTGTTCAACATGAAGGGCGAGGTCGTCGGCATCAACACGGCCATCGTCGGCGGTGGCACCGGCATCGGCTTCGCGGTGCCCAGCAACCTGGTGAAGGCGCTGGTGCCGCAGCTGGAGAAGGACGGCTCCGTCACGCGCGCGTGGCTGGGCGTCGGCATCCAGGATTTGACGCGCGACCTGGCGGGCGCGCTCAAGCTGCCCGTCACCGAGGGCGCCATCCTCACGCAGGTGAACCCGGGCTCTCCCGCGGCGAAGGCGGGGCTGAAGTCCGACGACGTCGTCACCGCCATCGACGGGCAGCAGGTGACGTCCAGCGGCCAGCTCACGCGCACGGTGGCGCTCAAGCGGCCGGGCAGCACGTCCACGCTGACGGTGTTCCGCGAGGGCAAGAAGCAGGACGTGAAGGTGACGCTCGGCACGCGGCCGGACCTGGAGGGCGTGGCCGCGCGCAAGCTGGAGGGGGACGAGTCGCAGGAGAGCTCCCGCCGCGTGGGCGTCAGCCTGCAGAACCTGGATGCGCGCACGGCGCAGCAGGCGGGCTTCACGGACCGCCAGGGCGCGCTCATCACCGACGTGGTGCCGGGCTCTCCCGCGGACCGCGCGCAGCTCGAGGCGGGCATGGTGGTGGTGGAGGTCAATCGCAAGCCGGTGGCCCGGGCGGATGACCTGGCCAAGGCGATTCGCGCCGCGCCCGCGGGCAGCACGCTGCTGCTGCGCGTGACGGGGCCGGGTGGTGGCCGCCTGCTGCGCGCGCTGCGCGTGCCGTAGCGGAGGGATGGCGCACATGAGCGTCAACTACGTCGCGCTCGGAGACAGCACGGCGATGGGCGTGGGCGCGACGCGGGGAGGGGGCTATCCAGAGCGCCTCGCCTCGCGGTTGCGCGGCGATGGCCTGTCACTCGGCTTGACGAACCTGGGCGTCAGCGGCGCGCGCATCCGGGATGTCTTCACCGGCCAGGTCAAGGCGGCGGTGGCCGCGCAGCCGACGCTGGTGACCCTGGGCGTGGGCACCAACGACATCTGGCGCGGCACCGCGCTGGAGGACTTCCGCGAGGACCTGGAGCGGATCGCTCGCAGGCTCAAGCAGACCGGCGCGCCGCTCGTGCTGGTGAACATCGCGGACATGGCGCTGGCGCCGATTGCGCGGATGGTGCCGAGCACCCTCTACGAGGGCCGCATCGAGCCCTTCAATGCCGCCATCGCCGAGGTGGCGCGCGCGGAAGGGCTGCACCTGGTGGACCTGCACTCGGCCAGCCGGGAGATGTTCCCGCGCTCGGCGCACTTCTTCTCGCAGGACGGGTTCCATCCCTCGGATGAGGGCTACGAGGAGTGGGCGGACCTGATGCTGCCCACGGTGCGCACGCTCGTGTCGCGCTGAAGCGGTGGGGTACCCCGGTTTCAGGCCTTGGCCACGCCACCGGGAGGCGTCGACGCGGCGGCCTCCGCGGGAGGCGCGTGGGGGCCGCGCTCACGGCCGGGGTGGATCTCCATCCCCACCTCGAACGCCGTGCTGCGGTTGCGGCCCGTGCGCTTGCTGCAATAGAGGGCCGCGTCCGCGCTGTCGACCAGGCCCTCCTGCGTGGAGGCGTCGCTGGGGAAGTGGGACACGCCGACGGAGACGGTGACGTGTCCTCCGGGCAGCCCCGGCTGCGAGAGCACCAGGTGCTCCGCCACCGCGCGCCGCAGCTTCTCCGCCACGTCCATGGCGTCCTGCTTGGTCGTCTGTGGCAGCAGCAGGACGAACTCCTCGCCGCCGTAGCGCGCCAGCGTGTCCACCTTGCGCACGCGCGTGCGCAGGATGTCGCAGACGCGGCGGAGCGTCTCGTCGCCCACGCGGTGGCCCGCGAGGTCATTGAGGCGCTTGAAGTGGTCCACGTCCACCATGAGCAGCGCCAGCGGCGTGCCGAAGCGCTGCGCCCGCGCCAGCTCCAGCTCCATGCGCTGGAACAGGTGGCGCCGGTTGGGGACCCCCGTCAGCGGGTCCGTCATGGTGAGCTTCACCGTCTCCGCGTGCAGCCGCGCGTTCTTCACCGCGGCCGCGGCGATGTCCGCCACGGCGGTGAGCAGCTCGATTTCGCCTGCGGAGAAGCTGGCGATGTGCGGCCGCTGGAAGTTCACCACGCCCAGGAGCGTGCCCGCGTGCACCATGGGCACCGCCAGCAGCGCGCCCGTGTTCAGCGCGTCCGCCGACAGTCCGCGGCGCGCGAAGATGCTCGTCGGGTCCGCTACGTCCGGCAGGTACACCGCCTTGTGCGTCTGCGCCGCGCGTCCACACGCGCCCTCGCCCAGGGCGAAGGTGAGGCCCTCGGAGCCACGGTGCTCCGGCCACGCCTGCCGCACCTCCAGCGCGCCCTCCGGGTTGAGGAGCATGATGGAGAACTCGGGGATCTGCAGCCGCTCCACCACCAGCCGGGTGACGCCGTCGAGCAGCTCGTCCAGCTCCAGCGTGTCATTGAGCGAGCGGGTGATGTCGAACAGCAGCGACAGCTCCCGCAGGCGGTCCTCGAGCTCGTCCTTGAGCGCGAGCTTCTCCTTCACCAGCTCCAGATCTCGGTGGGTGTCGATCTCCTCCGCCTTCATGGCGGTGAGCCGCGCGAGCATCTGGTTGAAGGCGGCGCCCAGCCGGGCGATTTCATCCGTGCCGCGCACGTCCGCGCGCACCAGCAGGTCTCCGGCCTCCGCGCGCCCCATCGCCGCGCTCAGCCGACGCAGCGGCCGCGTGAGGTTGAAGTGCAGCGAGAGCGCGATGACCAGCGCGAGCAGGATGGCGAACAGCGCCATGGACGCCAGCGCGCCGCCGAACACGTGCGTGAGCTGCTGGTGCAGCGCGGGCTCCAACATCCGCATCTGCAGCACACTCTCGCCAGGGACCTCACCGCGCGTGTGACAGCCGCCGCACTCCGGTCCGCCCAGGGGACGCACCACCTCGGTGACGCCGTCCGCCGAGCGCGCCGTCTCCGGCCCGGGGCGGGTGAGCCGCTCGGCCTCGCGGTGCCGGGTGCCCACCTCGGACGGGTTGCGAGACCAGCGGATGATGCCGTCCGCCGTCAGCACGCGCACGTCCTCGACCGAGCGGAACAGCCGCGTGTCCGAGTGCAGCACCTCCGTCACCGCCCCGTGCGCCGCGGCGCCAGGAGGCTGCGGAAGCAGGAAGGTGGAGGCGACGAACTCCGCGAGCGCGAGCGACTCCACCTGCGTGGCGTCCTGCACCGCCACCCGGGCCTCGCGCCAGAAGTGACCGACCCCCAGCAGCGCCACCACCAGTCCCGGCAGAGCGATGCTCCAGAGGAGCTTCCGGCCTACGGTGTCGGGACCCAGGGGCATGGCGCGTTCGCGTCACTTCGTTCGAAAAGACGACACTCGTTTCACGAAGAGTCCGCGGAATTGTCAATGGGCTGACGCGGACTGTCAAACGTACTTCCATGGGAAATTTATCATTCCGTTGGCGCATCCGGCTGGCGCGAGCCGACGTCCGCGTGCGTCGCGCGGGGAGGGGAGGTTAGAAGTGGCTTCCCCATGTCGATTGAGTTGCTGACGTCCCGACTGCTCCCCGTCCCTCACGGCTTCGCGACGCGCGCGGGGGGGGTGTCCGAAGGCCCGTTCTCCTCGCTGAACCTGGGCTTCTCCACGGGAGACGCGCGCGAGAAGGTGGAGGAGAACCTGCGCCGGCTCGCGGGCGCGGCGGGTGCTCCGCTGGGCGCGCTGTCCCGCGTGTCACAAGTGCATGGCGACGTGGTGCTGGAGGCGCGCGTCGAGCAGGTGGACGAAGCACTGCGGCCGGTGGAGGGCGAGGCGGACGCGCTGTGGACGGAAGTCCCTGGCACCTGGGTGGCGGTGGGGACGGCGGACTGCGTGCCGGTGGTGTTGGTGGACCCGGACGGGCGGCGCGTGGCGGCGATCCACTCGGGGTGGAAGGGGACGGACCTGGTCATCAGCGCGCGCGCCGTGGAGGCGCTGGTGGCGCGGGGGGCCCGGCCGGAGCGGTTGCTCGCGGCGGTGGGGCCTTCCATCCAGCGCTGCTGCTACGAGGTGTCGCAGGAGCTGGGGCAGCGCTTCACGCAGCGCTTCGGCGCGGACGTCGTGGAGGTGGAACGCTCCGGCCGCGTCCGGCTGGACCTGAGCCGGGCGGTGCGGATGTCACTGGTGGGCGCGGGGCTGCGGCCGGAGCACGTGGACGTGCTACAGGCCTGTACCGCGTGCGAGCCCTCGCGGTTCTTCTCCCACCGCCGTGACGCGGGGCGCACCGGACGGCACCTGAACCTGGTGGTGAACCGGTTCTAGGGGCGGCTTCCGGCCGTTTTCTTGACGCTCTTGGACGTGCCTTCCTATCCTCGCGGGGGAATTCCCTTGCGTCCATCGAGGCCCGTGCTCGCGCGCTCCGTCATCTTCCGCCTGCTCGTCGCCGCGCCGCTGTGCGCGCTGTGCGCCTGTGCCAACAACGCCGCCTCCCAGGCGGACGTCGGGGCGCTGACGGCCGAGGTGCGCGCGCTGCGTGAGTCGCAGTCCCGGCTGGTGGAGCGGTTGGAGCGCCTGGAGGCCCATGCCGCGGTGGACCGCGCGCGCACGGCGCCCAGCGCGGCCCGGCCCGCTTCCTCCGCGACGGTGCCCGTCACGGCGGTGGAGTCGGGTGGGGCGCTGATGTCCACGCCAGAGCTGTCCGTGGTGAAGCTCAAGCCGCGCTTCGAGCCCGCGCCCAGGCTGAACACGCAGGTGGCGGTGGTGGAGCCGGACTCCGAGCAGATGGAGATGTTCATCAGC
The DNA here is from genome assembly GCF_020037055.1 of Myxococcus sp. AS-1-15. NCBI lineage: Bacteria > Pseudomonadati > Myxococcota > Myxococcia > Myxococcales > Myxococcaceae > Myxococcus > Myxococcus sp. AS-1-15. The sequence continues at coordinate 77,524 of NZ_JAIQDF010000013.1, read as the reverse complement.
CCGGTGGGCGAGGACTCCGCGCCCGTGGCCGCCATCTCCTCCTCGGGCGGCGCCACCCTGGTGAGCACGCGGGGCGAGGACCCCGCGGACCAGCCGGACCCGGACGTGCTCGACGCGGACTACGAGAAGTACGTGTCCATGCTGCGCACCGGCAACGTGGAGGGGGGCGTGCAGCGCCTGCGCCGCTTCTCCGAGGAGAACCCCCGCCACCCGCGCGCGGACAACGCGCTGTACTTCAGCGGGCTGGGGCAGATGGGGCTCAACGACTTCAAGGACGCCGCCAGCACGTTCGAGCGGCTGATCGCCACCTATCCCGCCGGGGACGCCGTGTTGGACGGCATGCTCCGGCTCGCCGAGTGTCGGGTGCGGCTCAACCAGGCCGCGGATGCCCGGGCTCTCTACACGCGCGTCGTCACCCAGTTCCCGGGGACGGCCGCCGCCACGCAGGCGGAGCAGCGGCTCGCCGCGCTCTCGCAGTGAAGTCTTCATCGAAAGGAAGTCGTGCGATGCGCTCCCGGATCCTCACCTCGCTGATGTTGAGCCTCGCCGTCGCCCCCGCCTGGAGCGCGCTCGCGCAGCAGGAGGGTGGCGAGCAGGACGACACGGAGGCTGGCGGAGAGACTGAAGGCGCCGACGTCATGGACGAGGCCCCCGAGCCTCCTTCCGGCGGCACCACCGTGCAGCTGCCCCCGGGCGCGCCCAGGGGCCGCGAGAGCGCGCCGGGCACCGTCCACACGGTGCAGGAGGGCGACACGCTGTGGGACCTGTCCCAGCGCTACCTGGACAGCCCCTGGTACTGGCCGAAGGTCTGGTCCTACAACCCGGAGATCGCCAACCCGCATTGGATCTACCCGGGCAACCAGGTGCGCTTCTTCGGCTCCGGCGAGGAGGTCCCCCAGCGCGTGGAGACCGAGCAGGACCCCGGGGACGTGGTCGCGCCCACGGAGCTCGCCGACAACACCGTCACCGTGACGGGGAAGATCGGCTACGACGTGTCCTCGTCGCGCCCCGTGACGACGCAGGGCTTCGTGACGCCGCGTGAGCTGGACGAGGCGGGCCGCATCGAGGGCTCGCCCAACGGCGCGCACATGCTGTCCTTCCCGGACAACGTCTACGTGCGCTTCAAGCGCAAGGCGGACGCGAAGGTGGGCGACCGCTACGTCGTGTTCCACACCACGCAGGCGGTGCACCACCCGCGCACGGGCGCCAAGCTGGGCTACCTGACGGACTTCGCGGGCACGCTGCGCGTGGTGCGCGTGGACAAGGGCCTGGTGACGGCGCAGATCGTCGACACCTGGGACGGCATCGAGCGCGGCTTCCTGGTGGGCCCCTACGGCGAGAAGCTCACCGAGCGCGTGGCCCCGCGTCCGAACACGAACTCCAAGGACCTCAACGCCACGGTCATCACCTCGCTGGTGCCGTACCTGACGCTCCTGGGCGAGCACAACACCATCGTCCTGGACAAGGGCAGCGCGGACGGCGTGCAGCTGGGCAACACCTTCGTCATCCTGCGCCAGGGGGATCCGGCGCGCGCGGTGCTGGGCAAGAAGGTCGTGCCGGCCCAGTCGGAGGCGGACAAGGCGCTGCCCTGGGAGCGCATCGGCACGTGCATGGTGACCGAGGTGAAGGAGCGCACGAACAACTGCCTCATGATGAACTCCCTGGAAGAGGTCTCCACGGGAGATCGCGCGCTCATGCGTCCGAGCGGCGCCGCGCCGGCGACCAGCGCCAGCCGCTGAGTCCGGCAGGAAAAGTGCATCCCCCTCCACGCCGGAGGGGTTGAGTGCTTGACCGGTGGCGGCCCGGTGTTTATGTGTCGCGCCCCTCCCAGGGGACCCATCTTCTATATAGGTGGGTCTCGAGTGGGGGTCGGTATGGCGGACGCTGAGACGGACAGCCTCACGGCGGAGCAGCAGGCGTGCCTGGCGCTCTGGGCCGTTCCCGGCCTGGGGCCGAGGACGCTGGTCGCCCTGCGCGCGTTCGCCGACGGTCGCCTGGCGCCCCTGGCCTCGACTCCTGTACGGGACTGGGTGTCCGACGCGCCGGTTTCCCCACAGGTCCGCCAGAGGCTGGCGGCGGTGGCGGGGCTGCCGGCCGTGGCGGAGCGACTCCTGGACCTGTGTCGGACGAGTGGCACGCGGGTGGCGTTCGCCGACGAGCGGGCCTACCCGGAGCGGCTGCGGGACGTGGAGGACGCGCCGCCGCTGCTGTTCTTCCGGGGCCAGCCGGGCCCCCCGCGCCGGCGGGTGGCGATGGTGGGCAGCCGGCGTCCGGACCAGGGCTTCCTGCCGTTCGCCCGCTCGCTGGCCCGTCAGGTGGCCGAGGGCGGGGTGGGGGTGGTCTCCGGAGCGGCGGCGGGCGTGGACCGGGCGTGTCACTGGGGCGCGCTGGATGCGGGAGGGGAGACCTGGGCGTTCCTGGGGTCGGCGCTGGACGCGTTGGACCCGGCGCAGGCCCGCCTGCTGCCCCACTTCCTGGAGCGGGGTGGGGTGTTCTTCAGCGAGCTGCCGCCTGGGGTCCGGGCGAGCACCACGACGTTCCCCCGGCGCAACCGCCTCATCTCCGGCGCATCGGATGCGGTCCTGGTGGTGAGGGCGGGGGCGGAGTCGGGGAGTCTGTACACGGCCCGGGCGGGGCGGGCGCAGGGACGGCCCGTCCTCGCGATGCCCGGGGACGTGCGGCAGGAGGGGGCGGCGGGCTGCAACGCGCTGTTGCGAGAGGGCCACGCGAGCGCGTGCCTGGACGTGAAGGACGTCTGGCGGGCGGTGGGTGTTGACCCTGGGTGGATGGTGGCGCCGGGCAGGGAGGATTGCTGGGCCCGGCTCTCCGCGGAAGCACGCGGGGCCTATGCGGTGTTGGACCGGATTCCCCGGACGTTCGACGAGGTGCTGGCCGGGAGCACCCTCACGCCGGCCGCGCTGGTGAGCGCGCTGGTGGAGCTGGAGATGACGGGGCTGGTCCTCCAGCACCCGGGCAGGTTGTACGAGAAGCTCTAGGTAGGAGAGTCATGGCCACGCGGACGAAGAAGAAGGCGGAAGAGACCGAGGCGACCGAGGAGAAGGCGCCCCGCAAGGCAGCCGGCAAGGCGGCCGGTCGCACCGCCGCCAAGAAGAAGCCTGCGGCCAAGAAGGCCGCGGCGAAGAAGACGGCCGCCCGTCGGCGCGCGACGAAGAAGGGTGACGACGACGCGCTGCCCTCCGTGGAGGCGGATGCGGAGGAGGAGGCCACGCCGCGCGGCAAGGGGCCGCACTACCTGGTCGTCGTGGAGTCGCCCGCGAAGGCGAAGACCATCAAGAAGTACCTGGGCTCCGGCTACACGGTGAAGGCCTCCGTGGGGCACGTGAAGGACCTGCCCAAGAGCAAGATCGGCGTCGACGTCGAGCACGACTTCCAGCCCGAGTACGAGGTCATCAAGGGCAAGGAGAAGGTGCTCAACGAGCTGAAGAAGATGGCGAAGTCCGCCGACAAGGTCTTCCTGGCCACGGACCCCGACCGCGAGGGCGAGGCCATTGCGTGGCACATCAAGGAAGAGCTGGCGCACCCGGACGCGATGCGGGTGACCTTCAACGAAATCACCAAGAAGGCCATCCAGGAAGCCATCGCCCAGCCGCGCGAGCTGAACCAGGACAACTACGACTCGCAGCAGACGCGCCGCATCCTGGACCGTCTGGTGGGCTATCAGATCTCCCCGCTGCTCTGGCAGAAGATCCGCCGGGGCCTGTCCGCCGGCCGCGTGCAGTCGGTCGCGGTGCGGCTCATCGTGGAGCGCGAGGCGGAGATCAAGGCCTTCGTCCCCGAGGAGTACTGGACGCTGGACGCGCTCCTGGAGGGCCCGTCCGGCCCGCCGCCGTTCAAGGCCAAGCTGTCCAAGGTGGACGGCAAGAAGGTGGAGCTGAAGGACCGCGTCAACACGGAGGCGCTCGTCGCCGAGCTGCAGGGCGCCGCCTTCAACGTGGCCAAGGTGGACCGCCGCGAGCGCCGCCGCAACGCGCCCGCGCCCTTCATCACGTCCAAGCTCCAGCAGGAGGCGGCCAACCGGCTGTCCTTCACCGCGAAGAAGACGATGACGCTGGCCCAGAAGCTCTACGAGGGCGTGCCCCTCGGCGAGGAGGGCCAGACGGCGCTCATCACGTACATGCGCACGGACTCCACGCGTCTGTCGGACGACGCCGTGAAGCAGGTGCGGGAGATGATCGGCACGAAGTACGGCGCGGAGTACCTGCCCGAGGAGCCGGTGGTCTACAAGTCGCGCAAGAGCGCGCAGGACGCCCACGAGGCCATCCGCCCCACGTCGCTGGAGTACCCGCCAGAGCGGGTGCGCCCGTTCTTCGACGCGATGGACGAGCAGGACATGTTCCGGCTCTACGAGCTCATCTGGAACCGCTTCGTGGCGTGCCAGATGAAGCCCGCCGTCTACGACCAGACGAGCGCGGACATCGCCGCGGGCCGGGCCACGTTCCGCGCCTCCGGCAGCACGCTGAAGTTCCCCGGCTACCTCGCGGTGTACGGCGCGGGCCTGACGCCGGAGGAGGAGGCGGAGAAGGAGAAGGCCAAGGCCGCCGGTGACGAGAGCGCGGACGGCGCCGACGCGGTGGGCGACCTGCCGGTGCTCAACGACGGCGACAAGCTGGGGCTGCAGAAGCTCGTGCACGAGCAGCACTTCACCCAGCCGCCCCCGCGCTTCAGCGAGGCCACGCTGGTGAAGGAGCTGGAGGAGAAGGGCATCGGCCGGCCGTCCACGTACGCGGCCATCCTCTCCACCATCCAGGACAAGAAGTACGTGGAGAAGCTGGAGAGCCGCTTCCGGCCCACGGACCTGGGGCAGATGACGAACGAGATGCTCGTCAAGCACTTCCCCCACGAGCTGGACGTCACCTTCACGGCGACGATGGAGGAGAAGCTCGATCAGATCTCCGAGGGAGGCGCCAAGTGGGTGGCGGTGCTGCGCGACTTCTACGGGCCCTTCAAGGACACGCTCGAGAAGGCGAAGGCGGAGATGCGCGACGTCAAGCGCGAGGAGATCAAGACCGACATCGCCTGTGAGAAGTGCGGCAACCACTTCGTCATCAAGTTCGGGAAGATGGGGCACTTCCTCGCCTGCTCGAACTACCCGGACTGCAAGAACACCAAGGACTTCAAGCGGGACGCCGAGGGGAAGATCGTCATCGTCGAGGAGGAGACGACGGACGAGCTGTGCGAGAAGTGCGGCAAGCCCATGGTCATCAAGCGCGGCCGCTTCGGGCGCTTCATGGCGTGCTCGGGCTATCCGGACTGCAAGACGTCCAAGCCCATCTCCATCGGCGTCAACTGCCCGGAGTGCAAGCAGGGCTACCTGACGGAGCGCCGCAGCGGCCGGGGGAAGATCTTCTTCGGCTGCAACCGGTACCCGGACTGCCGCTTCGCCGCCTGGGACCGGCCGCTCGCCGAGTCCTGCCCCCAGTGCGCCTCGCCGTACCTGCTGCAGAAGTTCTCCAAGCGGGACGGGGCGTACATCTCCTGCCCCAACAAGGAGTGCGACTACCGGCGGGAGGTCGCGGAGCAGCCGGGCGTCCCCACGGACCCGGGGACCAGCTCGGCTGCCTGAAAACCCAAGTGTTTACAGGGGGCTGGCCCGTCCGTGGCTTGACAGCTTCGGCGGGCCCGCCCTACAACCCGGCCAATGATTTCCTCGGTGGTCAGCGAGTGGCTGGTCAACGCGAGCCTCGCGGCCGCGGACGCCGGCAAGCTGGGTGTCACGGACTCCGTCATCAAGTTCTTCAAGGATGGCGGTCCGTTCATGTTCGTGAACCTGTTCTGGCTGGCGTGCGCGCTGGCGGTGGCCACCGAGCGCATCGTCACGCTGGTGTTCCGCTACAACCTGAACCCCGCGCCCTTCATGGAGCAGATCTCCAAGCTGGTGCGCAGCGGCAACCTGGACCGGGCGGTGAAGGTCTGCGCCATGGCGCCCAACGCGCCGCTGGCGAAGGTCATCCGCGCGGGGCTGGTGAACGCCAACCGGGGTGAGATCGAGGTGGCCAAGGGCGTGGAGGAGGCCATCGTCGAGTACAGCCCGCACGTGACGAAGCGCATCCCCTGGCTGTGGTCCCTGGCGAACATCGCCACGCTGGTGGGCCTGGTGGGCACCATCTTCGGCCTCATCGGGACCTTCCAGGCGCTGGGCAATGTGCCGGCGGAGCAGAAGCAGGTGCTCCTGTCGGAGGGCATCTCCAAGGCGATGAACAACACGGCCTTCGCGCTCTCCATCGCGGTGCTGTGCATCGTGTTCCACCTGTTCCTGACGTCGTACGCCAAGGGCATGGTGGAGAGCCTGGAGCTGCACGCGCTGAAGCTGGAGAACCTGCTGTCGCGGCGCGGCGGCGTGGACCCGGCGGCCACGGAGCTCGAGGCTCGCGCGTCGTAGCGCGGGCGGAGCGCGCGTCCATGGCGTTCTACTACTCCCGCCGCAAGCTGAAGGTCCGCGAGGAAGAGGAGTCGGGCGAGCTGAACGTCGTCCCGTACCTCGACATCCTCATGAACCTCATCATCTTCATGCTGCTGTCGATCACCGGCCTGGCCTCGTTCGGCATCCTGAACGTGAGCGCGCCGGCGTACGGCCCTCCGTCGGCGGGCATGACGCAGGAGTCGGCGAGCGACGAGCCGAAGCTGACCTTGTCGGTGCTCATCTCGCGCAAGGGTCACTTCGTCAGCAGCGAGAACGCCATCCTCGGCGAGGCCGGGGCGCCCACGGTGCCCACCCGCGCCGACGGTGACTTCGACTACGCCGCGCTCAACGCGTGGATGGTGAAGATCAAGTCGGAGTTCCCCAAGGAGACCAAGGTCATCGTCGGCGCGGACGCGGACATCCCCTACGACGCGCTCATCCAGACGATGGACGCCATCCGCGAGGAGCAGGGCGCCCAGCGCCGCCTGCTGTTCCCCGACGTCACGCTGGCGGGGACCTGAGCCATGGCCGAGACGCTGCCGCACGTGCCGGAGGTCGTCGACGAGGAGGCCCTCGCGCGGCTGCGCTACCGCCGGGCCCTGGCGCGCAAGAAGCGCAAGGAGCGCGAGGCGGCGGGGGAGATCAAGGAGCTGAACATCACCGCGATGATGGACATGATGACCATCCTCCTGGTGTTCCTGCTCAAGTCCTTCGCCTCGTCCTCCGCGGCGGTGACGGCGTCCGAGGACGTGCGTCCCCCCGTGTCCACCACGCGCGCGACGCCCCGGGACACGGTGGCCGTCACGATCACCCCCAAGAGCATCCTCGTGGGCGAGCGCGAGGTGCTGCGGCTGGTGAACGGTCAGCTCCCGGTCGAGGCCCTCCAGGGCCGGCTGGTGCTCCCGCTCGACGCGCGCCTGAAGAAGGAAGTGGAGAAGCTCAAGTACATCGCGGAGCGCAATCCGCAGGCGCCCTTCAGCCAGGAGCTGTCCGTCATCGCGGACCGCAAGGTGCCGTACGACATGCTCCTGAGCGTGCTCTACACGGCGGGACAGAACGAGCTGGAGAACTACCGCTTCGTCGTCCTCAAGAAGGACGGAGACTGAAGGCGCCCCCTGGCGTGAGTCAGGGAGCGCCCGGCCCGTGTCCGTGTCCCGCGTCGCCTAGAGGGACGGCGTGGCGTAGTGGCCGCCGCGCATCTCCTGCTCGTGCGCGGTGGCGTCCTCCTCGCAGCGGATGGCGAAGGGCAGGGCCTCCAGGCGCTCCTTGGAGATCTCCTGGCCGCAGTCCACGCACTCGCCGAAGACGCCCATGTCCATGCGCCGCAGCGCGGCGTCGATGAGCATGATTTCACGCCGCTGGGCCTCCATCAGGCTGGACAGGGTGTAGTCCGCCAGCTCCGACTGGGCCTGCTCCTCGTATTCGGGGTCGCGCTCCTGCTCCTTGAGCGCCGTCAGCTCGCGGTGCGCGCCGTCGCTCGTGGTGAGGATTTCCCGCCTGCGGCGCTGGAGTATCTCGCGTACCCTCAGCAAGTCTTGGGCTCGGCTCATGATGGGCCTCGTCTTCGTGGATGCTGCTTCGAGTGCGTCTTGCGCTCGCTCGGAAGCACGCGGCCCCGAGCGACGAACGCGAGAAACGTAGGGGTGCAACCCAGGTGCGGAAACCGCGCCTTCCAACGGGGGGCAAAGGTGGCTCGGGGGGCGGGCGGGCGGACACGGCGGCCTGTCCCCGACGACGGGTTGACGCTCCTGGATTCACGGTCGGGACAGGGCGTGCCAGTCCTGCTAACTGTTGGCTGACGGGCACGCGCGCGTGGGCGCTCCCGGGAGGACGCGGATGTCGGACGTGAAGCAGCGGGTGACGGTGATTGGCGGCGGTCTCGCGGGCACGGAGTGCGCGTACCAGCTCGCCCGCAGGGGCGTGCCGGTGGTGCTGCGCGAGATGAAGCCCCACAAGCGCTCGCCAGCGCACAAGTCGGATTCGCTCGCGGAGCTGGTGTGCAGCAACTCGCTGCGCTCGGACAACCCGGAGAGCGCCATCGGCCTGCTGCACGCGGAGCTGCGGGATTTGGGCTCGGTGGTGCTGTCGAGCGCGGATGCGCACCGGGTGCCCGCGGGCGACGCGCTGGCGGTGGAGCGCGAGGGGTTCTCCCTGGCCATCACCCAGGCGCTGAGGAACTCCGGCGGCGTGGAGCTGGTGGCGGGCGAGGTGGAGACGCTGCCCGAGGAGGGCCCCGTGGTGGTGGCCACCGGGCCGCTGACGTCCGATGCCCTGACGCGCGAGCTGGAGCGGCACGTGGGGCAGAAGCTCTATTTCTACGACTCCATCGCCCCCATCCTGTCGGCGGACTCCATCGACCTGACGGTGGCCTTCCGGCAGAGCCGCTATGGCAAGGGCGGCGGGGACGACTACCTGAACCTGCCGATGAACCGCGAGGAGTACTACCGGTTCATCGCGGAGCTGAAGGCGGGCCAGAAGGTGGTTCCGCACAGTTTCGAGGAACCGAAATACTTCGAAGGCTGTCTGCCCATCGAGGTGATGGCGGAACGCGGCGACGACACGCTGGCCTACGGGCCGATGAAGCCGGTGGGGCTGAGGGACCCGCGCACGGGCAAGGAGCCCCATGCCGTGGTGCAGCTGCGCATGGAGGACCGCGCGGGCACCGCGTGGAACATGGTGGGCTTCCAGACGCGCCTGACGTGGGGGGAGCAGAAGCGCATCTTCACCACCTGCATCCCGGGCCTGCAGAACGCGGACTTCCTGCGGATGGGGCAGATCCACCGCAACACGTTCATCGACTCGCCGCGCCTGTTGTCGAGCGACCTGTCGCTCAAGAGCGAGCCCCGGGTGTTCTTCGCGGGGCAGGTGTCGGGCGTGGAGGGGTACGTGGAGAGCGCGGCGTGCGGCTATCTGGTGGCGCTGGCGCTGCATGCGCGGCTGAGCGGCAAGCCGTGGGTTCCGCCCCCGGCGACGACGGCGCTGGGCGCGCTGTTCCGTCATGTGACGGGCGAAGCGCACCCGCCGGACTACCCGCATCAGCCCTCCAACATCATCTTCGGCCTCTTCCCGCCGCTGACGGGGCGGATGAAGAAGGCGGAGAAGCGCGTGGCGTATTCGGCCCGCGCGAGGACGGACCTGGCGGCGTGGCTGCCACACGCGGGTGTCCCGGCATCGGGCGCCCCGGAGCACGAGGAGCAGAGGAGCGCATGATTCGGCCGAGGCTGGGACGACTTCTGGGCGCGGGGCTGGTCGCCTCGCTCGTGGTGGCTGGCGGCGGATGCAAGAAGAGCGAGGACGCGAAGCCGGCGGGGAGCCCGTCGGCCGCCACTCCCTCGGCGGCGGCGCCGAGCGCGCCCGCCGCGCCGAGCCCCTCCGGGCGGGCTCCGGCGGGCGCGGGGCAGGGGCTGCTGCTGGACGCGGGCCGCGCGGCGGACCTGCGGCTCACGTCGGATGGGCGCTTCGCCACGTACCTGATGAACGGGCAGAAGCCCCGGCTGGACGGCGTGCCGCCGCAGATGCTGCTGGGCGAGCTGCGCGTGGTGCCGGTGGAGGGAGGGGAGCCTCGCAAGCTGGGCGACAGCGTGACGAACGTGCCGGGCGGGCTCTTGTTCTCGGCCGACTCGCGCCACGCGCTGTACATCACCGGCTACAACCCGGCCTCGCAGTCGGGCACGCTCAACGTGGCGACGCTCGACGACGCGAAGGCGGAGCCGGCGGTGCTCGGCACGGCCGTCAGCTACATGCTGCCCTCGCCGGATGGAACGAAGGTGGCGTTCGTCGACGGCGGCAAGCTGAAGCTGGGGCCGCTGCCCGCGGGGCCCTTCGTCGACGTGGCGGCCGAGGTGAGCACGGCGCAGTTCACCGCCGACGGCAAGGCGCTCCTGTTCAAGCGGCGGCTGTCCGCGGCGGGCGGACTGGCGGTCGTCACCGTGGACAAGCCGGAGGCCGCGCCGCGCAAGCTGGCGGACCAGGTGGGCGACTACTCGGTGTCGCCGGATGGCCAGCGCGTGGCCTTCCAGGTGCGCAGCGAGTCCGTGCGCGGGCTCTATGACCTCTACCTGGCGGAGCTGCCCGCGGAGAAGCCGAAGCGGCTGGCCGTCGCGTCGCAGTCGTTCGGCTTCTCTCCGGACGGCAAGTGGCTGGCGCGCTCGGAGAACGGCAAGCCGGACGTGCCGGGAGACTTGTACGTGGGCCCCGCGGCGGGCGGCCCGGGCCGCAAGGTGGGCGAGCGCGTGGAGACCTTCGCCTTCTCGCCGGACTCGCAGGCGGTGGGCTTCCTGGACAAGTACGACGTGACGGCGCGCGCGGGGTTGATGGCGGTGGCGTCGCTGCCGGACGGCGCGCCCAAGCGGGTGGGGGACCGGGTGCCCAACTTCGTGTGGGGCTCGGACGCGCGCTACGTGGCGTTCCTCTCGCGCTTCCTCAAGCCCGAGTACTCGGTGGACCTGATGCTCTATCCGCTGGGCGCGGAGAAGGCGGAGAAGGTGCACCGGGGCGTGTTCGGCTACGGCTTCATGCCGGGCAACGGCCAGGTGGTGTTCCGCTCGAACTGCATCCGCAACGGCCGCGCGTGTGACTTCAAGGCGCTGGAGCTGCCCCAGAAGGCCGAGCCGCAGACGTGGCTCCAGGGCATCTTCAGCTACAAGCTGTCCACGGATGGCAAGCGCGTGCTGGCCACGTACGCCCGCATGGACTCGGACACGTACGACATCGCCGTGTACGACGCGAAGACGCAGGCGCGAAAGCCGCTGGACCAGGGCGTCCAGGTGCCCGTGTACTTCGGCGGCAAGGAGGACTCGCGCGCCGTCTACATCATCGCGCAGGGGCCCAAGGCGGGCGTCTACAGCGTGAGCGCGCTGCCCTGACCCGGAGGACCTCGGGACTCACCGGAGCGTGAGCTGGAAGCTCACGCCTCCGTCCCCGATGCTGAAGCCCGCGTGCGGGCCGAAGGCGAGCACGGAGAAGAGCGCCACGCCCAGGCATGCGAGCACCACCTTGTGGCCGGTGCGCAGCGAGTGGAAGAAGGTCGTCTCGTAGTTGGCGCCCACGAAGCGCAGCGCGAAGAAGAACCCCACGGGCAGCAGTGGGGTGTCGTTCACCGTGAACCAGAGACTGGAGAGCGCGAGCAGCTGGAAGTAGCGCTTGCGGCTCAGGTGGAAACGGTCGTCGTACTCGGTGGTGGCGGCGGTGTGCATCGGCTCCCTCGCGGAGGTGAAGCGGTGTGCCGCCGACGGGTGCAGGGGCCTCGCCAGCGGGAGGCACGTCGTTCCGATGGCTTGGCCCGCGCCGTCGTCCTGGCCCGGAGACACCGGGTCCGGGATGACAACCCAGGAGTCCCTCGCTCGGTGTCGCCCGAGGGTCCTCGGGTGTGCTTAGGTCCGCGGCGCGCATGACTTCGACTCCGCTCACGTATCGCCGCTATGGCGGCTCGCTCCAGGTCGACATCCCCACCTTCGACGTGCTCGTGGAGGCCTCGCGCATCCCCGAGACGCAGTGGATTGCCACGGCGTGCCCGTTGGAGGGCTTGAGCTGTGACCCGGCCTTCCTCAAGTTCCTCGACACGGATGGCAATGGCCGTGTCCGCGTGGCGGAGGTCCGCAGCGCGGTGGACTGGGCCGCTCGACACCTGAAGGACCGGCGCGGCGCGGACGCGAGCAGCGACGTGCTGGAGCTCAACGCGCTGTCCTCGGAGGGGGCCCCGCTGCGGAGCGCGGCGGAGATGATCCTGCGCACCGTGGGCGCGGCGGACACGGGCCGAATCTCCCTGGCCCAGGTCCGCGCCAGCGACGAGGCGCTGCGCAAGGCGGGGCAGAACGGCGACGGCATCATCGCCCCGGATCGGCTGCCGGAGTCCCTGCGTCCGCTCGCCCGCGACATCATGGCGTCCTTCCCCGAGGTGAAGAACCGCGCGGGGGAGGCGGGCGTCGACAAGCCCATGCTCCAGCGCTTCCGCGACGAGCGTCAGGCGCTGCTCACGCACCTGGGCAAGCGCGGCGACGTCTTCGTCTGGGGCGAGGAGAGCGAGGCGCGCGCGAAGCGCATCCGCGAGGTGGCGCCGCTCCTGGACGCGTACTTCCTGCAGTGCCGGCTCGTCGCCGCGCAGCCCGAGGCGGCGGCGGCCCTGCGGCTGCGCGCGGAGCGGGTGGAGGGCGCGCTCGGTGACACGGCCGCGCTGGGCAAGGCCGCGGGCGACCTGCCGATTGCTCCTCCCGACGCGGCGGGTGTGCTCGAGTGGTCGCGCCTCTTGCGCGGCCCCGCGTACGAGCAGCTCCAGGCGTTCCGTCGCGACGTCGCGGCGCCGCTGACGGGGGACCCGGAGCGCCTGACGGACACGGCGTGGCGCGAGCTGGTGGCGAAGGCGGACGCGGTGCTCGCGTGGTTCGCGACGCGCGACGCGAGCCCCCTGCACAAGCTGGCCGGCTCGCTGGAGACGGTGTCGCTCGCGGACGTGGATGCGCTCGACGCCGCGAGCCAGGCGGACCTCGCGCTGGCGCCCACGCTCGCGTCCATCATCGAGCTGGAGCGGCTGGTGCTCTACCAGCGCTGGCTGCTGGTGTTCGCCAACAACTTCATCAGCATGCCCAACCTGTACCTGCCCAAGGCCCCGGCGCTGATGGAGCGCGGGACGCTCATCCTCGGCGGGCGCAAGTACACGCTGTCGGTGCTCGCCAAGAACCGCGCCGAGCACGCCGCGCTGACGAGCCAGGGCACCACGTGCATCCTCTACGTGATGGTCGCGCCCAAGGACGGCACGCCCGGCTACGAGGTGGCGGTGCCCGTCACGCGCGGCCGCAGCACGGACCTGGTCGTGGGCAAGCGCGGCGTCTTCTACGACGTGGACGACCAGGAGCACGACGCCACGGTCACGCACGTCATCCGTCAGCCCGTGTCGCTGTGGGAGTCGATGACCATGCCCTTCACGCGCATGGCCGGCTTCATCACCAGCAAGGTGGAGGGCATGGCCACCGCGGGCGAGAAGACCTTCGACGCGACGCTGGAGGAGGGCTACGCGAAGACGGTGGCCGCGGCCCCATCCCCCACCGCGCCCCCGGCTCCGGCCACGGCGGCGCCCGCTCCCGCTCCCGCGGCGGCGCCTGGCGGGCTCGCGGGGGTCATCGCGGCCGGCAGCATCGCGGCCGCGGCGCTCGGCTCCTCGTTCGCGTTCATCGTCTCGCAGGTGAAGTCTCTGACGCTGGGGGACGTCATCACGGCCGCGTCGCTCATCGCCATCGCCGTGATGGCGCCGGCGGGGCTGCTCGGCTGGCTGAAGCTGCGTCGGCGCAACCTGGCGCTGCTGCTGGAGGGCTCCGGCTGGGCGCTCAATGATCGGCTGATGCTCACGCGCGGGCTGTCCACGCTGGTGACGCGCCGGCCCCGACTGCCCAAGGGCGCGCGCGTGGACCACCGAGACATGGTCCGCCCGGCGCTGCTCGCCCAGCAGGACGAGGATGGCGAGCAGGAGGGGCTGTCCTGGTGGTCCCGCCTGGGGCTCGCGGCGCTGGTGCTGTTCATCCTGCTCTGGCAGGTGCGCAACCCCATCCTCACCTGGATGTGCCAGAAGGCCTGGCTGTCGGACGCCACGTGCGTGGCGCTGCTGCCCACGCCTCCCGTCGCGCCGGTCGTCGTGCCCACCGCCCCGGCCGTGCCGACGAAGTAGGGGTTTCGTGGGGCCCGGAATCTTGCGAGGCTCTCCGGGCCCCCTACGCTCCCCTCGCCATGACGAACCTGTCGCCGCTCTTGGAGAAGTTCCGGGTCCACCTGGAGGACGAGAAGGGCTCGTCCCCGCACACGGTGCGCAACTACCTGGTCGACCTGGTGGACTACGAGCGCTACCTGGTCGAGCGGATGAAGTCGTCCCTGCTCGCCGGCACGCACGCGGCGATTCGCGGCTACCTGGGCACCCTGAGCGTGGACCACGCGCCCGCCAGCCGCGCGCGGCGCCTGGCCTCCATCAAGTCCTTCTACAAGTACCTGGTGCGCCAGAAGCTCTTGCCCGCCAGCCCCGCCAAGCTGGTGAAGAGCCCGAAGCTGCCCAAGGCGCTCCCCAAGGTGCTGCCGGTGGAGGAGGTCTTCGCGCTGCTCGACGTGCACGACTTGAAGTCCGTGCTCGGCCTGCGCGACAAGGCCATCCTGGAGATGCTCTACGGCGGCGGGCTGCGCATCAGCGAGCTGTGTGACCTGGACCTGCTCGCCGTGGACCGGAGCGGCCGCATCGTCCGGGTCATGGGCAAGGGCAGCAAGGAGCGCCTGGTGCCCGTCAACGCGCAGGCCATCCGCTCGCTGGAGGCGTACCTGGCGCGCCGGGGAGAGCTGCTCGCGGAGCCCAGGCCGGGCCAGGCGCCGGAGGCCATCTTCCTCAACTTCCGCGGCGGCCGGCTGACGCCCCGGAGCATCCGCCGGCACCTGGACCAGCACGTGCTCAAGTGCGCGCTGGCGCGCAAGGTGAGTCCGCACGCGTTGCGTCACTCGTTCGCCACGCACCTGCTCGGTGGGGGCGCGGACATCCGCAGCATCCAGGAGCTGCTGGGCCACGCGAGCCTGTCCACCACGCAGCGGTATACCCATGTCAGCTGGGAGCAGCTCCAGCAGGTCTACGACGCCGCCCACCCCCGCGCCTGAGAAACGGTGCGGGAGCGGACAGGCGGGCGGTGTTCCTTGGAAACGCGGGGCGCGGCTTGTTAAACCCGCTCCATGTTCCACGGCACCACCATCCTCTGTGTGCGACGCGACGGAAAGGTCGCCATCGCCAGCGACGGTCAGGTCTCGCTCGAAAAGACGGTGATGAAGAACACGGCGAAGAAGGTCCGCAAGCTGGGCGAGGGCCAGGTCCTCGCCGGGTTCGCGGGCAGCACCGCCGATGCCTTCACCCTGTTCGAGCGCTTCGAGGGCAAGCTCAAGGAGCACCAGAAGAACATGGCGCGCGCCTGCGTCGAACTGGGCAAGGACTGGCGCACGGACCGCTTCCTGCGCCGGCTGGAGGCGCTGCTCGTCGTCGCGGACAAGGACAAGACGTTCATCCTGTCCGGCGCCGGGGACGTCATCGAGCCGGACCACGGCATCGCCGCGGTGGGCAGCGGAGGCCCCTACGCGTTCGCCGCCGCCCGGGCGCTGATGGCCCACACGCAGCTGACCGCTCGCGAGGTGGCGCAGCAGTCGCTCTCCATCGCGGGCGAAATCGACATCTACACCAACTCCAACATCTCCATCGAAGAGCTCTAGGAGCCTCCCCGTGGCCGAATCGCGCAAGACGTCCGCCTTCACGCCTCGTGAGGTGGTGGGCGAGCTGGACCGCTACATCGTCGGGCAGAACGCCGCCAAGCGCGCGGTGGCCATCGCCCTGCGCAACCGCTGGCGCCGCCAGCAGGTCTCCGACGACCTGCGCGACGAGATCCACCCGAAGAACATCATCATGATCGGCCCCACCGGCGTGGGGAAGACGGAGATCGCCCGCCGGCTCGCGAAGCTGGCGCAGGCGCCGTTCGTCAAGGTGGAGGCCTCCAAGTTCACGGAGGTGGGCTACGTGGGCCGCGACGTGGAGTCGATGATCCGCGACCTCGTCGAGGCCGCCATCGGCCTGGTGCGCGAGGAGGAGACGGAGAAGGTCCGCCCCCGCGCGGAGGAGCTCGCCGAGGACCGGCTGATGGAGCTGCTCCAGAACAACGGCGCGCCGCGCACGCCGTCCTCGCCGCCGCCGTTCGGCTTCGCGCCGCCGCCTGCGCAGCCCGCGCCCCAGCGCCTGGGCGACAACGAGCGCGAGAAGCTGCGCGCCCAGCTGCGCGCGGGCACGCTGGATGACCAGTTCGTGGAGGTGGAGGCGAGCGACAGCGCGCCCACCTTCATGCGCGGCTTCTCCGGCCAGGGCATGGAGGAGATCGGCGTCAACCTGCAGGACCTCTTCAAGAACATGCCCGGCATGAGCAAGACGCGCAGGCGTCGGGTGCGCGTGCCGGAGGCGCTCCAGTTCCTGCGTCAGGAGGAGGCCCAGAAGCTGGTGGACCCGGACCGCGTCCAGCGCGAGGCGGTGGTGCGCGCCGAGTCGAGCGGCATCGTGTTCATCGACGAGATCGACAAGATCGCCAGCCGCGACGGCGGCGGCAAGGGCGGGGGAGGCCCGGACGTCTCGCGCGAGGGCGTGCAGCGCGACATCCTCCCCATCGTCGAGGGCTCCACCGTCAACACCAAGTACGGCATGGTGAAGACGGACCACATGCTCTTCATCGCCGCGGGCGCCTTCCACGTCTCCAAGCCCAGCGACCTCATCCCGGAGCTGCAGGGCCGCTTCCCCATCCGCGTGGAGCTGGAGCCGCTCTCCGGCGACGACCTCATCCGAATCCTGCGCGAGCCGAAGAACTCCCTCTTGCGCCAGTACACCGCGCTGCTCTCCACCGAGGGCGTGCGCCTGTCCTTCACCGACGACGCGGTGACGGAGCTGGCGCGCATCGCCCAGCAGGCGAACGAGCGCACGCAGAACATCGGCGCTCGCCGCCTGCACACCGTGCTCGAGCGGCTGCTCGACGAGGTCTCCTTCTCCGCCAGCGAGCTGGGCCCCCGGGACTTCCAGGTGGACGGCAATTATGTGCGCGAGCGGCTGGGCGCCATCGTCCAGGACGAGGACCTGTCGCGCTACATCCTCTAGCGCGCTATATGGCGCGCACACCGCAGTGCCCTCACCACAAGGAAGGTTGACTCCCTTGCCGCAACCCGTGCCCTCGGCCGCCCCCAGCTCCAACGACACCCTCATCCAGAAGGCCCGCCACCACCTGCTGCAGAACTACAAGCAGCAGCCCATCGTCCTGGCACGTGGGCAGGGTACGCGCGTGTGGGACGCGGATGGGCGGGAGTACCTGGACCTCATCGGGGGCGTGGCCACGTGCGCGCTCGGGCACTGTCACCCGGACGTGGTGGCGGCGGCGCACGCGCAGCTGGACACCCTGTGGCACGTCTCCAACGCGTTCTACTCGCAGCCGCAGATCGACCTGGCGGCGCAGCTGTGCGAGTGGAGCGGCCTGTCGCGCGCGTTCTTCTGCAACTCGGGCGCGGAGGCGAACGAGGCCCTGCTGAAGCTGGCCCGCAAGGTGATGAAGGACCGGGGCACGCCGGAGCGCTTCGAGGTCATCACCTTCGAGCGCAGCTTCCACGGCCGCACCCTGGCCACCGTCACGGCCACCGGACAGCCGAAGTACCACGCGGGCTTCGAGCCGCTGCCCGCGGGCTTCCACCACGTGCCCTACGGGGACCTGGACGCGGTGCGCGCCGCGGTGAAGCCCACCACGGCCGCCATCCTGGTGGAGCCCGTCCAGGGCGAGGGCGGGGTGCGTCAGGCTCCCGCGGGCTTCCTCAAGGGCCTGCGGGCGCTGTGCGACGAGAAGGGCCTGCTGTTGCTGGTGGATGAAATCCAGACGGGCATGGGGCGCACGGGCATCCCGTTCGGCTTCATGCGCGACGGCATCCTCCCGGACGCCATCAGCATGGCCAAGGCGCTGGGCAACGGCCTGCCCATCGGCGCCATGCTGTGCCGCGACGACGTGGGCGCGAGCATGGTGCCCGGCAGCCACGGGTCCACCTTCGGTGGCAACCTGGTGGCCGCCGCCGCCGCCAACGCGGTGCTGAAGGTCATCCGCCAGCCGGGCTTCCTCGACGAGGTGAACTCCAAGGGGGCGTACTTCCTGGAGAAGCTGCGGGGCATCCAGTCCCGGCTGCCCGCGGGCCGCGTGGTGGAGGTCCGGGGCCAGGGCCTGCTGGTGGGCCTGGAGATGGACCGCGACGCGCCCCAGGTGCTCGGCAAGCTGCGCGAGGCGGGGGTGCTCGGCAACGCCGCGGGGGAGCGGACCGTGCGCTTCGCCCCTCCGTTCACCATCAGCCGGGAGGAGCTGGACCAGAGCCTGGCCATCATCGAGCGGGTGCTGACCGCCCTCTGAGGGCGGCCTCCCCTCGGCCGGAGCCGCGGGTTGGGGGACACTGGGTGTTTGACGCCCCGCGTCCCCCAAACCTAGGCTGTTCCATTCGGCAACCCTTCAGCGGACCGTCCTGTGAGCGCGTCAAACACGATTGTCGGCCTGGGGGCCCGGACGGACCACATCGCCACCGTGCCCAACCTGGACCTCGCTCGCCTCCAGCTCTCGCCGGAGGAGGCGGGCGTGTTGTCGCTCGTCGGCAGGGTGGAGCGCATCGACCAGGTGCTGTCACGTTCCACCCTGGGTGAGGCGCGCACCATCGCCGTGCTGCTGGCGCTGCGCGCCAAGGGCGCCATCGTCCCGGCGCGCGTGGTGCAACGAAACCAGCCGGCGCCCGCCGTGGACGCGGCGATGGCCGAGGAGGTGGACCTCGAGCCGGAGCGCAAGAAGGAGATCATCGACCTGGAGCGCGCGCTGGACGGCCTGGACTACTTCGCCGTCCTCGGCCTGCGTCCGGGCGCTCCCGCCACCGAGGTGAAGCAGGCGTATTACAACGCGTCGCGCCGCTTCCACCCGGACCGCTACTTCGGCAAGAACCTGGGCAGCTTCCGCGCGCGGATGGAGCGCATCTTCCGCAAGCTCACTGACGCCCACAACGTCCTCAGCCAGCAGGACAAGCGCGACGCGTACCTCAAGGCGAACCCGGCGCTCGCACAGGCCTCCGCCGCCGCCTCGGCTTCCTCGACACCGCCGCCCGTGGCCTCCTCGCCGGCTCCAGCCGCGGCCTCGTATCCGGCCACGGAGCTGACGCCCATTGGCCTCACGCCTCCGCCCGCACCCTCGCCCCTGCGCATGGCCCGGCCCGCGCCGCCGCCGCCGCGCGCGCCCGCACCGCCACCGGTGAACGACGCGGAGTCGGAGGCCCGGCGCGCCGAGCGACAGGCCCGGCTCGCCCGTCACCCGTACATGGCCAAGAACGTGCGCCTGACGGAGCTGGTGGCCCGGGGCAAGGCGGCCGTGGCCCGAGGGGACTGGGAGCGCGCGTACCAGGACTTCCACCAGGTCCAGACGATGGACCCGAAGAACCGCGAGGTGGCGACGCTGCTGGTGGAGGCGCGCCGCCGTCACGACGAGCAGCGGGCCTCCGTCGAGGTGACGCGGGGGCGGGAGCTGGAGCAGCACGGGGACGACGTCGGGGCGCTCGCGGCGTACCGGCTCGCCTTCTCGCTGGACAACCAGAGCGCCGAGGCGGCCTTCCGCTCGGCGAAGCTGGGGCTTCAGCAGGGCCAGGATGTCGGAGAGGTGCGCGTCCTGGCGCAGCGCGCCGTGGACCTCCTGCCGGGGCGTGTGGAGCACCAGGTGTTGTTGGGACGGGTGCTGATGGAGTCAGGGGCCAAGAAGCAGGCCAAGCGGGTCTTCGAGGACGCGGCGAAGCTGGACCCCGACAACGCCGAGGCCAAGGCGGCGCTCAAGAAGCTGCGCTGGACGTTCTAGTAGGATGAGCACGCTCACCCATGGCTGAGTCCGAACCTCTCATTGGCATCGACCTGGGCACGACGAACAGCATCGTCGCGACCGTCCAGGACGGGCAGCCCATCGTCATCAAGAACCGCACCGGCATGGCGCTGACGCCGTCGGTGGTGGCGGTGTCGAAGAACGGCAAGCGCCTGGTGGGCGGCATCGCCAAGCGCCAGGCCATCACCAACCCGCAGGAGACGGTGTACGCCGCCAAGCGGCTCATCGGCCGGAAGTTCTCCTCGCACGAGGTGCAGGACGCGCTGCGCTCGCTGCCCTACGAGGTGGTCGTCGGACAGCACGACGATTTGCGCATCCGGATGGGGGGCAAGGACCTGTCCGTCCCGGAGATCAGCGCGATGATCCTCCAGGAGCTGAAGGCGGACGCGGAGGCGCACTTCGGCAGGCCGGTGACGAAGGCCGTGGTCACGGTGCCGGCGTACTTCAACGACGCCCAGCGCCAGGCGACGAAGGACGCGGGCCGCATCGCCGGGCTGGACGTGCTGCGCATCATCAACGAGCCCACGGCGGCGGCGCTGGCGTACGGCTTCAGCCGCACGGTGAACGGCCGCGTGGCGGTGTTGGACCTGGGCGGCGGCACGTTCGACGTGTCGGTGCTGGAGATCAACCAGGGCGTCTTCGACGTGGTGGGGACGGGCGGCGACACGTACCTGGGCGGCGAGGACTGGGACAACCGCATCATCGAGTGGCTCGTCTTCGGCTTCGCGAAGGAGCACGGCATCGACCTGCGCAAGGACCGCATGGCGTTGCAGCGGCTCAAGGACGCGGCGGAGAAGGCGAAGGTCGAGCTGTCCAGCGTGCGCGAGGCGCAGATCAACCTGCCGTTCATCAGCACGCCCCCGGGTGGAGGCGCGGCGCTGCACCTGCAGGCGGCGCTGTCGCGAGAGAAGCTGGAGGACCTGACGGCGGACCTGGCCGAGCGCGTGGTGGGCATCACCACGGAGGTGCTGGGCGAGGCGGGGGTGCGCGCGTCGGAGCTGAAGGAGGTCATCCTGGTCGGCGGCATGTCGCGCATGCCGAAGGTGGTGGAGGCGGTGCGCGGCTACTTCCGCCGCGAGCCGTGCAAGGGCGTGCACCCCGAGGAGGTCGTGGCCCTGGGCGCGGCGGTGCAGGCGCACGCGCTGGTGGCGCAGGAGAGCGAGCTGCTGCTCCTGGACGTCACGCCCCAGAGCCTGGGCGTGGCCATCGCCGGGGGCTTCGTGCGGCGCATCATCCCGAAGAACACCACGGTGCCCACGTCCGCCACGGAGGTCTTCGCGACGTCGAAGGACTTCCAGCGGCTGGTGAAGATCATGGTGCTCCAGGGCGAGCACGAGCTGGCGCACCAGAACGAGCTGTTGGGCGAGTTCGTCCTCACCGGCCTGCGTGAGGCGCTCCGCGGGCAGGTGGAGATCGAGGTGACGTTCGACATCAACGCGGAGGGCATCGTGTCCGTCTCCGCGCGCGACAGGGAGACGGGGCTGCGCCAGTCCATCACCGTCACCGCGTCCAGCGGCCTCACCGAGGAGGAGCTCAAGCGCATCATGGACGAGCAGCGCGGCTACCTCATGGCCGCGCGCATCTCCGAGGAGCTGAAGGTCAAGCGCGTGGAGCTGGACACGCTCGCGCGCGACGTCATGGACGCGCTGACGCGGGCGAGGCTGTTGCCGGGCGGTGGTGGGCTGACGCCGGACGCGGTGCCTCGGGCCGAGCAGGTGCTGGAGCACGCGCGCCAGGTCCGCGCCAACGAGGACGTGGCCGCGCTGGGCCGGGCGTGTGAGCTGCTCGCCGGGTGTCTGGCGCAGCTCAAGGGCTCCGCGCGTGGCGGTGTGGGGCGATAGATGGGCAGCCAGCGCGCCAACCAGCTCGTCGAGGCCGGACTGTGGCTGCGCCTGAGCGGCGATGCCCAGGGCGCGCAGAAGCTCTTCGAGCGGGCGCTGGAGCTGGACCCGCAGAACGTCCGCGCGCGGGATTGCCTCGCCTCGCTGGAGGCCTCGCCAGGGAAGAGCTCACCGTTCTCGCCGGGGCCGTTGGATGCGGGGACGCGCGGCACGCCGTTGGCGTCGCTGGAGGGTGACTGGGGGGCGTGGGCGGAAGGGGAGGGCGGGCCGCTGGACGAGGAGGACGAGGAGCGCTCTCCCAGCGTGCTGATTCCCGACGTCGACGAGCCCACTCCGGGGAGCGACGTGCTGGAGTTGCTCGCGCGCGACGAGTCCACGACGCAGGAGTACGGCATCCCCGAAGGCGAGACGGACGAGTACGGCGTCCCCGCCACGGAGAGCGAGCTGGAGCGGCTGCTGCGCGGGGCGGCGGACCTGCTGGAGCTGGATGACCACTCGGGCGCGGTGGATCTGCTGTTCAAGGCGCAGGAGCTGGCGCCCGGAGACCCTCGCGTCGAGGCGCTGCGGGCGCGCAGCGAGCGGATGCTGATGGCGATGCTGGAGTCGAAGCTCGGAGACCTGGGGCGGGTGCCTCGCGTCCGGCTCCAGGCCGACGACATCATCTGGCTCAGCCTAGACCACCGCGCGGGCTTCGTGCTCGCGCAGATCGACGGCGCCGTGACGTTCGAGGACCTGTTCTCACTGTCGGGGATGACGCGGCTGGATACCGCCCGCATCCTCGCGCAGCTCCTCGACGAAGGCGTCATCGCCGCCGCCTGAGTCCCGATTCGGCTGCCGCACCTTCATTCTGCCTGGCCTGATTGACAGCTGGCTGTCTGGATGACAGGTTCCTGTCTTGTCGTACGGCTTTCCAGGACCGCCGTTGAAGAGGAGCACCTGCCATGCACGCGGATGCCAGCATCCCGGCGTTGCCCTGTGTGGAACTGGAGTCGACGCTCGCGTTCTACGGCTTGCTGGGCTTCGACGTGACGTACCAGCAGCGCACGCCGAATCCCTACGCGGCGACCCGACGAGGGGGCGCTCATCTCCACTTCTTCGGCTTGAAGGGCCTGGACCCGGCGACGGCCTTCAGCACCTGTCTCATCATCGTGGACGAGGTCGAACGTCTGCACGAGCACTTCGCGAGCGCCTTGCGCGAGCAGTACGGAAAGCTGCCCCTGCGTGGCGTCCCCCGAATCACCCGGATGCGGACGGGGCAGTCGCGCTTCACCATCGTCGACCCCTCTGGGAACTCGGTCATCTTCATCCGTCGTGACGAGCCCTCGGGCCACGGGGATGACGGGCGGGAGCCCCAGTCCGCCCTGGCCAAGGCGCTGAAGACCGCGCGCCGCTTGCGCGACTTCAAGAACGACGATGCCTCCGCGGCCAAGGTCCTCGATGTCGCGCTGAAGAAGCCCGACGGCGGGACGGGGGTGGAGCGGGCACGCGCATGCCTGGCGCGCGCTGAGTTGGCCGTGGTGCTGGACGACGCGCCGAGGGCGAAGTCCCTGCTGCGAGAGCTGGACTCCCTGACCTTGTCGAAGCCGGAGCGGGGCTCCCTGCAGGACGAGCGTGAGTCCCTGGAGCGCCTCCTCCGAGTCTGAGCCGTCAGCCCACGGTCCGCGGCGGGCGCCTCGTCACCGTCAGAGGTGCTCGAGGATCTGCTTCGCGCGCGTCCTCGGACTCCCCTCGACTTCGAGCACCGCCACGCCGAGCCCATGCGGGTCGTCGAGGAGCAGCTCCTTCAACGTCTCGTCCACGGCTTGCCGCAGCTCCGCGTCCTCCGAGGCGGAGAGCGCGATCCGATCCGGCGACTCGATGCCGACGAACACCACCAGGTCGAGCTTGCGCAGGGCCTCGCGCACCCGCGGCAGCCACGCGTCCAGGTCGAACGCGTCACCGTCCTCGTGGGCCCGGAGGTAGCCGAGGAAGTCCACGGGGCACCGGTCGAACAACACGTCGCGCCCGTCCTCCTCCGCCAGGTTCTCGAGGGAGCGAACCAGCTGCGCCTCGAAGTCCTCCAGGGACGGGGGCTGCGCGAACTCGTGCCCCTCTTCCTCCAACTGGTGGTACGGCTCATCCACCGTCACGTAGGAAGAGGGCAGCAGCTCCGCCAGCTCCTCGAGGAGCGTCGACTTGCCCGCGCGATGGGTACCGCAGAAGGCGATCCTCATGGCGCGAGCGGGGGACTACGAACCGCGGATGACGGCGGTCCAGGTGCCCTTCACCACCACGTCGCCGCGCTGGTTGCGCGACTCGCTGGTGACGACGACGAACTCCATGCCCGCCTTCTCATAGATGTTCGCGATGCGGCCCGTGGTGGTCATCACATCGCCCGGACGCATGACGTCCAGGAACTCCAGCTCCTGCTCGCCATGCACCAGCATCAGCAGATTCACGCCCAGCTCCGGGTCCGCCACCGCCGAGCCGAAGGGCCGGATGGCGAAGACGACGGCGAAGCTGGGGAACGCAATCAAATCCCCATACGGCCCCGCCTTCGCGGCCTGCTCGTCGTGGAGGAGGGGACTGACGTGCGCGGGAGCCTCGCCCGGCGTGCCCGCGGCCGGGTGCGCGCCGCCGAGCGCCAGCGCGAACTCGCGCAGCTTCTCCGCGCCAATCGTGTACGTGTACGGGCCGTATTCCCGGCCGATGAAGCGCTTGTCGATGGCCATGGTGGTCTATCCCAGGGAGGCTTCGACGACGGCGCCCTTGAGGACGGCCTCGCCGCGCTGATTGGTGGCGGTGACTTCGGTGACCATCCGGTCGCCCTCGATGGACGTCACCTTGCCCTCGAACGTCACGGTGTCCTCGGGGCGCACGGGGCGCGAGAAGCGCACCTTCACCCTGCGGATGCGGCCCGGGTCTCCCACGAAGACCGCCACGGCCTCCACCGCCCAGCCCAGGGTGCACAACCCCTGGAGGATGACGCCCCCCAGGCCGGCCACCTTGCCGACCTCCGGGTCGATGTGGATGGGATTGAAGTCCCCGGATGCGCCCGCGTAGTAGATCGGCCGGTACAGGTCGCACTCGCGGACATGCGTGAAGGTGTCGCCTACCTGGAACGTGCGTGCCATGAGGCCGTCTTGTCTAGCACGGCCGGCCCCTCGCCCAGCCCACGAACTCACCCCGTCGCGGTGCCCTGGTCCAGCGGGTCCTCCACCTCGGAGCCCTCGCGGCGCTTGCGGTACTGCTCCCGCACGTACGCCACCAGCTGGTCCAGATACGACGACAGGGGAGGGCAGCGCACCCCCGAGCCATCGAGCAGCTCCAGCGTGTTGTGGCAGTTGTAGATGGCCAGGTGGTTCACGTAGCTGATGGCCGCGCGCTGCGGACGCGCCAGCTTCTCCAGCACCGGCAGCCGCAGCATCACGTCGGCGGCGCGCGCGGACAGGTTGAAGCGCGGCAGCTTCTTGTTCGCCTTCTCCGCGATGAGCTCGTACACGCGCCGCGCGCTCATGGGATTCGGGTCCACCAGGTGGAAGGTGCGCCCCGCCGCGCGAGGGTCCTTCGACAGCCGCCACACCGCCTCCACCACGAAGTCCACCGGCACCACGTTCAGCGGCGCCACGCCGTTGCCCGGCAGGGGCAGCGGCACGACGAGCGGCGACGTCACCAGCAGGATGCCCAGGTAGTAGGGCCCCTCGAACTTGTCGATCTCCCCCGTGCGCGAGTCGCCCACCACGCTGGAGGGCCGGTACACCGTCACGGGCAGCGTCGCCCCCGCGCGCGTCACCAGCCGCTCGGCCTGGAACTTGGTCTCCTCGTACGGGTTCCTGAAGCCCTGGCCCCGGTCCAGCTCGTCCTCGGCGATGACGCCCAGCCGGTCTCCGGACACGTAGCAGGTGGAGAAGTGGTTGAAGCGCGCCAGGTGCTCGCAGTCGCGCGCCAGCTCCAGCATGTTGCGCGTGCCGTCCACGTTGACGCGCCATGCGGTGTCCTTGGGCACGCCCAGCTGCGCGACGGCGGCCAGGTGGAAGATGTCCGTCACCCGCTCGCACAGGCGCTGGTACTCCTCGCCCGACAGGCCCAGGTGCATGTCCACCACGTCGCCGGTGAGCAGCTCCACGGTGGCGCCCTTCAGCTTGGAGGCGTGCTTCTGGGCCTCCTTCAGCGCCTTGGGCTGGACCAGCGCGTACACGTGGCCCTTCGGGTCCTCCCGGGCGATGTGCTCCACCAGCCGCTTGCCGATGAACCCGGGGTAGCCGGTGATGAAGTACGTCCCGCCGCCGGCCTTCTTGCGCGTCTCGCTCATTGCGCGCGCAGCATACTCGCCCGTCAGCCGCGCGCGAGCATGGCGCGCCAGACCGACTCCACCTGCTCCCGGGTGGACGTCAGATCCCCGCTGTTGTCGATGACCCACGTGGCCACCGCCCGCTTGTCGTCCAGGGGGAGCTGGGAGGCCAGCCGCGCCTCCGCCGCCGCCGCGTCCAGCCCGTCGCGCGCCATCAGCCGCGCCTTCTGCACGTCCCGGGGCACCCACACCACCGCCGTGCCCTCCATCCAGGCGTGCATCCCGGACTCCACGAGCAGCGGGACGTCGTAGACCACCCGGGTGACGCCCCGGGCCTCCAGGGCCTGGACCTTCTCGAGGAAGGCCTCGCGCACCCGGGGGTGGGTGATGGCGTTGAGGGCGGCGCGCTCCTCGTCGTTCCCGAAGACGCGCGCGCCCAGCTTCGCCCGGTCCAGCCGGCCGTCCGGGCCCACCACGCCGGGGAAGCGCTCGGCGATGGCGGCCAGCCCCGGGGTGCCCGGCTCCACCACCTCGCGGGCGAGCACGTCCGCGTCGAGCACCTCCGCGCCCAGCTCCCGCAGCATCCGGGTGACGGTGCTCTTGCCGGAGGAGATGCCGCCCGTCAGCCCGAAGACGTGCACGGGCGCGGGCCTACTTCGCGGCCTTCTGCGTGGTGAACGTGAGCGACTGCACCGTCTTGCCGTCCTCGTTGAAGAAGATGGCCAGGCCCAGCTTGGGGTAGAGGAAGTAGGTGCGGAAGTCGTCCGTCAGCTTGCGCTGGTAGCAGGGCGCCGAGGGCACCGGACCCGAGGGGCACGCGGGGCCGTAGCTCGTCTCGATGGTCTCCTTGTCGATGATGGGCCCGGGGAACACGTCGATGCGCTCGATGACCCCGCCGGCGTCCACCTTGAACTGTGCCTGGCTGGTGCCCTTGATGGCCTCCTTGCCCAGGTAGGCGATGGTCTCCTTGCCGTCCTGGCTCACGGTGCGCGAGGGCTCACCGAACTTCTTGACCACCTCGTCCTTCTTCGTGACGCCGGGCTCCACGCCCTGCCAGGGCTTGGCGACAGCGGGAAGGGAGACGGCCACCACGGCGAGCGCAATCAAGGTCCTCATCACGACATCCTCCCTAATGGAAAGGGCGGGCGGGGCTCAAGCGCTGCCCTCTCTTTTCAACGGACGATTCCCGCTGGCATTCAACCACGAGACGCCTTGCCCCGTCCGGAGGGGAGTGTTACTTCGCGAGGTCATGCGCGCTCCTGGCATCCGGCTCCTGCCCGTCCTCCTGCTGGCCCTCTGCGGCGTGGCGGGGGCGGCTGATTTCGTCGGCGCTGACAGCTGCAAGGGCTGCCACCCGGAGGCCTACGAGGCGTGGATGCAGTCCAAGCACGCCCGGGCCGTGAGCTCCCTGTCCGAGCAGCAGCAGAAGGACGGCCGCTGCCTGTCGTGCCACTCGCCGGATCAGGTGGCCCAGACGCAGGCGAGTGTGAGCTGTGAGACATGTCACGGTGGGGGGCAGTACTACTCGCCGGAGTACGTGATGAAGGACCCGGAGCTGGCGCGGCTGGTGGGGCTGGTGGACCCATCCGAGAAGCAATGCCGCTCCTGCCATGACGCCTCCTCGCCCTCCCTGCGGCCGTTCGACTTCAAGGAGTCGCTGAAGGCCATCGACCATTGGTCCGCCGAGCGCGCCCGCAGGGCCGCCCGGACCGAGGCGACCCCGGCGACGCCTCCTCCCGCCACCGCGAAGAAATAGCCGCAACGTGATCAAGATTCTCGACGCCCGCTTCGTCATCACCGCCGTGGAGCCCAAGGGCTATCCGCAGGGGCACACCGCGGAGGTGGCCTTCGTGGGCCGCTCCAACGTGGGCAAGTCCTCCATGATCAACACGCTCACCCACCGCAAGAAGCTGGTGCGCGTGTCGAACACCCCCGGACGCACGCGCACGCTCAACTTCTTCGACGTGGACCTGGAGCGCGGCACCGCCCGCTACCAGGTGCGCCTGTGCGATCTGCCCGGCTACGGCTTCGCCCGCGCCAGCAAGACGGACAAGGCCCAGTGGGAGAAGATGATCACCACCTACCTGGAGAAGCGGCACCGCCTGGAGGTCGTGGTGAGCATCATCGACGCGGAGGTGGGTCCCACGCCGGACGACCTGGCCACGCTCGACTACCTCCAGGCCCACAAGCGCAAGGTGATGGTGGTCGCCACCAAGATCGACCGCCTCACCAAGGCGAAGACGCGCCCCCGGCTCCAGGAGCTGGCGAAGCTGATGGACCTGCCGCTGGAGGCGGTGCTGCCCTTCTCCTCCACGGAGCGGCGGGGCGTGGACGAGGTCTGGGGCGCGCTGCTGGACACCTTCGGCCGCGCCTCGAGGGTGCGCGCCGAAGCCGCCCAGGACCCGGACTGACTCCATCGGGTAGTGGCCGCTTGGGCGGGGTTCCCCTCCCGGTGGGAGGGGCCCTGTGGTAGGCACGCCGCCGTGTCCGAGAACGGCAAGGGAAATGGCAGGGATTCGCAGCTCGCCTTGCGCGAGCTGCAGCAGCGGTTGATGGGGCTGTCGCCCCGGCGGCGGATGGAAGCGCTGCTGGAGGGCGCGGATGCGGGCGCGGTGGTGCGCGCGCTGCCTCCGGAGAGCCTCTACCTCACCATCCAGGAGGTGGGCCTGGCGGACGCGACGGAGCTGGTACAGCTCGCGTCCCCCGCGCAGTTCCGCGCCTTCGTGGACCTGGGCGCGTGGAAGCGCGACAAGGTGGACCCGCACGCCGCGCTCACGTGGCTGCGCGCCGCGCGCGGCGGCTTCGACGACACCGCCGAGTACCTGCGCAAGCTGCACGCGCTGGACCTGGAGGTGCTGGAGCTGGTGCTGCGCGAGTTCGTCGTGCTGCATGACCGGGAGGAGAACCCGGACGTCAACCCGCAGGGCGTGACGCTGGAGACGCCCGAGGGGCGCTACCTGGTGGAGATCACCGCCGAGGGCGTGGAGATGTCCGCCGTGCGCGCGCTCGTCAACGACCTCATCGCGGAGAACCCCTTCGAGGCCGTGCGCCTGCTGGAGGCCGTACGCTGGGAGATTCCCGGTGAGCTGGAGGAGACGGCCTTCCAGTTCCGCAGGGGGCGCCTGGTGGACATGGGCTTCCCGTCGCTGGAGGACGCGGTGGCGCTCTTCAGCCGCGTGGACCTGGCCGCGCCGAAGAAGCCCCTCGTCACCAGCGCGCTGGCCGCTTCGCAGGGCCACGTGGACTACCTCGATGCGTCCTTCCGGGGCCTGACGACGCTGGAGCGGCAGAACGCCGAGGACGAGCTCGCGGGCGTCGCCAACGCGGCGCTGGTCGCGGAGCTGGAGGACCCTGGCGACCTGGACGCCGTGCGCCGCGTGGGGGAGATGACGCGCGACTCCCTGTCGCTCGGCCTGGAGTACCTGACGGGCGCGGACCCCTCGCAGGCGACGGAGGTGCTGCGCGACGTGCCCCTCAGGCGCGTCTTCCAGACGGGCTTCACGCTGACGCTCCAGCTCAAGTACCGCGCGGACCGGCTGGCGAAGTCTCCCGGCGCCGTGGTGGACGGCGTGCTGCTGGTGCTGCCGGAGGAGGCCGCCGCGCTGGAGGCCCTGCGCCGCAAGCGCCCCCGTCGCGCGCTGAAGGTGGAGGGCGCGGAGCCCGTGCCCTTCCGCTCCCTGCGGGAGATTTCCGCCAGCGAGGCGGTGCTCACGCGCGCGGAGGCGCAGGTGGACGTGCTGCGCGGGGTGCTGGGCGGGACGCCCGAGGCGGCGCGCCAGGCCGTGGCCCGCTTCGGCGCGCCGCTCGAGTCGCTGGGGGTCCCGCGCCTGTTCGCCGCCGTGGTGGCCATGGCCATCCTGGACGGCCGGGCGGAAGCGCGCCCCGTGCCCCTGGGCCGTGGGGCGGAGCTGGGCGCCCGTCTCTTCGAGGGCACCCCGCAGGCGCCCCGGCTGCATGCGTCCGCGGCTGAACGCGCGCTGGCGGGGCTGGAGGGCGCGGTGCCCCAGACCGCCCGCGAGGAGCTGCGCCGCATGGTGGGCGTGACGCTCGCGAAGCTGCTGGAGGAGCTGGGCGCGGCGTGGCTCGAGGACACGACGTGGAGCCCCGTGGCCTCCGAAGTGCTCCCGATGGAGAGCGGCCCGGTCCCGTAGCTTTTTCAGCCTGGGAGGGTCTCCGTGCGCCGGAGGCCCTCCGGGCCCGTGGAGATCCAGGCGGTTGCGAGCCCGACTCCTGGCACGCCCTCTGCTTTCAGGCAGCCCCACGCGGAGGTGTACGCGCGTGACTGCCAGAGGAGGAGGGACATGGTGCCGGGAGAGCAGGGGCAGCGCCGTGACGTGTGGGCCTTCTATTCGCTGACCGCTTTCGCCGCGGTGATGTACGCGGTGCCGGGCGAATGGATTCCGGCCATGGCGCCGCTGCGGCTGGCGCTGATGACGTCGGTGGTGGCGGCGGGTTTGATGTTGATTCGCAGGTTGGGGCGCGGCGAGCCGCTCTACCTGGACGGAGCGCGAGGGTGGGCGCTCATCGGCTTCTCCTCGCTGGCGGTCCTGTCCGTGTCGTGGGCGGTGAACGCGGAGGTCGCGCGCTACACGGGCATCGAGCTCTTGAAGCTGACGGCCATCTACCTGACGCTCGTCAACGTCATCACCAGCGGCAAGCGGCTGGTCGTCGTGTGCGGCGCCATGGTGCTGGCCTCGGTGGTGACGTCCATCGGCGTCATCAACTGGTACATGGTGGGCGAGGACCTGGTGGAGGGCTTCCGCGCGCGCTGGGTGGGCGTGTACGCGGATCCGAACCACATGGCCATGAACCTGGTGCTGGTGGTGCCGCTGGCGGTGGCCTTCGTGGCCCGCAAGGGCAGCGCCTGGGTGTGGCGGATTGCCTGTCTGGTGGCGGCGGTGCTGGCGGTGGTGGCCATCGTCCTGTCGCACTCGCGCGGCGGCTTCATCGGCCTGACCGTGGCGATGGGCCTGTGGGCCTTCCGTGAGAAGCGCCGCATCCAGGCCATCGTCGTGGGCTCGCTCTTCGTGGTGGGCCTGGTGGTGTTCGCGCCGGAGAGCTTCTGGGCGCGCAACGAGACGGTGGCGGCCTTCCACGAGGACGCGTCCGCCATGGGCCGCGTCTACGCGTGGCAGGTGGCCAGCCGCATGAGCCTGGACAAGCCGCTGTTGGGCGTGGGCGCGGGCAGCTTCCGCTACGCGTGGGCGGAGTACGCGCCTCCGGAGGCGACGCGCGCGTACGTGGCGCACAACATCTTCCTGGACGTCATCGGAGAGCTGGGCTGGGTGGGCCTGGCCTTCTTCCTGGTGTTCGCGGGAGGCGCGTCGGGCGGGGCGTTCGCCGCGTCGGCCAGCCGCACGATGGGGTGGATGGCGCGAGCGCTGTCGGCCTCGGTGGCCGGCTATCTCGTGTGTGACTTGTTCTCCGGCTACATCCTGTCCGCGCACTGCTACGTGCTCTTCGGCCTGGCGGCCGCCGCGCACCGCATCGCCCGGGCGGAGGAGGCCAAGGAGTCGCTGGGTGTGCCAGAGGGGCGCTCGTCCGCCGCACCGGTGGGGGCGTGGGAGGGGTCGGGACATGCGGCGTGAAGAGGTGATGATGGGGGCCAGGCCCATGCGCCTGGTGCAGTTCACCCGCTCGTTCCACATCGGCGGGACGGAGGTGCAGGTGCTGGAGCTGCTCCGGGGCCTGCCCCCCAGCTACCAGCTCCAGGTCGCCGTGCTCGAGGACGCGGGCCCGCTGATGGGCGCGGTGTGGAAGCTGGGCCACACCGCGGAGAGCTTCCCGCTCAAGGGCTCCGTCGCGCAGCCGAACACCGCGTACCAGGTGATGCGCATGGCCCGGTGGCTGAAGTCCAACCGCGTGGACCTGGTCCACGTGCACGACTTCTACTCCACGCTCATCGCCGTGCCCGCCGCGAAGCTCGCCGGCGTGAAGGTCATCGTCGGCCGGTTGGACTTGTCCCACTGGCAGGGCACCGCCCGGCGCGCCGTGCACTCGCGGCTGACGGCCATGGCGGACCACGTGGTGGCCAACGCGGAGGCCATCCGGCGCATGCTGGTGGAGGAGGAGGGCCTGTCCGCCTCCCGCGTGTCCGTCATCCACAACGGCCTGGACCTGGCCCGCTTCGATGCGCGCATGCGCGAGGGCCTCAAGGCGCCGCTGCCGGACACCGGTGACGCGCCGGTGCTCGTGCACGTCGCCAACATGAACCACCCGGTGAAGCGCCAGGAGGACCTGCTGCTCGCCCTGGCCATGCTCCACCACGGCGGCACGCCGCTGCATGCCTTCCTCGTGGGCGACGGTCCCCGCAGGAAGGGCCTGGAGAAGCTGGCCGCGGAGCTGGGCGTCTCCGACACCGTCCACTTCCTGCGTCATCGCACGGACGTGGCCGCCATCCTGTCTCGCGCCACCGTGGGCGTGCTGTGCTCCAGCGCGGAGGGCATGTCCAACGCCGTCATGGAGGGCATGGCCGCGGGCCTGCCCATGGTCGTGACACGCGTGGGCGGCAACACCGACCTGGTGCGCGATGGCGAGCGCGGGCTCGTCGTCCCGCCCGAGCGCCCCGCCCAGCTCGCCCAGGCCATCAGCCAGCTCCTCTCGGACCCCGAGAAGGCCCGTCGCATGGGCCGCTCCGCCCGGGACTTCGTCGCCCGCGAGCTGTCCCTGGAGCGGCTGATCCGCCTCCATGACGCGCTGTATCAACGGGTGGTCCACGGCCACTAGCCAGGGAATGTCAGACCGCCGTGGATACTTCGCGTCGTTCGCCGGCAATGGGGGGCCGGCTCCTCCGTAGGGTGGGGTGGACCTACCCTACCTCGGAGCACCCGCCATGTTGCTGCCCCTCCTGGCCATCCTCGCCGCCGCGCCGGCGACCCAGACCTGGAAGTTCGACACGGACGGAACCCCTCAGGTTCACCTGTCCAATGTTAATGGCGCCGTTCGCGTAGATGCGGTAGACGGGAATAGTGTGGTAATCGAGGCTGTTCCGGAAAATCCCGGAGATTCCGGTCCTCGGATGGACGTCGAGGTCACCCAGGAGGGTGACGAGGTGCGGGCGAGGGCGTGCTGCGGCCCCTGCGAGGAGCGGTGGCAGTCGTGCAAGGGCACGGCGGGGGCGGTGCGCTTCGTGGTGAAGGTGCCGAAGGCGTCGGAGCTGGAAGTGTCGGTGGTGAACGCGGGGGTGGTGGTGAAGGGGGTGACGGGCCCGCAGAAGCACTCCACCGTCAACGGCCGTGTGGAAGTGAACGGCTCGGAGCGACGTTTGTCGGTGAGCAGCGTTGAGGGAGAGGTGGTACTGGCTCCCCGGAAGCTCGAGGACACGGAGGTCAGCACGGTGTCGGGCAACGTCCGGCTGAAGCTGCCGGAGCGAGCGGACGCGCGGGTGGAATTCAGTTCCGTGGGGGGCAGTTTCAACGGGAGCTCTGTCAGCCTCGGGTCGAAGAAGAAGACCTACGGCGCGGGCACCCACACGGTGGAAGTGAGCACTGTCGGAGGCTCGCTGACCGTCCAGGAATAGCTTTCGAGGCCCGTCTCCAAGTCAGACGGCCCGGGGCGCTCGCCGGTGAAACTCCAAGGCGCCGGCGAGCGCTCACTTTTTTACGCGGGGCCCCTCGTCCTCCCATGGCGGAGCGAGGGGCCCTTCGTGTTTCAGGGCGCGTCGTCGTCGCCCTGGACGGTGCCCGGGTCTCCGCGGTGATCCGCGCCCACCAACTGGGCGACGCTCTGGTACCCATCCCTCTCGAGCATCTGGGCCAGCGTGGGCAGAAGCCCCCGCACCATGCCCGGCCCCTCGTAGATGAAGCCCGTGTAGACCTGCACCAGGGACGCGCCCGCGCGCAGCTTCTGGAACACGTCCGCCGCGGTGAAGACGCCGCCCACGCCGATGATGGGCAGCTTCCCGCCCGAGCGCTGGTACGCGCGCGCGATGACGGCGTTGGAGGCCTCACGCACGGGCGCGCCGGACAGGCCGCCGGCCTCCTTCGCGAGCGGGTGCTCGAAGGGCCGGGCCACCGTGGTGTTGGTGGCGATGAGGCCGGCGAGCTTCTGGGCCAGCGCCACGTCCACCACCTCGTCCACCGCCTCGGGCGTCAGGTCCGGGGCGATCTTGAGGAACAGCGGCTTGCCCGGCGCCACGGTGTCCAGCCGCGCCCGCACCGTGCCCAGGAGCGCCGACAGCACCTCCGGCTCCTGCAGCTTGCGCAGGCCCGGCGTGTTGGGGGACGACGCGTTGACCACCACGTAGTCACCCAGGGGCCCGAGCGCGTCCACGCACGCGACGTAGTCCTCCACCGCGCGCTCCAGCGGCGTGTCCTTGTTCTTGCCCAGGTTCACGCCCACGGGACCGGGGTGCCAGGTGCGCGCGCGCAGGTGCTGGGCGGCCACGGCGGCGCCGTGGTTGTTGAAGCCCATGCGGTTGATGACGGCCTGGTGCTCCGGCAGGCGGAACAGGCGGGGCGTCGGGTTGCCGGGCTGGGGGCGGGGGGTGACGGTGCCCACCTCCACGGCGGAGAAGCCGCAGGCGAACAGGCCGTCCACCGCCTCCGCGTCCTTGTCCAGGCCCGCGGCCAGGGCCACCGGGTGGGCGAAGCGCAGCCCGGCGACCTCCACCGCGAGCGAGGCCGGCACGCCCTCCAGCGCCCGCTCCCGCAGGGACTCGCACAGGTCGCGCGAGTGCCCCAGCTGGCGCAGGCCCCAGAGCCCCAGCCGGTGCGCGCGTTCGGCGTCCAGCTTGAAGAGCAGCGAGCGAGTCAGTCCGTACATGCTCGCTGCTCAGCCCGGGATGAACGACGCCTGGCGCGCCCACGCCAGCGTCTGGTCCACCTGCTCCGGCGTGAGGATGCCGTGGCTCTCGATGAGCTCGATCTCCCGGCGCATGTCCGTCTCGAGCAGGTAGGGGCCGTCGGTGTTGATGGTGAACTTCACCTTGCGGTCCCAGAACGTCCGGACGATGTGGCGCAGCTCCTCGATGCCCTCCACCGCCTTGGTGTGCAGGTTGGAGGTGGGGCACAGCTCCAGGACGATGTCCTGCTCGCGCAGCACCTTCATCGCGTTCTCGTCATAGGCCGCGCGGATGCCATGGCCGATGCGGTGCGGCTTGAGCTTGTCCACCACGGACATGACGCCCTCGGCGCCCGTGCCCTTCGTCTCACCCGTGTGCACCGTGCACTTCAG
Source organism: Myxococcus sp. AS-1-15 (assembly GCF_020037055.1). Taxonomy (NCBI): domain Bacteria; kingdom Pseudomonadati; phylum Myxococcota; class Myxococcia; order Myxococcales; family Myxococcaceae; genus Myxococcus; species Myxococcus sp. AS-1-15. The sequence continues at coordinate 42,409 of NZ_JAIQDF010000013.1, read as the reverse complement.
GCCCGCCTTGCGCGCCCGGCCGAAGAGGTCCTCGTACTGGGCCACCACCTCCGGCTTGAGCTCCATCGCGTTCGTCTCCGTGCCGGCCAGGTCGATGCCGTACACGCCGCGCGTGCGGTACTTGATGGCCTTGTCCACGAGGATGCTGTTGAGCCGGTGGTCGAACTCGCGCGCCAGGCAGAAGATGAAGCCCACCTTCACGCCGTACTCGAGCACCGCCCGGTCCATGCCGCGAAGCGCGGCGTGGATGATGTGGTCCAGGTCCAGCTCCGAGTGCAGGTTGCGCTTCATCGGGTTGAAGCGCAGCTCGATCTGCGTCACCCGGCTGCCGCGGTACTCCTTGCCGATGATCTCGTAGACGGAGCGTTCGATCGCGCTCGGCGACGACTGGATCTTCTCCGTCCAGGTGTGGAGGATCTTCAGGTAGTCATCCAGGCTGCCCACCTTGCCCGGACGGGAGGTGATGAGCTCCACGAAGTCGAAGTACGTCTTGACGGGGAGCTTGAAGCCTTGCTGATGGGCGATGGACCAGAGGATGTGGGGGGCCACCGAGCCGCCCACGTGGATGTGCAGGTCGATCAGTTCGCGTGCCATGGCGGCATGTATGCACAGTGCCGGGCGCGCGTAAAGGATACGGCCGTCACCTGCGCAGCAGCAGGTACAGCGCCCCCGTCCCACCGTCTTGCGGACGTGCGGTGCAGAACGCCAGCACCGCCGCGTTGATGCGCTTCTGCGCGAGCCACGCCTTGAGCAGCTCCTTCAACACCGGCAGCTGTTGCTTGGAGTGCAAACCGCGGCCGTGGACCACCAGCACGCAGCGGCGGCGGGCGCGGCGGCTGTCGGACAGGAAACGCTCCAGCGCGGCGCGGGCCTCCAGCTGCGTCATGCCGTGCAAGTCCAGCTGCCCCTGGATGGAGAAGTCCCCGCGCCGGAGCGAGCGCAGCAGGTTGCGGTCGACGCCGGGCCCCAGGCCCTCGATGTGCTCGCCCACCTCGGCGATGTCGAACTCGCCCGGGCCTCCGGCGACCAGCTCGCTCAGCTCCGCGAGCGCCTCCGCGTTCTCGTCCACCAGCTCCGGCAGGCGGGGGTTGGACTTGGGGGGCTCGCCGCGGTGGGTGATCTGCGCCACGCCGTCCATGGCGGAGAAGAAGAGGGACGCCTCGTCCTCGGGGCTCTCGTGCGCGGCCTGGCTCTTGCGCGCGGGGGCGGCGGGCGGGGGCGCCTTCTGCTTGCGAGCCTCCTCCGCCGCGCGGGCCTGGGCCTCCTTCTCCTTCTTCTCCTGCTCCTGGATGCCCTTGATGGCGCTCTTGAAGGGGTTGTTGTGGAAGGCCTCTTCCTTCTTCTTGGGCGGGGGCGGCTTGCGGTGCTGGCTCATGGGGGGGCTTTCTCTTCGAGTCGCTCGCGCGGGTTGTAACCCAGGGCTACAGGCCGCGCAGGCGTCGGATTTCCTCGTAGGCGTCGCGGACCTCCTGGAAGCGGCGGGCCACCTCGTCGGCGTCCTCGCCCTTCAGGTGGGCATGCTTGTCCGGGTGCAGCTCGGCCGCGAGCCGGCGGAAGGCGCTCTTCACCTCGGAGTCCGTGGCGCCGGAGGACAGCCCGAGCGCCTCGTAGTGGGCCGAGGCGTCCCCCAGGTGCAGCGCGGCGATGGCGCGCTGCTCGTCGGCGGACAGGCCCAGCGCGTCGCCCACGCGGGCGAGCACCTCGCGCTCGGAGCGCTGCAGCGCCCCGTCCACCAGCGACAGCTCGTACAGCGCGTCCAGCAGGCGCCGCCGCTCGAGTGACGGCAGGGCCTCCTGGCAGGCGGCCGCGGCGTCCTCCAGGTCGGGCGGCACGGCGATGAAGTCCTTGAGGCGGCCGCGCACGAAGTCGAGCGAGTCCGGGCCGTACTTGAGGACCTCCTCGAAATAGCGGCGGATCTCCTTCACCTCCTCGCGCCGCACCTCCCCGTCGGCGCGGGCCACCTCGACGAAGAGCGCGCACAGGCTGCGGGTGAGGTGGGCGTCGGCCTCCTCCTGCACGGAGCGCGCGTCGAGTGGCGCGTTGGGGGCGCTGAAGCCCGGGTGGGCCAGGGGTGGGAAGTCCGCGAGCGCGTCGGGGGACTCGGCGGGCAGGGCGTTCATCTCGTCGAAGCGGTGGCCGACGACGCCGCCGACGACACCGAGCAGGATGATGGCCCAGGGACTGCCGATGAGCAGCCCGACCATGAGACCTATCATCGCCCCCAGCACTTTTCCTGAGCCCATGGCCGCCGTTTACCTCCCTGCTCGCGGGGGAGTCTCTCATAGAGTGGGGTGACCTATGGCCCAGTTGATCGATGGCAAGGCAGTGGCGGCGCGCGTCCGGGCGGAGGTGAAGGCGGAGGTGGACCGCCTCAAGGCGGAGCAGGGCCTGGTCCCCGGGCTCGCGGTGGTGCGGGTAGGGGAGGACCCCGCGTCCAAGACGTACGTCACCGGCAAGAAGAAGGCGGCCGAGGAGGTGGGCTTCCGCTCCTGGGAGCACCACCGCGACTCCACCGTCTCCCAGGACGAGCTGCTCGCGCTGGTGCGTCGCCTCAACGAGGACCCCGCCGTGCACGGCGTCCTGGTGCAACTGCCCCTGCCCCGGCACATCGACCCGGATGTCATCATCTCCGCGGTGCGGCCGGAGAAGGACGTGGACGGCTTTCATCCCCTCAACGCGGGCAACCTGGTGCTGGGCCGTCCCGCGACGCGCGCGTGCACGCCGCTGGGGGTGATGCGCCTGTTGGAGGAGATCGGCTGCGAGCCCTCCGGCAAGCGCGCGGTGGTGGTGGGGCGCAGCAACATCGTGGGCAAGCCCATGGCGCTGATGCTCCTGCAGCGCAACGCCACCGTCACCCTGTGCCACAGCAAGAGTGACCTGCCTTCCGAGGTGTCCCGCGCGGACATCCTCGTGGTGGCCGCGGGCGTGCGGGAGCTGGTGAAGGGCGCGTGGATCAAGCCCGGCGCCGTCGTCATCGACGTGGGGATGAACCGCAAGGAGGAGGACGGCAAGCTGGTGGGGGACGTGGAGTTCCAGGCCGCCGCCGAGCGCGCGTCGTTCATCACCCCCGTGCCCGGCGGCGTGGGGCCCATGACCATCGCCATGCTCATCCGCAACACGCTCGAGGCCGCGGTGCGTGGCGGGGGCCCTTCCTCGGCTTGAACCGACGGTGGTTGTCCTTTTCTCCCATTGACAGACTCACGGAGTGAACGCCTCCGTGAGGCATCATGGCGGGTGTGTGTGTTTCAGGACGTCGCTGGCGCCCATGCCCGCGCCGTCGGCGGCTCCCTCGTAAGAAAGACAGACGCTCACCGGCGAGTCCTCCGCCCGGGCCACCCTGGCCCGTCGTCTCGCGCCGCACCTTGACCGTCGGCGGGCCCCTGCCTGGTTTCAGCGGGCCGGACACGAGCCGTGCGGGAAAGGGGGATGCCCGCATGGCGTTGCGCCCGGCGAGTGCCGCGGGCATGGAGTCGCGACATGAATGTCATTCGAAGCGTGGGACTGCTGGCCTGTGTCTGGTTCATCGCGGGGCCGCAGACGGCGTGGGCCCAGCGCGCACAGCGCACGCAACATCCGGTGGTCTTCGCGCATGGCCTTGCCGGGTTCGACAAGCTGCTGGTGCTCGACTACTTCGGGGACGAGCTGGGCAGCTTCGTGGGAGACGCCTGTGACGAGCTGCTGGAGCTGGCCTGCAATCCCTTCCTGAATCCCGGACAGAAGGCCTTCGCCGCGCAGGTCCTGGCCTTCCACAACTCGGATGTCCGCGGGCTGGACCTGGCGTCCGACATCGAGGGCGTGCTGGCGACGACGGGCGCGGCGCGGGTGAACCTCATCGGTCACTCGCAGGGCGGAATCGACGCGCGCAAGGCGGCGCGGGTGCTCGCCGAGCGGCGGGGACGGCCCGTGGTGGATGTCCTGGTGAGCGTCTCCTCGCCGCATCGGGGCTCGCCCGTGGCGAAGTTCGTGCTGGACCTGAACCCCACCGTGACGGAGCTGGCCAACCTCCTGGCGGCGGTCTACGGGAACATCATCTACGAGGCGGGCAATGACGGCTTCGCGGCCCTCAAGCAGCTCGTCTACGACGACTACGACGCCAATGACGGCGTCACCACCGGCGCGAAGGCGTTCAACCAGAACCACCCCATGGACCCGCGCTATGCGTCCCACTACGCGTCGTTGATGACCGCGCAGGCGGGGTTGGACGTCAGCCCCGTCTTCCTGCTCGTCCAGAAGACCGTCTATGACATCGACGGGGATGGGTACTGCGTGGATGACTGCGACAATGACGGCGCCGCGGGGCAGGGCGACGGCATCCGCGACGAGCGCGATGACGACGGCGTCGTCGGCATCAACTCGCAGCAGATGGGCCCGCGCCTGCGCTACACCGAGAACCTGCTGGGCCTGGGCGCCGTCACCGTGGATGCGTCCCTCGGCCCCGTCACGGACCTGAACGCGCCGGGCCCCGCGCAGATGACGTCCCTGTCCAGCGTCATCGACCAGGACCACCTGGATGTCGTGGGCTTCGGGCCGGACCTCTTCAGCGAGCGCTCGTTCTACGCGGCCATCATCCAGTACATCAGCCAGAACGAGTGACCGCCGCCGTGCGCGTGGCGCCTCACTCCCACGCCAACGAGTAATCACAGTCGAGCAGGTCCAGCTCGCGGCCCTCGATGCGCACGTGTCGCGCGCCGAGGGCCTCGAGCGCCGCCCTCAGCACGCCGTGGTGATACGGCGGCGGCATGAAGTCCCCACGCACGTGCAGGCAGCCCTCGCGCTCGCTGCTCCATGACACGGTCCGCTTCCCGTAGCTGACGGACGCCGCGTAACCCCACGGCATGTTGTCCACCAGCCTTCGCGGTGAGCCATTGGCCACGCTCAAGAGCGTGCGGCCCACCGCGGACTCCAGGAAGTCGTTCGTGGCCTTCTCGCCCAGGGTCTTCATCGCCGCGTCGAAGCCCCCCAGCCGGGGCGCGAGCAACCCCGCCGCGCAGTACGTCAGCCGCAGGAAGTCATTGACGGGGTAGAGGAAGAACGGGACGAACCTGCGCTCCTTCGAGGCCCGCGCGCAGCGCTCCCGCGTCGCCTCGCCGGCGATGGCGCGCACCACGTCCAGCGTGCCCAGGAAGAACATGCCCCGCGTCTTGTCCTGGGCGGTGGCCGAGGCCAGCCTCCGCGCGAGCTGCGTGAGCGGATCCACCACCCTGCCGGGCTCGGAGCCCGCCTGCGCCGCCTCTTCCGATTGCGTGCTCACGTCCATGTCCCGGATGAGATTGCGTCGCTTCCTACGCCCAGGACACGACGTACTCGCAATCCAGGAGGCTCAGCGGTCGTCCACGCACCCGCGCCACCCGCGTGCCCACCGCCTGCAACACCGCCAGCAACACCCCCTCGTGGTAGGTGTGCGGCATGAAGTCCCTGAACACGTTGATGCAGCCCTCCTGGTGGCCCTTCCACGTGACATGGCGCTCGCCGTACGTGACGGCCGTGCGGTAGCCCGACGGCAGGTTGTTCACGAGCCGACGCGGATCTCCCGCCGCCAGCATCAGGAAGCTGCGCCCCACCACCGAGTCCAGGAAGTCATGGGTGGCCTGCGCGCCGATGATGCGCATCGCCGTCTCGAAGCCTCCCAACCTTGGCGCCAGGATCTCCGCCGCCGCGAAGGACATCCGCAGGAACGCGCTGACGGGGTAGAGGAAGAACGGCACGAAGCGCCGCTCCCCGGACGCCGCCAGACATCGCGCCGCCTGCGTCTCACCCGCCTCGCGCCGCACCACGTCCAGCACGCCCAGGAAGAACATGCCGCGCGCGCGGTCCTCGCTCGCGGCCAGCCCCAGCCGGCGCTCCAGCTCACAGCCAGGGTCCAGGACCTCCCTCTCCCGGCTCCGGAACGCAATCACAGTCATGGACTCCCCCCGTCATGGAACTCGCGACCCGCGCCACTTCGCGCCCGGGCTGCCTCCCCTTGAAAGTGAGGCAAACCGCGTAGCCTGGAAAGCCCGCCTGGCTGCGACGCGAGTCGGTGTGCGCTGTCCTTGTGGGGACAGTTGAGGGCGCCTCCAGACGGAGGGCCAGGGCGCGACGCGTGCAGACGGCCTTGGCGCGAGGTGACGGCCAATGCACAGCCCGCGCTGCGGGCCGGGGGCGTTCTGGCGTTTTCTGGTCGTTCCTCGAGGACCACGCCTGGAGGAAACGGGGCCTGACGGGACGTGTCGCATGGAAAAGGCATCCAGGGCGGACGCCGCGATGCGACAAGCCCCCCGCGCGAGGGCTCGCGCGAGGGGCCTGGATGCCCAGGGAGGGGAGGGCGCTTCAGCGGCTCAGGACCTGGACCTCGATGCGGCGGTTCATGTCGCGCCCCTGCGCCGTGTCGTTGGACGCCACCGGCTGCCCGGAGCCCACGGCGGCCACGTCCACGCGGTTGGCGGAGATGCCGTCCGCGACGAGCGCCGAGCGCACCGCCTCCGCGCGCTGCTGGGCCAGCTGCCGGTTCACGTTCGCGTCGCCGGTGGAGTCGGTGTGCCCCTCGATGCGCACGCGCGCGTTGGGCTTCTCGCGCAGCACGGAGGCCAGCTGCCCCACGCTCGCGTCGCTCTGCGGCGTCAGGCGCGCGGAGCCCTCCTCGAAGCCCACGCCGGCGAGCACGAAGCTCTTCGCGCCCCCCTCGATGGCCTGGCGCATCGTCTGCGCGTCCCGGGCGATGGTGGGCGTGCTCATGCCCGCGGTGCCCGCGCCGCCCACGCCGGTGTCCGTCTGCTGGCGCGGCGCCGGCTGGGTGACGCTGGCCTGCTGCCGGCGGGGCTCGTCGCGCCGCGAGCGGGTGAGGAACCACCCGGCCAGGAGCGCGAGCAGCGCCACCGGGATGACCCAGCCCAGGTTGCGCTTCTTGGGCTCGTCATGGTGCACGGGCATCCGCTCGATGGGCTGCTGCCGGCGCACCGTCTCCACCGTGGGGATGGAGCGCGCCTCCTGGACCTCCTCGACGACGCGGGGCCCCGCGCCGCCCATGCCCAGGATGCTGCCCAGGCCCGCGGGCATCGCCGCCGCGAGCAGGGATCGCTGGCCGCCCAACAGCTGCGACAGGCCGGAGGCGCCCATGCGGTTGTCGCGCACGTGCTTGCCGATGACCCCCATCACCATGGGCGCCACCATGGCCATCATCCCCGTGGCGGACCTGCTGTTGCTGAAGCCGCCCGTGCGGCCCAGCGCGCTGGAGACGGCGCCCAGCTTGTCGCCGAACAGCCCGCTGAGCATGCCCTGTCCGCGCTCAGCCATGTCCGGCGCGAAGATGTCCTCGTTGCCCGCGTTGGGCCCCGTGAAGCCGCCTTCGTTGAGCTGGGACAAGAGCCGCTGCGCGCCGCCCTCGGTGGAGCCCCGCTCCGCCACGCTCCCGCCAATCGCGGCGATGGCGCCCGGCAGGGCCCGGCCCAGCGACATCGGGTCCTCACCCAGCGAGGACCCCATCTTCTGCATCACGTTGCCCGTGAAACGCTCACGCACCATGTCGATGAGGTTGAACATGTGATTTCTCCTCCGCTTCGTTCGGCACCAGTCGCCCCGGTGCGGGGAGTCGCTCTCGGACGGCATGGAGCTCCGGGCTCCGGTGCGAACGACTCTTCAGGGAACGAAGGTGCGGAGCGCGTCGCCAGGGCACATCGCCCCGATGTCGCGCTCGGGCGCGGAGGCCTCCGCCCGTCCGGCCGCATGCGTCCAGCCAGGCCGCTGGCGGGGCTTGACGCCGGGAGGGCTCGGCGGGAGCGTCGCCTCCTGTCGGTTCGAGGGAGGACGAGCGTGCCATCGCGTGAGGAGCGGCTGGAGGGCGGGCTCTGGGGGTTGCTCGTGGGAGATGCCCTGGGGGTGCCCTATGAGTTCCACGCCCCGGAGGCGATACCCCCGGCGCGCGACATCGAGCTGGAGCCGCCCGCGGGCTTCCACCGCGCGCACCCGGGCGTGCCGGCGGGGACGTGGTCGGACGACGGCGCCCATGCGCTGTGCCTGCTGGACTCGTTGCTCTTCAAGGGCCACCTGGACCTGGACGACCTGGGCCGGCGGCTGGTGAACTGGCGCGAGTGGGGCTACCTGGCCGTGGACGGGCAGGTCTTCGACGTGGGCATCCAGACGGACCGGGCCCTGGCGATGTTTCGCGCCGGCGCCCCCGCCACGAGCGCCGGCCCCTCGGGCGTCCAGGACAACGGCAACGGCTCCTTGATGCGCGTGCTGCCGCTGGCCCTGTGGCACCGGGGCAGTGACGCCCAGCTCGTCTCGGATGCGATGCACCAGTCCCTGGTGACACATGGCCACGTACGCGCTCGCGTGTGTTGCGCCCTGTACTGTCTTTGGGCCCGCCGCGCGCTGGAGGGCGCCGCGCGTCCCTGGGACGAGGCCGTGTCGGGCATGCGCGCGCTGTACCCACCGGGCAGCGAGGCCCGCGAGGAGCTGGACGGCGCCATCCTCCCGCTCGGCGCCGAGGACACGCCGGGTCACGGCACCGGCTACGTGGTGGACTGCCTGCGCTCGGCGCGCGACTGCGTGGCCACGGGCGGTGACTTTGAAGGCGTGGTCCGCGGCGCCATCCGCCTGGGCCACGACACCGACACCACGGCCGCGGTGGCCGGCGGAATCGCGGGCGTGCTCGGGGGCGTGCGGGCGATTCCTTCGCGCTGGCGCTCGGCCATGCGGGGCACCGAGCTGGTGGCGCCGCTGCTGCGCAAGCTGCTGGCGCACCACGCGAGCCCCTCGGCGCAGTGAAACCACGGGCTCCACTCCGCCCACCCCCCCGGGGGCGGAGCGGAGCCCTGAACCAACGCCAGCCGTCGGCGGGACCTCGGGCCCGGGTTGGAATCGCCCTTCTGACTCCGACAGGCTTCGAGCCGGGTCCTTACGCCAGCACCACGCGCGGATGATATGACCCGGGTGATTTCCTGCAACTCGATTCAAAACGGGATTGTGGGGATGTGTGGACGTCTGGCTTTGGAATTGTACCTGGGTACAGTGCCTGTCATTGCAGCCAGGGTGTCGGCTGGTCCTGGAGCGCGACGAAGATGTCGTCGGCACCACAACCGGTCTAAGTGGAAATAACTGTATTGCTGGATAGGTGCGTCGCGTTAAGATGGCGCGGATCCTGAGGGGCCAGTACGGCCGGGGTGAGCCTGAGGATGGCGACCAATCTTGAAGTGGAATCGCTCGTGGGCCGGGCGACGTCGGCTCATGCGGGCAAGCGGGAGTCCCGCTCGAGTCCCACCGTGCCGACGACGGAGTCCGGGCGGTTGGCCTCGCTGTCGTCCGATGGGGCGATGGCGGCGCGTGTGCGAGCGGTGGTGGCGGAGTACCTGGCCGCGGTGCGGGCCCGCGCGGACCGGCTGTGCCTGGGGCTGATGGTGGGCCAGTGGCTCTTCGCGCTCGGCCTCGCGTGGGTGACGTCCATGCCCTCCTGGGGGCCGGAGCCGCACCTGTCGCCCCAGCCCTTCTGGGGGGCGGTGTTGTTGGGCGGGCCCCTGTCCATCATCCCGGTGACGCTGGCGTTCCTGCGGCCGGGCGCGGTGGTGACGCGGCAGGTGATGGCGGTGTCGCAGGTGCTGTGGTCCGTGCTGCTCGTGCACCTGTCGGGTGGGAGGCTGGAGACGTACTTCCATGTCTTCGGCTCGCTGGCGCTCCTGAGCTTCTACCGGGACACCCGCGTGCTGGTGACGGCGGGGGTGACGGCGGTGGTGGTGCACGTGGCGCGCAGCATCGGCTGGCCGGAGCCTGGGGCCGCGTTCGCGGGCGGGCCGACGTGGGGCGCGCTGGAGCTGACGTTCTGGGTGGGGCTGGTGGATGCGGTGCTGGTGCTCGCGTGTCAGGGCGCGGTGCGCGAGATGACGCGCGTCGCGGAGCGGCAGGTGTTGCTGGAGCGGGCGTGTGAGCGCGAGCGGCAGGAGCGCGTGCGCCTGGTGGAGAACAGTGGCCGGGAGCTGCGCGACTCGCGGGAGCGGGTGGCCCGGATGGAGAAGCTCGCGACGGTGGGGCAGCTCACCGCGACGGTGAGCCACGAGCTGCGAAACCCCCTGGCCGCGGCGCGCACGGCGAACGCGGCGGTGGTGCGGCGGCTGCGCAGCGTGAGTGGCGCGCAGGAGGACGAGCGGATCCAGCGCTTCCTGGGCATCATCGAGCGGGAGCTGTCCGTCTGCGCCAGCCTCACGTCGGAGATGCTGGAGCTGGTGCGTGACAGGCCGCTGGTGCTCCAGCCGTGCTCGCTGCATGGGCTGGTGGAGGAGGTCATCGACCTGGTGCCCGCGCGCGAGGCCGTGCACGTGGTCAACCACGTGTCCGTGGGCCTGGAGCCGCCCTGGGTGGACCGCGAGCTCTTGCGCAAGGTGCTCATCAACCTGGTGCAGAACGCGGTGGAGGCCATGCCGCGAGGCCGCGAGGGCAGGGTGGAGGTCTCCGCGGAGATGGCCACCGGACGCGCCTTCCACATCCGCGTGGCCGACAATGGGGATGGGATTCCGGCGAGCGTGCTGGAGCGCATCTTCGAGCCGCTCTTCACCACCAAGGAGCACGGCACCGGCCTGGGCCTGACGGTGGTGTCCTCCACCCTCCGGCAGCACGGCGGCACGCTCCGGGTGGAGAGCCGCGAGGGGGAGGGCAGCGTCTTCACGGTCAGCCTGCCCGGGACGCAGGCTGCGAGCGGTGTCGCCTGTCCGTCGTGACGGCCCGGCTCAGAACAGCCGGGTGAGCCGCAGCGTCGTCGGGCCCGACAGCGAGTGGAGGCCCGAGTACAGGCACGGCGCCAGGTCCATGGTGGAGAGCGCGTGGGTCATCACCACCGCGTCGCCCTGGAAGCGGCCCTCCGTCACCATGCCGATGGACACGTAGGCGCGCGTCCCGTCGATGTTGTGGATGCCCGCGCCCTGGACGGAGAAGGTGGACATGGAGCCGTCGTCCCACGTCACGGTGGCCTGGAGGGGGCCCAGGTTGGACGCGCAGCTGGTGGTGTGCCGGGCCAGCGCCACCAGCCTGCCCGAGGTGACGAGCGGATCGCTCGAGGAGCAGCGCTCGTAGGTCGTCTCGTTCGAGTAGATGACGTCCCGGTTCGACAGCCGCAGGCCCGGGTCCCACGCCTGATAGGCGGCGCCGGTGCACGTCAGGTCCGTCATGCCCACCTGCGCCCGGGCGGGTGGGGTGAAGAGGACGAGCGGGGCCAGGAGGACGGGGAGGAGTTTCGAGGGCATGGGTCGGCTCCGTGGAAACGGACGGCTCGGGGTGAGCCGTCCGTGCCTCGCTCGCCAGTGGCGGTGCGGGGACGCCGGATGAGTGGTGCCCCTCCGGGAGCGTCACCAGTCCGCCTTTCGGTCCCATGCGCCTGTCGGGAATCGGCCGCGCGGAAGCTCGCGCGGTCCGCCGCGTCAAGGCTGGGGCAGCGGCAGCGGCAGTGACGGCGTGTTGATGATGAGGGCCGTCCTGCCCTGCAGTGCCCTCAGGCCCATGGGGGTCAGGCACGGCAGGAAGTCCCTGGCGGCGAACGCGTTGGTGAGGGACACCAGGCCGCCCTCGAACTGACCCGACGTCACCCGGCCGAGCGAGGTGAAGATCTGCAGGTTGCCCACGACGTTCACGCCGATGCCCAGCAGCGAGACGGTGGACTCGCTCCCGTCGCTCCACTCGATGACCGCCTCGACCCGCTCGATATTGGCCAGGCAGCTGTTGTTGAACGTCTCGTCGACGCGGATCCTCCCGGAGGTGATGCTGGTGGACGCCGACGTGCACTCGGTGAAGTCCGTGTCGTTCGTGTAGCGCACGTCCGCGGGCAGCACCTTCAACCCCGGCGTCCACGTCTGCTTCACGGTCCCCTTGCAGGTGATGTCCGTGAGCTGGACCTGGGCGGAGGCGGGGGCGGCGTGCAGCAGGACGGCGGCGAGCAGCGCGGGAAGGATGGACAGCAGGTGACGCGGCGACATGACGGCTCCGTGAGGACTGGGCTGGACGGTGCATCCGGTCCAGCACCCCGGGCCGACACGCTGGATGGGCCGGTCATCGGGGCTCCGAATGAGTGCTGCCCCACCCGGTCCCCATCACCCGGACCACGGGTGCCGGATGACTGTCGGCTCCTCCGTGCCCCTTGCGCGCGCCGTCCGTCAGCTCCGGAACGCCTCACGCACGCCCTCGCGGCGCAGCGTGAAGAGCATCCAGATGGCCACCGGCACGCCGACGACACACGCGGGCGACAGGATGTAGAGCGCCGTGATTCCGCCCACCGTGGCCAGCCCGTAGCCCTTGAGGTTCATCGCGCTCATCGCGCCCCACGCGGAGAGCACGCCGCACAGGATGCCCACCACCAGCATCAGCGCCAGTGACCAGCTCAGCTCCAGCGTCGTCGCGGGTGCGCCCGCTGGCACCAGCGGCGACGTCACGTGCATCGCGGCCAGCACGAAGCCCGCCAGGTTGAAGAAGACGTTCAGCACCCCGGTGCACAGCAGGAAGAAGGCCGGGGCCCGGATGATCTCCACGACCTTGTAGCGGGGATCATCGGGGGGAAGATGGAGACCAGGACCGCTCATAGATGGGCTCGAAGGGCGCTCACGATCATCCGCGTCGCCGGGGACTTGTTGAGCGTATAGAAGTGGATGCCGGGCACGCCGCGCGACAGCAGCTCCATGCACTGCACCGTCGCGTGCGCCACGCCCAGCTGCACCAGCGCCTCCGGCTGGTCCTTCACCCGCTCCAGCTGGAGCCCCAGGCGCATGGGCACCGTGGCTCCGCACATGCGCGTGAAGCGCTGCACCTGCTCGTAGTTGGTGATGGGCATGATGCCGGGGACGATGGGGATGTTGATGCCCGCGCGGCGGGCCCGCTCCACGAAGTCGAAGTAGAACGCGTTGTCGAAGAACAGCTGCGTCACGACGAAGTCCAGCCCCGCGTCGACCTTCGCCTTCAGATGACGCAGGTCGTCGTCACGGGAGGCCGTCTCCACGTGGCCCTCCGGATAGCACGCGCCCCCCAGGCAGAAGTTGAAATCCTCTTCTCGGATGAATCGCACCAGCTCCGACGCATAGGAGAAGCCGCCCTCGGTGGGCTGGAAGGTCGTCTGGCCCTGGGGCGGGTCCCCGCGCAGCACCAGCACGTTGTCCAGCTTCGCGTCGGCCAGGCGCTGGAGCACGTCCCGCAGCTCCTCCCGGGTGTGCCCCACGCACGTCAGGTGGGCCATCGCCTCGATGCCCGTCTGCTGCTTGATGCGGCTGACCAGCTCCAGCGTCCTGTCGCGGGTGCTGCCGCCAGCGCCGTACGTGACGGACACGAACCCCGGCTCCAGGGGCGCCAGGTCCTCCAGCGTCCGGAGCAGGTTGGCCACCCCCTCGTCCGTCTTCGGGGGGAAGAACTCGAAGGAGAAGCAAGGGTTGGACGGATTCAACCGATTACGAATCTTCATGTCGGACCCAGTGTAGACGTTCCGCGTCGGCCTTGATCGGCGAAGGTGCGCGGCTATAGTCCGCGCCGTTTTCATCCCCCCTTCAGGAGAAGCCGATGACCCGGCGTACGCCGCTCAACGAGGCCCACCGCGCGCTGGGCGCTCGGATGGTCGACTTCGCGGGCTGGGACATGCCCGTGCAGTATTCCTCTGTCATCGCCGAGCATGAGGCGGTGCGCAACGCCGTCGGCCTCTTCGACGTGTCGCACATGGGCGAGGTGGAGTTCAAAGGCCCGGGCGCGCTGGAGACGGTCAACGGCCTCATCTCCAATGACCTCGCCCGCATCGCGGACGGCCAGGCGGTCTATGCGGGCCTGCTCAACGAGCAGGGAGGCTTCGTCGACGACGTCGTCGCCTACCGCTTCAGCCCCGAGCGCATCCTCATCTGCGTCAACGCCAGCAACCGCGAGAAGGACTTCGCGTGGATGAAGGAGCACGCGCGCGGCGTCACCCCCGTGGACCGGGGCGACGAGTACGCGCAGATCGCCGTGCAGGGCCCCAAGGCGGTGGGCCTGGTGCAGCGGCTGACGAAGACGGACGTGTCCAAGGTGGGCACCTACCGCTTCGCCGAGGGCGAGGTCGCCGGCAAGCCCGCCATCATCTCCCGCACCGGCTACACGGGCGAGGACGGCTTCGAGCTGTACTGCGCCCCCGGTGACGCGGCGGCCCTGTGGAGCGCGCTGCTCACGGAAGGCCAGCAGGACGGCGTCAAGCCCTGCGGCCTGGGCGCGCGCGACAGCCTGCGCACGGAGATGAAGTACGCCCTCTACGGCAACGACATCGACGATGCCCACACCGCGCTGGAGGCGGGCCTGGGGTGGATCGTCAAGCTGGACAAGGCGGGCGGCTTCATCGGCAAGGACGCGCTGGTGGCCCAGAAGGCCGCGGGCGTGAAGCGCAAGCTGGTGGGCTTCGAGCTGACCGGCGCCGGCATCCCCCGCCACGGCTACCCCATCAAGAAGGACGGCACCCTGGTGGGCGAGACCACCAGCGGCACCATGGGCCCCACGGTGAAGAAGCCCATCGGCATCGGCTACGTCCCCACGGAGCTGTCCGCCGAAGGCTCCACGTTCGACGTGGAGATCCGCGGCCGCGCCGTGCCCGCCGTCGTCGTCAAGACGCCCTTCCTCAAGAAGTCCTGAACCCTTCCCGCCCCCTGGCAGGAGCACCCCATGTCCGACGCGAACATTCCCGGCGACCTGAAGTACACCGCAGAGCACGAGTGGGCCCGTATCGAGGGCAACAAGGTGGTGGTGGGCATCACCCACCACGCCCAGAGCACCCTGGGTGACGTCGTCTACGTGGAGCTGCCCAAGTCGGGCGCCAAGCTGGAGAAGGGCAAGCCCTTCGGCACCGTCGAGTCCGTGAAGGCCGTCTCCGAGCTGTTCAGCCCCTTGTCCGGCACCATCACCAAGGTGAACGAGGAGCTCACCGCGAGCCCCGAGACGCTCAACGAGGACCCCTACGGTGACGGGTGGATCATCGAGCTCGAGCTCTCGGACAGCAGCCAGCTGGGCGAGCTGCTGGACGCCGCCGCCTACGCCGAGCTGCTCAAGAACGCCTGAGAGGGAAACGCCGAGCGGCCGTTGTTAGTGACGGTCCTCGAATTTTCCGACTCGGATGTCTTCGAGTCGCCAGCGAGTCACCACCGCCATGTCCCTGAACTGGAAGTACCAGGAGTCGTTCGCCGGCCGGCACATCGGTCCGGATGAGCAGGAGCTGAAGCAGATGCTGTCCGCGCTGGGCGTGGACTCGCTCGATGCCTTCATCGACCAGACCGTGCCCCCGGCCATCCGCTCCAAGGAGCCGCTGCGGCTGGGGCAGGCGCGCGGAGAGCACGAGCTGCTCGCGCAGCTGGAGACCATCGCCGCGAAGAACCAGGTGTTCCGGTCCTACATCGGCATGGGCTACCACGACACGCACACGCCCAACGTCATCCTGCGCAACATCTTCCAGAACCCGGGCTGGTACACGCAGTACACGCCCTACCAGGCGGAGATCGCCCAGGGTCGGCTGGAGGCGCTGCTCAACTTCCAGACGGTGGTGATGGACCTGACGGGGCTGGAGGTCGCCAACGCATCGCTGCTCGACGAGGGCACCGCCGCCGCCGAGGCCATGTCGCTGGCCCTGCACGTCAAGGGGGAGGACGCGGGCGTCGCCTTCTTCATCTCCGAGGCGTGCCACCCGCAGACGGTGGACGTGGTGCGCACCCGCGCCGAGCCGCTGGGCGTCGAAATCGTCGTCGGCGACCACCGCACGGTGGACCTGACGGCGAAGAAGTACGTGGGCGCGCTGGTGCAGTACCCGGCCACGGACGGCGCGGTGGTGGACTACCGCGCGTTCGGCGAGAAGGTTCACGCCGCGGGCGGCCTGCTCATCGTCGCCGCGGACCTGCTCAGCCTCACGCTGTTGACGCCCCCGGGCGAGTTCGGCGCGGACGTGGCGGTGGGCAGCGCGCAGCGCTTCGGCGTGCCCATGGGGTACGGCGGTCCGCACGCGGGCTACTTCGCGACGAAGAACGCGTACACCCGCGTGATGCCGGGCCGGCTCATCGGCGTGTCCGAGGACGCGCAGGGCCGGCGCGCGCTGCGCATGGCGCTGCAGACGCGCGAGCAGCACATCCGCCGCGAGAAGGCGACGAGCAACATCTGCACCGCGCAGGTGCTGCTGGCCGTCATCGCCAGCATGTACGCCGTCTACCACGGGCCCAAGGGGCTCAAGGCCATCGCCGAGCGCGTGCACGGGCTGACGGTGGTGCTGGCGCGGGGCCTGGCGAAGCTGGGCCTGAAGACGCGGCACGAGCAGTACTTCGACACGCTGTGCGTGGAGCTGACGGCGCCGCAGGTGCGCGCGGTGCTGGCGGCGGCGGAGTCCGCGCGGATGAACTTCCGCCGCATCGACGAGAAGACCCTGGGCGTGGCCCTGGACGAGACGACGCGCGCGTCCGACGTGGAGGCCATCCTCACCGCCTTCGCCACCGGCGCGGGCAAGGCCTCCCAGGTGCCGTCGCTGGACGACGTGGGCGCCAACGTGGAGAGCTCCATCTCCCCGGAGCTGCGCCGCCGGAGCGAGTTCCTCACGCACGGCGTCTTCAACAGCTACCACTCCGAGACGGAGATGCTGCGCTACATCCGGCGGCTCGAGGCCAAGGACCTGTCCTTGACGCACTCGATGATTCCGCTGGGCAGCTGCACCATGAAGCTCAACGCCACCGCGGAGATGATTCCGGTGACGTGGCCGCAGTTCGGCCGGCTGCACCCGTTCGCGCCCACCTCGCAGGCGGCCGGCTACAAGGTCATCTTCGAGCAGCTGGAGCAGATGCTCTCCGCCATCACCGGCTTCGCGGGCTGCTCGCTGCAGCCCAACGCCGGCAGCCAGGGCGAGTACGCGGGCCTCTTGGTCATCCGCGCGTACCACCAGGGCCGGGGCCAGGGGCACCGCGACGTGTGCCTCATCCCGTCCTCCGCGCACGGCACCAACCCAGCCTCCGCCGTCATGGCCGGCTACAAGGTCGTCGTCACGAAGTGCGATGAGAACGGCAACATCGACGTGGCGGACCTGCGCGCCCGCGCCGAGGAGCACAAGGACAAGCTGGCGGCGCTGATGGTGACGTACCCGTCCACGCACGGCGTGTTCGAGGAGGAGATCAAGGAGATCTGCTCCATCATCCACGAGCGCGGCGGCCAGGTTTACATGGACGGCGCCAACCTCAACGCGCAGGTGGGGCTCACCGCGCCGGGCCTCGTCGGTGCGGACGTCTGCCACATCAACCTGCACAAGACGTTCTGCATCCCGCACGGCGGCGGCGGCCCGGGCATGGGGCCCATCTGCGTGGCCAGCCACCTGGTCAAACACCTGCCGGGGCACCCGGTCATCCAGACGGGCGGCTCGGACGGCATCGGCGCCATCTCCGCGGCCCCGTGGGGCAGCGCGAGCATCCTGCTCATCTCCTGGGTCTACATCTCGATGATGGGCGGCGAGGGCCTCACCCGCGCCACGAAGCTGGCCATCCTCAACGCCAACTACATCGCCGAGCGGCTCCAGCCGCACTTCCCGGTGCTGTACCGCGGCAAGCGGGGCAGGGTGGCGCACGAGTGCATCGTCGACCTGCGCCCGCTGAAGAAGACCTCCGGCGTCGAGGTGGAGGACGTGGCCAAGCGGTTGATGGACTACGGCTTCCACGCGCCGACGGTGTCCTTCCCCGTGGCCGGCACGCTGATGATCGAACCGACGGAGAGCGAGTCCCGCGCGGAGCTGGACCGCTTCTGCGACGCGATGATCGCCATCCGCCAGGAGATTCGCGACGTGGAGGAGGGGCGCATGCCCAAGGACAACAACGTCCTGAAGAACGCGCCCCACACCGCTCGCGTCATCACCGGGCCGGAGTGGAACCGTCCGTACTCGCGCGAGCTCGCCGTGTTCCCGGCGGCGTGGGTGCGCGAGAACAAGTTCTGGCCGTCCGTGGGCCGCCTCAACAACGTGCTCGGGGACCGCAAGCTCGTGTGCTCGTGCCCGCCCATCGAGGACTACATGACGCCGGAGCCCAAGCCCGCCGTCGCCTGACGCGGGCCCTCGGGGCTCGAGCGTGACACCGAAGGGCCGTCTCCCTCAGCGGGAGGCGGCCCTCGTCGTTGCGGGGACTGGCTTCAGTGGGACTCGGTGGCCGGGGCCCGCGCGTGTGCCGAGGCGCCGTCGTGCTCGGGCTCCACGTGCACCACCACGTCCACCACCTGGGGATACG
This sequence comes from Myxococcus sp. AS-1-15, assembly GCF_020037055.1. Lineage (NCBI taxonomy): Bacteria > Pseudomonadati > Myxococcota > Myxococcia > Myxococcales > Myxococcaceae > Myxococcus > Myxococcus sp. AS-1-15. Next base: position 24,227 of record NZ_JAIQDF010000013.1, on the reverse strand, counting down.
CGGTGTGCAGCGTGCGCTCCACGCGGTCCGCCACCTCGTGGGCCTGGGCGGTGGTGAGGTTCGGGTCGACCTCGATCTTCAGGTCGACGTAGACGCTCTCCTCCATGCCCCGGCTGCGCACGTCGCGGCAGCTGCGCACGCCCGCCACGCCCATGGTGTGCTGCGCCACCTGCGCGGGGTCCAACCGCGCCGTGTCGGAGAGGATGCCCACCGCCTGCCGGACGATGCCGTAGGCCACCCACGCGACGAAGACCATGACGCCCAGCGCGATGATGCCGTCCGCCTTCGGGTAGCCCAGCGCCACCAGCCCCAGCGACGCGAGCACCGCCAGCGAGACGTAGACGTCGGACATCGTGTGGCTCGCGTCCGCCATCAACAGGCTGCTCTGGTACTTGCGCCCGTAGTGGCTCTCCACGCGCGTCACCGTGATGTTGACCACGAGCGTCAGCCCCATCACCACCGCCATGGCGGGCGTCACCTGCGCGTGCACGTCATGCAGGAGCGAGTCGAGCGCCATGCGCCCCAGCTCCAACATGCCGATGCCAATCATCGCGCCGATGCCCAGCGACGCGAGCGCCTCGAACTTGCCGTGTCCGTAGGGATGGTCCGCGTCCGCGGGCCGCGAGGCCACGCCCATGGCGACCAGCCCCAGCACGTTGGAGCCGCCGTCGATGAAGGAGTGCAGGCCGTCGGCCGTCACCGCGGCGGACTGGCTCAGCAGGCCGAAGACGAGCTTCGCGCCCGCCACCACCCAGTTGGCCGCGAGGATGGCGAGCAGCACCCCGCGGATGCGCTGGCTGCGTTGCTGGAGCGCGGCGCTCCGGTCGGCGAGGGTCGTGTCCACGGCGCGGCACCGTAACCAGAACCGCGCTCGGGCGCGAGGACCTGCCGCGTGTTCCGCGCGACGTCAGTTGGGTTGGCGGAACAACCGCATGCGGGGCCCGCCGCCCATCTCCAGGAAGAACCCGAAGGAGAAGCGCACCCGGGAGTCGTCACCCAACAGGCCTGGCGGCGGGTTGGGGAAGGGCTGCGCGCGCTGGAACGAGGACACCGCCTCCATGTCCAGGAAGTCCAGGCCGCTGCTCTTCTCCACCTGGATGTCGGTGATGCGGCCCTTCTCGTCGAGGGTGATCTCCAACAGCGTGTGCCTGTCGCGACCGGAGTACGTGCGGCCCGTCGGGTCCCTGCGGCGCAGCGACTCGTTCGGGTTCCAGTGCATGCCCACGCTCTGCTTCACGCGGTTGAAGAAGCTGGCGTACTTCCACTCGCGCGAGTTGAGCAGGGTGCCGTCGCCCTCCTCCACGTCCTTCAGGTGGTCATTGGGCGCGGCGCCCAGCACCTTGTCCATGGCCGCGCGCGAGGGCATCAGCGCGGCGATTCCCGGCGAGCCCACGCGCCCCGCGGAGCCTTCTTCCTCTCCGCCCGTGCCGGGCTGGATGCGCAGCCGCTTCGAGTTGCCCGTCAGCTCGTCGCTCTCGGTCTGGTTGTTCACCGCGACGCCACCCGGCGAGGTGGGGTCCGACTTCACCTTCACCTCGTTCTTCTTGTGGATGTCGGGGATCTCGAACGCGAACTTCTGTCCGCCCTCGGCCAGGGGCCGATCATCGTTGCCCATGCCGTTGTTGCCGGCGATGCGCGGCGCCGTGGGCTCCACGTCCGCGCCGTCCTGCTTCTGGGGGGCGGTGCGCTGGGGCATGGCGTTGCGGTAGAAGGGCGTCTGCTCGCGGGCCCGCGTCTCCTTGTCGACGCGGTTGTTGTGCTCGGCCAGGTACTTGGCGTCCGGGGCCTCCTGCTCGTTGCCCGGCGCCAGGTCCACCACCTGTCCCTGGGGGCGCGTCTCCGGCTTCTTCTCCTCGGGCTTCTTCTCCTCGACGCGCGGCCGGCTGGACAGGTTGGGCTGCGTCTTGGTGTTCGCCTGGCCCCGGTTCTTCGCCCACTGGGATTCCGTCATCGGCCGGACGGCCACGGAGGTGGGAGGGCGGGTGACGGCCTTGCGCTCACGGGGCGTCACCGGGAGTGTCCCGGTGAACAGGACGACGGCCAGGTAGCCGCCGTGCACCAGCAGCGCGAGCACCACCGCGGCGACCAAGCGCCACGGAGAGCCTCGCCGCCGCTTGCGGCGCCAGTCTGTGGGAGAAGAACCCGTGCTCACGGCGCGATGATAAACCTCCGGGCCCGCTGCCTAGTCCCGTCCCGTTCGCGGCAGAACAGGTGGACTGGGAGGGACATTCGCGAAACGTGCACGGTTCCCCGCGCGCGCCCCTTTTTCGAACTCAGTAGATGGGGGCGACTTCAGCACCATTGAAGTAGTGGCGGAGGATGTCCTGGTAGCGATGTCCGGCCTCGGCTCGGCCGATGGCGCCAGTCTGACACATCCCTACTCCGTGGCCCCAGCCGCCGCCACGGAAAAGCCAGTGGGTGGGCCGGCCCTCGGCGTCCCGCTCGGCGTCCACCAGGGCCATGCTGCTGTTGAGCATCCCGAAGAGCCTGCGGATGTTCAGCTCTCCACGCACCTGCGTGGCCCCCTTGTCCCCGGACAGCGTCAGCACCCGCGCCCGGCCGGACACGCCCCGCTCGGTCAGCTCCATCGCCTGCACGCGGCCCACGCCCAGCCGGGCCACCAGCGCGTCCACCTGGGCCGCCGTGAAGCGCTTCTCCCAGCGGAACTTGCTCGGCTGCGCGAAGCTGGAGAGCCGGCAGGCGGCCCCGACCTCCGACGTGGCCAGCCACGCGGCCAGGCGGGAAGGGGAGGGGCCCGAGGCCACCGGCACGAGGATGTCCGGACGTCCCCGGAGACTCGGGTCCGGAGGGCCGCCCCAGACGATGTCGTTGTCCTCCGTGTGGCCGCCGCACACCGCGCTGTAGACGGAGTCCACCAGCCGGCCCTCCGCGCTGAAGAGCGCCTCGCCCCGGGTGGCCTCCACCGCGGCGGTGGTGCTGGCCGCCTCTCCCGTGCGTCCCCGGTACACCGCGCAGTGCTGCTCCGAGCAGAGCAGGTACGGGTCCGCCAGGTGCTTGATGCCCACCTTCGCGAGCACCTCGCCGCGCGCGGTGACGGCCTGGGCCTTGAGCGCCTCCGAGTGGGCGCGCGCGAAGATCTCCGCCGGCACCAGGCCCTTGAGCAGGTCCTCCAGGGGCACCACGTTGACCACCGCGAGCAGGCCCGCGCGGTCCACGGCGAACTGGAGCGAGCCCCGGAACGTGCGGTCCTCGAAGCCGTGGAAGTCGTAGCCCACGCCGAACTCCACCTGGCGCACGTCGAAGCCCGCGCCGTCCGGCGTCTCCGTGTCCAGCCGGTCCTGCGCCAGCCCCACCACCGCGCCGGACTCGTCGCGCACCTCGAGGATGCCGCGCCCCGGCGTCTTCGCCTCCTCGAACAGCGTCGTGCGCACGCCGAACGTGCGCAACAGCTCCGCCTGTCGCGCCGCCGCCTCCTCGGGCGTGAGCGTCTCGTCGACGAGCAGCAGCGTGCGCCGGTTGTCGATGACCTTGCCCGCGATGCCGTACACCGCGCCCAGCACGTGCGTGCGCACCGCGAGGCCTCGCGCCTTCCACTCCTCCTGCGCCGCGGCCAGGCCCTCCTTGTCCGCGAAGCGGTGCTCGCTCAGCTGCACCCGCGCGGACAGCACCGCGGCCTCCGCCTGCGTCACGCGCACCGTCCACCGCGTGCCCGCCGCCGCGTCCAGCACCTTGTCCTCCGGCCCGCCGAAGCGCATCCGCATCCGCCCTCGGGGCGAGAACGTCGCCTCGCGCCGGCCCTCCATGAGGCGGATGGGCAGCCGGGGCTCTCCGCCTCGGAAGTCCAGGCGCTTGAGCTCTCCCGGACCGGGGATGCCCTGCGACAGCGCGTCCGGGAGCGGCGCGGGAGCAGGGGGCTCCTCGCCCGCGTCCGCGGCCCCTGCGTCCACGGGCGGCCGCGTGCCCGCGTCGACGGGCACCTCCTGGCGCTCGTCCGCTCGCCCGTCCACCGGGGTGGTGGTTCGGGACGGCGGCTTGGGGCTCGCGCAGGTGGCGAGCAGCAGGGCGGAGAGCAGGAGCGGGACGGCGGTGCGCACGGGGGGCGACACCGTACCCGTCAGTCCGGGGCGTGTCACGGACCGGACGCCCGTGAGCCCGTCCGGGTCCACTTGTCCTGTGGCGAATAGAACGCGGCGCGTCTCGCGTTGGTCCTGCTCATGCGAATTTCCAAAGGCAACTTCCTGAAGCTGAAGACTCCCGTGGCCGCCGTGGCCACCAGCCTGCTCATGCTCGGTACGACCGCTCACGCAGCGGGCCTGGATGCCTTCGTTCCCACGCCGAACATCCCCGGCGTCTCCACGACGCGCGCGCCCGCGTCGCAGCCCACGACGGGCAGCCTGCCGGCCATCGGCGTGCAGCCCGTGGCGGGGACTCCCGTGGAGGCGTTGCCGGACCATGCGGACCACGCCGTCATCGCCACGCCCTCGCCGCAGCCGGGCATCCAGGCGAACGGGCTCGCGCCCGCCTCCGCGCAGTCCTTCACCCGCGAGTGGGTGGTGAGCCCCTCGGGCGACGACAACGGCGACGGCAGCGCCGCGCAGCCGCTGAAGACCATCACCAGGGCCGTGAGCCTCGCGGGCCCCGGTGAGGTCATCCGCGTGCAGGCCGGCACCTACGCCGAGCGCGTCATCATCGGTGCCAACGCGAAGGCGGGCACCGAGGGCGCGAAGATCACGCTGCAGGGCGAGGGCAGCCCGCGCATCGTCCCGGGCCCCGGCAGCGGCGGCATGGTGCAGGTGCGCCAGCCGCACTGGGTCATCGACGGGTTCGAGATGGACGTGCAGCGCCAGCCCATCTTCGGTGTCACCTTCGAGGGCGACGTCACCGGCTCCATGCTGGTGAACTCCCACCTGCACCACGGTGGCGGCGGCGCGGCCGTGACGACCTTCAACAAGGCCACGGGCGCCATCATCGAGAACAACCACATCCACGACTTCCTGAAGACGACGGGCAACCAGGACTCGCACGGCGTCGTCGTGCAGCCCACGTCCAAGGACATCACCGTGCGCAACAACGACATCCACTCGAACTCGGGCGACTCCGTGCAGTGCCTGGGGCCGGAGGGCTTCAGCTCGCTGCCGCCCGCGGATGGCCTCGTCGTGGAGAACAACCACTTCTACGCCAACCGTGAGAACGCGGTGGACATCAAGACCTGCTACGGCGTGGTCATCCGCAACAACCGCATGCACCAGTTCCTCCCCACGAGCACCGCGAAGGGGGACGTCGTCGTCATCCACTACTCCGCGAGCAACGTGCTGGTGGAGGACAATGAAATCTACGACGGCGCCAAGGGCATCTCCGTGGGCGGCAACCACGAGGGCCCCGTGCCCTCTGGCATCGTCGTGCGCCGCAACCGCGTGCACGGCATCTCCAACGCCAACGGCGGCGAGGGCACCGGCATCCGCCTGGAGAACTCCCAGGGCACCGTGGTGGTGAACAACACCGTCACCGGCACGACGACCGGCCTCATCATCGGCCACGGCACCGGCGGCCCCACCCAGTCCGCGGTGGTGCAGAACAACATCCTGGATGGCTCCGTCGCCGTGGACCTGGGCGGTCAGGCGCCGGGCCTGAAGCTGGGCAACAACCTCTTCGCGGCCAGCGGCCAGTTCAAGAGCCAGGGCGCCATGGTGGGGACCGAGCAGTTCCTCGCCACCACCGGGGACGCGTCGTCCTCCAGCGGCTCCGCCGACCTGGGCGAGGCCTTCGGTCCCGGTCCCCAGGCCGTGGACCGGGGCGTCGACGTGGGCCTGCCGTTCTGCGGCGGCGCCCCCGACATCGGCGCCGTCGAGATGGGCTGCTGACCCGGCCGACGGCCTGCTCCGCGGGGGAGGGCGCACCTGACGCCCGGAAATGAAAAGGCCCGATGCGGAGCGACTCTCCGCATCGGGCCTTTTCTATGAGGCGCCACCCGGATTCGAACCGGGGAATGAAGGTTTTGCAGACCTTTGCCTTACCACTTGGCTATGGCGCCGACGACTTGGGGCCGGGTTTATACGCAGCCAGCCACCACCCGGTCAAGGAATCAACGGAACCGGCCCCCGGGTCCTGACGTGACGGTACGATTCGCGCGGAAACGGTGATGTCCGCCTCGGGTGGACGTCGCGTGCTCGAGACGACCGAGGAGTCGCGTGATGCTGCATGGGCATGGGGTGTACCAGGAGGAGCACGAGGCCTTTCGCCGTACGGTGAGGGCGGTGGTGGAGAAGGAGATCCTCCCTCACGTGGCGCGCTGGGAGGAGGCGGAGGAGTTCCCCCGGGAGCTCTTCGCGCGCTTCGGCGAGCTGGGCTTCCTGGGCCTGAAGTACCCGGAGGCGTACGGCGGCACGGACGCCGGCGTGCTCTACGAGGCGGTGCTCCTGGAGGAGCTGGGCCGCTGCGGCTCGGGTGGGGTGTCCGCGGGCCTGGGCGCCCAGTTCACCATCTCCACCGGGCCGCTGCACCTGTTCGGCACGGACGCGCAGAAGCGCCGGTGGCTCGCCCCCGCGATTCGCGGCGAGAAGATCGGCGCGCTCGGCATCACGGAGCCGGACGCCGGCTCGGACGTGGCGGGGCTTCGCACCACCGCGCGCCGTGACGGGGCGCACTACGTCGTCAACGGCTCCAAGACGTACATCACCAACGGCGTGCGCGCGGACTTCATCGTCCTGGCCGTGAAGACGGACCCCTCCAGGGGCCACAAGGGCCTGTCCATGCTGGTGGTGGAGAAGGACACGCCTGGCTTCACGGTGAGCCGCAAGCTCAAGAAGCTGGGCTGGCGCGCCTCGGACACCGCCGAGCTGTTCTTCGAGGACTGCCGGATCCCCGTGGAGAACCTGCTGGGGGTGGAGGACCAGGGCTTCTCGCAGATCATGGGCAACTTCCAGTGGGAGCGCCTGTCGCTCGCGCTGGGCGCGGTGGGCGCCATGGAGGACATGCTGGAGCGCGTCGTCGAGCACGTGAAGTCGCGCCGCGCCTTCGGCCAGTCGCTCAGCCAGATGCAGGTGGTGCGGCACAAGCTGGCGGACCTGTTCACCGCCCGCGAGTGCGCGCGCCAGCTCACCTACCACGCGCTCCGGCTGCACGCGGCGGGGGAGTGGGCCGTCGCCCAGACCTCCATGGCCAAGAAGGTGGCCACCGAGACGGCGTGCCGCGTCGCGGACGAGTGCCTGCAGCTCCACGGCGGCGCCGGCTACATGATGGAGTACGACATCCAGCGTCACTGGCGCGACGCCCGCCTGGGGCCCATCGGCGGCGGCGCCAGCGAGGTGATGAACGAAATCATCGCCAAGCAGCTCGGCCTGTAGGCCGTTCGGGACGTGGGGGAGGGGCAGGCGACCAGGCGGGACGGAAGAGGCCCCGGGGGCCCCGGGTTGAGACCGGAGAGCCCCCGCGGAGGTGTTGGTGGAGCCCACCATCCTGTGTACCGAGCTGTACCTGCGCCTGGGAGATGACGAACTGCTCGTCATCGACTGCCGGGCCCCCTTCGACTGGGAGCACCACGACTTGCACATCCCCGGTGCCCTGAGGATGTTGCCCACGGAGGTGGCCCGGGACCACCGGATGCTGCCCGACGACGAGCTCATCGTCCTCTGTGGCGGCGCGCCGGACGGCTCGGATGTGCGCCGCGTCTGTCGCCTGCTGCGCATGCACGGGCGCAAGGCCGTCTGCCTCGACGGAGGCCTCCCCGCCTGGATTCGCGGGGGCTATCCCACCGAGCGGCACGTCCGTGCCCAGGTGGCGGGCCTGCACCGTTAGGTTTCTCCTGGATGCGGTGCGTCGTCAAAGGGTGTATGGAGCGGCGGACTTCCTCCCTTGGAGAACCGTTCCCATGGCCAAGCTTCGTGCCGCCCTCATCGGCGCCACCGGACTCGCGGGGCAGCAGTTCATCGCCGCCCTCAGGAACCACCCCTTCATCGAGCTGACCGGCCTGGCCGCGTCGCCTCGCTCGGCGGGAAAATCCTACGGGGACGCCCTGCGCACGGCCAACGGCATGACGGCGTGGTTCGTCTCCGAGCCGCTCTCGCCTGAAATCGCCCGCATGCAGGTGGTCAGCGGCGACGCGCTCCAGGCCCAGGACTACGACCTGGTCTTCTCCGCCGTGGAGGCGGACGTCGCCCGGGAGCTCGAGCCCCGGCTGGCCCGGGACATCCCCGTCTTCTCCGCCGCGAGCGCCTTCCGCTACGAGGACGACGTCCCGCTGCTCATCCCGCCCGTCAACGCCGCGCACGCGCCGCTCGTGCGCGAGCAGCAGCGCCGCCGCGGCTGGAAGGGCTTCATCGTCCCCAGCCCCAACTGCACGACGACGGGCCTGGCCGTGACGCTCGCGCCGCTCGTCGAGCGCTTCGGTGTGAAGGCCGTGCTGATGACCAGCCTGCAGGCCATGTCCGGCGCCGGCCGCTCGCCGGGCGTCATCGGCATGGACATCCTCGACAACGTCATCCCCTACATCCCCAAGGAGGAGCACAAGGTCGAGGTGGAGACGAAGAAGATCCTCGGCGCGTTGGGCGCGGACGGCTCCGCCCTCACGCCCCACGACCTCCGGGTCTCCTGCACCTGCACCCGCGTGGCCGTGATGGAGGGCCACACCGAGTCCGTCTTCGTCTCGCTGGGCACCAAGGCCACGGTGGCTGAAGTCACCCAGGCGATGCGCGAGTGGCGCGGCGCCGAGGTGGCCCGTGACCTGCCGTCCTCGCCCCCCCGGTGGATCGAGGTGCTGGACGACCCGTTCCGTCCTCAGCCCCGGTTGGACCGGGAGACCCATGGAGGCATGGCCACCACCGTCGGCCGCGTGCGCGAGGATGGTGTCCTGGAGAACGGCTTCAAGTACGTGCTCGTCTCCCACAATACGAAGATGGGAGCGGCGCGTGGGTCCATCCTGGTGGCCGAGCAGCTGCGGGCCCAGGGGTTGCTCGGCTGACACCGCCGCGCGTCGGACCGATGGCACAAATTCAGGGTGCCATCCCTGTAACGAACCATTAGTCTGCGCGCCCACGGACGCGCTGAAGATTTCTAGAGGAGAGCTTTCATGGCCTACGTCGTCGCGGACCCTTGCATCAAGTGCAAGTACACAGACTGTGTCGAGGTCTGCCCGGTCAACTGTTTCTACGAGGGTGCGAACTTCCTGGTCATCCACCCGGACGAGTGCATCGACTGTGGCGCGTGCGAGCCCGTGTGCCCCACCAAGGCCATCTTCCCGGAGACCGAGCTCCCCGCGAAGTGGAAGGACTACAAGGCGCTGAACGCGGACTTCTCGTCCAAGTGGCCCAACATCGCGGAGAAGAAGACGTCCCTCCCCGAGGCCGAGGAGTACAAGGACAAGGAGGACAAGCGCTCCCTCCTGAGTGACGCGCCCGGCAAGTAGTCCGCTGGCGCCTGTCGCGCCCGTGAGTCTCGAGAAGGCCCTCCCGCTTGTTTCCGGCGCGAGGGCCTTCGCCATTGCGGGGCGCCTCATTCAGCCCGCGCTCAGCGAACGCAGCCGGAGCCCGCGTGCCTCCAGGGCCTCGCGCAGTCGGGTGAGCTCCGTGTCGGGGACGGGCCCCTGGTGGCCCTGGATGCGCAGCGAGACTTCACGGGGACCCGTCCGCTCCACCTCCACCGTGGCGTGCAGGCTGCCTCGGACGCTGAGGCTCAGCGCGGGGCGCTGTGACTTCACCAGGACCTCGATGCGCTCGATGACCTCCAGGGTCGACTCCACGCGGCTCGGTGGCTCGGGTGGGCTTGCTCCCGTCGACGCCGGGGCCAACTGCCGCGCCTCCAAAGGCGTGCCCTCCTGGGTAGGGACCGGCCGTGGGTTGTCCACGGGGACTGGCTCGGTCCTGGGCGTGCTCGACCCGCGCGTCGTGGGGAGCTGCGCCGCCTGACGGGAGACCTCCCGGACGACGAGCTCCGTGAGGCGCTGCTCGGTCCGCTCCTGATTCAGGACCTGCGCTTCACTCCGCACCGCACCCAGCCGGTGGGACTCGACGTGCATCGCCTGTCGGACCATGCCCAGCCGCTCGGGACTGGCCAGCACCCCGCGGGAGGTCGAGAGCACGGTGGTGGTGGTTCGGACGGTGGCGAGGCTCCGGGCTCCGAGCGGGAGGCTCGGCGGACGCGCCTTCACCCCTGCCGCAGCCTTGGGTTCGCCGGGAGCGGGCCGGGGTGGGGTGGCCGGAGGACGCCGTGGGGCGGACTCCTGGAGGGCTCGCTGGAAGCGCTCGCCGTCGGCGGGCCGTCGGGTGGAGGTACCGCTGTCGGTGGAGGCGTCGGTGTCGACCTTCATGTCATCCCTCGCTGGCGTGCGGGGGCGACACGAAGCAGCGGTCATGCCAGGAGGCTCTCCCCATGGGACGGTGGCGTCACCGTCCCAGCCGATGGAGGTCCAGGCTCTGGCGTGGGATGGGCCTTCAGCGCGGCTTCGAGCCGAACGCTCCGGGCTGCACCGGTGCGATGCCGGTCAGGTCGTTGACGGCCAGGGGACAGGAGGCCAGCGCCATGGGCTCCACGAGCCCGCCGATGCGCGCCCAGTCCCGCTCCTGGAAGAGGAGCGCGTCGCGCAGCTCGATGGACGACAGGCCCTTCTTGTACTCCCAGAAGCGACCCCTCACGAGGACGGTGTTGCCCTTGAGCAGCTTGTTGAGGTCCACGTACTGCTTGTCCTGGAGGATGGCGACGACCTCCACGCGCTCGCGCTTGCGCGGCTTGCCGAACTGGAACTCGTAGGTCGCCGTCGGCGCGGGCTCGGGCTCCGTCCAGATGAGGCGGGCCACCATGCGCTCCGGCTCCGGCTCCTCGCCCTTCTTGAGCTTCTTCTTCTTGGGCTTCTCCAGCTTCACGTCCACCAGCTCCAGGCCGCTGAACGCCAGCTCGTGGTCCAGGTAGTTGTCGCGGAACAGGGCCTCGGCGGTGGAGACGGCCACCGAGTTCACCCGCTGGACCTCCTCCTTGTACCGCTCTCGCAGCACCGGCAGCGTGAGCAGGAAGCTGTCCACCGGCTTCGTGCCGTCGGCGAGGAAGCGCAGCCGTGCCATGTCGATGGCCGGGTAGTAGGGGACGAGCGACTCGGCCGTCTTCAACCAGTCGGGGCGCAGCTGCTTGTCGATGAGCACCCGTCGCACCATGGTGACGAAGTAGCTGTTGCCCGGGAAGCGGTCCGTCACCAGCTGGGTGTTCAGCGCCTGCACGAGCGCCGGATCCAGCATGAAGTTCTCGTCGCGCTTGTGGAACTGCGTGCCCACCTCGCCGAGCAGCGTCAGGTACGCGCCCACCACCTGCGCGCAGTTGGCGTCGGCGGTGCCCTGGTCCAGGGCCTGGAACAGGCGCGTGCGCAGGAAGCGTTTGTCGATGGCCTCCTCGCGGAAGACGGGAGCCTCTCCGGTGCCGAAGAAGAACTCGGGCTGGGCGAGTGCGGGGCTGGCCAGCAGCCCCAGGGCGAGGACGAGCAGTCGGGCGGTACGCATCACCCGGCAGCCTATCATCCCGGGCTCGTCGTGGAGAGTGGGGCGGGCACGGCGGACGCCCGCAGGACCAGGCCCGCGGCGACCAGCTCCACCACGCCTGCCACCGCGAAGAGCCGATGGCCGCCGAGCCAGTCGTAGCCCACTCCCGACGACAGGTAGCCCACCAGTCCGCCGAGTCCGAAGGTGAACGCCGCGAACAGCGCCTGCCCGGACGCGCGCAGCTCCGGGGGCACGCGTCGCGACAGGAACGCCACGCTGGCCACGTAGAACGCGCCGAAGGTCATCCCGTGCAAGGGCGCTATCAGCACCATGCCCTCGGGGGACGACACCAGGGCCATGCCGCCCCAGCGCACCGCGCTCGCGACGAAGGCCACGGCCAGCACGACGCGCGGCGCGGTGTCCTTGGCCACGCGCGAGTAGAACGCCATCACCGCCACCTCCGCGATGACGCCGATGCCGGCCACCGTGCCGACCACCGCGGGCGACAGGCCCAGCGACATGACGTGGATGGAGAAGGTCCCGTGGAAGGGCGCGCACGCCATCCAATGCAGGCTGGTGGCGGCGAGCAGCCAGCGCAGGTCCGGGTGTCTCAGGAGCGCCAGGCCCGCCAGCGGGCTCAGGCCCCGGCTGGGCGCGGCGGTGTCCCGCAGGGTGAAGCTCCAGGGCACGAGCGCGGACAGCAGCGCGAGCGGGACCAGGACCACCCACTCGTTCACGCCCGTGACGAGCCAGCCGAAGAGCACCGTCGAGGTGATGAACCCCACGGAGCCGAAGAGCCGCACGTGCGCGAAGCTGTCCCCGGTGCGCGCGACATGGTGCAGGGTGAGGCTGTCCATGAGGGGCGTGAAGGCGCAGACGAAGCACGCGTACAGCGCCATGGCCGGCACGAGCGTGTCGAAGGTCCGCGCGCGGCCCACGAGCGCGAAGGCGAGCGCCGCGCCGAGCGCCAGCACGGTGAGGACCCGGGACGCACGGCCGGTGCGGTCGGCGAGGTGGCCCCACATCGGCGGAACGAGCAGGGAGGCCAAGGGGCTGAGGCACAGGAGCAGCCCCACCTGCGTCGCGGACAGCGACAGCGACTTGAACCAGGCGGGCAGGAACGGGAGGACGATGCCCACCGCGGCGAAGTAGAGGAAGTAGAAGCCCGCCAGCGGCAGGCGGCTGGCGACGGGGCGGGGGCTCATGGACGGTTGGGACCTTGACATGTCCGGGTGCTTTTCCGCCTGTTGACCTCGCTGCCTTTTGTGTACCTTGCCCTCGACATGGCCAGTTCCACGGACATTTCCGCGCCCGTCACCGTCGCCCAGATCCGGGACGAGGCGGAGCTCATGCAGGCGCTCGCCATCCGCGAGGTGGTGTTCATCGAGGAGCAGCACGTCCCCGAGGGCATCGAGCGTGACGCCGAGGACGCGAACGCGTACCACATCATCGCCCACCAGGGAGGCCACGCCATCGGCACGGGGCGGCTGGTGATGTTGCCTCAAGCGCCCGAGGGCGAGCAGGGCCCCTGGGGGCAGGTGGGGCGCATGGCGGTGCTGCAGGCGCATCGCAAGGCCCGCGTGGGCTCGCTGCTTTTGACGACCCTGGAGGCGGAAGCGGTCCGCCGCGGGGTCAAGGGCATCATGCTGCACGCGCAGCTCTACGCGCTCGAGTTCTACAAGAAGCACGGCTACACCGAGGTGGGCACCGTGTTCCTCGAGGGCGGCATCGACCACCTGGAGATGCGCAAGCGCTTCTAGGTGGCCGTGGTTTCAGCGGCGCGGAGGACGGGGCGCGGGAGGCTGTGCGTGCCTGGGGTCCTCCGGCCAGGAGTGGCGCGGGTACTTGCGCCCCAGCTCCTTGCGCAGCGCCGGGTAGTGTCGCTCCCAGAAACCCGCCAGGTCGGTCGTCACCTGCACGGCGCGCATGTTGGGCGCGAGCAGGTGGAGCACCAGCGGCACGCGGCCCGCGCACACGCTGGGCCCCTGCGCCATCCCGAAGAAGTCCTGGAGCCGTGACTCCACCCAGGGCGGCTTGCCCGGCTCGTAGTTCACCTTGACGCCCCGGCCGCCCGGGAGGGTGACGCGCTCGGGAGCGTGTGTGGCGAGCAGTCGCTGCTGTTCCGAGGTGAGGCGCGCGTAGAGCGCGTCGAGCAGCGAGACGCCCTCCAGGTCCTTGAAGCTGCGCGCGTCCGAGCACAGGGACGCGAGCGCATCGCGCAGGAAGGTGTCGTCGACGGTGGGGAACTTCGCCTCGGGGAAGGCCTGGGCGAGCAGGGCCACGCGGGTGCGCCATTGCTCCAGCGCCTCGGGCTCCGCGAAGCGGCCGGGGCCGGCGGCGAGCGCGGCTTCGACGAGGACGCGCGCGGTGGCCTCGGAGGCGGGCGCGGGCGTTCGGGTCTCCTCGAGGACGAGGTTGCCGTAGGACAGGCGGGTGAGGCGCTCCACGCGGCGCGCCTCGGCGTTCCACTGGAGGGTGTCCACCTCCTCGAGCGTCTCCGGGTAGAGGTCCAGCAGCCACTCGGGCTCCACGGCGCTGGCCAGTCGCACCACGGCGCCGCGGCCGGGGCGCTCCTCCGCGTCCGCGGCGACCATCAGGTCCGCGTCCTGGACGACGCTCAGCTCGGAGAGGGACGCGGTGCCGCCGCCGAAGAGCAGCAGCTCGGGCGCGCGGGGTCGACGACGTCGCGCGACGCGGTCCGGGTAGCCCGCGAGGACGCTGAGCATGAGGGCCTGTTCCACGTCCTCGGGTCGGTGCGGGCGCTCGCCCTGGCTTCGCACGGCGCGGCGGAGCTGCTTCTGCACGCGGTCCACGGACTGCACCGCGCCCTGTTCGAGCGAGAGGGAGTGGAGGCGTCCGGAGGAGAAGTTGGAGCGCTCGGCTTCGCGGAAGCGTTCGAGGAGCTCGAGCAGATCCGAGGGACCACTGACGACGGCGGCGGCGCGCTGGCCACCCCCGAGGTTGGCGCGAGCCTCGCGGCGGATGTCGCGCTCGCCCATGAGGGCCGCGAGGGTGGCCGCGTCGGCGCCGACACCGCGTCGCTCGCCTTCGACGATGATGCGAGCCTGGCGCGGGTGGACAGGGAAGCGCAGGAGGCGCTGGCCCACGTCGGTGACGGCCCCCTTGGCATCCACCGCGCCGAGGCGACGCAGCAGCGTCTCCGCCGCGTCGAGCGAGGCGGTGGGAGGTGGCTCGAAGAAGGGGAAGGCGGTCAGGTCGGTCACGCCGGAGGCGCGAAGGGACAGGATGGTCTCCGCCAGGTCCATGCGGCGGATCTCGGGCGCGTCCTGTTCCGGGCGACCGTCGAAGTCGTGCTGGGTGTAGAGGCGAAGGCAGTGCCCGGCGCGGGTGCGGCCGGCGCGGCCTGCGCGCTGGACGGCGGAGGCGCGGCTGACCTTGGACAGCTTGAGCGTGGGGAGTCCTGACCAGGGCGAGTGGCTGGCCACGCGCGCGAGGCCCGTGTCGATGACCACGGCGACGCCGTCGATGGTGACGGAGGTCTCGGCCACGTTGGTGGAGAGGATGATCTTCCGGCGCGAGCTCCTGCGCACGGCGCGGTCCTGCTCCGCGGGGGACAGGTCGCCGTGGAGGGGGAGGACGTCGGTGTCGTGGCGTTCGGCGAACTCGGCGCAGGCGTCGCGGGTGCGGCGGATCTCTCCGGCGCCGGGGAGGAAGACGAGCACATCGCCGTCGACGCCCTGGGTGAACAGGCGCTTGATGCCGGAGAGGACCTGCTGGTCCAGGTGCCGGTCATCGGGAGTCGGGAGGTATTCGACGCTCACGTCGAAGCGGCGTCCCTGGGAGCGAAGAGAGGGACAACCTCCGAGGTACGCCCGGACGGGTTCGGCCTCCAGGGTCGCGGACATGACGACGAGCTTGAGGTCCGGGCGACGCGTCTCCTGGAGTCGACGGAGCATCGCGAGGGAGATGTCGGCGGACAGGTGGCGCTCGTGGAACTCATCGAGCACGACGATGCCGACGTCGCGGAGGGTGGGGTCGGAGAGGAGGCGTCGGCCGAGGACGCCCTCGGTGACGAAGGACATGCGCGTCTTCGCGCTGCGGACATCCTCGAAGCGGACCTGGTAGCCGACAGTTTCTCCCACGCGCTCGCCGAGCTCCTCGGAGACACGCTGGGCGGCGAGCCGGGTGGGCAGTCGGCGCGGCTGGAGGACGACGATCTCCTTGCCCGCGCCGAGACCGGCTTCGAGCAGGGCGCGGGGGACTCGGGTCGTCTTGCCCGCGCCGGGAGGTGCTTCGAGCACGAGCGAGCGAGCGCCGCGCAGCGTGGAGACGATCTCCGGGAGGAGCGGGTCGATGGGAAGGGTGGCATCCGCCATGGCGGGTGTCCTCTCAGGGGCGAGCCGGGGCTCGCTCACGGGGCGTCGCACAATGGCGCGTGCGGCACGCAGTGGGGAAGGGCGGCATCCATTCAGGCGCGAGCCGGGGCTCGCTCACGGGGCGTCGCACGATGGCGCGTGCGGCACGCAGTGGGGAAGGGCGGCATCCATCCTGGCCGGAGTGCTCTCGCGCACGCCTTGGGCTCGCATGGGTGAACGGGCCTCGCCAATGTGGAGAAGCCCGCTGGAAGGGGCGGTCGGCATCCGTCATGTCCGGTCTCCGCTCAACGCGCGCGGAGGCTCGCTCACGGTGTCTCGCTGCCCGCCCCGCCGGAAGGTGACGTCGCGTTTCGCTTCTTCCGCACGGAAGGGGCCTGCGCCCGAGCCGCCTCGGAGTCTCGGGCACCGCGAGTGCGGTGCTGCTGGGGGGCCTCGGTGTCGTCGCTCGACTCACGCTTCCGGCCACGAGGAGTGCCACCCGTATCCTCTCCGGAACCGGATGGGGCGCCCGGGGATGCGCCTGTGCCTCGCCGGCCGCGTGGGGTCGAGGTGCCTGCGTCGTCCGAACCCGCGCTGTCATTCGCCGTCAGGTTCGTTCCGCCCTCACGCCTCCGTCCACGTCCCGTTGAGCCGCGAGGCCCTTCGGAAGAAGCCGCTCCATCGCTCGGGCTTGAAGCCGCTTCCTCGGAACCTATCGAAACAGAGGCCGGGTCCTCATTGGAGCCCGAGAGGGTGGACGCGCCATGCCGAGCGTCCTCCGCCGAAGCGACGGGAGGCGCATCTGCCCCCGCGTCGGCCACACCCAGATGGACACCCGGCGTCGACGCAGCGCGGGTGGTGGCCGCGCCGGTTTCGGCCGCACCCGAAGGACGTCGGGGTCCGCGACCCGCCTTCGCGCGGGGCTCCTCCGCCGTTGCATGCGCGCTTGTCGCGACAGGGGCCGTCATGACGGCGGCCGTGGCGCGCCCGTTCACGTGTTCCTCGGAGCCCCCATCGGTATTCTCGGTTGTATCTGCCACGTCGTTGTCAACAGTGGCGGAGTCCGCATCGTACGAGGTGGCGCGGTCCGCGGAGTCTCCCTCCATCGCCTCGGTGGGCTCATCGAGAGCCGGCTGCTCCACCCCGGATGTCTCGAGCGGAGCTGCGGGCGGCGCGTCACCCTCCTCGAGAGGAGAGTCGAGCGCGGCGACCTCGGCGAGCTCCGCCTCGGTGGGCTCCATGGAGTCCGAGGGCTCGAGGTCGAGCGCGCCGAGCCCCTCGTCGGACGGAGCAAGACCGCGTCCCGCGCGGCGCTTGGGCTTGAGTCCGAGCGCCGCGGCCTCATGGACGCTGGGCACGGGAACGAGCGCGGCCTCGGAGAGAAGACGCGCCTGGCGCAGCGCCACTTCCAGCTTGCGGCCGAGGTTGACCAGTTCCTCTCGCAGCACCGCCTCCTGTTCCGGGGACAGCGGCGCGGGCTCATGACTGGAGCGCCAGGCGGCGTGCGCCGTGGCCACCTGCTCCATCACGGGCCGGACGAGCGCGAAGTCGTCGCGAGCGAAGATGCGCGTGACGTAGGCGCTGCGGGTGCGACGGTCGTAGGAGGTCGCGTACTCGAAGATGGTGTCCCGGGGGGCGCGGCGGAGCTGCGCGAACTTGAGGTGGGGGAAGAGCGCCTCGATGACGGGCGCGCGGCTGCTCGCGGTGAAGGTGATGCCCGCGTGCAGCTTCTCCAGCGCATCGACCCACAGGCCTTGCTGGTGGAAGGCGAACTCCTCGCGGGCCTCATCGAGCTCGGGCAGGTCCTTCACCCGGTCGACGACCCCAGCCGCGGGAGCGCGGGTGGTGCGCACCAGCTCCAGGGCGGTGGCCAGCCAGCTCTTCTCGGCATCGAGGCCGGGGCGGCCAGCGAGCATCTCCCCCGCGGTGGCGAGCCGTGCCTCGAAGGCCTCGGCGAAGCGGATGAGCTCATAGGACTCGAGCGTGGATGACATGCGGCGGGCTCCTCGGAAGGGCGGCGGGAGATACCACAGCCCGGGCTCGGCTCCGAGCGCGGGCGGGGGCCTCAGCTTCGGCCGAGCAAGGTCGGAAGGGCGTCGCGGTGCGAGAAGTCGGCGAAGGCCGCGTGAGCGCCGGCCTTCAACAGGGCCTCGGCGGTGAAGGTCCCGGTCCCCACGCCGATGCACTCGGCGCCGATGCCCAGGGCCGCGTCGACGTCCTTGGGCGTGTCGCCGATGATGACCACCCGGCACTCCTCGCGAGGCACCCCGAGCAGCGCCGCGCCCGCCTCCGCGCCCCGGCGGATGAGCTCCACGCGGTCCTCGTGGTCGCAGCCGAAGCCACCGAAGGCGAACTGGTCATGGATGCCGACGCGCTCCAGCTTCACGCGAGCGCCCTCGCGCACGTTGCCGGTCCCCAGTCCCACCGCGAAGCCCTCGAGGCCACGCGCCGCCTGCACGGCCTCGCGCATGCCGGGGTAGACGAGGTAGCGCTGCGCGTCGACCTTCCGCACCTCGTCCGCCAGGTGCGTGAGGTAGGCGGCGATGCCCGCGTCGATGGCCGCTTCGGTGTCCTCGACGCCGATGACGCGCAGGGCCTTCCGGACGATGCCCCGGTCGGTCATGCCGGACATGGGGAACGAGTCGCACGCATCACGGCGGCCGTGGAGCTGCTCGAAGGCACGGTCCATGGCGCGGCGGCCCGCGCCGCCAGTGGTGATGAGGGTGCCGTCGATATCGAACAGGAGGACCGTGGGACGCATGGACCCCATCTAACGGAAGGCTCGGGCCGAGGCGAGCGCCGAGTCACGGCTCCGCGAGGCTGAGGCCGCGCTGGAGCGCCTCTCGCACGAGGGGACGTTCCTCCAAGGGGAGTCGTTCCTCGAGTGCCTGTCGGACCTGCTGTCCGCCGAGCCGTCCGAGCGCCAGGGCGACGGCCTCCCGCACGGGCTCCTGCTGGTCCGTGAGGCGGGCGGAGAGCGAAGGAATGGCGTCGATTCCCAGGCAGCGCGCCAGGGCTCCCGCGGCGCTCGCGCGAACGTCCGCGGGAGCGCGTGCGTCCTCCAGCACCTCCTGGATGGAGTGCGCGCTCTGCGTCGGGTCCACCAATGCCAGCGAGGCCACGGCCCGGGCCCGTCGCGTCGAGGGCGCGGAGCCATCCATCACCAGCGAGCTGAGGACAGGCACGGCCTGAGGCCCGAGCCGTCGGAGTTGCTCGTCGCGCGGTGTGCCCTGGGATGCATCGAGCAGGGACTCCACCTGCGCGCGCAGGTCGCGAGGAGGAGTGGCCGTGGGAGGAGGCTCGCCAGCGCCCCGGGAGTAGGCCAGCGCGGAGCCAGCGGAGGTGGCCAGCAGTCCGGCGCCGAGCACGAGGGCGCGCCATCGTCGTCCCCGCGTGGCGCGAGGAGCGAAGGTGGAGGGGGGCGGCGAGGTCGGGGTCGACATGGGGCGCCTCGGCGAGGGGAGGGGGGAGGTCCAGGGTTATACGCCTTTTGCCCGCCCGGACTCGAACCCCGGTAAGGTGCTTCGTCGATGGCTGGACGGGTCTTCTTCTTTCTGCAGCACGCCACGTATGAGCCGGCGTTCCAGGCCGCCTCCATGGGCATCACCGCGGTGGCCATGGGGGACGAGGTCTACTTCGTCCTCGCCTTCGATGCCCTCCGTGCCTGGGTGGACGGAACCTTCGGTCACCCCGACGGCGAGCGCGAGCGGGAGGAGCACGCGCGAGGTGAGAGGCTGGGCGTGCTGGCCCCCGCGAAGATGCTGGAGGAGGCAAGGGCGCTGGGGGCGAGGTTGATCGCCTGCGACACCACGGTGCGCCTGTGTGGCTACCCGCCGGAGGCACTGAGTGGCGCCCTGGACGAGGTGATGGGGCTCGCCTCCCTCTGGCGCCTCACGCAGGGCGCCCGCACGCTGTCGCTCTAGCCACTCCACCCCGAGGCGCGCCAGGCAGGCGACAATGTCGTCTGCTCCGCTCCGGGTGTGCGCCTGTCGACGAGGCGCGTCGGCTCCTGCTGTAACCTCGCAGTCTCATCCGAACCCTCGGACCCCTCCTCTTGAGGCTGTAGCCTCCAGGGGGAGTCACGCGTTACTCTTGCGCCCAAGCCGTCCCCTGAAGAGCCCGGCCGCGCGGAGCTCCGCGTCCCCCCATAGAAGCAGAAGGAATTCATCACCTATGCGCGCCAAGTTGAACCTCCTGAGCCTGAGCGCCCTTGCTCTGGGCGCCCTCGCAGGCGTCGTCACGGGCTGTCAGTCCTACGACTTCGAGCCGGTGGAGCCGCTCGCCATCGCGCAGACGACGGTCGAGGAGACCATCACGGCCCTGTCGAGCAAGCCCAACATCATGCTGTTGGTGGACGTCTCCGGCTCCATGACGCTGCCGGTGAATCCGAGCGAGCCCTCCTGCATGGTGCGCAACAACCAGGGCAACCTGGTGGTGTGCGGCCAGTCGCTGGCGTGCCCCACGGACACGTGCCCCACGCGCTGGACGGATCTCCAGGCCGCCGTCCCCCAGTTCCTCGCGACCAGCGGTCCGTTCGTGCGCTTCGGCCTGACGACCTACCCGGAGGCCACGGGCAACTCGGGCGTCGAGGCATGCACCAAGGCCTCGGCGACGTCCGTGCGCAAGGACCTTCCCGTCGTCGAGGACGACGGCTCGCTGCTCGAGCACGCCAACTCCATCAACGCCATCCTCCAGGGCATCCCCAACTTCGGCACGGGGCAGCCCATCGGCGGCACGCCCACCAGTGGCAGCCTCCGGTTCGTCGGAAGCCTGGAGGCGTTGAAGGACCCGGACCGCAAGAACTTCGTCATCCTGCTGACGGATGGTCTGCCCAACTGCAATGAGGCCAATGAGTACTCCGGTGCGGAGAACCCGGCCCAGTGCAAGTGCACCATCTCCGCCACCGGCTGCTCCACGGCGGGCACCGCCTTCGAGCGGCGCGGCTGCCTGGACACGAACGCCTCCGTGACGGCGGTGCAGGAGTTGAAGGCCGCGCGCGTGACGACCATCGTCATCGGCTTCGGCGCTGAGACCGCGACGGGTGAGGGCACCGCGGTGCTGCAGGCCATGGCGGCGGCGGGTGGCTTCGCCCGCTCCTGCGCGGATGACCCGACGGCGTGCGGCCCTAATGACACCTGCATCGCGGCGACGGGCCTGTGCAGCCGGGCCTTCTACCAGGCGGGCAACCAAGTGGAGCTCGCGGCCGCGCTTGAGCGCATCAGCAAGGAGGTCCGCAATCCCGAGCCCTGCATGATTCCCCTGAAGGGCCCGCAGCTGCCGTCCAACCCCCAGCTTATCGTCGTCTACGTCGAGGACGAGCGGCTCCAGTCGGGTGATGAGACGTGGAACCTCACGAACGAGGGCGTGAGGTTCAACGGCGCCACGTGCGACCGCATCAAGAACTCGCGGCCGGAAGATCCCATCAAGATCGAGATCCGCGCCATCCGACAGCGCTGAGCAGGCGGCCGGGGGCGGCTTTACCCCGGGGGTGGTGGGGATTATAGGTCCCGTCCGCCTCCGGCCCGGTTGCCGCCCCTGCCCATGAAAGTCACCCTTCTCTCGCGCTCCGCTTCCATTCCGTCCACCCGACGTCTTGTCGAGGCGGGGCGCGCGAGGGGGCATCAGCTCCGCGTTCTCAACCCTCTCCGGGTGCAGATGCACCTGGATGGAGGGGGAAGCGCCACCCTCTATTACGACCGCAAGAAGCTGGCGCCCACGGACGTGGTACTGCCGCGCATCGCCCAGTCCATCAACACCTATGGCCTGGCGGTGGTGAACCAGTTCGCGCTGCATGGCGTGCCATTGGTGAACCACGCGCAGGCCATCGCCCAGTCGCGCAGCAAGATGCGCTCGCTGCAGCTGTTGTCCGCGCACGGCATCGACATCCCGGCCACGGTGATGGCGCGCGACGCCGCCCAGCTCAAGGAGATGGTGGGCCTGGTGGGCGGTGTCCCCGTCCTGGTGAAGCTGCTGCAGGGGCAGGAGAAGCACGGGGTGATGGTGTGCGAGAGCCTCCAGTCCCTGGAGGCCGCGCTCGAGGCGGTGCTGGGCCTGGGGCACAACCTGGTGATGCAGGAGTACGTGAAGAGCACCAGCCAGGATGTGCGCGTGCTGGTGGTGGGCGGCAGGGCGATCGCGGCCGTCCGCAGGCGTCCTCGCCCGGGCCGGCTCGCCCACACGCTCATCAAGGGCGCGCGGCTGGAGGAGATGGACCTGTCCCCGGGGCAGCGGGCCACGGCGGAGAAGGCCACCCGGCTGGTGGGCCTGGAGGTCGCGGCCGTGGACCTCCTGGACGTCCAGGGCCAGTCCAAGGTCTTCGAGGTGAACAGCTCTCCCGCGCTGCCGGAGATGGAGGCGGTGACGGGCATGGACCTGGCCACCCCCATCATCATCCGGGCCGAGGAGCTGGTCGCGGGCGCGGAGCCTGTGTCGATGCCGGACCTGCTCCCACCGAGCCCGCTCGCGAGTGCCCTCGTCCCATCACCGCGCAAGAAGCGCGCGAGCCGTGCGCCGCGGAGCGGCTCGGAGGGCGCGTGAACAGAATCCCGGCACCTCACGTCGAGGCGTGATACGCAACCCCCGCATCCAGGAGACCCAGCCATGTCGCACATCCGAAGCGTCACCTCCGTCGCCGCCCTGCTGGTGGCCTGCGTCTGGGCGGTCCCGGCGTCCGCGAACGAGGTGGACCCCGCCAGCCTCTATGACGTGTCCACCGACGGCTCCTCCTCCCAGGTGAAGGCGGGAGAGAAGGGCGTGTTCGTGGTCTCGGTGAAGACGAAGTCCGGCGCGCATGTCTCCGAGGAGGCCCCGCTGAAGCTGGACGTGAAGGGCACCCAGCTCACCGTGGCCAAGGAGAAGCTGGGCCGCGAGGACTCGGTCTCCAAGAAGGCCGCGGGTCAGGAGTTCGCCGACCCCCGCTTCGAGGTCCCCTTCACCGCGGCCGCCGCGGGCAAGGGCTCGGTGGACGCCAAGCTCGTCTTCTTCATCTGCACGGAGAAGATCTGCGCGCGTCAGCAGAAGACCCTCTCCGTCCCTGTCGAGGTCCTCTAGTCCCCATGCGTGAGCGTTCCTCCCGAGGTGGTCGAGGCGAGCGCGAGGGGGGAGATTCCTCCGCGCGGCACGTCTATGGGGTGAATCCGGTCCTCGAGGCCCTGCGGGCCCGGCCGGATGAGGTCGAGCGGTTGTTCATCGTGGAGGGACAGCTCGCGGCCAAGGCCGCGGGGGAGCTGCTCAGCCGCGCCCGGGACGCGGGCGTCCGCGTCGAGAAGGTGTCGCGCGAGCGGCTGGCCGTGATGGCCGACGGCGGCGTGCACCAGGGCGTGGTGCTGGAGCTCCGGGGCTTCAAGTACGCGGAACTCGAGGACCTCCTCGACGCGGCCCAGGCCAGCAAGCGGCCCGCGCTCGTGGTCGTGCTCGACGGCATCCAGGATCCGCACAACCTGGGGGCCATCATCCGGTCGGCCCATGCGCTCGGGGCGCATGGGGTGGTCATCGCCAAGGACCGGGCCGTCCAGGTGACGGGGACGGTGGCCAAGGCGTCCGCCGGAGCGGTGGAGCACTGCCTCATCGCCCGGGTGGTGAACATCTCGCGCGCCCTGGAGCAACTGAAGGAGGCGGGGCTCTGGGTGGCCGCGGCCGACGTGGACGCGACCGAGCCCATGTGGAGCGCCCGGCTGGACGGGCCCCTGGCCCTCGTCGTGGGCGCCGAGGGGGGAGGGGTGAGGGAGGGTGTGCTCAAGCACTGCGACCACCGCCTGCGGATTCCCATGGCGGGTCAGGTCGGTTCACTCAATGCGTCCGTTTCGGCCGGCATTCTGCTATACGAGGTCGCCCGCCAGCGGGGGAGCAGCTCCTCCCGTTAGTCGGTCTGAACCCGGGATCAATC
Source organism: Myxococcus sp. AS-1-15 (assembly GCF_020037055.1). Classification (NCBI taxonomy): domain Bacteria; kingdom Pseudomonadati; phylum Myxococcota; class Myxococcia; order Myxococcales; family Myxococcaceae; genus Myxococcus; species Myxococcus sp. AS-1-15. Next base: position 609 of record NZ_JAIQDF010000013.1, on the reverse strand, counting down.
TCCTTGACTTGGGTGATGGGGACTTCTAAAAGGGCGCGCCTCGCACATCGGAGTCGGGTGGTTGACGGCTTCGGTGCAGGTAGGGTAGGGCAGGAGCCGATGAGTGCCGGTGTAGCTCAGTCGGTAGAGCAACTGATTTGTAATCAGTAGGTCGCGGGTTCAAGTCCCGCCGCCGGCCAAGCAGGACGGGGCCGCGGATGAGGGCCCGGGACGAGCAGTGCGGGGGGCAGTTGAAGTCGGTGGTTCAAAATTCTGGAGGGATACCCAAGCGGCCAAAGGGAGCAGACTGTAAATCTGCCGGCTCTACGCCTTCGATGGTTCGAATCCATCTCCCTCCACTCGGCATTGCGGGAATAGCTCAGTTGGTAGAGCGTCAGCCTTCCAAGCTGAATGTCGTGGGTTCGAATCCCATTTCCCGCTCCAAACGTTGTAGTTCATAGCATCGCCAAGCCCTGATAGCTCAGTTGGCAGAGCGCATCCTTGGTAAGGATGAGGTCACCAGTTCAATCCTGGTTCAGGGCTCCATTTTTTAGAGGAGTGTCATGGCCAAGGAGAAGTTCGAGCGTAACAAGCCCCACGTGAACATCGGCACGATCGGACACGTGGACC